>NZ_JHYI01000012.1 GCF_000621445.1 Alkalihalobacillus bogoriensis ATCC BAA-922 | reverse complement strand
CTTTGTCCCGTATGATTTTTGGCTTTTCGATTCGTCGTTCCTCTAACCAACATGTTTTTTCCACAACAAGGAGAGGGGATTTTCTCTGCACCCCTAACTAAAAACTCCAGTAAGTATGTTTTCAATCAGCTGATATTCTGATACAATAATCATATACTTTTTTGTGGGACATCTCCTGTATAACTGTTGGCGCAGTTACACGTTTTGGGAGATGTCTTTTTCCTTTCTCCAGAATGATAAATGTCGAAATATTCCGAACTACATAAGGACATTATATTCGACTAATTCTGGACAGGCAATACCGGCAACATTCGGTAATTTTAGAGTGTCAAAAACAGTAATAGGAGTAGGTAGATATGGATATCGGTTTTTTTGAAGGTTTTAAAATGGGGTTAGACTTAATTAGGTCAATGTTAACAGCTGACCCTATGTTGACACTAGGGATAATAGTGTTTTTTGGCAGTTTCCTAATATTTGCAATGGTAGTTAATATTCTGAGGGAACAAAAGTTGAGAAAGTCAGGGATTTTAGAAGTTGATAAAATGTCAGGGAGGAAGTTTGAAGAGTATCTCCAGGTTTTATTAAAAGCTAAAGGTTATTATGTACAATTAACGTCAGCAAGTGGAGACTATGGGGCAGACCTTATTTTATCAACAACGGGTAAGAAAGTTATCGTCCAAGCAAAGAGATATAAGAAGAATGTTGGAGTAAAAGCGGTACAAGAAATAGCTTCAGCTAGAAGCCATTATAAAGCGGATGAATGTTGGGTAATTACGAATAGCTTTTTTACTGAGCAAGCTCAAAGATTAGCAAGTTCAAATCACGTTAGGTTGATAGATAGAAATCAATTAATGAACTGGATGCTAAAGGAAAACAAAGGTGCATAGAGGGGTCAAGCTGTATTAATGGGGTGAATCCAATGGGGAGCAAGAAACTTACCATTCAGGAAATGCAATTACTAGCGTTTTCACGTGGGGGAAAGTGTTTATCAAAAAAATATGTGAACAGCCGAACCAAACTAGAATGGGAATGTTCAGAAGGTCATAGATGGGAAACTACTCCAGCTAAAGTTAGGTACGGTCAGTGGTGTCCTAGTTGTGTAGGTAATAAAAAGAAAACAATTGATGGTATGCAAAAACTTGCGGAGTCTCATGGGGGTAAGTGTTTATCCGAAAAATATCAAAGTAATCATAAACCATTACTCTGGAAATGCCATAAGCGGCATGTATTTGAAACATCTTATGTAGGAGTTCAATCGGCAATTGCTAAAGGCGGATTTTGCACAAAATGTGGGGTCTTAAGAAGGGCAGCAAAAAGGAAGTCAACGATTGAAGAAATGAGAGAATGTATTTAGTGTTTTGAATAGGAAGGAAATCTGGATTTTGATTTTTTATCTTTTTCGCATCAAGGGGAGACTTTGTTTACCAAAGATATTATGTCACGGATACGATAACCGGAAAAATGACTGAAAACAGGGGTGAACTTCCTCAATACACAATAAGGGATCCTCATCCAGCAATTGTGAGTCGAGAGGATTGGGATGCCGCTCAATTGATTATGAACAATCGGAGTGACAATAGAAAAGGAAGTAAAAAAAGGCGACACGATCGCAAAGAATTTTTTAACATATTTCATTGTTCCGAATGTGGAGCACCAGTTATTCACGTAAGGAGTTCAAAAGGCGGGGTTCATTACTGGCGATGTAGAACTGCCGAGAAAAAGTATCTCGAAGAAACGTGTGAAGTCCGGGGATTTAGGGAAATATCAATTGAACATACTTTCATGGCACTCTTGCAGGAAATGAAAAAGGATGATGGTTTCAAAACAGAGGTGAAGCAAGCATTTGAAAAACTAATCCCTAATGAAACTGAACAAAAGAAAATAAAACAAGTTGAAGAAGAAATGCAGCAACTCCATCAAAAACTTTACCAAGCAGTAGAAGATGGAGAAGTAAATGGGGGCGACCCCGCCCAAATAAAGGGTATAACAGACCAAATCGTCGCCTTACAAAATCAGTTATATGACTTTGAAGATCAAGCACAGCAAAGTAATCAGGTGCAAAAGGATATGGATTGGTTTTTCGAAGAGTTGGAAGAGCTCCAAGACTTTAATCCAGACAAGCAAAGAATAGAATTTCGACCGGATATTTTCAGTAAGATCGTCGAGAAAGGAACCATTCATCCTGATGGAAGGATTGTCTACGACTTCAAGTTTGGCATGCAGCTGACGGCTACCGGGAACGAAACGATGGCATGGCGGTTGAAGAAGAAAGGGAAGCCTCGTAAAAAGAAGAAAAAGTAAATAGGTGTAATTAAGCAACCCACCGAGTTAGCGTACGTAGTTTACGGTATTGCTGCTTGGTGGGTTTTCTTCATAATATAAACACCTTTTATTAATAAATTTTATGGTAAATTTTTAAAAATGTCGTAATAAAAAAGAGGTTTGGTATATAATGAATAGTAATAGGTATTTAAGGGAGGGGATAAAATGCAAATACATGTTGTTTATCTATATGAGAGGATAACTAATTTTCATGAAGATTTCGCTAACTATAGTGAAGGTCTTTTCACATTTGAATCCCTTCCTGTGGTAGGAATATTTTCCAATACATTTGTGGATTTACCTAGTAGAAAGTCAATTGTAAAGAGTTTAAAATTAAGACCATTTGAGATAATTCAAAATCATTTTGATTTATTTATAAAAAAGGCTAAACAGCTAAAAGTTACTATCCAAAAAATTGAATTCACCAGTGAAATTGAATTTGATTTAGAAGAGGAGATAGCAGAGGCTATAGAAGAAGAGGCCTATGACGTTTTATTTAAGTTAATAAAAGAAGTAAGGGAAGACCACGTTGATATTTTTTCTATATCGTTTATATATGAAGGGAAAAGTTATAGAATGACAAAACATGCAGTAGCTGAGGTTTTAGGTGAAACAACTGAAATTCCAGATATTATTGCGAAGTCTCCACTTTCGCTAATAGCAGGTTTAAAAAAATTTCCTTCCTCGGAATATTTATAAGGAGGGAATTTTTTTGTTGAAAAATGTTTTCTTCATGCAAACTATTCAATTTATTGCTCTTTACTTTGTTTTTAGGCTATGGAGTGACTCAACTTGGTATCAGGATAAAGAAAAGGAAATATTATTTGTTGTTGTAACGTATATACTGTACTTGATGCTAGGATGGTTTACCTGGATTTTGCGACCAATTAAAATAGAAGTAAAACAAACCAATAATTTGGGAAATGGAATAGACCAGACTTTAATGGTTCAAGTAGATGGAGAATCAAAGACTGACCAAAGCCTAAAAACTGTTAAACTAGAATTAATAGTTAGTAGGAAGGTAAGTATTTGGTGGTGGCTATTAATGTGGAGAGTTAAAAGGGCTGATGTACGTCTAGCGGTAGATCCTGTTCCTAAGGGTATGTTATTACAAGCCCATGATCGACATCAAATTGAAGAAGTAGCAAATACTGAGAATGGTTTTTCCATTGACCTTTCAAATATAATCAGTCAACTAAGTAATCAGGTAGGAAAATTATCAATTGAAAAGACTTATCTTTATTCAGTGACAGAACATGAGGATATAACAATCCCTTCTAATTTGTCCTCTGTAGTACAACCTGTTCTTACAGTTAATGCAAAACCAATGAAATTATTACACTTACTAATAGATTTTAGTACAAGTAAGCATGAAATAAAATTTTTCAAAAAGTAAAAGGTGTGATTTTTGTGGGTAAAAGTAGAAGAAGAGATAAAGAGTGGAGATTGTCTGTTTGGGAATTGGATAAGGATTTAACCCTTGAAGACATTGTTAAAAATTTACAGTTGAAATATAACTTGCCGATAGATTACTTGAAAGAAAGAAAAGATCTACACGACTTAGAGAAAACACTACAGAATGGGTGGCACCCTGGGAACGGTGAAGATACTTTTAAAATAAAAGAAGTAACTATAGCTAATAACAAAATAAAATATATCCATGCAATAGGGTATTATGAAAAAGCTGAAAGCAAGAATAGGGCGATAATAGAAAATAGTGGATCTAAGGACATTATTGTTCCTAGGCATTTAAGAGTCTTCAATCGTTCTTGTGAGGCAGTGTTTTTTGAGTTAAGTGGGAAAGTTTATACAGTTGTCGAAGTCTCCCAAAGTGAAGCAGGGAGAGTTCGGTCAGTTCTTTTTGGACAAGGAAGGCAAGAAAACAAAAAAGAAGAGTGGAAGAAAGTAAATTATAAAGACGTAAAGCAATTTAAATTTGATAGTAAGTTCTTCTACTGGCTACTTTCAAAAATAGGTAATGAATTTAAATATGATGATAAAAAAGATTATAAGTTGAAGCTATTTGATGTTTCAGCAGTGGCACATTCTACAGTCCAGGAAGAGTATGACAGTACTAGTATTGGGACAAATATCTTAGGGTCTTTACCTGCTTTATCAGGATTGGGTAGTAATCAAAGTGTATATGAAGCTGGATTTACATTTAAACTACCGAACTTATCTTTAACCTTGAAAATTTCGGAAAACTCCGAGTGCTTTATTAACTTGGACAAGTCTAGAACGGAAAATGGAAAAGGTGAATCAGTAACAGTAAATCATGATAGTGAGTATGTTCGTGTTGTACTAACAATTTATTCTGTTTTACTGATAACTCTTAAGAAGACATATAATAGTGAAGTCTCAAGTAAGTCATGGACCATAAACGAAGAGGAATCTCAAAGGAAAAAATGGGGATTGGTTGTTATAAATGAATTGAGCGAAGAAAACAACATAACTCTTGAAGATATCAAAGATCTATTCAAGAAAAAAGAAGAATCGCAAAAGAAATTAAGTAAACTAGTTACGAAGTAAGTGATAATTTTATTTGGAAGAAACTTAACTGAAATGTCTCATCACTTTAACCGGTGATGGGGCTTTTTTGTTTGCCTTATTTTATAAATATATCTACCACGCATAGTGTTCAATATTGCAAAAACATCATTATATAAAGATAAAAAAGACGAATCAGATACAATATCTAGTGTATCAAAATAGATATAATTCAATATATAGATTTTTTATCTATCTCGACTCTTGGGGTCTTTTTATTAGAGGAACAATGACTTCTCTATTCGGCATGGAAATATAATTCAAAAGTCTTCCTATAACATTAAACAGTATTGACTCTCGATTTTACCACTTTTTTGTTCTATATGTTATAATTAAGTGTTGATTTTTTATAAAGCACTGGAAAAATGGTTAGCATTAAAAATACATATGTAAAATCAAATTATACAATTAGGAAATCATCATTAATCAAGTATGATAGGAGAAGGTGTACTACATGAAAATTACAATTGCAGGAACAGGCTATGTCGGTTTATCAAACGCAATATTACTTGCTCAACACAACGAAGTAATCGCTCTTGATATCATCCAAGAAAAAGTCGATATGATTAACAATAAAAAGTCTCCGATTATCGACCATGAAATCGAAGAATATCTTGCAACAAAAGAATTAAATTTAACGGCAACTACAGATAACGATGTCGCGTTAAAAGATGCGGATTACGTTATTATCTCAACACCGACGAACTATGATCCAGAGAAAAATTATTTTAATACAAATACAGTTGAAACGGTTATAAAAAATGTTCTTTCGATTAATCCCGCTGCTGTTATGGTCATAAAGTCGACGGTTCCAGTTGGGTATACAGCAGAAGTAAGGGAAAAATTCAATACGGAAAATATCATTTTCTCTCCAGAGTTTTTACGAGAAGGAAAAGCGTTATATGATAACTTATACCCATCTCGTATTATTGTTGGGGAACAGTCAGAGCGTGCTGAAGTATTTGCGGATCTTTTAGCTCAAGGTGCGATTAAGGAAGATGTGCCGATTTTATTCACGAATTCTACAGAAGCCGAAGCGATTAAGCTATTTGCGAATACGTACTTAGCGATGAGAGTCGCATTCTTTAATGAGCTTGATTCTTATGCGGAAGTAAGAGGCTTAGACTCAAAACAAATTATTGACGGTGTTGGTCTTGATCCTCGTATTGGTGGTCATTACAATAACCCTTCGTTTGGTTATGGTGGATACTGCTTACCAAAAGATACAAAACAATTATTAGCGAACTATAGTGATGTGCCAAACAACATTATGGCGGCCATTGTAGATGCAAACCGCACGAGAAAAGATCATGTGGCGGATATGATTTTACAACGTAATCCAAAGGTCGTTGGTATTTATCGCTTAACAATGAAAACAGACTCGGATAACTTTAGACAATCTGCGATTCAAGGCGTCATGAAACGAATCAAAGCAAAAGGTGTCGAAGTTGTCGTCTACGAGCCAGCTTTACAAGACGACGAGTTTTATAACTCTAAAGTAATTAATGACTTTGAAGAGTTTACTAAAATTAGTGATGTTATTGTGGCAAATCGCCTAGAGGAAGAACTGAAAGAAGTGCAAGAAAAAGTCTATACTCGTGATTTGTTTAGTCGAGATTAATTCGATTTGTTGTTAATGGATAAGGATGTAAAACATTGATGAAACAAAACAAATTATTTCCATGGCTAGGTGTCATCCTCTGGATGGCACTCATTTTTTACCTGTCCCACCAACCAGCAACAGAGTCAGCTGAACTAAGCACAGGTATCATGGAAATCATGAAGCAAGCTGTTGCATTGGTAATTCCACAACTTCCTTTTGATGAAAGTGTTCTTCATTTCCTCATTCGAAAAGGGGCTCACTTTTTTGCTTATATGATCCTTGGGATACTCGTTTTTCATGCATTAACAAAAAGCAATACTACTGGAGTTAAGCGGATTTGGTTAACTCTTGTCATTTGTGTTATTTATGCAATAACAGATGAAGTTCATCAGTTGTTTGTTCCAGGCAGAAGTGGAGAATTCACAGATGTTCTCATTGATAGTGCTGGTGCGTTAGTTGGAGTTGGTGTATGTCAGTTAGTAAGGAAGATGATCCGATTTAAGAATGCCCGCTAAGTATTGGCTTGGCGGGCTTATTTACTATGGATAGAAAGTTGATAAACTAGGTGTTAAGTCCTATTTATTTGTGATAGTATTGTAGGTGTACTAAATATAAATGAATAAGGTGATCACATTGACTAACGAAAAGCAAAAAGAGCCTGGGAAAGTATTTGAAACGATCATCCATAGTGTTATTAAAATTCCTGGTGTGAAAGTAGATCGAAAAGAGTTCCTATATAGTACGCTTGCAAAATATGCTGAAAGCACTGACCAACTCCAAAAAGCGGTAGAAACAACACCAATTGAAGCCGGTTTTCCTCTTCATGTATTAGATAAGGTTGCTAAACGAATTAATGTAACGAGAACAAGCCAATCTTCAGCAGCATCATTTGTAAGCGGCATCCCAGGGGTCGCCGCGATGAAGGTAACCGTTCCCGCGGATACGTTGCAGTTTTTTGGAATGAGCTTACGTCTGGCACAAGAGCAAGCTTATTTGTATGGGTTCCAAGATTTATGGGAAGGTGAAGCCGCTAATGATAGTAAAATCATTGGTGAACTTACGATATTTTTAGGCGTAATGTACGGTGTCGGTGGTTCAGCAGCCACATTACGAGTGATTGCTGCCAATATGTCCAAGCAACTCCTGAAAAAAATACCACAAAAGGCACTAACAAAAACCGTGTATTATCCAATCATTAAGAAAGTGGCAGCTTATATTGGATTTAAAGTGACAAAGACAACATATGCTAAAGGAGTATCAAAAGCCGTACCTTTACTTGGTGGGGTCGTATCTGGTGGGTTAACATTTACAATGATGAGAACAATGGGTGAAAGATTAAGAAAAACATTATCTGACTCCTCATCACCTGAGTATAATGAACAACAATATGAAAAAGATATGAAAGAAATTTACGATGAAACGATTGTTGTTGATGGTGAATACAGTGAGATTGATGAAGTAGAACTAGAAGAGGAAATGTATGTAAGTAAAGAGCAGCCGAATTCTAGCCATATCGACCAGTTATATAAATTAAAAGAATTGTTAGATGCGGGATTAATTACTAGAGAAGAGTTTGATAATCAAAAGGAAATAATTCTTTCTTAATTGTCATACACTATGTCTCTGATTTGTATTGGGGCATAGTGGTTTACTTTTTGGATTTATTTATCTGAATTTTCAATAAAAAGTGTTGCTGTATTTTATCGTTCGATATCTTATTTTTTTGAGGAGCACATACATATGAATAAAAAAGTCGTCATCATTATAATTACCTGTCTCATCGTTTTACCACCATTATTATTGTTAGCACCGTATTTGTTCATCGTCGCTTTACTTGTTGGAATGGTCATATTCAAGTTGAAATTTCCACAAATAAAAGGGGCGGTTGGTGAAGCATATGTGAATCGAATCTTAAGCCAACTCGGGACAAACTACACGATTTATCATGACTTGTATATTCCAAACGATAAAGGTGGAACAACACAAATAGACCATGTCGTGACATCACCATTTGGAATCTTTGTCATTGAAACAAAGCATTATGAAGGTTGGATTTTCGGAAAAGAAAACCAAAAATATTGGACACAAGTCATCTATAAGCGTAAAGAAAAGCTGTTTAATCCAATCTGGCAAAATAGAGCTCATGTCGAAGCGTTAAAAACATATTTGGATAAAGAAGATAAGGGTTATTTTCATTCGATTATTGTGTTTTCAACGAATTCCACGTTTAAATTTGATATGTCTTTTACATCAGCAGTCGTCATCCAGTTTCCTCAATTACTCAGTGAAATCAAACAAAGAAATGCCCAAAGTATTTCTGGTTTAGAATTGCGGGCTATTGATAAGGCATTAGAACAAGTCGTGATTACGGATAAACAAGAAAAACGACAAGTGAAACGTAAGCATGTTGAAGTGATAAAGAATAATCGAGCTAACGAACGAAAGCAAGAGGTCCATGATAATATTTGTCCGAAATGTGGAGGACAACTGTCGGTGAGAAGTGGAGAGTTTGGTTCGTTTTTAGGGTGTAGTAATTATCCGAAGTGTCGGTATACGAATAAGGTGTCATAGAAAATGAAGGAGAACTTTTGCAAACATGGCAAAGGAACTCCTCAAGGACCTAGTTGACATGATATTCCTAAAAAATATTACGGATTACACCAATCACAATAAGTTGAAGAAGCTCGTAATACCCCATCCTCACGCATTTTTACTTCTTTCATCTCACAACGAGGACACCCGTACACGATGTGTGAAATTTGTTTTGTTTTTAGTCCGCATAGTTCACACGGTAATCCACGAATAACGTCAATCTTTCCCCACCCTGGGCACGAGCAACTAGGGCATAATTGTGCTAATCGAGACGCCAATTTTCTTGCAAGATTATTGATGACCTTCATCCGTGTTGGGTTCATATGAGCTCGCATATCCGTTTCAACATGTGCGAGCCCATCTTCAGAAGCCGAGGTACATTTTTGAATGGCTTCTTTTACCTCTTCTTCAGTTGTTAACCCTTTAAAAATATGATTTCGGTCAAAACCTGTATTTGACCTCACAATTAATGCATGGGAAGGGAACTTTACCTTTTCCATAAAGGAGGTAAGCTCTTGCCATGCATGAACTTTGGTTGCGTTAAAATTAGTATCAGTGCTTACTTCTTGCTCTACTATTTCAATTCCTAAGTCGTCATCCATCCATAATAGCATTTCATGACCTGCTGCAATCATAGGAAAATGTGGATGAGGGCCGAAGCTTCCTTCGCTCGCAATTCCTAAAGGAAGTCCAAGTTCCTTCATCCCCAACCTCGCTTTATTACGTAGGGTTTCAATTGGCGTATCTTCTCGTTCTACCTCACCAGAAAAAGTCCCTAGCAAATCTGTATTCAAGTTTTTCGGTACTGTAATGGAAACATGTAATAATTCAAAAAATGGTTCGGCTATCGCCTGTTCCTTGCTATGCATAGTAGATAAGGCTGCTTTTTTGTTCATATATGGGTGCATGTATTTCTGGTTATCTCCTTTCATAAAACTAAATGGATTGCACAAATAAGAACCATGTCTCTTTACTCATGATTAAACTTTTTGCTGCGGAGGATTTCGACATCCTCCACATAGGTTATGCCTGAATAATTTTGAAAGTATTTCGCATTTACTTGTTCCATAATGGTTTCAGCTATATTTATTGATTTTACAATAACTTCAATTTTCACATTTGCAAAATCTTCAATGACCAAGGCACGATCTGAGGTTGAGCGAACATTACGACTGCCTTTTCCCCCTGCTGCGACAATCGTATAGCCTGTGCCTCCGCATTCCTCAATAATGTGGCATACGCCTTTTAAAATTAATTTCTCTGTGATAATGACTACTTTTTTTGCTTTATGAAGAGTCATAGTAATAAATCTCCTTTATTATAAATTAAAGACCACTGTCGCCAGCGCGATAAAGAGCGGGATGCAAATAGCGATAGCAACAGGAGTTCCTACACTAGTGGAGGAACCAATATAAGCCGATGGATTGGCTGACGGAACAGCTGCTCTCAACGTTGGCGGGCCAGAGATGTCAGAGCTTGAAGCTGCCATGACAGATAGCAGGATGACACCGCCTGGGCTAAAGCCAACTGTGATATGCGCAATATAGCCCAAACCGAAAGCCAATAAACCATGCATAATAGGAGCGACAATTGCGTAGACCGCATACAAGGCTGCTACTCTTCGTAGCTCATTAATGCGAGCATAAGCTTCCATTCCCATGACTAATAACAAGATAGACAAAAATCCACGGAAGAGCGGTTCATAGAAACTTTCTAATACACTTTCTGAATGAGTGAATAAACCAAGGGCAAGTCCAAGAAGAAGGGCAGACAAAGCAGAGCCACGTAAACTTTCTTTCACAATTCCCCAAACATCCACTTTACTGTCTTTGCCTTCATTTTGTTTTTTTAGATGAATGTTGGCGAGAACAATCGCTAAAATAAGAGCAGGAATGTCCATAAACGGATAAAGTGCCGGAACCCAAGCTTCATAAAGAATGCCTCCTTCATCCATTATGACCATAGCCGCTGCTAGTGTCGAGGCGCTCACTGCACCGAAGATTCCGGCTGTGGCAATCCCGTCTTCTCGTTTAATACCGGGCATGAGAGAAAAAATAAAACTTCCTGCGAGGACAATCACTATACCAATAACAACAGTTGAAACAGCAGGTAGGAGCATGGCGTTCAGATCGGCCCCACGAATTTCTATACCGCCCCTAAGTCCAATTTTCATTAAAAGCATAAATACAATAAACTGGTAAATTGCATTTGGTATTTTTAAATTACTGCCAAGGGCAGCAATGACCATGCCGCCTATTAGAAACCCAAGTGTCGGGGATTGAAACTGCACGAGAATACCCTTCAAGAAATCAAATAAAAACTCCATCTCTCCACTCCTCTTTGTTGATAATTGTATATTAGGTAGTGCTAATTATTTTTCCCGTTGTTTAACTGTACTAATCAAATAGACTACGAATCATAATGAAAATCAACTGTAAACAAGCGATAAGAAACGGTTTATATCGTTTGTTTCATTTCATAAAAAAAACCGACAACTTCAAAATACAATGAAGATATAAACTCATTGTATTTTGGGAATTGTCGGTTTTACTTAAACTAACTTGGACAAAGTTGTTTTAAGAACTACCTTTGTTTTAGCCGATAAATTTCTTTTTAATTTATATCAAACTTCAATAAAAGTCAACAAGAAATCGGAGTGTATGAAGTTGTTCTTAGAGAGAAAAGCAGAAATATTAAGCAAAAGTGAAATTTTTACACGATGAATATATCAGAAAATTCTAACCTTTAGTTGAAAGTCATGTCCTGACTGTATTTCAAAAAAATGTATTGTGATTTAACAATAAATTAACAATGGTCAACTTCATAATTTATTTACAAATTCAAAAACCAAGCTTTATAGTAGCTTGATATTTTTCTTGTACCCTTATAAGGGAGGAAAGAACTGCTTTGTGGAGGTGAAAGATGAGTAAAATCGACCTACATATGCATAGTCCACGTTCAAATAGAAGAGTGTACACCAGTCGAGCTTATGCAATCGTAGAGGAGAGGAAACATTGAAATTTCTTGTTACGAATAATGAGGGGATTTTTGCTCCAGGTGTCGCCGCGGTAGTTGAGGTTCTTCAACATTTTGGTCAAACCTATGTTGTTTGTCCAGATCAAGAAAGAAGTGCAATCAGTCATGCCATTACATTACGAGAGCCTTTAAAGGTGACGTCCGTGACATTGTTTGGAGCCAATGTTCAAGCATGGGCTGTTAACGGAACGCCGGCAGATTGCGTCAAACTCGGAATTGAAGTGCTTGTAAAAGAAAAGCCGGACATTGTTATTTCAGGGATGAACATAGGTCCTACTCTAGGCCGTGATGTTTTTTATTCTGGAACGATGGCGGCTGCGGCTGAAGCAGCGTTGTATCAAATTCCAGCTATAGCCGTTTCTATTGACCGTTTAAGTCTAAAGGACATTTCATTTAAAGAACCAAAAAGATTGTTCTATGACGTAGTTGAGCCATTGCTTACGAACCAGATTCCACCTGGCCTTTTTGTCAATATTAATCTTCCTTATGTAACGAAAGAGGATTGTGCAGGAATTGCAGTCACACCACTTGATTTGACAGTAAGTCGATATCAATATGTCGGTCTGAATGACCCGTATGGACAAGTCTATTATTGGGTGAAAGATAGCTTGCGAGAGCTTTCACAGTTTCATGAGGAAGGTGATTTTGCAAAGTTAAAAGAGGGCCATGTAACGGTCACACCACTTGAAGGAAAAGTAAGTCAGAAAAAGCATATCCGCAAGTTTGAAAGATTTTTAAAAAATATACTCGTACATAATTAGGGAGGAACCATGTTATGAAAAAAATAATGTTTGCGATCGTTTTGTCCATGTTTATGTTAGCAGCTTGTGGAAGTGATGAGGCGTCAAAAGATGTGGAAGAAGTCGCTCCGGCACAAACCGACGTTGAAACGGAAACTGTAGACAATGACGAAGAAGGAGTTTCTGTTTCAGGAAAACTTAGCTTTTATACGTCTCAGCCTGAAGGGGATGCAGCCGAATTAGTAAAGGCGTTTAATGAAGTTCATCCTGATGTTGAAGTGGACGTATTCCGTTCGGGAACAGAGGAAGTCATTAGTAAACTATTAGCGGAAAAGCAAGCGGGGGATATTCAAGCGGATGTGTTATTAGTCGCTGATGCGGTGACATTTGAAACGTTGAAAGAGCAAGGGATGCTCTTACCTTACGAATCTGCTGAGCATGCTTCTATCCCAAGTGATTTTGTTGATGAAGAAAAAATGTATACAGGCACAAAGGTTATGGCGACCATTCTTGCAATTAATACGAACGATGTAACAGAAGCGCCTAGTTCTTGGAGTGTTCTAACAGAAGATGTAGCCAAAGGAAAGTCAATTATGCCAAGTCCGCTTTATTCAGGGGCAGCCGCTTATAATGTCGGTGTTCTCACACGCCAAGCAGATTTTGGTTGGGATTTTTATGAGAAATTACGTGGAAATGATGCAAGCGTCGTGCAAGGAAATGGGGCTGTATTACAAGCAGTAGCAGGTGGAGAGCAATCATATGGTGTCGTTGTTGATTTTATCGTAGCGCGAGCAAAAGCAGAAGGGTCACCAATCGATTTAATATATCCTGAAGAAGGAGTGCCTGTCATTACAGAGCCAATCGGGATTATGAGCAATACCGCCAATGAGCCAGCAGCACAAGCTTTCGTTGATTTTGTATTATCGGAGAAAGGTCAACAGTTAGCAGCAAGTCTTGGCTACACACCGATTCGTGAAGGGATTGCAGCTCCAGAAGGGCTAAAAGGAATCGATGAAATGAAGGTCATTTCCCATGACGTGAAAGAGCTTCTAGAAACACGTGAAGAGGATAAGCAAAAATTTGTTGAGATTTTCGGAGAATAAGAGAGGGGGAGAGTAAATATGGCTGAGCCAATCACAGAAAGAGTTCCGTTACGGTCATCTTTCTCTCTCACGACAAAAAAAGGGAAACGAGTCGTGTTAGTCGTTTCCCTTCTTGTCATTGCATGGTTATTTTTATGGCCGATCCTCCGTCTGCTTTCGTTAAGCTTTTCGGTGGAAGACGGACATTTACTCACGAATTATACGACTGTTTTACAAGAAGCCCGTACATGGAAAGTACTATCAAATACAGCGATTATCGTTGCCGGTTCAACTGTTATCGCAGTGGGCTTAGGGGTTTTGTTAGCTTGGTTTGTCGCGTATAGTGATATTCGTGCGAAAAAATGGCTTCAAGTATTTGTGTTGTTACCTTTTATTATTCCGTCCTATATTATTACATTATCATGGACACAATTTTTAAGTAACAACGGTATTGTTTCGAGAACATTGGCCTTGTTACCATGGTCGGTCGAGCCTTTTAATATATACAGTCATGCCGGCATGATCCTGATTCTCGGATTATCTCATTATCCGCTCGTTTTCTTATTGACGATGAGTGTACTAAGGCGGATTCCGAGGGAACTAGAGTGGGCGGTTCGTTCTTCTGGTGGCAGTGCTTGGACAACGTTTGTAAAAGTGACGCTCCCCCTTTCCTTACCAGGGATTGCGAGTGGTGGGCTTTTAGCTTTTTTAGCGAATTTAGATAACTTTGGCATTCCGGCTTTTCTCGGGATTCCCGCAAATATTACAGTGTTAAGTACAGCGATTTACCAAGAGGTAGTTGGATTTGGTCCAAGTGCATTTGCAAGAGCGGCTACCTTCTCTGTTTTGTTAGGAATTATTGCCTTGCTCGGAACATTATTTCAGTGGCTTTTGTTGCGAAGGTCTAAAGAAGGAGAAAACAGTGAAATTGATAATAAACCTAGATTTTCGTTAGGAAGGTTTCGTCTTCCTTTTGAAATTGGGTTGTGGAGCTTTTTACTTATCATTAGTATCGTTCCGATGTTTTCGATGGTCGCGACTTCACTTATTAAAGCGTACGGACTTCCGTTTGCGCTTGAAAACCTGACATTCAACCATTATCAGTTTGTCATGTTTGAACATGATAAAGTAAAAGGGGCTGTCATGAACAGCGTAAAGCTAGCAATCGGTACAAGTATCATTTGTATCGTAGCGGGAACAGCAATTGCATATTATCGCCTCCGCAAACAAACGGTGGCTGGGAAGGTTATCGAGTTAATGGTAAGTCTTCCTTACGCGCTCCCAGGTATGGTGCTTGCGCTTGCGATGATATTAGCGTGGATGCAGCCGATTCCTGGTTGGAACCCCGGTATTTACGGGAGCATTTGGATTTTGTTTATTGCGTATGTAACAAGATTTATGATTTTACAAGTTCGCGGCAGTCTCACCGCGATGTCGCAAATTGGCCCAGCGATGGAGGAGGCTGCCCATGTGTCAGGGGCTGGCTTTCTAGGGAAGTGGCGCTTTATTATGTTGCCACTTTTATTACCTGGCTTATTAAGTGGCGCCTTTCTTGTCATGCTTACTACATTAACCGAGCTCACCGTATCGGCTCTTCTTTGGTCAAGTGGTTCTGAGACGATCGGCTTAATGATTTTTAACTTCCAACAAGCCGGTTATACAACGTATTCAACGGCGTTTTCAAGTCTTGTTGTGTTAACGATGCTTCTCTTAACCGTTATTCTTTTTGGGTTACAAAAGGTGTATCAAAGAAAGGTGGTCTAAGAATGAGTGCAATAATCTCAAATGTATCCAAGCATTTTGGCAAAACAACGGCGTTATCCGCTGTTGATTTAACGATAGACGACGGTAGCTTTGTCGCGATTTTAGGACCTTCTGGTTGCGGGAAAACAACATTGCTTCGCTTGCTCGCAGGCTTTGAAACGCCAAGTAGTGGTGAAATTATTATGAATGATAGTTGTGTAGCTTCAGTACAACAGACGATTCCGCCAGAAAAACGAAACATCGGCATGGTGTTTCAATCGTTTGCGCTGTGGCCCCATTTAAAAGTGAAGGAGCAAGTTCTTTTTCCGCTTCGTCATCATCGCTTTACACCAGCAGCCATTAAGGCAAACAGCAAAGAGCGAGTGGATGAAATGCTTGCGGTTGTTGGGCTACAAGACTACGGAGAGCGCATGCCGAATGAACTATCAGGAGGACAAAAGCAGCGGGTCGCTATTGCTCGAGCGCTTGCCCCTCAACCAGCGCTTTTGCTCATGGATGAACCATTAAGCAGTTTGGATGCCGAACTCCGAATGGATTTACGCAAAGAAATCCAGACAATCCACAGAATGATGAACACATCGATTGTATACGTGACACATGACCAAGGCGAAGCGTTAGCAATGGCAGATAAAGTTGTCGTAATGAAAGATGGAAAAATCGAACAAGTCGGCACACCGAAGCAAGTGTATGCCAACCCAGAAACCCCATTTGTCGCAACATTTGTTGGAAAGGCGAATTTAATTTCAGGCACATGGCTTGGGAATGTGTTTAAGCCATTTGAAGATGAATCAGTGGTTTGGACAAATGATGATGTTTCAGCTGATATTAAATCGAATGGATTTTTCCCTGTTCGGCCGGAGCAGTTTAGGTTGGAAAAGGATAGTGGTGGTGAATGTGACGGTATACGTGGAATTGTGCGAAATGTTATGTTTCAAGGAAAAGAAATCCACTATACTGTTGAGGTCGCGAACACGCTCGTAAATGTTCACACTGATTTATTTACTAGCTATCAGGTGGGGGAAGAGGTTGTTGTGAATGTTGTCGGTTATGAATCAGTGCGGGGAGAGGGAACGTATCAGTCGATTGGGTGAGGGGATAGGCTAAAAGCAGAGGGGACTCTGCTTTTTTGTTGTTTGTCGGGAAGTGTGGGCGTGGACATGTTATCGGACATCAGTTCCGTTATTCGACCAAACATGGCCCGATTCAGAATTCTTACGGACATCAGTTCCGTTAATTCACGAGATCATGGTGATTTTTCATGAATTTAGCTTGAATAGCGGAACAGATGTCCGTAAGTTTTAGGAAATAGGTTGTTTTTGGCAAAATAGAGGAATGTATGTCCGATACGTTTGCATTACCTTGCATGTAAAGACCACTTTTTAGTTGTTAGATTTTATGGCTTATACGATAACTTCATCAGTCTTTTTCACTACATCATATGGTACTTTCCAAAGGGTTGTCTATGCTCCTTTTCAACTCTCAGTACCATATAAATTTTTAATTAGAAAATATGAAACTTCTTCTGAATCCAAGGGGAAATAGACAGAGAACTTATAATCATCGATCTCGTAATACATTATAACATTTGCGTCTAGAATGCTTTCTTCCTCAAGCTTAGGTTCCCCAAGACTATTGATAATATCATCGCGAGTGATAGAGGATATTTCTCTAACTGTCCAACTAATTGCAGTTAGCTCTCCTTCTAATAATTCTATTGCAGGAGTATGGTAGAAACATTGATTATACTTTAACAAATACCCACCATCAAGGAAATTTTCTTTATCTGGCTTGCCCATTTTATCAATAATGTCATTGCCTGTTAGACCTTGACTCAATCCATATTTACAATCTCCAAGAACACCATTTGAAACCTGTTCAGCCAAGTTACTCATAATCTCCTTTTTTCGATCTTGTACTTTGGAATTATTTTCACCCGTAGTTACGACCTCTTCTGTTAACGTTTCGTTAGCCTCTTCAGATTCCTTGTTCATACCTTCAGTCTCTTCATGAATATTGTCTTCAAACTTTTCGTCTTCTTCATCAAGTTGAATATCAATTACTTCTTCATTATCAACCTCTTCACCAATCGTATTTTCTAGGTTTTCAGAATCCACATGGTTACTTGCATCGTCTTTAAAACAACCAGCCAATAGAAATACTACTATTACTATCGAAATCCAAGCTACTTTTTTCATGGTTCATTTATTCCCCCTTTGTAACATAATTGTAACACGGTAACTTATTTTGGTAAAATATTACTTTGTTTACTAACCTTTTACGTTTTTTCACAAAACACTTTCAAGAAATACTGGGTGTTTTAGCAACTTGGCATCGGCTACAGCATTGATAAACAGAAACTCAGAATGGTGGCTGCATAGGAGTTTCGTGAACCACGAAGAAATTCTCACGGTCGCGGCCATTTAACAGTTTCATAATTTTGCTTTGTACGACATTCTCATTTGCAACTAATTTCCTTTTTTAAAATAACTGATTGAGTGGTTACTATTGGATGTGCGGCTTTTTGTTTGATGGCGAGACTATGAGTGAAAAGTGAAATTTTTGAAGGATAATTACTTGTGGGGATGAGTAGGATTCGTTTGGGAGGGAAATGTTCCTTTTTCCAATTATTGATTCATGTGCCCAATGGATTAATTTCTTTTAGCACGCTTGTGATTATAACGGGGAAAGAAGCTAGGTGAAGGGATTAAGCAGAAAAATCTCTTGTACAATTGTGGCACCACCAATGGCTTTGCATGAATCCGTACAAAGCATTGCCAGATAGGCATCGATTAAACAGTGGCTGATTAACTTTTCGGTTCATGCCAACACTCTTTCCATTTGATAGGAATAGTATCTTATGGCTTTATTCTTGGATGATTGTACTTTGTATAACCATATTGGAATAGGGACAAACCCTTACACAAAAAAACTAGCTTGAAGCTTATGAATACTTATGCTAAACTGTAACTAACTTGTATTGCAAAATAGTTAGTGCGGTTCCTTTTTTTACGCCACTATATTGCAAAACAAGGTAGTTGTTGCAAAGGAGCGAACTCAATGTCTTCAAGTCAAATTTTAAAAGGAATATTAGAGGGGTGCCTTCTTTCCATTATCGGTAAAGGGGAAACGTATGGCTATGAAATGATGGAAAAATTAAATGCCTATGGTTTTACAATGGTGAGCGAAGGAAGCATTTACCCTTTATTATTACGCATGAAAAAAGAAGGGCTTGTCACGACAAGTCAAAAAGAACTTCCTTCTGGAGGTCCAAAGCGAAAATACTATTCTTTAACCGAAAAAGGACATGAAGAATTAGAAGAGTTTAAAAAACGGTGGAGTGACATTGCAACTAGTGTTAATCGATTATTAGGAGAGGAAGGGTAATTATGGGAATCTCTGTTGAAAGTCGTGAGTTTTTACAAAATTTAAGGCTTTATTTAATCTCAAGTGGCAAAAATGAGAATGAGATTGAAGAGATCATTGGTGAATTAGAAGATCATTTTCAAGAGGCTGAGCGAGATGGAAAAAGTGTGGAGGATATCATCGGCAAAACACCGAAAGAGTATATGGAAGAACTAGCAGGAGAAATGCCAATTGATGTGAAGGGACTGCTGAAATTTGTCCCGATTGTTTTTGTAGGGGCCATTTCTTATATTGTCATGGGGGATGCCATTCGCGGTGAGCTTGAATACTCAGTCATTCAACTTATTGGGTATCCAGTTGTATTTTTGATTTCTATGTTGCTTACGTTATTTCTATTTAAATATATCGCAAGTACAAAAGTCGCAAAAGTTAAAGAATGGTTTTTGTTTTTTGTTGTAGGGGGAACTCCGTTAGTTTTGTTTGTGGCGTTGATTTTTCTAAATCGGGGCATTGACTCACCGACGGTTCAGATCGGAAGTGTCGGAAGTTTTATCGCGGTTGCTCTTGCGATTATCGTTTTTATTGGAATTTCAATATGGAGTAAATCGTGGATCGCGGTGATTTTACCAACCCTTTTATTTTTGCCGGAATTTATTATTACTCACTCTGACTTTCATGAGGATACGAAGATTATGCTTAGTGGGGCTAAGATGGTTGCTGTTTTGGTGGTGTTTTTAATCATGATGAGGCTTGAAAACAAGAAGGCTGCAACGGGGAAGTAAGAATACTAGGGGAAAAATAGTGTGAATTGTTGTATCATGACATGGTATAGGATTGGGGCTAGCGGACACCTGTTCCGTTATTAGGCTAAAAAAGGCCCGATTCAGAATGTTATCGGACATCAGTTCCGTTAATTCACGAAAAAATGTGATTTTCAATGATTTTTAGCTTAAATAACGGGTATAACGGAACAGGTGTCCGTTACGATCGTGAAATGGCACGATTTTAGTAAAATAGCGGAATATATGTCCGAACGGGTAGGGGAGAGACCGAGATGCTCATTCATTGCGCAACAAAACTATTATCACAATTAAAAGAACCAGAGGAACAAGTTATCGTAGAAGAGGAACATCCGTTGTTTACTTGGCGAGCTACTTTAGTAAAAATCGAGCGGAGAAACACGATCATTTTAGTGAATGAAAGTAATCACTATGTCATTGTACTTTATGGGGTTAAAGCGAAACAATTGAATTCTTTCAACAATACAATAACAGATGCGATTCAGAAAGCATTTTTTGAAGAAAATATTAGAAAAGAAGTCATCGAAGCTTATTTTTCAAAAACAAAAAATATTCAACTTGCTCCGATACATGATGAAAAGGAGGATATCATGCTAACAAATGCTTGTCATTATGCAAAGGCTCAATTTGGTGACAGGCAGATGATAGCCCCGTCAATTCACCAAACTGAAATCACCCAAGCAGTGAATCAGTATGGTGTCGAACATGAAGATGGTGAATTCATCTATCCAAATGAAGAATTATATGCTGATTTGGAAGAATTAGTGGAGCATTCAATCTTCAATCAAGAAGCCGTGACCCTTCAGTTGACGATGCAGAAGGGACAGGCTGCGATTTCGAGAACTGTAGTCGTTCCTGAAAAAATGACGCTAAGAACATTACATAAAGTCATCCAAATATTGTTTAGTTGGGAAAATTTTTATAAGCATGAGTTTAAGCGAAAATCAAGTGATGGAAACGAAGAGTCTGTTGTTTCTGGAGTAGATGAAGAAAGAGAAGTTAGATTGTCTGATTGCTTAGTCGGCGGTGATATGCTTTATCATTATTATGCCGATAAAACAACATGGAAGGTTCATATTACTGTTGAGAATTGGATAGATGATTATGATGTGAACTACCCAACTTGCACCGGAGGAAAAGGCGGGTCTCCAATGGATTGTTCTATAGAGTTGTTGCTGGACCCAAGAGGAAAGGTAAGAAGATTTAATATTACTAGCGTCAATGAGCAACTGATAGAATTAGCGTTGTAACAATGCGAATTTGGCGAATGGGTTGTGTGTTAGCGGACACCTGTTCCGTTATTAGGCTAAAAAAGGCCTGATTCAGAATTTTATCGGACATCAGTTCCGTTAATTCGCGAAAAAATGTGATTTTCAATGATTTTAAGCTTAAATAACGGGTATAACGGAACAGGTGTCCGTTACGATCGTGAAATGGCACGATTTTAGTAAAATAGCGGAATATATGTCCGATACGATAATTGGAGGTTAGGGATTTGCTCATTCAATGTACAAAAAAACTATTAACTGAATTAAAAATAAAGCCAACCCCTGTCACAGAGGAAGAACAACAGCAGCCATTGCTTTCGTGGCATGCCAATCTAGTTACGATGGCAAGAAAAAAAAACGGTAGTTCTCATGAATGATAGCAACCGCTATGTCATTGTGTTACATGGTTTAAAAGCAAAAGACTTATCGAAAATTGGGGAATTCATTGTTCAAGCGATTCGAGAAACTTGGCTTGGAGAAAGCATAAAAAAAGAAGTCATTGAAGAGTATCTTTCTCGCTCAACAGAAATCACGTTTACAACAACAAAAGATCGAAAGTCGGTTGCAAGATTAAATAAAGCATGTGAATATGCAGGCTATTTTGAGCAGTTACTTATTCCAAATACTATTGTACAACCTGCAGTTGGTAAAAAGGCGAGTCGTGTGTTAGCAGGGGATGGGAAGGACTTCATTGATCCATACAAAGAACTGTATAGCTAGCGATTTAAAAGAGCTTGTAGGTGTTCCTATTTTTGACGGACAAGCTGTTGTGTTACATGTGACATTGAATTTAGAAAATCATAAAGTGTGGAGGCGAGTCGTTGTTCCACGAAAGATTTCTTTTTCGGAACTACATAGTGTCCTTCAAAAGGTGTTTGACTGGAGCGATTATCATCTCCATGAATTTCAAATTTTCAAAAGCCAGCCAACAGCAATCACAAAAACAGTGCAGAAGCAAAATCGAAATTCAACGGTTAATCTCGTATGTACAGAAGAAGCGTTGCGTTATGATGTGGGAGCCCCGCAAAAAATGGAGACAAATGAAATTCTTGCTGACTACTTACCAGCTGATATTGTGTACATTTACGATTTCGGAGACGGATGGGAGCATCATATCGTAGTGGAAAAGTTTGTTGATGATTATGAATACAACCATGCGATGTGCCTTGATGGTGAGGGAAAAACACCTCCTGAAGATGTTGGAGGAGAACCTGGTTATGAGTCGTTCTTAGCAATTATGTCAGATCCGAGCCACCCAGATCACAAATATATGAAGGAATGGGCTGAAGAACAGGGATATAGTGATTTTAATATAAAAATGATAAATAGCGACTTAAGCAGGGCGTCGTTAAGGTAAATGGAAAAACCACTAGGGGTGTATACTTTAGTGGTTTTTGTTATGTGTGCGAACGGACATCTGTTCCTTTACTCTTTGAAAATTGGGTGATTATCTTTGAGTTTAGCTTATATAACGGAATAGATGTCTGAACGGATATTGAAAAGAGAGGATTTTATTAAAATAGCGTAACGTATGTCCGTAACAATAAAATGGGAAATCCCTTGTTAAGGAAGAAACCAGATTTTACCGGTCTAAAATATAGTAGCTTACAATAATAGTTTTATAGTAAAATAGTAGTAGGTAAAAAGTAAACTTCGAAGTGAATAGACATCTTAGAGAGGAAGAGCATCAGTGTACAAATGGATACTAGTAGTAATGATAGTTTTAATTTTTATAACGGGGTGTAGCGGTGCAAAAGCAAAAGTAGAGGAAGAAGTAGTACAAAATGAAGTAGTTCAAGGCATAAAGGAAGTAATTTGGACAAAGGTAGCAGAAATTGAGGATCCGTTTGAGGAAAACGGGATTCTAACGCCAGAGACCTATATTGTTTTTGCATCAGAAACTAACAGTTTGTCTATGGCCATTAATGCGAATATTCAAATTCAGTATAATAACACAGAGCATATTGAAGAATCGATTGAGATGTTAAAGCAACATATTGAAAGTATGTCTGATGATGAACTGTTAGCTGTTCAATCGAATATAGATTCACCTGCAATTATTTATACTGCAGCATTTGAGGAGTACTTTACGTATTATTTAAATCATGCAGATATCAAAAATGGATCGGACTCTATATTTAATCTTTACTTTTCATCAATGGGTCAAAATATTGATGATATCAATGCTGTAAAAGAAACCGCAACTACAGCAGTAGAGCAATTAGCGACATTAGAAAAATACCCTAGTGATAAAATTATTATTTTGTTGAATCACTACAAAGCTTCATTACCAGAAACCGACTATGACTTATTAGTGAAAGCTTTGACATCCATTGATTTATCTGTTGAACGACAAATGGCTATTATGGATGGTTTTGCAACAGGGCAACCAAGTGGAGATGTTGATGAATTAAATGAAGCGATGGAATTAATTGAAAGGGCTAGAGAAGCATTAGCTGATTTTCAAGAAAATGAAACACAATAATAAAAATGAGCTCGTTGTTGAACATATTCAACGGGCCTTCAATAGATGTAGAAGGGGAAGGCTTTTATGAAACAAACACCCATACTTATCACAGCTTTTTTGTTACTCCTAGCAGCATGTAGTGATGAGAAAACAGAACGAACAGTGGAACAGGCAGAACAACCAGAAACAGCGATTGAATCAGTCGAAGTCATTCCTATTGAGGAAGAAGTTGAATCCGCAGAAACAGAAGAAAGTAGTGAAGTAATCAACTTACTTGGCAATACAGTTGGCAATCTTATGAATGGTGGGATCGCCGCAGCAAGTGGGGAGTACGTGTACTATAGCGATTTTCAGCACTTGTATTCTCACAAACAAGGAGAGTCTGAGCCGAAAATCATTGATGACGGTGTTATTAGTCAGTTGAATGCTGTTGGTGATTGGGTTTTTTATCAGAAACAAATGGATATATGGAAAAGCAAAGCGAATGGAGAAGAGAAAGAGCTTCTTTATAAAGGAAATGAAAATTTAGGGCAAATGCTCGTCTATGACGATGTGATTGCATTTCGAGTTTATAATATGGAAAGCCAATATTATACTTTGTATGTGATGAATACCGCTGGTGAACATGTCACAGAAATAGCGAATATGGTTGACCAATTTACGTTTAAAGATGGACAGTTATATTATGTTACCCACGATCCACGGTATAAAGATTGGTTGATGAAGGCGACCTTGTCATTGCCGGGATATGAAACAGAACGATTTCTCGATGTTCAATATGATTTGTTAACGATGCAAATGGTGGATGATACAATTTTTTACATTCAGTCTAATCAAATTCGCTCCATGACGCTTGATGGATATGGTGAACTGAATTTGACACCTCAACAAGAAGTTGATGTATATGGGTATTCCACTCCAAATGTAGCGGGGGAGTTTATTTATTATAGTGAATACGGTGACCATTGGTTGTATCGGATTCCAACGACTGGTGGTCAGCCTGTGGAGACCGGAATTCGAGTAGATAGTTACTATAGTATTATTGGAAATCAATTATATAGTTTTACCTTTAATGAGGGTCAATATTGGCTTGGTATTTCTGAACTTGATGATGTGGCGACAGAAAAACAGCTGTATGAGGAACAATATGCGAATACAGGTGGAGTCGGTTATGATGAAGACTTTACTGGGTTATTTGCGATATATGATGAAGTGTTTTCAGAAGGACGGTCAATTACGTTAGGTGATTTACTAAATAATTATGAGTCTAAGTTATATCCAATGGATGAAATTTTTGCTCAGGAGCATCTTGTTGGGGCGACGAAAATGTTCCTCTACTCGATGACGTTTAAGGACCAAGATTATTTTTCGTTGTTACTGCGCAATCCGGCAAATGATATGTATCCAATCTGGAATTTCAATTATGAGTTTGATAAAGATGATGAGCATATGAAAGGGTTCTATGAATTTGAGATTCGCTTGGCATCAGAGCGAAGTGTAGATGTGAGCCGTGATGATGGTGATTTCCGGTTTACATTGTATTTTGAAGAGATAAATGGGAAGTTTTATTATGATTATTATGTTCAACGATAGAGGATACCCCAAAAGGTTTTATAACAGGCCTTTTGGGGTTTTTTCTTATTTCTCATACAATTCAATTGGCAATCCATCCGGATCGGAGAAAAACGTAAATCGCTTACCTGTCGTTTCATCTGTTCGAATCACTTCTACACCGATACCTTTTTCCTCTAATTCTTGTTTTGTTTCCTCCACTGAATCGACTTCAAACGCTAAGTGACGTAGTCCAACAGCCTCTGGATACGATAGTCGATTCGGACTACCTGGAAAGGAAAAAAGTTCGATTTGATACTCTCCATTTACGGCTAAATCGAGTTTGTAAGAGTCGCGGTCTTTGCGATATTTTTCTTGAATTATGGAAAGTCCTAATATCTCGGTGTAAAACGTTTTCGATGTTTCATAATCCGAACAAATGATGGCGATGTGGTGAATTTTAGTTAGTTTCATAAAAGATCCTTTCTATGAAATGTAGTTTACTTTATTTTACCAGCGGGTATATAACATTACTAACATTTTCATAGCAACTCAGCTATTAAACTTGCTCGACAGACAACTTTCGACAAAAAGCGCCAAAATAGTTCAAAAGTAACGTGTGGAAATTTGTTTGGTATTATAAAATAAATTCAATCATACTAGTGGAATAGATAAGGGCAAAGCTATTGAAAAATGGTGACGCAAAACTATAGGGGCTAAGCCTTTAGAGGTATGCCAGCCAGTTGCCAGAAAGCCTTGTAAATTCCTAGTTGAATTCGGGAGGTTATGATTATGAAAACGATTAAGAAAATATGGCATTCTTTATTTATTCATATAAATTTGTATTTATATAATCAGGATCTATTTACAAAAAACAAAGGTTCTTATTTTAAAAATGCATATAATCATCAAAAAAAGTTACTGCATATCGAAATAAATAAAGCAAAGGCTTCCCGCTAACGGAAACTTTTGCTTTTTTAAATGAAAAGAAAAATTTTGGTGTAGCAGAGAAGCTTTGAAAGCTTATTCTAGAACAGCGAAGGCTTCGCACCTGTGCGTTTGTTTCACCCCAAGAAGAGTACTTGGGGTTCACTTTCAAAAGCGGGCAGGGCTCCGCACTTCGCTTGAAACGAAAAGACGCTCCCGCGTTTTTCTTATGAAAGTAAATAATTTATGACATTTTATATTTCTTCACATCTACAAGTTTTTGTAGTACTATAGTAAAGTGGAATTGTATGATACTTACAATTTTAACAATATCATTCCTACTTAAAGGAGATTAATATGAAGAACGGTTTTACTGAAAAAGAGTTACTGCAGATACTACAACAAGCAAAACAACTAGTTAATAAAAATCCTACAATCGATGCAAAAACTGTAATTAACCAAATGATACGAAACATGAGTCCATACATAAATACTACAAATATTAATACTAAATCATAGTCATAAAAGGAGTGGTTCTTACAAAGCCTCTCTTCTTTTTTTCTGAAATAGGTGAGAAAACTTCGAGTAAACGTACGCGATAGTAAGTGGCGGATAATTCTATATATCACCAAAAAAATTAAATAGACTATTTAATGAAAACCAAGTAAAATTTAAGATAGTCAGTCAATTTCCTTAATGGGTGGAGGGATTGTTAGACAAGCAGACTTGTCTACATTATTAATAGTCTAAAACCGATAAGAAGAATTAATATCATCTATGTAAGGAGAAATGATTATGAAAGAACTAATTTCAATTGATAGAAATATAAAGAAAAAGGAAAGTGCCCGTCCGAAAACAGGATATAAATCAGGCAAAAGCTCTTTTGATAGTTTATCTAAGTATAAGATAAATGATTATAATGAACTTAATCATTTAGATGAGGGGCTTTATACCTTTTCAGATGAATCCTTTGAATATGATTTCATCTATAAATCGTCTGAGGAGAACCGTTTGTTCGTATTGCTTAGTGGGTATGCTGATAGAGGAAAGTTAGAGCCGCCAGTCTTCCAAAGATGGTCATGGTCTCATTTATTTCCAGGTCATTGCTTGTATATAGCTGACCCTACAATTAAGCCACATAGTGATATGGGGATTGCTTGGTATTGTGGGACACAAGAGGCTGAGGTGATTCCTACAATATTAGGCTTAGTAAAAAAGGTAGCTGATAATATAGGGGTTTCTTATGAAAATGTTATCTTTTATGGTTCATCAGGTGGGGGATTTGCTTCATTAAAATTAACGGCTCTGTTACCAGAATCAAGTGCTGTAGTTATAAATCCACAAATTGATGTTACCAAATATGATAATGGAAGTGTACTAAAGCTATTAAAGCGTTGTTTTGGTGGTGTTACACGTGATGAAGCGCTTGAACAATTTAAAGAGAGATTTAGTCTTATTCCATATAGTGACCGTTTAAAAGAGAGAAGAATATTCTATATACAAAATACTCTTGATAAACATCATTATGAAGTTCACTTGCCACTATTCACTTCTGAATTAAATCTAAATGAAATGAATGACTTTAAAAACAATGATATTGAGGTATTCTTCTTTGCGCATCCAGATGGTCATAGCATGCAAGAACCAGTAGAGGTGTTTGATTTAATTATGAATAGAATTACTTAATATTAGAAACACCTCGTATAAACGAGGTGTTTTTCTTTGAACCCTAGCTTTACTGTTATTAATTATAATCCCATAATATTTTCCAAGCTTTTTCATCCCTTACAACAAAAACATCTTGGACAAGTTTGAATCTGCCATAGGTGCCATTATATTCTTTTGTAACTGTTATTTCATAAGCTGTATCAAAGGGTTCTTGGTCTTCGTTCATTCTCCAATTTGTTCTCTTTTTTGGCTTTTCTAAAGTGAAAGAAAAAGAATCGACTCCAAAGTGGTCCATAAAAATATGGGAGCGGTTCTGTAAATAACTTGGTTTAGTGAACTTTGCCTGCATATCAGGATGAAATAGTTCCCAAGCAGAAATAAAATCCCAATTTTGTTCGTGTTTATAAAATTGTTGTACAGTTTTCTTTGCTTGATTAGCTTCAGAAGGTAAAAATAGTAAAATGAGACCAATTACAGTCACAACCGCAAGAATAATAAGAAACATTTGAGGTGGAAATGGTGTTGTTCTTCTCACAATGTACTCACTCCTTTTCTAAAGGGTAGTACTTCATGGTATTCTTCTTTCCCTTGTATTATTACGACAACGAAAAAGCTTCTAGCGAGGTAAGAAAAAACTCCACCCAGGTGCAAAATATTAATTGGTTCGGCAACTAATATAAAAAGCAAACGGAGGAGTTATGATCTGTAAAGACACTAGAGTTTAGCAATTGTAAGTATCATAACTTATTTGTTCAAGAAATAATGATATAGTCGGAACACCGGAATGTGATAGGCCTTTGAGTCTGGCGGTTGAAAATAGTACAATTTGCGAACTTTTTATTAGTTTTTGTCGATTGGTCAGTAATAAAGCTTTCAGCCAAGAACAAACCACCCGTGTGAACGGGTGGTTTTGATTAATTTGTTAAATAATTGACCATGAATTCTGCCCATATTGAATGTCCTTGTTGGTTCGGTCTGTTATTTTCAAGATAATCAGAAAGATTGTCGTCTATTGGCCAGGCCGTCCAATGGTCAACGAAACTGTATCCAGAAGACTGAGCAAATTCAGCTACTGATTCTACTTGTGATATATAATAGACCGCTCCTTCCACTGGGTTAGGTGGTATGATTAACACTTCTGTCTCCGGTAGTTTATCGGATACTTTATTAAGAAATTGTTCAAGCACATATAGTGTATCTTCTATTCGTACAATCCCGTTATCATTTAATATGAATGGTTCTACAATTAAAAGGTCGGGATTACTCTCGATAACAGTATCAAAATAATTACTGTTGTATACATCAAGCGAAGACGACCTGTTTACATTAACAATTGTAGGTTTAAGCTTTTCTTTTTCTAACATTCCATTTATTTCAGAAATGACCAACATTGGCCACCCTTTATCACTTTCGGGGGCTCCTAAGGAAAGAGAACCAAAAAAAGTAACAGAGATATTTTCTTCTTCTTCTTGGTTAGAAATAAGATTTCCAACTATTCCAGAAAGGTCCGTATCATCACTTTCGTTATTAGAAGTTTTAGTTGATTGGGTATTTGATAATCGCTCAATTACAGGTTGTTCAAATTGGTGTGCTTCTGCTGCAATGTTTTTTAGCTTTTGATTGTATTGATAGTGGCTGAGCCCGAGTATGGAAACACATACAATGATTGTTATGATTAAAAAAAGATTTTTCAACTTAAAAACTTCCACCTTTCTAAAAACAGATCTCTGTAATATATTCTACTGAAACCTCCAACGGTGTGCAAGGTGAATTTGTAAAAATAGGAAAAGTGAAACGTAAAGTTGTCTTTCGACACACCATTCTTCGGGATACTAGTCTTCGTTATGTCCAGAATTTTCTTTTTGAAAGTGGGCGCTAATAATCATATCATTTTGTAATGTAATCGTTAATTCACGACTTGTACTCGTAACAGAACCCCTCCAACCAATAAATTGAAAGCCTTCCGCTGGTACTGCAGTTAACGTAATGGTCGTTCCGACTGGAAAGGTTTGACCAGTAGGACTTTGTCTTACCGAGCCTTCGCCATGGACAGTTGTGAATAACGTGACTTGTTTGGGTTTCTCTTCTACTTTTTCAAAAATCGCTTGTATTTGTTTATTGCTATTCATATTCACTTGTGTTGTTGTGGAAGTACCGGAAGCATCTCCACTCCATCTTACAAATGTCCAGCCTTTAGCTGGTTTTGCTGATAACGTAACGATTGTTCCTTCAGTTAACTCATGACTAGAATGACTTTTAGTTATGCTTCCTTCTCCTGTTGTTGAAGTATTTAATGTATATTTACTAGTTTCCTTTTTGGGTGTTTCCTCCTCCTTGTTCTCTTTTTCCTTAATAGGGGAAGTGGCAGTTGGCTTTTCAACAATTACGTCTGAATCGTTACTTTTTTTGAATACTGCTCGCACAGTATAGTTTTTATTCATTTCTATAGTAATGGTTGACCTGGAACTTGATACATCACCAATCCAATGAGAAAAATTCCATCCAGACTTTTCCTTTGCTGTAAGCGTAACGAGTTCTCCAGCTTTGAATGTGGTCCGAGAGGGATTTTTAGTGATATCTCCGTCTCCTGTTACTGCGGTAGATAAAGTAAAGCTTTCTAAGTCATTTTCGAAAACTGCTCTTATATTCACATGATCTTGAATTATAAATGTATAGCTCGAATGCGTAGCTTGAATATCGCCATCCCAATGGCTAAATGTCCAGCCTGTAGCAGGAATTGCTTCTATTGTGACTTCAGTTCCTATCGGATAAGAGTTCCCCTCGGGTAATATTGAAATGGTTCCTTGGCCATCAATTTGGGTTAAGACTGTTTTGTTGTCGTGACCAATTTGTATTTCAATAAATTCCTGTATTTGGTCGAAGGAAACAAAAATGACTTCGACGCCTTCTTTTTCTGCTGTAAATGTCGTATTCATTCCAAGAGAATGATTGATTTTTCCAAGTCGATGTTCAAGTGTCCATTCAGCTTGAATATCCATTAATTCCCCATTTGCATCATGAGCTTGAATTTGTATTTCTATTTCTTCTCCTAGTGCTAATGGATATAAGTCATGATTAATGAAAGTAATTGATTCTACGACCTGGTCTTTTACAATTATCTCAATCTCACGTTCTATATTTAGTATTTTAGCGGTAACAATGGTTTTTCCGATGGAGTTTCCATGGAAAATAACAGCTTCTGAATCTGTCTCTTCAATATTTCCAACATGAGAATTCGTGTTTTCCCAGTCGGCATGAAGTGGGATTTTTCGATTGTATTCATCCTTCCATACTAAGGAAAGTATCCTTTCATGGTTAAGTTGAACTAAGTTTCGTTCAGTATCAATTTCAATTTGTTCAAGAAAATTGTTATAGGTTTCTTGGAGGTTTAAAGAACTCGTATGAGAAAGCCCCAGTTCTAATGTCTCTAATGTCTCTATGATTTTTGATTGGTTTAAGTATAAAGTTGACAGGTAAGTATAAAAAAGTGCTTCAGAAGGGATGAGTGTAATTCCTTCTTGAAGAGTTTCTTCAGCTAAATCAAGCTGTGCTAATGCAATATAACACTCAGATAATTTTAATCTAGCCTCAACATTAATAGGATTTTTTGATAACAAATCAAGATAGTAATCCCGACTTTTTTCAAATGCACCTTTATCAAACGATTGTAAAGCTAATAACTCTAATTGTGATAAATCGTCTTTTGGTTTGGATACCGCGTAACCAAAAAGTATTAAAAAAATGCTTATAGAAATAACTGTAACTGACATGAGTACCAATCGATTTGGTTTCATAATGTAATCTCCTATCTATCTAACTAAAAAAATAAGTGCTATTTCCATTATATTGAACAAAACTGAAATTGGAAGATAAATTAGGTATATTGTTATAAGAAAAAAGTATAGTTTTTGTTATGATAGAATTATTATTAAATATAGATATGAAGAAATGGAAATAAAGAAAGAGGGACAAGCGTTGGAGAAGAAAATAAAAGTATTAAAGGATTGAGCCATGCGATTGCGGAAGCATCGGCATCAGGTACATCTGTTGTATCAACAGATTGTAAATCAGGTCTAGCTGAGGTTTTACATAAAGGAGAGTACGGTAAATTGTGTAAGGTTGGAAATATTAATGGTATGGCAAACGCGATGTTGGAAATTCTAACACTTTCGGAAGACGAATTGGATAGTAACATAAAAAGGGGTATGAGCGGGCGGGATTTTTTAATGCAAAAAATCAGTGAAAGAATATGAAACAATATTCATGCAAACCTATGACAAAGGGAAAAAATCATAAAAGAAGTTCGTTAAATCTCAGTTTGTTAGTGTGAAATTGTGTGAAGTCATGGCTTTTGTAGAATAGGAGAGAAATACACTGTATATTCAGATTACACCATGTTCTATTCAACGATAGAGTTCGTCCTTAATAATATCAGAGGAGGAAAGCCATTGGATACACACCGGTTTATTATTGTGCGTTACAGTATGATTACTAAAGGTGGAATGGGTTGGAGAATTGGTGAGTTAGAGGGCCGCTCATACAAGGAAATACTTTTTTCAAATGAACGTCTAGAAATGCATGAAAAGTTATTTCGAGAAATCACTCTTCCTTCTTTGCTAAATCAAAGAGTTCATTTTGATTCAAAGGATGTTACATTGTTAGTTGTAACATCTGATGAATTACCAAAGTTATATCTTGATCGTTTAGAAGACCTTCTTGCTCCTTATTCTTGGGCAAAAGTCGTTCAAACACCAGGGAACGATTTTCAATCTAGTTTAATAAGTGCTGTTGTGAAAAATGAATTAACTAAGTTTACAGAAGACGTATGTTACGCAACAATAAGACTAGATGATGATGATGCATTAAGTATAGATTTCTTAGAAAAGTTAAATAATTATATTAATCCTGCTTATAGTGGATTTGTCATAAGCTTTGGAAAGGGTTACGCAGGGGTTTACACTGAGCAAGGTAAGTTTTCAAATTTTCACAAGTATTACTATCCGAAAATCGCATTAGGCATGACCTTTATTAACGTGTATGATGCTTTTACTAAAACGGTTAGAGAAGAAGAAGCGACTATCTTTTTTCGCCAAGGAAGACATATGAGTTCAGATAAACATTATCGAACAATTGTAGATTCGCGAACTGAAATGTTTATGAGAACTCTTCATCTTGCAAGTGATACAAATAAGGATTATAAAAAGATTGAAAAGATTAAATCAGGGGAACTCGCTGAACCTGAAGAGGTATTGAAGAAGTTTCCTTTCCTTTCAAGTCAGTTGTAAAAATAAATGGATTGTGGAAAATAGGCTAGCGCTAAAAAAGCTACCCTATTTTTTTTCGGAGTCGATAGTTATTTGCGTTTTAACTTTAAAATGCTGGGTATACTAACCGTAGTTTGAAATAAATTTACATAGGGTACAATAACAATAAATTTTTATTAAACTAGGAGGTAAACCATTGAGAACACATCAATATATTATTACAAGATACAGCATGTTAACAGAAAGTGGATCTAGTTGGAAGATTGGTAGTAAAAATCCTGAAAAATACAAAGAGAAATTATTTAACCCCGAACGTTTAGAACTTCACGAACGACTTTTTCAAGATGTAACATTACCTTCTTTATTAAATCAAAGTCAACCATTAAATGAAAGAAATTACACTCACCTCATTATTACATCTGACCAACTACCCGAAAAAAATGTAAGGAATCTACAAGAGATAATCGCTCCATATCCTTGGGCTAAAGTAGTACAAGTGCCTTCAAACGGTTCCCAATCAAAATTAATTGGAAATGTAATGTACCAAGAGTTGAGTAAGTTTGAAGAAGAAGTATGTTATAGTACAACAAGACTAGATGATGATGATGCGTTAGGTTATGATTTTTTTGAAGAATTAAACAAATATATTAGCCCAATGTACGCTGGGAATTTTATTAGCTTTGGTAAAGGGTATGCGGGAGTGTATAATGATAATACAGGCAAGATGGAGACTTTCCATGAATATTATTATCCAAAAATTGCATTAGGAATGACATATATTAATATTTATAATCCGGTTACAGATTCTTTTCAAGAAAGCGAGATATCTGTTTTCTTCCGAGGGAATCATGTAAATGCTGACATACAAAGTCCTACACTAATTGATTCAAGGAAACCATTGTTTATCCGAACATTGCATGCTGAGAGCGACACTAGAGGGAATCAAAAGAAAATTGATAAAATAAAATCAGGTAAGGTTGCGAACCCTATCGACGTTTGTAAGGAATTCCCTTTCCTCATGACTAATGATGGCGAATCCATCATTAGTGAAGATGTATATAATAATTAAAGAAAAAAGGAAACCAAAAGTCATGGTTTCCTTTTTTCTTTATTTTTTTACGGAATTTTTACGCCGCGTTTTGCAAAGGTTAAATAAGACTCTGTCTCTTGTTGAATATTTCTGTTTAAGACAGGTGCTTGGAGTATAAATTCATATCTTTGTATAGCGGTATTATAATTTCCTTGCTGGTGTTGTTGTCGAGCCCATGTTAATAGAGAGCGAGCATTATTGTTAATGCCTGTAACAAAACGATTATCATTAGCATAAAGTAGATTTCCTTCATAAAACAGTTCTAGCCTTGCGGACGCAGTGGTCCCGTTAGTTGCTCTCTGATGAATAGTATTGGCTGTTGGTACTCTTGCTCTTTGTTTTGCGTAAGAAAGACGAACGGCAATCTCTCTGCTTATTCTGTCTTGAAGTTTTGGTGCATTAAGGATGAATTCATAGCGGTCGACTGCTGTTACGAAGTTTCCGCTGTGGTGTTGTTGACTTGTCCAATTCAATAATGCTTGTGCGTTACGATTTATTCCATCAATAAATCTACTGTCAGTAGGGAATAAATGGTACCCTTCAACAAATGCATGTAAACGTTCTGAAGCGGTTTGTTTTCGGTTAGCTTCGTGAATTAGTGCTTCCGCTGTAATGATCCAAGAATGATTTTTGGCAAAGGATAGTTTAAACTCAGTCTCTTCTTTAATTGTTCGTAGTAATTGTGGTGCTGATAATATAAATTCGTATCTTTGGATAGCCGTTTCGTAATGCCCTTGTTGGTGTTGTTGTGTTGCCCAATTTAATAAAGCTTGAGCACTAGAATTTATACCGTCGATAAACCTTTTGTCATTTGGATAAAGGAGATGTCCTTCAATAAATAATTCTAATCTTATTGAAGCGGTTTGTCCGTTTTTTGCTTGATGATACAAAATAGTTGCATCGTTACTTTCTGCAATCGGCGCTTGAACTAATCCGTACCCATACCAAGGATCTTTTCCAGGTGTACCGAGATCAACGGCCATCTCGCGCATTTTAAATCTTAATTCTTGATTAGAGAGTGAGGGGTTATTCTCTTTTAATAATGCTAAAGTACCTGACACAAAGCCAGCTGCCATAGAAGTTCCATCTAATGTTCGGTAGTTTCGATTTAAGTGTGTACTTTCAATGCTGACACCTGGTGCTGCTATTTCGACGGAGTTTCCAGTAGATGAAAATGAGCCTCGTACGTTATTATTATTTATAGCCGATACAGAAATAACGGCTGGAAACCTTGCAGGAAATGTCGTTGTATCGCCTGTGCCGTTAGAATTTCCAGAATTACCTGCTGCACCAACAACAAGTATTCCCTGTTCATAGGCTTTATTCACTGCCGTTTCCATGCAAGGGGATGGGCTAGAAGAACCTAAACTTAAATTAATAATATCCATGTTATTGTCTATGGCCCAATCAATCCCTTTACATACATCGAAGTCGGTACCCTCTCCATCCTTGTTTAATACTTTGACTGCGTATAAATCTGATTCTGGGGCAACACCAATAATACCAATATTATTATTTCTAGCACCGATAATTCCAGCAACATGAGTGCCGTGTCCATTATCATCTGTATATGAATTGGTGTAGTTGACGGTAGATGTACCACCTTTAATAACTAAGTCAGGGTGGGAGGCTATGCCAGTATCGATAACAGCAATTTTTACCCCTTTACCTGTTAGACCAGACTCCCATGACAGTGGTGCTTGTATTTTGGTAGGCCCCCATCCTATGGTTTGTAGTGCAAATACGTTTACTGCTTTCGTAATGGATATAACATTAGGGTGGTTTTCCAACTCTTCAAAAGAGGAATCTGATAGTGTAGCGGTTATAGCAGGGATGCTAGAAAACTCATGGGTAATTTCGTCATTACTATTAACGATATCGTTTACATTTATTTCGTCATTGAATAAGATGAGATAGTCTTCCCCACTTTGGTCAGCGTGAACGATTTGTGAAAGTGAGAATAGTGCTAAGATGCATAATAAAAAACACTTTTTCGTCATATGAACCTCCTATAGTGATTTTATACTAAAAGCTTTTCATTTTATTATTTTTAAAATAAAAATTTTATACTATTATACCATTACTTTAAAAATGAGGACTATGAAAAAACAACCATTTTTAGTAGTGTTATAAGATGGTTAGTAATAAGGTAAAATAAGGATAGATTCTATTGTTTTATCCACAGGAGGAATAGACGTGAGAAAGCATAGAAAGAAAGTGGTGCATATCACAACAGTACACCACCCGTTAGATCCGAGAATTTATTATAAACAATGTCAATCGTTAGCTAAAGCTGGATATGATATTACTTTGATTGCGCCGGAAAGTGAGGATGATATCCCTAATTTAGGTGTTGAAGTCATCTCAATAAAAAAAAGCAAGAATAGATTATTTAGGATGTTAGGGACAACCTTCCAAGCATTTAAAATGGCAAAAAAAATTAAGGCGGATTATTATCACTTTCATGACCCAGAGTTATTATTAGTTGGATTCCTATTGAAGCGAAAAAGTAATGTCGTCATATATGACATTCATGAAGACTATGAGACGAGTATTTTGCAAAAAACGTACATTGCAAAACCTCTTCGAACATTCATTGCAAAAGCATATCGTTTTGTGGAGAAGGTTTTAACAAGAAAAATGGAGATTTGTTTAGCGGAAAAATATTATGCAGAAAAATACCCCCAAGGTGTTTGTATATTAAACTATCCGATAATTAATGAAAAATTAGTGAATCGGGAACCAATTGCAAGTGAGATTGAGGACAAAGTAATTTATACGGGGAACGTTACAAAAGATAGAGGGGCTTTATATCATGCAAAATTGCCGAAAATTGATCCTTTATTGACCGTATATATTTATGGGAAATGTAGTGAAGCGCTAGCTAATGAAATGTTTGCCGTTGTTTCCCCGAATAAAGATAAGTTAGTTATTGAAGGTATTGAACAATATGTACCAAAGGATATAATAGATGAGGGTTATAGTAGTCAATGTTGGCTGGCTGGGCTGGCTTTATTTCCTCCGACAGATCATTATATGAAAAAGGAATTAACAAAGTTTTTTGAGTATATGACAGCGGGAATTCCAATTGTTTGCTCCGATTTTCCAGTGTGGAATGAGTTTATTGAGACTTATTCTTGTGGAATTACGGTTAACCCTTATAATGATAAAGAAATTAAAGAAGCTTTAGAATTTCTTCGAATGAATAAGGATGAGGCTATACAATTGGGGCAGAATGGTAAGAAGGCTATAATAAAGAAATTAAATTGGACTGTTCAAGAAAGGCATCTCTTAGAATGGTATGAAAAGATGGCTAATTAATGGTTAAAATTGTTATTGGTGGTGAGTATATGAAAGATGTAAAAAAGGATTATCCATCAATTTCTGTTATTACACCTACTTATAATTCAGGAAGGTTTATTAAAGAGACGATTGATTCAGTCTTAAATCAAACATTTGAGAATTGGGAAATGATTATCGTTGATGATTGTTCAAGTGATAATACAATTGATATAATCAATGACTATATAAAAACAGATGGAAGAATACGACTCATACAGCTATCCATTAATAGTGGACCCGCTGTTGCTAGAAATACGGCAATAAAAAATGCCAAAGGAAGATATATTGCCTTTTTAGATAGCGATGATGTATGGTATCCTGAAAAACTTGAAAGACAGCTTCAGTTTATGGAAAATTCAAAAGTGGCTTTCTCATTTTCGAAATATGAAAATATAAATGAAAGTGGGACAAAGAAAGGTACTGTAGAGGATATTCCTGAAAAAGTAACGTATAAACAACTGTTGAAAAATAATGTTATTGGGTGTCTAACTGTAATGTTGGATAGAGACCAAATTAAAGATGTTGAAATGATAAATATAAGGACAAGGCAAGATTATGTGTTATGGCTAAGTTTAACGAAAAGAGGCTTTACTGCGTATGGGTTACAGGAAGTTCTAGCGAAGTATAGAAATGTTCAACATTCTGTTTCAAGTAATAAATTTAAGATGGCAAAACAGAATTGGAAGGTTTATCGACAAATAGAACAACTCAGTTTTTTCAAAAGTACGTGGTATTTCTTACAGTATGTCTTCTCTAAACTAAGAAAGTATTCTTAGTGTTTCCTTAGTTGCTTTGTGATAAATTTAGAGAAATTATGATGTATCATTGTAAATACTAGACATATTCATTCAATGTGTGATAATAGAAGTTATGGCGAGTTTGAACTACCTTTATAAAGGACTAGGCGGTGCAATTTATATATGCGTGAATATATGAAAGAAATGTTAAAACGGAAAGATTTAATTTCTTATTTAGTAAAATCTGGGCTTAAGGCTGAACATCGAAATAGTTATTTAGGTTACTTTTGGTGGTTGCTTGACCCATTACTTAATGTTCTTGTTTATTATTTTCTAGTGGTTATTATTTTACATCGAGGGTCGGATGAGTTTAATTACGGAGTGTTTTTAGTTATAGGTCTAGTTGCTTGGCGCTGGATTAGTACGACGTTTAACAGCTCAGCAAAAGCGATCACTAGATATTCTTCAATTATAAATCAAGTTTATTTACCGAAAGCGATGTTTCCACTAACGACAACATTGACTCAAATGGTCAATTTTTCATTTGGGCTTATTGTTGTTGCTATCTTTTTAGCTTTTAATAATGTGATACCTGGTTGGCATATTGTTTATTTGCCAGTTATTATCATTGTACAATTACTGTTATTAATGGCTGTCAGTATGTTTGTTTCTTACGTATGTGTTTTTGTTAGAGATATTGATAATGTTATAAATCATGTTGTGCGAGTAATGTTTTATGCTTCTCCTATCATTTGGGAGGGTGGGCGTTTACCTGCTGAATACCAATGGGTTGTAGCAATGAATCCTGTCGCTATTGTGATTAACTCATATAGAGATATACTCATGTTTCATAGAACCCCTGATTTAAGTGGACTGTTAATGATCGGTATAGTTTCTCTTGGTATTGTAGTTTTGTTAACATGGTATTATAGCAAGAATGAACATAAGATTATTAAAGCATTATAATACAAATAAATTCGATTAAGAGGTTTTTATTTTATGCTGAAAAATTTCGAGAAAACAAAAGTAGCGGAAAATGGAAATAGAGAAGTTGTCCTTAGTGCAAAAGATTTAGGTGTTGCTTTCATTCCAGGCCAACGTTCTGACGATTACAAGTCTCATTTGTTTAATTTATTTAAAAAAAAGGAAGATAAAAAGCAAAAGGAACTGTTTTGGCCAATAAGAGGCGTTAATATTGAAGGATATAAAGGGGAAATTTTAGGGATCGTTGGTTCTAATGGATCTGGAAAAACGACGTTATGTAAGGTACTTTCTGGAATATTAAAACCTGATGAAGGTAAGGTTGAAGTAGATGGTCGAGTGTCAGCACTCTTTTCATTAGGAATGGGTTTTAATAAAGAGTTAACAGGGCGAGAAAATGTATATTTAAATGGAATGATGTTAGGGATACAGAAAGCAAAAATCCAACAATTTATTGATGATATTCATGAGTTTTCAGGGATCGGAGACTTTATTGATTTCCCTGTAAAAACATATTCAAGCGGAATGAGAGCAAGGCTAGGTTTTAGTGTAGCTGCATTTCTTGAACCTGAAATTTTAATTCTCGATGAAGCTTTAAATACGGGTGATGCAGATTTTAGTCAAAAAGCAACGGCAAAAATGAAAGAATTAGTGAAAAAGGCGAAAATGGTTATTGTTGTCACCCATAGCTTAGGTTACGCTCAACGAAATTGTGACCGATTAATTTGGCTAGAAAAAGGAGAAGTATTAGCAGTCGGTGAACCTGAAGAAATTATTGAACAATATCGGGCAACCGTTCCACCAAGGCCAAAAGCCCGGAAAAAAAGGTTAGACATAGAAAAGACGAATGCTGATATAACTGATACTACGATTGTAAAAGCTGAACATGTAAGTGTGAAGTATAAAATGAATAAAAAAGTCCATTGGGCATTAAAAGATATAAATTTTGAAATTAATCAAGGGGAAGTTGTTGGTGTTATTGGCCATAATGGTGCTGGTAAAAGCACCCTTTGTCGAGTATTAACAAACATTCTTACGCCTGATGAAGGTACGTTAACAGTAAATGGTGAAACAACGGCTCTTCTCGGTTATGGGACTGGATTTAATGCACAATTAACAGGGAAAGACAACGTGTTTTTAAATGGATTACTACTCGGTATCCCTAAGAAAAAAGTTGAACAGAATTATGATTATATTGTAGACTTTTCTGGCTTAGAAAAATACATGGACAAGCCTGTGAAGCAATATTCAAGTGGAATGCAAGCTAGACTAGGCTTTAGTATTGCGGCTACACTTCAACCGGATATTTTTATTATTGACGAGGCATTATCTACCGGAGATATGGCCTTTAAACAAAAGGCTAGCCAAAAAATCCAAGAAATTATGGAAGAGGCAAAAGCTGTTTTAATTGTATCCCATAATATGAGTTTTGTTGAAACCATTTGTACTCGAGTGATTTGGGTAAATCAAGGCCAGATAATGTATGATGGCGATCCAAAAGAAGCGGTTGAAAAATATAGGGAGCATGTCCGTTCAAATAGAAAGGTGAAATCTAGAAGTTAGTGGAAATCATGAGTAAAGGGGTGTAATAATGTCTAATATGTTTAAGTTTTATGGGAGTAAGCTAACACCAAAAGAATATTTATCGGTAGCATCTACAGAAGATGTTTCGTTTTACTTTAGTGAGGCAGGTGAAGATGCAACTGTCATAAAATTATTTAATAAGAAAAGAAATGGATTTTACATTGATGTAGGAGCTTTTCGTCCAAGAAAATATTCAAATACATATTTACTCCATCGATTTTTTGGCTGGAGTGGTATAAATGTCGATGCTTCATCTGAAGCAATCGATTTATTTAAAGAGGAGCGACCTGGTGATATAAATATTAACGCTGCAGTCGGTGAGAGTGCAGGAGAAGCGACGTTCTATAAATTTAAGGAAAAGACGATTAATACAATATCTGAAGAAAACTTAAAGAGACAACTAAACAGAGGTAAAGAAATAGTAGGGGAAGAAAAGGTGCAAGTTATTTCTTTAAAAGATATTTTTTTTACTCATGTGGAAAAGGGTAAAACAATTGACTTATTAAACGTTGATATTGAAGGGCAAGATCTTCAAGCGTTAAAGTCTAATGATTGGTCTTTATATCGGCCTTTAATGATCCTCGTTGAAGATTATTCTTTACAATCGGTTGGGATAGAAAAGAGCGAAATTTACAATTATTTAAGAAGTGTAGGATATAAGTTAACCTCACATACATTCCAAACTTCTATTTATGTTGTGGAAGATTTTCATAAGCTTATAAAAGATCTACATTCAACTGAATTTGGTGTTCTAGAAGGTGACGAGGGGATTTACGCTTTAACTGAACGGTCTTTAACAGTAGCTAAAGCTCATCCTGAATGGAAACAGTTAAAAAATAAATTAGCTGGAGTAAGAAAGAATTATGAAGAAAGTAAAGAAAGACAAAAAATATTAAATGATGAAATAAATTTATTGAAAGGCGAAAAAGATTCTCTTAAAGATGAGATCCGTAAATATCAAAGTCAAATTAGGCAATATCAATTTGACATGATGGATGAGAAAGAAAAATATGAAACATTAGTTGCTGAATACCGCCAACTCGAAAAGCGATATAATAATATTCTTTCTAGTCGAACATGGAGATATTTAAACCCGGTTAGAACAGTTGTCGACACAATAAAAACGGGTATAGGGCTTAAAAGGAAGAAAAGAAATTCTTTGAAAAAGGGAAATAGTGCGGTAAAAAAGAAACAAATTAAAGCAACAACGTTAGACAAAAAGTTATGGGGCGGATTCTCGACTTATGCAAAAGAGGAGCTCGAGCAAATTATGCTATCCGAGAAGAAAACAAACCGTGAAAGAATTAAAGCTTCTTGGGCACTTATGAGATGGGAATTTGCTAATGAAAAATACGATAATGCTTTGGCGAACTTAGAGTTAATTAATAAATTGGACCCTAGTAAAGTGAATGATATAGAGCGTATAGTGATGAAAGTAAAATGTTTCATGAAGCTTAAGAGAATTGATGATGCAAAAGCATTGCTTGAGGAAGCAATAGAAATTCATGGATATAATCCTGATTTGTGTTTAGCCGTAGCGAATACGAAAGACACTGAGGAAGAAAAGCTGAAATGGGTTAACTACGTTTTTGAGAACTCAGGGTATTTGCCGATTATTAAGAAAAATAATCAAGAACCATTAAGTCTTTCTAATATTACCGCTGACAACTCTATTCTTGAAAATAGTTCAGTTGAGTTTGAACAATCACAAAAAGAGAAAGTATCGATTATCATTCCAGCGTATAGTGCTGAAGATATGATTGGTGTAACACTAGATAGTTTATTAAATCAGACTTGGAAAAACATAGAAATTATAGTTGTAGATGACTGTAGCCCAGACAATACTTGTGAGGTTATTTCTTCTTATGCTGCAAAAGATAATAGGGTAAAGCTTATTAGGAAAGAGAAAAATGAAGGGGCATACTCAGCTAGGAATACCGCACTTGATTATATTACCGGTGATTATGTAACAGTCCACGATAGTGATGATTGGTCACACCCTCAAAAAATTGAAAGTCAAATCCGTGCGCTCTTGAATAAGCCTGAATATGTCGCTGTTGTTTCATATTGGGCACGTGTGTATGATGATATGACTTTTGTTGGCCCTTGGTTTCCAAAAGGTACATACTTTGAACGGAATTTATCATCGCTCCTTTTTCCAAGAGAGGTTATTGAGAAAATGGGAGGGTGGGATGTTGTACGAGTAACTGGTGATACAGAGTTCTTTTGGAGAATTGAAACGGTGTATGGTAAAGGTAGCGTGTTAGTCCATAGACCAACACTACCGCTATCTTTCTCATTATCAAGTGACACCTCATTGACGAGGTCGAAGGCAACACATATTCGTACAGTGAAGTTTGGTTTAAGAAGAGTGTATAGAGATGCTGCACAATGGTGGCATACAAATTATAGTACAAATGAGCCGTTATTTGTTAATACCAAAAGCCGTGAACGCACATTTCCAGCACCGGTTATGAATTATTTTAAAAGGCCTGAAGTAAGGGAATATGATATTGTTTATGTTTCTGACTTTAGTGCTGAAGATGATTACTTTAGTACAACAATAGATTATATAGTAGCTGCTGTTCAAGCTGGTAAGAAAGTCGGAGTCTTTCATTGGGATCGATATGATGATTATCGTGATGACCCGATTAATCCTAGGTTTTACCAAGTGGCACAAGATAATGATATTGAAATTCTTGTTCCAGGTGAAAGTGTGTCGGCTGAATTTTTGATAGTAGGAAATCCAATGATTTTAAAGCATCAAATAGACAGTGTACCTGAAGTTAAAAGTAATAATGTTCTTGTACTTATTGGTTCAATCGAACATAAAGAAACTTTTAGTCCGGAGGTAGCAAGAGAACATTTAGAAGCAGCTTTCCATAGTAAAGGGAAATGGATTTCACTTTCTCCATTAGTCCAAAAATATCTGAAAGAAGATGAAAGGTATTTATTTGTAAGCGATGAGATTTGGTCTCCATTTCTATTGTTATCAAATGATGTGGGAAGTCGAAGTTTCCAAGGAGGCAGTGGAAAGAAGGCGGTCATAGGGCGTCATGGACAAGACGATAATTTGGCGTGGTCATCAATTGCTACAACGATTCAATCGGTATATGGTATGTCAAATGAATATGATGTACATATTTATGGTAGTGCGGAGAGACCAATTAATTTGTTAGGTGAAAAACCTGAAAATTGGACGATTAGTTCAGATGACCAAGTGGCAGAGACAGACTTTTTAAGTAATATTGATTTTTATGTATATTACCCATCAAAACAGTACAACTATGATTTCGGTCGCCCGATATTAAAGGCTATGGCATCGGGATTACCTGTGATACTACCACCAGAGTTTGAAATTCATTTTGGGAATGCAGCAACCTATGCAAACCCTGACGATGTAGTAAAAGTAGTAAGAGAAATTTGGGGGTCTGAACAACTGTATATGGCAAAGGTATCTGCTGCAAAAAGATTTGTGGCAAATCATTGTAGTATTTCTTCCTTTAAAGAACGGTTGGAAGAAATACGAAAAAATCATGTAAATGAAGCGTGACCTCTCGCTCAGGAGGAAAAGTTATGGTAAATATTTTGAAAAAAATATATAGAATTTTCTTTAATAGTTACCTTGGAAAGCTTCTTCTATCTTTTCTAGGTTGGGTTGAAAGCAAACTTGATTCCGATTATAAAAAGAAAATTTCTAAAAGACTGTCTACGCGACAAAAGGAAGTAATAAAACGAGTTCTTTTTCCGTCAAAAAGCTATACTCTTCAAAGGTTGGAAAAGATGAAAACTCGACTTTTTTCACTTGGTTTTATTGAAAAAGAACTCGTTGAAATTGAAAACTTAGCTAGCGAAAACAGTGGTCCAAAAGTAAAAAACAAAGCATTTTGGGAATTGGCATTATGGCATGCGGAAGCAAAAGATGAACATAGTGTAAAAAAAAGCTTAGAATACCTTCAAAAAATAAATCTTAAGAAAAAGGCAAAGTTAGCTTATGACAAGGCAGTTGTAGAGATAGACTGCCTTCTTAAGTTGAAACAAAATACACAAGCTGTTGAAATGTTAGAAAAATGCATCAAAGGAGAAGAGAATGTCAACCTCCTTTTTTCCGCTTCGAACATAACAGAAGACATCACTTGTAAAGTCGACCATGTAAATAAAGCACTACATTTATTTGGTCTAGATGCATTATCGGTGAAGAAAGATGAAGATGAAAATATATTTACTTTACTACACGGTGTAAAAAAGGATAGCACCCCACAGGCTTCTAAAGTTTCCATACTTGTTCCAACAAGGGGTGGGGAAGAAGAAATCTGTTCAACCTTAGAGTCAATCCTGCAACAGTCTTGGTCAAATTTTGAAGTTGTGTTATTAAGTGATAACAATAACCAACAATTAACGGATATTGTAACTAACTATAATGATCATAGGATTAAGATTTATCAAACAGAGGCTGAGAAGACTTTTTTTGAACTATTGAACATTGGATTGGATATGGCAGATGGAGAATTTGTAACGATTGTTACGGATAATGAATGGGTTCACCCGGAGAGAATAAAAAAGCAAACCGAACACTTGATAAATCACAATTCTGTAATGGCTAATACATCACAAATGGTTTGGACAAATAAACAATTTCATTTTTATAGATGGAAGCATGCGGGCTACTATCTTCATACTAATCTTTTGTCGCTGATGTTTAGACGGGAAAACGTTTTAAAAGAAATAGGATTTTTTGATGAAGTCCTACACGGGGCTGAGTATGAATACATAAAAAGAATCCAACATTTGTTTGGTGAGAAAGCGTATGTCCCTCTAAGTACAGGACCGGTTTCCTTTAAGTTAGAAAGAAACTCGTTTTTTTGTGAATACAATGTAACCTTTTCAAACAAATATCGAATAGGGGTTCAAAAAGAATATTTAGAAAGCTTTACTTATTTTCATGAACATGCGGATTCGTTATTCTTAAACAAAGAAAATCCTAATCGTGTTATTCCTGTTCCTTTTTCTTTACTAAATGGAAATGATGTTGTGAGTCAAAGAAAACATTTTGATGTGATTATAGCATCAGATTTTAGACTTGTTGGTGGGAGCACGATATCAAATATTGAAGAAATAAAGGCACAAAAGCTTATGGGGATAAAAACAGGTTTAATCCAAATGGCAAGGTATGATGTTGATCCCAGTAAAACTGTGAATCCGAAGGTTCGTGAAGAGATTGACGGAGACACTGTCCGAATGCTTGTGTTTGAAGAAAAAGTTTCTTGTGATGTGTTGATTATTCGCTATCCTCCAATTCTGCATGAGTGGCAGAAATATGTTCCTAATGTTAAAGCCAATCATATAAGGATTATTATAAATCAACCACCTATGAGTGACTACGGTCCCAATGCGGTTCTTCGGTATGATTTAAAACAAAGTCAAGAACATATAGTTAGGTATTTTGAAAAAAAGGGCATATGGTACCCGATAGGCCCATTGGTTAGAGAAGCTTTGTACGATTATCATAAAGAAGATTTGAGCGCGATTACTCTTTCCGATGAAGATTGGGCAAATGTTATTCATTTGCAAGAGTGGAAGCGCCCTGAACAATTAAGTTTGAGGGAAAGTAAAACCAAAATTGGTCGACACTCAAGAGACCATGAAGTTAAATGGCCGGTAAAAAAATCAGAGTTACTTGCGATTTATCCTGATTCAAAAAAGTATGAAGTGTATATTCTAGGAGGAGCAATTAATCCAACGAGAGTTATTGGATATAAACCAAATAACTGGCATGTATACGAGTTTGGTGAAATACACCCGAAAGAGTTTCTATCAAAACTAGATGTATTTGTCTATTATACGCATCCAGACTGGGTTGAATCCTTTGGAAGGGTTATTATAGAGGCGATGGCAGTTGGTGTACCTGTAATCTTACCTCATAGTTACCAAAAATTATTTGGTGAAGCCGCTATTTATGCAGAACCATTTGAAGTATTAAAAAAGATAGATGCACTGATGGAAGATGAAACACTCTATAAACAACAATCAGGAAAAGCGCTGCGTTACGTAGAAATGAACTTCGGCTATACGAGGCATGCCATTAGATTAAATGAATGTTTAACAAACAAAATACAATTTACTCAATCAACAGTGGAAGACGAGTAAATAATAAAAACTATCGTTGGTATCTTAGAGAATGTTACAAGAGTTCTATACGCTCTTCTGTGCATTCTCTTTTTCATTTATGAAGGTACAGAAGAAAGGATGAATACTTTGTACTAATTTTTGTCTTGTTGAACAGGTTATTTTCAATTTTTCTAGGAGAAAAGTAATTTTTTATGTAAAATTATGATTTACTTTATGTTATTAATCTACTATTATTTAATTGTGTCAATCTATGAAACCTAAAATTACGATCATGACAAATGGAGTGTGATCAGAAGGAGAAGATAGTGAAAAGAATCATAACATTACTCTTGGTTGGGGTTTTGATTTATCCTCATTCATTCCATGCGATGAGTACAAATCAAGGCGGTAGTGGGCAACTTGAAACAGAGCAGCAGGTAGGAGAAGAACTAAACCAAACAGAAGAGCAGGTAGTTGAGGATTTACAGGGAAATGAAGAAGAAGAAGAGGAAGTATCTGTAACTAATGTTGACTTACGGTCAGCGGATGATTGGTTGGCTTTTGCCCAATCTAGAACAACAGCATCTGAGAGATTACAAGAATTTGTAGCAGGTTATCTGCAATATTCATCAGATCAACGTTTTGTAAAGGGGATTAATGACAGTGCAAGAGCATTACTAAATTGGTCCAATCAACAACATAACCAAGGCCAGTTTGGGATTGTAATTGACCGTTATGAAACGATACTTGATTCCCCAGGTCTTAATGAGCTGTTGAAAAATGAGTCTGAGGTTAGACTTAGGTATGCAAAGGAAAATAAAAAGATACCTTCAGCAACTCAATTTGTCACAATAGCAAAAAATGGCTCAACAGCTTCAGAAAGATTAGATTTGTATATTGAAGGGTATTATTTATATTCAAACGACAATCGTTTTGAAAAAGGAATAAATGATAGTGCATTGGCTTTATTTAACTGGGCCACACAACAACATCGAGATGGACATTTTGACGTTGCTGTAGAGAGATATCAAAAAATTCTTTTATCTCCTCTCTTATCTGACACAATAAGAAGAGAGACAGAAAGAAAGTTGAATTACGCGGTTCAAGAAACTTTAACACCTGATTTGTTGTTCGATTATGCACAACGACAATCAACTGCATCAGAAAGATTAGAAGCATTTATTGATGGTTATGAGAAATACCCAAACGATATTCGATTTGGTGAAGGGATAAACACTAGCGCCAGAGCTTTGTTGAACTGGACGACACAGCAACATCAACAGCGCCAATTTCAAACAGCAATTGGAAGGTATGAAGTTATTTTAGCCTCTCCAGCTCTAGGTAATTCGTTAAGACGTACGGTCACTATTCAATTGGGGTTTGCATCAGAGGGACAAAGAGTTCCTACAGCAAATGAATTCGTTCAAATTGCTAGTAATAAGGCAACAGCTTCAGAAAGACTAGTTTCTTTTGACGACGGTTCTTTCTTTTTTCCAAATGATAGTCGTTTTCAAAAAGGAATTAACGATAGTGCAAGAGCATTATTAAATTGGACAAGTCAACAACATGGTAATGGAAATTTTAGTCTTGCTGTTGATCGATATGAGTATATCTTATCTTTTTCGAAAGTGAGTAGGTCGATTAAAGATGAGGTTACGATGAAACTCGACTATGCAAAAGCAAATAAAAAGGTTCCAACTCCAAACGAAATACATCAAGAAGCAAGAAGTCAATCTACAGCAACTGAACGCTTAGAAAAATTTATTGAAGGCTATCAATTATATCCAAATGATAAAAGGTTTGAAACAGGAATTAATGATAGTGCAAATGCTTTATTAACATGGACAAGGCAGCAACATCAACAAGGTCAATTTTCCCTTGCTACTGGAAGGTATGAGTTTATCTTATCTGCGCCAGTATTATCAAATGCGATTAAAAAAGAAACACAAGCAAGGCTTAGTTATTCTAAGCGAGGTCAACGTGTACCAACTGCAAACCAACTAAACGATAGAGCGAGAAATCAGTCAACAGCATCTGAACGTTTAGCTCATTATCTAGAGGGGCATTTGTTTTATCCGAATGATAAAAGATTTGCTGATGGAATTGCAGCTAGTTCACGTAGTGTACTAGACTGGGCTGAATCAAGACATAGAGCGAGAGATTTCCAAGCGGCAATTGGTCGTTATAAGCATTTAATTGGAATTCCTGAAGTTCCAAAATCAATTCGAGACCAGGCAAGGTTTAATTTAAACTTAGCAGAAGAGCGACGTAGTTTAGTAGAAATAAAAAGAATCGTAAATGCAAAAGTACAGAATTACACTTATCGACAAATGGAAAATGACATTCGTGCATTAGAGAGAATGTACCCAGGATTAATTGAAACGAAAGTTCTTGGGAAATCACTTGATGGCCGAAATATTTACGCAGTCAAATTAGGTAGAGGTAGCACAGAAGTTCTTATTAATGGTTCTAATCATGCAAGAGAACATATGACAACGAATGTCATTATGAAGCAAATTGATGAATATGCTTTTGCTTATGCCAATGGTAATCGTTTTGGTGGTTTTGATGTAAAGCAAGTGCTCGACCGGACAAGTATTTGGTATGTTCCGATGGTAAATCCGGATGGAGTAACTTTAGTTCAACAAGGCGCTAATGCACTAAACAGTAATCGTATTGCTCAAGAGGCTGTAAGAATTAATGGTGGCAGCAATAACTTTGCACCTTGGAAAGCGAATGCTAGAGGAGTAGACTTGAATCGACAGTTTCCACATTTTTGGAACACGATTACAAACAATCCTGGTCGACCGAGCCCAAGTATGTATAAAGGTCCAAGACCACTTAGTGAGCCTGAATCGATTACTATGTATAATTTTGTTCAAGAAAACCAACATTTAAAAACCATTATTGACTATCATTCTTCTGGTGAAGTTATTTTTGCTAGAAACCCAGGTCCATTAACGAGAACAGTGTCTAATAAAACTGGATACCCAATAATTGATGTTACGAGAAGCACTAGTGGTGGTGGATTTGCAAGTTGGTTTGCAGTTCAATATAAAAAGCCAGGTTTTACACTGGAAATTTCTCCGTATGTTGGTGACAGACCGGTACCAGTATCAAATTGGGACCGTGTATGGAGACAAAATGATTCTGTAGGACTAATTGTGGCAGATGAGGCTTATACAAATCGAAATAGAAGATAAGGAAATATTACTACTATCGACAAAGTTTACGCTTTGTCGACTTTTTTTGCGTGAAAAAGCTTTATATTAAAAGAAATATGGGGAATTTTGTAGAATTCACCATTTACATAGCAAATTAAATAAATTATTATAAAGAAGAAATATATATAATGCTATCAATTTTACTAAATTGGTAGTAAAGGAGGGAGAAACTACAATCGCTTTATGAAAAAGTTAATAGTGAGTTTATTGTTGGTTCCTAATCTATCACACTCTCAAGTGATATATGCCTATGAGAATGAGAGTAACCAAGAGTTTCTAAATGAGGAAATTGTAGTTGAAGAGTTACTAGAAGAAGAAAGTTTTCAAGTTGATGAGGCAATGGTTGAAGAGGAGAGCACAACAGTACAACTTGCTTCTTCTGAACCTAGAAATGCTGATGAGTGGCTACAACGTGCTGCTTCGCAATCAACGGCTACTGAGCGCCTAGAAATGTATCTTTCTGGTTTTGAACGGTATCCAAATGACGCAAGATTTATTGATGGCATCAACTCCAGTGCAAGGTCATTGTTAATGTGGGCTACACAACAACATCAACAACAACAGTTTGCGGTTGCTATTGAACGTTATGAAGCTTTGTTACCTATTCAAGTTCTTACTGAAGAAATTCAACGTGAAGTTCAAGTGAAGTTGAAATATGCAAAAGCCAATAAACGAATTCCTTCGGCTAACGACATGAATACCGTAGCGCGATCGCAATCAACGGCTTCAGAGCGTCTTGCCATGTATATTGATGGGTTTGGACTTTATCCAACTGACAAAAGATTTAGCGATGGAATTAATACAAGTGCAAGAGCTTTGTTAAATTGGTCAGCCTCCCAACACATTGAAGGACAGTTTGCGATTGCGATAGACCGCTATGAATATATTTTAGCGTCACCATCATTAAGCTCAAGTATTAAAAATGAAACGCAATCAAATCTTAATTATGCAAAACAAGGGAAACGTTCTCCAGATATGTTGCATGATTTTGCAAGTAGGCAATCTTCTGCATCAGCAAGATTAGCTGCTTTTATAACAGGTTACGAAACGTATCCGGCAGATAAAAGGTTTGAAGTAGGAATTAATACGAGTGCACAAGCATTGTTAGTTTGGTCTAGACAACAACATCAACAAGGGCAATACAATGTGGCAGTTGGGCGCTATGATTATATTTTAGCTGCACCAGTTCTTTCAAATAGTATTAAGAAAGAAGCAGAAGTTAGACGGAAGTTTGCTCAGCAAAGAGTAAAAGTCCCTAACGCAGACCAATTTAATACTCAGGCGAAAAACAAATCAACAGCTTCAGAAAGGCTTGAAATGTTTATCGATGGGTATTATCTATATCCAAGTGATAACCGATTTGAATCTGGAATTAATACAAGTGCTCGTTCATTAATGAATTGGACAAATACTCAACTCCAACAAGGACATTTTGATGTTGCAATAGGACGATATGAATTTATCCTTTCTGCACCTAAGTTAAGTTCGAGTTTGAGGCAGCAGGCAGAAAGAAATCTAGCTGATGCAAGGGCAGGTAGAAGGAGTCCAGATGCAATATACGATTCTGCTATGAAGAAGACGGATTTGAAAGAGAGATTGAGTCTTTTAATTGAAGGTTATGAGTTTTACCCAAGTGATTCGAGATTTGTATCAGGAATTGAGACTACAGCGAGTGCATTATTAGTGTCTGCTGTTTCACAGCACCAGCAAAGAAACTATGCAAATGCAGTAGAATCTTTTGAATTGATTTTAACTGCACCTGTTCTTTCGAATTCTTTAAAACAAGAGTTGGAAATTAGACTTTCCTATGCGAAGCGAAATGTACAAATTCCTTCTGCAAATCAGCTACACGAAATAGCAGGAAATCAATCAACAGCATCAGACAGATTATCAAGCTTTAGTGCAGGTCACATATTGTATCCTAATGATGCTAGGTTTGTGAATGGTATTAATACAAGTGCTCAATCATTGTATACTTGGGCTAGAAGCCAGCATCAACAAGGCAATTTTAGCACGGCCGCTGATCGTTATGAAACAATTCTGCTTGCTCCTTCACTGTCAAATGATATTTCGATGGAAGTTCAAGTAGCGTTCGCATTTGCAAAGAACCGAGAGCAAGTGACAGCCAATCGTTTAGCAGAGTTAGCGAATCAGCAAAACACAGCGTCTGAGAGACTATCTTTCTTTATTGTTGGGTATAACTACTTCCCTGATGATAGTCGTTTTGAAGAAGGGATTGCAACGAGTGCACAATCTCTTTTAAATTGGGTTAAAACAGAGCACCAAAATGGACGATATGGTGTTGCGGTTGAACGCTTTGAATTTATTTTATCAGCTCCTGTTTTACCTGAATTATTAAAAAGAGAAGTGGAATTACGTTTAGGTTATGCAAAACAAAGAAATCGTATCCCTACTGTTAGCCAATTGCAAAATATTGCTTCTAATGGACCAACTGCTTCAATAAGATTAGAGCTATTTACTGATGCACACCTTCTTTATTCCTCAGAACAAAGGTTTATAAACGGGATTAATGAAAGTGCACAAGCTTTATTAGATTGGGCTAGCCAAGAGCACAAAAAAGGAAATTTTGATACAGCGATTGGTAGATATCAATTTATTATTAACGCAATTGGTGTTCATAATAATATTAAAAATGAAGCAAGAAGATTGTTAGATTTAGCAGAGAAGGGCTATATTAATGACAGAGAAATTATTACGTATACGCAAGTAAGCTCAACATTTGCAAATGCGTTGTCTATTCAATTATCATTAAATCCCCCTCCGCAAACCGACCGATATCGGAATCGAACGGGCTTTATCCATAGTTCATTAGCAAATGTAGTTGAACGTGGGGTAGTCAATACGAATGGAACACGGTTACGCACCTCAGCTAGTACAGCAAACAATAATAATATTGCCGCTACTGTTAATAGTGGGACAACAGTAGTAATACAAGGTGAAGTGACTGGTACGACAGTAGGTACTAGCAACAAGTGGTATAGGGTCACTTATAACAATCAAACGTTATACGTTCATACCTCACTTGTTAATGTTGGACGAGTGGCTGTTCTAACAACAAATGGAAATGTTAGAGAACAAGCTTCTAATTCGAGCCACAATTTTGGACGAATTGCCAAAGACCGTCAAGTTGCTATTGTTAGGGAAGTGACTGGCACAACAGTTGGCACTAGCAATAAATGGTATGAAATTAACTTTGATACGTGGAGAAATGCTAAGACTGTTGATTTTGAACCTTTCATGGATCCAAACCAAAATGATATATTTCAACATCTTGTTCTATCATCAAGTGTTGGTGTTCCTTCTTCTCAGTTGAATAGAATTCTTGCTGGGAGAGGTATCTTAGATGGGAAAGGTCAAGCATTTATAGATGCAGGACGTCAGCACTCTGTAAATGAAGTATATTTGATTGCTCATGCTTTATTAGAAACGGGTAATGGAAATTCTGAATTAGCTACTGGGATTGATGTAGGAAGAAATTCTAATGGAAACCTTGTATTAGCCACTTCGTCAAACAGGAATAATTTATCAAATGTAAGAACTACTTACAACATGTTTGGTATTGGAGCATTTGACAGTGCTGCTAAAGAAATGGGTGCAATTTATGCTTATAATCAAGGTTGGTTTAGCCCGGAAGCAGCTATAATAGGCGGAGCAAAGTTTATTGGTGAAGATTATATTCATAATGCTAATAAACAAAACACACTATACAAAATGAGATGGAATCCTGCAAGGCCGGGGGTAAAGCAATATGCTACTGATATGGAATGGGCAACTAAGCAAATTCCAAGTATAAAAAATCTTTACAACCAATTGGATAATCCAATATTACACTTTGATATACCTAAGTATAGATAAGATTTAAAGTACTTAAGTTTCTGTTCAATATACTGAAACTTAAGTGCTTTTTTTTCGTATAAGAAAGTACAAAAGTTTTGGTATAGCAGTGAAGTTGCGAAAGCTTACTCTAGTAGATGGAAGGCTCCATACCTGCGCGCTTCACTCCAAGAAGAGCGCTTGGGGTTCACTGTCAAAGGAGGGTAGGGCCCCGCATTTCGCTTGAAAAGATAAGAAGGACATGCGTTTTTCTTTAATAGTTGAAAATAAAAGAGATGGATGCGTTGTCCTGTTGACAAACAAGTTGATTAAAAAAATAAAATGATGAGAGCAGTTGTTTACGTAAACAAAAATCTATGGTTAGTGCCAAGAGGTTATGACAACTGTATTTCAAAACTGTAAATCATATTATGGCAACATATAAGAATACAAAGTATCTTCATCAAAATTTAAAGCAAAACCGAAAATCTCTATTTAAAGTCGTTCTTTTGACAATTTACTTCTAAATGCTTAGAAAAAACTTCAGTAACAGACGCTTTTATCAAAAAAAGGTTAGTTTCTTAAGCAAGTTATAATATGATGGAGTTACATTAGAAGTAGATTTTAAAACAATGATTATCCGTAAAACAAAAATTCAAACATGGGTAAAAATACTAACCAATCGTTCGTTCAATTCACTCAGGCTATTAATTGAAATCATTACTTATAAGGCTGTAACATGAAATTAAGGTCATCGTGCCTGAATAGTATTACACTTCAAAAATAAGTTTATCTATAATGATAAAATCCAGGTTGTCGAGGGAGGGTTCACAACAAAACTTAATATAAAATAAAAAATCATTATGTTATATTTTGTCGTAGATGATTGAATTTGATTTGAAAAAGAACAAGTTAAAATGACAAACTTCAAAAGTCAGTTGTTGAGAATACCATTAGTTCTTAACACGTTTAATTAAAGAAGTGAAAAGTCACTGTAATGGTCAAAACAATGGTCGATTCAGTGGCTTTTTTATAAAGGTTTTATTTGTAAAAATCTCTAATTTCCTACCAGTACCTATCTTTTTGTTTTCTTCCTTGCTATTCTATAGTATAGTTATCTATGATTTGTATTTGTCGAAATTGTTATTAATAAATAGATAAATAGACAAAATCTACCATATTTAGCGGGGGATTTGTCAGCTGAAAAAGGGGTGAAATTCATAATGTCTAATATTAGTGAATTGAAAAACCACAAAGCCATCATTATACTTGGAGATCTTATTTGTATCTTAGTCGCTTATATTTCTGCTTTTTACATTCGATATCATGGATTTCCACAAAAAAACTGGGATTCCTTTATTTCTTTATTGCCTTGGATTTTATTAATTGGATTGTTTTTTATTTCTGTTTATGAATTGTACGCATTAGATCGTAAAAATACATTATGGGATATAAGTGTGAAAATCGTCATTGCGGTTATTTTTATGTCGTTTTTAACGATGTCAGCATCTTATTTATTCCGTGAATTTGCTATGCCACGTTCTGTTATTTTAATTGCAATGTTTTTCATGATTTTTCTTATGATTATGTTTAAATGGACGTACATTAAATTAACAAGAGGGAAAGTTGTTGGACGTGTTTTATTAATTGGGGATGATGAAAGTGCCCAGCGTATGATTGGGAAAATTAAACACCCGATGCTAAAAGGGACTCATGTTACTCATATTCAACCAACAACACCGATGAATAAAATCCATCAGCATATTACTCATAGTGATTATGTCATGTTGTGTACGAATATTAGTAAAGAAACAAAATCAAAAATTATTTATCATGCGATGGAATGTAATAAACTTGTCTACACGATTCCAAGTTTGTATGAACTATTGTTGCAACGAGCAAGTGTGACACCATTTGATGATACGTTAGTGATGTCAGTAAAGCCGTTTGGTTTAACATGGGACCAAGCTGTACTGAAACGAATCTTTGATATTGTTTCCTCTGTTTTTATCCTTATTCTCATTTCACCGGTTTTATTGCTTACCGCTTTATTGGTGAAATTAGAAGACCCAAAAGGAAGTATTATCTATAAACAAGAGCGTTACGGGAAAAACAATAAGCCGTTTATGATTTATAAATTCCGTTCGATGATTGAAGGTGCAGAAAGTAAAACCGGTCCTGTGCTAGCAACGGAAAACGATGACCGAATTACAAAAGTCGGAAAATTTATGAGAGCAACACGTTTAGACGAGTTGCCACAGCTGTTTAATGTACTAAAAGGTGATATGTCGCTTGTTGGTCCACGACCAGAGCGCGGATTTTTTATCAAACAATTATCGAAAGAAATTTACCATTATGGGTATCGAAATACGGTTCAACCTGGAATTACAGGCTATGCGCAAATTATGGGGAAATATAGCTCTGAAGTACATGATAAACTACGCTTCGATTTATACTATATTCGTAATTATAGTTTTTGGTTAGATATTGTCATTTTATTAAAAACATTTATCGTCCTTTTTGATAAGTCCAAAGCGGAAGGGACAGAAGTAAAAAAAACCAACTCCGTTACTGACGAAACTAAAACAGATGTTACGATCGTGTAATGGGGTAAAGTGAGGCTTTAGCTATGGGCAAAGTACTTGTAACCGGCGGGGCTGGTTTTATCGGTTCTCATGTCGTTGACCAACTTGTTGAGCAAGGCAAAGAAGTTATCATTGTCGATAATTTAAGCACAGGAAAGCTCGAATATGTAAATCAAAGTGAACTTGTTAGCTTTTATGAAGTTGATATTACCGAAAAAGAAAAATTGGAAGATGTGTTTTTTACTCAACAAGGAATTACAGACATTATCCATCTAGCCGCCCAAAGCAAAGTAGGACCTTCAGTGGAAAATCCAATTATGGATGCTACGATTAATATTGACGGTACGATTCATGTGTTAGAGTTTGCTCGCCAATATGGAATAAAAACATTTATATATGCATCTTCAGCAGCTGTGTATGGCCCAGTCGATACATTGCCTATTAAGGAAGAAGAAAAGCTGCAGCCACTATCTCCTTACGGTGTGTCTAAATTAGCTGCTGAAGAATATATCAAAGCATATGGACGCTTATATGGTTTTGATGTGTTTGCTTTACGATTTGCAAATGTGTATGGCCCAAGGCAAAGTATAGCTACGGAAGCTGGGGTCATCACCATTTTTATTGACCAGCTTCTTGCAGGTAAACAAGTTGTCGTTTATGGTGATGGTGAACAAACACGAGATTTTGTTTATGTTGAAGATGTTGCACAAGCGGTTTTACGGTGCTTACTGTCTGAAGGCAACGTAAATGAGATGGTTTTTAATGTTAGTACAAATACAGAAACAAGCATCGCTTCTTTATTACAAATCCTTTGTAACGGGGTTGGCGTTTCGTATACCCCACAATTTGAAGAGGAACGTCCAGGTGATATAAAGGTAAGTTACCTTGCTAATGACAAGCTCAAGAGTACACTAGGTTGGAAGCCAACGGTATCATTAGAGCAAGGACTTGAAAAAACAATTGAATGGTCTAAACGACGATAACAGTGTGAGTGCTGTTATCGTTTTTTTTTTAATAAGAAAATTTTTGGTCTAGCAGCGAAGCTTTGAAAGCTTATTCAAGAAGAGCGAAGGCTGCGCACTTGCTCGTTTCACCCCAAGAAGAGCACTTGTGGTTCACTGTCAAAAGCGGGCAGGGCTTCGCACTTTTCTTATTGTGTAGGAAACTATAAAATAGTCGACTTGTGTATAACAATGCTCTAATAAATGAGTACTATGAGACAGCAAGAAAAGACCCCAGTGAATCATTCAAAACTTGGACGGGTTTATCGCGTTAGCAATTTTGTTGTTTATGGTAAGAAAGCGGCCATGAAAACCGTTATCTGTGAACATGGCTAGCGTTTTGGAACTTTGGAGGACACAGGAGCCGTTATTCATAAAATATCGCTAGAAATAGTTTGGCTTTTGCGTGAATAAGCGCTCCTGTGGCCGCTAAAAAACGGAAACCCGTATCATGTTAACAAATAACGGCTGCTCTGACCGCAAAAATGGGACATGGGATGTGTTTGTTGTTTCATCATACACTCGCTTGAAACGAAAAGACGCTCCGCGTTTTTCTTATGTAAAGCTCCGAGAAAAATTAACGGACATCTGTTCCTCTATTTATACAATATTTCCTGTTTTTTTAAATGCTATCGGACAACTGTTCCGTTAAGTTAGGATAATGCAATGATTTTCTGACTAATATGGATAACTAGCGGAACAGATGTCCGATAAGAATCGCAAAAGGCTGGAATTTCATAATTTAACGGAACAGGTGTCCGATACGAGAAGCGTAACTGATTTCTTCTTTAGCAGTTGGAAATGGTTCGCTTGTTTAAAGAATGGAAAATAGGTAAAGATATAGAGGAAGAATTGTTTATGTACGTCTTAGGAGGTGGAAATATGACGGCATTATTCATTGCTTTTTTAATTTCTTTGGTCGCTTCAATTTTCTCCATTCCTTTGATTATAAAATTGGCCAAACGCTTTGAGATTGTCGATAAACCGAATAAACGCAATGTTCATAACACGCCTGTTCCGAGTTTAGGTGGATTGGCGATCATTGCAGGTACTGCAGCTGGACTTTTATATCTTAACCTTGAAAATCAGTATTTATATCCTGTCATTATTGGGGCCATCATCATTATTCTAACAGGAATCTTAGATGATAAATATAACGTTTCTGCTAAGCTGAAATTTCCATTACAGCTTGTAGCGGCTTCGGTTGTTGTCACTTCAGGCATTATGATAAATTCGATTGATTTACCTTTTGTAGGTGGTGTCGAATTAGGAATCTTCAGTTATATTATCTCTGTTCTATGGATAGTCGGTGTGACGAATTCCATCAATTTAATTGATGGACTTGATGGACTAGCCGGTGGTGTTGCGGTTATTGCGATTTCATCGATTGTCGTCATGGCGATTATTGATCCAGGTAATCATTTGTTTATTATTTCATTATCGGTATTATTAATTGGCAGTACGCTAGGTTTTTTATTGTTTAATTTTCACCCTGCAAAAATATTTATGGGTGATACAGGTGCACTTTTTCTTGGTTATTCGATTGCCGTTATTTCAATATTAGGTTTATTTAAAAGTGTGACGGTATTTAGTTTATTAATTCCGATTATAATATTGGCTGTTCCTATTTTTGATACGGTGTTTGCCATTATTCGGCGTACTTTGAATAAACAAAAAATTTATATGGCAGATAAAGGGCATTTGCACCACTGTTTATTATCAATGGGGTATAGTCATCGCAAGACAGTCCTTATTGTGTACGGGTTTAGTTTCTTTTTCGGGCTGTGTGCGATATTGTTTACGAATACGACGTTGTGGGCATCGCTGTTATTGTTAACTGTTTTACTTGTTGTTGTGGAAGTATATGCTGAGTTTATCGGCTTAATGGGACAAGAACGGCAGCCGCTCATTAATGCGATGAAACGCATTTTTCTGTCCGAAGAAACACCGATTCGAAGTAAACGTGTGTTTAATCCAAAACGATAAAAAAGATGTATGAACAGAGATTAGATCCATTCATACATCTTGATTTGTTAATTTTGAGTTGTGATGATTTCTTCTGGTTTGTCATTATAAACAACACGAGCGTCTAATTGGAGATGTTGACGAAGCCGTTGGCGAATTTCTTCAACTGACTCTTGTTTTGGTTCATAATAATATATTCCATCAAGCATTAAATTATCGCCTTCAATTTGAAGCATTTCAATATTATTTAATGATGCTGCATACGTATGAAGGGCAATGATGTTTCCGAACGACAAGTTCATTTGTAAGTTTTCACCTACAGCATCAATGACATCATCAAAACGAGTAATCGATGAGAATGAGGCGGCTTTTGTTATCATCGCTTCAATAACTTGTTGTTGACGTTGACCACGACCAACGTCACCGCCTCCTTGAGGGTGCTTTCTCATCCGGGTATAAGCAAGTGCTTCTTCACCGTTGAATGTTTGAACACCTTCGTGTAGTGTAATCCAGTTATTGTTTGTATCTTTTTCTTCAAATGTGAATGGTACTTCCACTTCGATGCCACCTAATGCATCAACGACGGAAACAAATGATTGAAAATTAAGTTTCACAAAATAATCAATCGGAATATCTAAAAATTGTTCAACGGTATCGATTGTCATATCGACTCCGCCATATGCATGAGCATGATTAATTTTATCTAAATGGTCTCTTCCTACAATTTCCACACGCGAGTCACGAGGGATGCTTGTTAAAACGACAGAGCCTTCTGTTTTATTAAACGTTGCAACAACGATTGCATCAGTACGTGCTCGAGTTTCCCCTGGACGAGCATCTTCACCTAATAAGAGAATCGATATGTTATCTTTACTTGGATTAACAGCTTCTGTTCGCTTTTCTGACTTGTCACCGCGTTCTAGTTCTTGTTGAGAGCCGGTTGCTACATTATCTAGTTTCCAAACGAAGTAGGCTGTTGTTCCACCTACTGTTATAAATAAAAACATTCCTATAAGAAGTAAAACTTTTAAAAACGTTTTTCGCTTTGAAGTCGTTTTTTTGTCTTGTCTTCTTGTAATCGGTTCACTCATTTTATAAATTCCTCTTTTCGCTAATATAAAATAAAACCTTCCACTATTCTAAAGGAGAATTACATTGTCGTAAAGAGAAACATAGATATTGTAATATATTTGTATTTTTTGTTTTTATCTATCGAAATCAGTAGATTTAGTAAAAACTAGGATCAACTAGAAAGAAAGCCGTTACATATCCTCCTCTAAATAGTCGATGTCTTCCTTCACTATTATGCATTGACCATTTGTTACATTCGTCATCCAATCTAAAAATGAGTCTTGTTCCTCAAATGGCACATATGTTTCGACATGAACTTGATCTAAATAATGAATTTCCTTTAGGGGGTACTGTGAGTGACGCAGTTCGTTTTCGACTTTACCTAACCAGTGATAGTCGATTGACGTTTTCATGATTTGCATTAATTTCCGTTCGACAATACCAATCGCTTGGAGCCCTTCGCTTGTTGCACCACTATATGCGCGAATTAACCCACCTGCTCCTAATTTAATGCCACCAAAATATCTTGTCACAACAACAACCGTATCTTTTAGTTTCCGTTTTTTTAATACGTCAAGAATCGGAACACCTGCTGTTCCTGTTGGTTCACCATCATCATTTGCTTTTTGGATTTCATCATGTTCACCAATAACATAAGCAGAACAGTTATGATTGGCATCAGCATGTTTCTTTTTTATTGTTGTAATAAAGTCCAAGGCTTCTTGCTCATTTTTCACTCGATTAATATAGGTAATAAAGCGTGATTTTTGAATGCTGATTTCGTGTTCCCCTGATTTTTTCACTGTATAATAGGATGTAAGCACTAGGAAACCCTCCAAATTCTGTCTCATATTTTTACACAAATTAGAAACAAAGATGTAATATAAGAGTGGTAAGCTAAATTTGTCAATTTACCACTCAAATAATTATGATAAAATTATCATATTACATCGAAAAAACCAAATCCATGTAATCTATTATTTTATTATCGATTCGAAAGGTTTTCGGATGTTAATAGATTTTATATATGATAATGAATGTAACTATAGAGGGTGGTGGTTGTCTTTGTCGGAAAAGCAGATGTTGGAACAGATAATTACAAAGACGATTGATACGGTTGGAGCTAGTCGTGAAGAAATTTTTAAAATTGGGGAACATTCACGGAATGAATATCAAGAGCTTGAGAAGGAACTTGTCGAGGTTCGTCTGAAAGTAGGCGAATTAATTGATAGAGCCGATCGTACAGATGTTCATGCTAAATTAGCGAGATCTCGATTAGTGGAAGTAAGTAAGAATTTCAATAAATTCACAAACGAAGAGGTGCGTACAGCATACGAACAAGCAAATGAATATCAAGTCCAGTTAGCGATATTACGTCAAGAGGAAAAACAATTACGTGATCGTAGAGATACAATAGAAAGAAGATTGCTCACGTTAAAAGACACGATTGAGCGTTCAGAAACATTATCGACACAAATGTCAGTCGTTTACAATTTTCTAGCAGGAGATTTGCGACAATTTGGCGAAATTGTTGAGGACGCAAAGGAAAAGCAAGAATTTGGTCTAAAAATCATTGAGGCTCAAGAGGATGAAAGAAAAAGACTATCGAGAGAAATTCATGATGGTCCAGCTCAAATGATGGCCAATATTCTTTTACGTTCTGAAATTGTCGAACGGATTTATAATGAAAAAGGAATTGAAGAGGCCTTACGAGAAATTCGTGATTTGCGGATTATGGTAAAAGCTTCATTGGCTGAAGTTCGTCGAATTATTTATGACTTGCGGCCAATGGCGTTAGATGATTTAGGACTTGTACCTACATTATCAAAGTATTTAAAAACATTTGCCGAGCATACAAAAATTAAAGTTCGTTTCCGGAATATTGGGAAAGAACAAAGGCTTTCTCAGCAGCTTGAAGTTGCCCTGTTTCGCCTAGTGCAGGAATCTGTACAAAATGCTAGTAAACACGCTAACCCTACTGAAATTGAAGTGAAAATTGAAATCTCAGAAAAGCGTGCTGTGATTTTTATTAAAGATGATGGCAGTGGGTTTGATTTAAATGAAAAGAAAGAAGGTTCATTTGGCATTATAGGTATGAAAGAAAGAGTGAATATGTTAAAAGGCGAAATTAAAATTAGTTCCAAGTTAAATGTCGGTACTACAATTTTTATTTCAGTCCCATTGATTACCGAGTAAAGCTTGTCGATATATATGGTAGTAACAGTAAGTAAATAAGAAAAAAGATAAAGTTGATGACTAAGGTGAAGAGGTGAAAGAAATGAATGAACAAGATATCATTCGTATTGTAATTATTGATGACCATCAATTATTCCGTGAAGGTGTAAAACGGATTTTAGCGATGGAAGCAGGTTTTGAAGTTGTTGCAGAAGGTGAAGATGGAGCAGTAGCGGTCGATCTTGTGGAAGAATACCAACCTGACGTAATTTTAATGGACATTAATATGCCACAAGTTAATGGAGTAGAAGCGACTCGTGAGCTTATTGACCGTTACCCAGATGTAAAAGTTCTTATTTTATCGATTCATGATGATGAAACATATGTAACACATGTATTAAAAACAGGGGCAGCTGGATACCTTTTAAAAGAAATGGATGCGGATGCTTTAATTGAGGCTGTAAAAGTTGTTGGTGCTGGCGGAGCGTACATTCATCCAAAAGTCACTCACAATTTAATTAATGAATATAGACGTCTTGCTCAAGAAGATGAAAATGACGAAACAGAAATTGGATTTAAAGAGGTTGAGTACCGTAAACCTCTACATATTTTAACTCGTCGTGAGTGTGAAGTATTACAGCTTATGACGGATGGACATAGCAACCGAATGATCGGAGAAGCATTATATATTAGTGAAAAAACAGTTAAAAACCATGTAAGTAATATTTTACAAAAAATGAATGTAAACGATCGAACACAAGCAGTTGTCGAGTCTATTAAAAATGGATGGGTTAAAGTAAATTAAGCTGACAGCAAAAGGGCAGACATTCTGTTTGTCCTTTTTGTTTTGGTACAAAAGTTTCTGACAGAAGGTATTTTACAATAGTGTAAGCATTTGTAAAAATGAGAGAGGATAATCGCAATCTTTTGGTGAATACAGTACACTAGAATGTAATAGTAATGAATAAGGGACAAGTATATAGAGAAAAGAGAGGAAATGCATATGAGTAAAATTGCCGTTATCACCGACAGTACCGCTTATTTACCACAACAAGTCATTGATGAGCTCGATATTCACGTTGTACCGTTAAATGTCGTCATCGGCGAAGAGTCTTACCAAGAAGGCGTCGATATGACGACTGATGAGTTCTATGCGATGATGAAAGCGGAAGATAAGTTTCCGAAAACTTCTCAACCTGCGATCGGTTTATTCGTGAATTTGTTTGAACAATTAAAAACAGAAGGTTATGAGGATGTCATTTCGATTCACTTATCAAGTGGCATTAGTGGTACATTCCAAACAGCAGTTAGCGCAACAGGAATGGTAGAAGGCATCAATGTTCACGTGTTTGATTCTGAAATTAGCTGTTCACCACAAGGCTTTTTTGTAGTAGAAGCAGCATCCCTTGCAAAAGAAGGGAAGCCAGTGAATGCTATTTTAGAAAGGCTTGAAGAAATGAAAACAACAGGAAAAGCATATTTTGTTGTTGATGATTTAAATCATTTGCACCGTGGTGGCCGTTTAAATGCTGCTCAGCTTGTTGTTGGAAGCTTATTAAAAATTAAACCGATTTTACATTTCGTTGAAGGAAAAATCGTGCCGTTTGAAAAAGTGAGAACAGCGAAAAAAGCACTCGGCAAAATTTATACAATGTTAGACGAAGATGTTTCTAATGGTTCATGGCAGATTTCAGTGATTCACGCAAACTGTGAAGAAAAAGGCCAAGAGATTGTAACCGAATTACAAGAAAAATATCCGAATGCAAAAGTATCATTAAGCTATTTCGGCCCGGTTATTGGAACACATCTTGGTGAAGGTAGTATTGGCATCGGTTGGAACACAGTTAAATAATCATCCTAAGAGGAGCATGCAACGATTAGTTTGTGTGCTTTTCTTTTTGTGTGTTTGGCGTTGGGGTCTAGGGTGAGGCCGTGCGGACATATGTACCGTTTATTTTATGAAAATCGGGGTGTTTTCTTGTCGTATCGGACATCAGTTCTCTTATTTGGCCAAAATGGCGCCTGAATCCTTGTTTTTTCCAGAGATAACGGAACAGATGTCTGATAGCTTCTGAAAAATAGGATAAATGACTAAAATAGCGGATCGGAGGTCCGTTAGATTTTCACTTGCTCACCTAATACATTAATTTGAAAGGAGTTTTCCCTTTGCGCTTCATCTCCTCACCGGAAGGTTTCCTTACTCCCTCTTTTTTTTCTCCATTTCACTCACAGGCTGTACCAATCTCACATATCGATTCGATTAAGCCACACCAACTCAATCTTTCGTTTTCATGTAACGAGCAATTACAACAAATCCTCTATGGAAAACAACTCACATTTGATGAACTCCCTTTCTCCATCGAAGAATTACAACTCCACTATGAAAACGGCTATATCCAATATCACCGTGGCATCACTCCACAAAACAACCAAACGGTATGTAACCGTTGTGGGAATCGTGAAAAAAGAAAGTTTGCCACATTCCAGTGTGCTAGGTGCGAGTGCAAATGTATATATTGTCGCCACTGTATTATGCTCGGCCGAATCTCACAATGTACGCCGCTTTTCTCATGGACAGGTCCGCCCCCAGATGCAAAAATGGAAGACATATTAGACTGGCAAGGGACATTATCTCCTCGCCAAGAACACGCATCAGCTGCGATTGAACAAACAATACAAGAAAATGACAACATTCTCATTTGGGCTGTTTGTGGGGCGGGGAAAACCGAACTCCTTTTTCAAGGGATCAAAACCGCCTTACAAGCGGGTAAACGAATCGCGCTTGCCACCCCAAGGACAGATGTTGTTCTTGAGTTAACTCCTAGATTTAAATCAGCTTTTCCAAAAACAAACCTCGTTTCCTTATATGGAGGAAGTCCACAAAAATCAGAGAGCGGCCGACTTTACCTTACAACGACACATCAACTTCTGCGTTTTTATCACATGTTTGATGTCATGATTATTGATGAAGTTGATGCTTTCCCTTTCTCTTTTGATAAAAGCCTTTCCTATGCTGTTGAAAAAGCAAAAAAGCCTTCCTCTTCTCAAATTTTATTAACAGCTACTCCTTCACGCTCTTTAAAACAACAAGTAAAACAACACTCATTAAAAGCAATAACAATAAAACGGCGCTATCATGGGTTCCCCTTATCTGTACCGAGATTTCAATGGTGTGGTCATTGGCAAAAACAACTACAAAAACAAAAACTCCCAAAAAACGTTGTGTCCTGGTGTGAACAACGAATCCAAAAACAAAAGCAAATGTTTTTATTTGTCCCGTCTATCCAACACGTGTTTGATGTCACTCATATTTTAAAAGTCAAAAACATTGATTGTGAAGGAGTGTATGCAGAAGACCCAGACCGTCATGAAAAAGTGAAGAAATTTCGAGCGAATGAAATTCAACTTTTAATTACGACAACGATTTTAGAGAGGGGTGTTACTGTACCAAATATTGATGTGGCTATTCTTGGTGCAGAAGATGAAGTATTTACAGAAGCAGCGATTGTTCAAATCGCGGGACGCGTCGGGAGAAGTGCAACATATCCTACGGGTGATATTTGTTTATTTCATTATGGGAAAACGAAAGCCATGGTGGCGGCAAAAAAACATATCGAATATATGAATAAAGGAGAATAGAAAATGAATTACTGCCTCTATTGTGATACCCCATTTCTGCAACAGGTCAGCTGGAGTACAGTTTGTGGGTTAGGGGAGGAAGAACAGCTTTGTTCTGCTTGTGTAAACAAGCTTAACAAGATAAGCGGCGACATCTGTACAGTATGTGGACGGATGCTTACAACGTTAGAGGAACGTTACTACAAAGAGAATCTTTGCCATGACTGCGAACGTTGGGATGAATCTGCAGTATGGTCGGGGGTATTACAACAAAACCGCTCTTTGTATGAATATAACGAGTTTTTAAAAGAAGTCATTGCCCGTTATAAATATCGTGGTGATGTTGAATTAGCGACATTGTTTCATCATGGTATACAAAGCATGTATGATAAACACTTTCAAGCCGATATCATCACCTTTATCCCTTTAAGTCAAGAACGATTATGGGAGCGCGGATTTAATCAAGCAGAAGAAGTGGCACGTATTTTACCGGAATGCCATCGCTTGCTTGAACGCTTGATTGATGAAGAAAAGCAAAGTAAGAAGTCGAGAAATGAACGACTAGGAAAAACAACACCATTTACCATAAAAAAAGGAGTGGAAACTTTGATTCATAGTGCCGATATTATTATTGTAGATGATATATATACAACGGGTTCAACCGTAAGACAAGCTGGAAAAGTGTTAAAGCATTATGGAGCAAACTCCATTCGTTCCATAACGATAGCAAGAGGATAAAGAAGGGGAGAAAGACATGAATAATATCGAGAATTGTCCAAAATGTGGAAATGTATTTGTGAAAGCTTTTCGTTCTGTTTGTGATAAGTGTTATAAAGAAGTTGAAGTCATGTTTCAAACGGTGTATACGTACATTCGAAAAAAAGAAAATCGGATGGCATCTGTTGTTGAAATTACACAAGCGACGGATGTAGAGGCAGAATATATTTATCGATTTATCCGTGAAGGTCGTTTAAAAGTGAACCACTTTCCAAACCTTTCATATCCTTGTTCAACTTGTGGCACAATGATTAAAGAAGGAAAAATTTGTTCGGGTTGCAAAAAATCGATTAATGATGGATTAAAGCTTGAACAAACAGAGAAAGATGTTCGTGAACGAAATCGTCAACAAGAAAATGCGAAATATCGGACATATGAAGCATTAAATGACCGGCTTAACAAATAAAAAGTTAACATTTCCTAAGTTTTAGCCGATAATATCAATAAGAGGAAAATGAAAAAAAGGCATAGACGAGGTGATACTCATGAAAATTAATCCTTTTCAACCCGTACACAACAATCCATATAAAAAACAAATTGAAAAACAAGCCGCTGTCGAAGCAACAAAAAAATCAGACAAGCTAGAGATTTCGAAAGAAGCGATTGAGATGCAAAAAGGCTCAAGAATTGAACTAGAAAGAGAAGAGAAAGTGAAACAAATTAAAGAACAACTTGCTTCAGGTGACTATCATGTTGACCCGAAAAAAGTAGCAAGTAAATTCGTTGATTTTTGGGTGAAATAAGCAAAAGGAGGAACCGGTATGTCAACAAAGAACATTGCTGAAGTGTTGCAAGAATTACTCTCGGTACATCAAGCGTTTCGGAAACTAGCAAAAGAAAAAGCCGAAGTGTTAAAAAAAGGTGATATGCCGGCTCTTGACCAGCTTATTAAAAAAGAGGCAGTTGTCATTCAACAGCTAAAAAAATTAGAGCAAGACCGATTGTTTGTTGTTGAGCAGTATTTGCATAGCAAGGGATTGGTAACAGAAGGCGTAACGATGGCACAGTTAATTCAAATGACATCTCCAGAAGAACAAGAGGTGTTGGAAAAACTGCAACAAGAATTATTGGAAGAAATTGAAGGATTAAAAGCAGAAAATGAACTTAACCAACAATTAATTCAAGATTCGTTGCGGTTTGTGAACCTTTCCCTTGATATGTTATCACCGCAACAAGATGAAGATGTAAATTACAAACGTCCAAAATCGAATCAGTATGAAGGCGGAGCGAGCCGTTCTATCTTTGATTCAAGAGCATAATCGAAAATGAGTGGAGGAATAAAGAGTGACATCAACTTTTCATGCATTAGAAACGGCACGCCGTGCAATGACAACACAACAATATGCCCTTCATACGACAGGACATAATATAGCCAATGCCAATACACCTGGCTATACGAGACAACGGGTAAATTTTGAACAAACACAAGGATTTCCAACACCATCTGTAAATAGTCCGATGATGCCTGGGCAGTTAGGGACTGGGGTACAAGCGGGATCTGTTCAACGGGTGAGAGAGTCATTTTTAGATTTGCAATTTCGTGAAGAATCATCTAAGTTTGGCTATTGGGCTGGCCGTTTTGAGTCATTACAACGAATGGAAGACATTATGAATGAACCATCTGAACATGGGTTAGCGAATACAATTGACCGCTTTTGGCAATCCCTTCAAGATTTAGCGGTTAACCCAGAAGATGCTGGAGCTAGATCTGTTGTTGTTCAACGTGGGGAAGCGGTAGCAGATACATTCCGTTATGCACATGACTCCTTATCGGCCCTTCGTCGTGATATCGGTCATGAAATTGGCGAAGTGCAAAATGAAGTCAATTCATTATTACAACAAATTAATGATTTAAATAAAAAAATTGGTGAAACAGAACCACATGGGTATGTACCAAATGATTTGTATGATGAGCGTGATAGATTAGTAGACCGCTTGTCCGGATTAGTAAGTGTACAAACTGAGAATGTAAGAAGCGGTGGAAAAGCAAGTCCCGTTGCTGAAGGACGTATGACCGTTTATTTAGTAGATAACAGTGGCAATCGTATTAATCCTCCATTAGTAAATGGTAGTGACCCGAATCTAGTGAATGGAATCAATGTTACACAAACGAATGGTGTCGTCGATAAAATTCAAGTCGGTGAGTTAAACGATAGAAATGAAATTGTTACACTACATGAAGAATTCAATGGTGATGAGTTTAAGACATTTGGGAAATTAAAAGGATTAATTGAAGCGTATGGCTATGCGGTACCAGGAGCAGATGGCAATTTAGTCGTAAAAGGGATTTACCCTGAAATGTTAAGTGATTTGGATATAATGGCTTTTACTTTTGCATCAGAATTTAATAAAATCCATGAATCTGGCTGGAGTCTTTCAGAGATTAATAGTGGCCAACATGTCGGCTATCAATTTTTTAGTGATACAAACAACGGAGCGGTTGTAAATGTCGAAGGATATGCTTCAAGAATTCGAGTTTCTGATGAAATTCGCCAATCACCTGATAATATCGCAGCATCAGGTGCTCCGGTAAATGGTCAAGTTAGAAATGAAGCTTTTGCTGGTGATGGAAGTAATGCAGTATTGTTGGCCAATATGAAAGATGTACGTTTTAACATAAATGGAGCTACAACAAATATCCAAGGGTTTTACCGAAGTGTTATTGGTGAAATGGCAGTTGATACAGCTGAAGCTGCGAGACGCCAAGGGAATTCGCAAACATTATTAACAAGTATTCAAATGCGTAAAGATTCCGTTAGCAGTGTATCGTTAGATGAAGAGTTAACAAATATGATTCAGTTTCAACATGCATATAACGCCGCAGCAAGAAACATTACGTTAGTCGATGAAATGCTAGACCGTATTATTAACGGAATGGGTATTGTAGGAAGATAATAAGGTAGGGTGAATGAATAGATGAGAATCACACAATCAATGTTATCGCAAAACACGCTACGCCATATTAATCAAGGATATGAACGCCTTGGAAGACTTCAGGATCAATTAGCTTCTCAGAAAAAAATTACGAGAGCTTCACAAGACCCAGTGGTTGCGATGAAAGGAATGCGTTACCGTACAGAAGTAGTAGAAGTTGAGCAATTTAAACGGAATTTAAGTGAAGTGTACTCTTGGATGGATAATGCTGATTCTGGGTTGGATAAAGTGACACAAGCGCTACACCGCGTTCGTGAGCTTGTTGTTCAAGCATCAAATGACACGTATGATGCCTCTCAGCGAGCAAATATTGCAAAAGAAGTCCAACAAATCAATGAACATATTGCTTCATTAGCAAATACGAGTGTAAATGGGAAGTATATTTTTAACGGTACAAACACAACAAATAAACCGGTTGATTTAAATAATATTAATATTCCATTTGGTAATTTTAATACAGCAGCACAACAAGACTTTGTGATTAATCATAATAATAAACAATTTACGTTTAACGGCACGGCGTTTGTTAATGGGGATGAAACGATTACTGTAGGGGAAGGACCTGAGTTTGCTTTAAACTATCAACAAGGGGATAATGCACCAGAAACTCTTCAGCATAACGAAGTCATCTTATCAAGAAAAGCGGCATTATCAACAAATAATGAAAATGTTGCGATTGAAGTGATGAAAGGGATTCATATGCCTGTTAACATCCGACCGCAAAATGTATTTTCTGCGGAAATGTTTGCAGATTTAAATAAACTTGTCACTGATTTAAATAACCCGAATATATCTTCAGAAGAATTAAGCGGGTTTTTAAACAAACTAGATAAATCGATTGATAATGTCGTCTCTGAACGAGCAGAGCTAGGGGCACGTGTTAACCGGGTTGAAATGATTGATCAACGTGTCATGGAGCAGGAAATTGTAGCGAGACGTGTCATGTCGGACAATGAAGATATTGATATCGAGCGGGTTATTATGGAGCTCATTACACAAGAAAGTGTTCACCGTGCAGCATTATCAGCGGGGGCACGTATCATGCAACCGACGTTATTAGATTTCTTAAGATAGCTTAATGGGGGAAGGGTAAATGACTGTACCATATTTGGATATATCAACGAAAGATGCAAAAATTGGCCTTAAATCCTATACCCCTCCAATGAAAATCACACAAGAATCTGCCAATATGAACATCAAGGGTAATGCGGTTGAGAATATTTCAATTAGCCGAACGGCATCACAATTATTTATTGATCAAACTGAAGCATTTGCAGATGCAGGGCTCAAAAGTCCTTTACGAAAAGCGACAGAGCATGCACAACAAACAACGTCAAAAATTTATGAATACATGGCAAAAAAAATGCGCGATGGTGATGCCATGATGAAAATAGAAAATGGTTCTAATGTGATTCCACGACTTGCTGTGGAACACGGTAAGATTTTTGATTTTGACTTTAAATATACGCAAGTTCCAAAAGGAACAGAAAAGGTAAAGTTTTCCTATATCCCTTCTGATCTTAACATATATCATTCTCCTAATCGGTTTGATATACAAGTAAAGACAAATAAGCCGAAGTATCAAGTGGCTGATTGGAAAACGGGGGTTTATCTGAAACAAAAAGAATCAATTTCTTTTAGTGTAGTAGGTCAACATGTGAATAGAGGAATGTAAAAAAGTCACTAACTGTGTTTTAGTGACTTTTTTTGTTACAATAAATAAAAATAAAAGTGAGTGGTGAAAAAAATGAAAATAAATACAAAGTTTTTAGGAGAAGTAGAAGTGGACAAGCAACATATTATTACGTTTGAAAAAGGCTTGCCAGCGTTTGAAGAGGAACATGAATTTATTGTCCTTCCTTTTAGTGAGGATTCAAAATTTTTAACATTACAATCGCTACATACTGTTGATTGTGCTTTTGTTATAGCAGATCCGTTTAGCTTTTACAGTGATTATAAAGTTCAATTATCGGAATCGACAATTGAACAATTAGAACTTGAATCAGAAGGCGATGCTGCGATTTTTGTTTTACTTACGGTACATGCTCCCTTTAATGAAACGACAGCGAACCTTCAAGGACCGATTGTTATCAATTTAAAACAAAATAAAGGGAAGCAAATTGTATTGTCAGATAGCGATTATACAACGAAACATTTACTGTTTCCTTTGTTAACAACAGCAAAGGAGGAAAAATGATGCTCGTTTTAACAAGAAAAACAAACCAAGTGATAAAAATTGGTGATGACATTGAAATGACAATCCTGTCTGTTGAAGGCGAACAAGTGAAAGTAGGAATAAAGGCACCGAAACATATAGAAATTCATCGAAAAGAAGTATATTTATCAATCCAACAAGAAAATAGCCAAGCTGGAAATGTTTCTTTAGATGCAATTCAACAATTGTTAGGAGGAAATCAAAACAGCGGAAAAGCCTGATACTAAGGGCTTTCCGCTGTTTTTTGTACGGTATATGATTTTATGTTAAAAATTTCTATTAAAAAAAGTATAAAAAATTTATAAAAACTATTAAACTCTTCGCTTCCATGACGATATAACTAGTGTAAGGCAGGGGTTGTTACCACGGCCGGGTAGCAGACCTGCTGAACATACTAAATAACCACATGGATGTGGTTAAAAAAAACATCTAATTTCAAGGAGGAAATATCAATGATTATCAACAACAATATTTCAGCATTAAACACTTTCCGTCAAATGGGAGTTAACAACACAGCGGGTTCTAAGGCAATGGAGAAATTATCTTCAGGTCTTCGTATTAACCGTGCAGGAGATGACGCTGCAGGTTTAGCAATCTCTGAAAAAATGCGTGGACAAATCCGTGGTTTAGACCAAGCTTCTCGTAATGCTCAAGACGGTATCTCTTTAATTCAAACAGCTGAGGGTGCTTTAAACGAAACACACTCTATCCTTCAACGTATGCGTGAACTAGCTGTTCAATCTTCAAACGACACGAACACTGAAACTGACCGTGAAGAGCTTCAAAAAGAAATCGATCAGTTAACAAGTGAAATCGATCGTATCGCTAACACTACTGAGTTCAATACTCAAAAATTATTAAATGGCGACAAAAAAGGTCTTGCTAAGAAAATCGATGGTAGCGTAGATGTGCAAAACAACTCAAAAGCTACTATTAATTTAGGTAATGTTTCTGCTGCAGCTACTACTGGAACAATCACAATTACAAGAATAAATGATGCATCTGCAGGTACATTGTTTAAATTAAGTGACCCAGCTCAATCAGGAATAACGTTAAACGCTCTTACTTCAGCGGCTGCTACCTTAGGCGGTGTTCTTTCTGGGGCGGGTACATTAACAATTAGTGGTTTACAGAATATGGCTGTTGGTGAGAGTGTGACACTAAGCTTCAAAAAAGCAGAAGCTGCTCAAACAAGCATTTCATCTGCACTTAACTTCCAAATCGGTGCAAACAGTGGACAATCAATCCAAGTTGGAATTAATGACATGAAAGCTGACGCACTAGGTTTACGCTCAACTTCTGGCGACCCATTAGATATTAAAGCTCATGACAAAGCTTCTACAGCTGTAACAACAATCAACAATGCAATTGAAAAAGTATCTGCACAACGTTCTCAACTTGGTGCATACCAAAACCGTTTAGAGCACACAATTGCTAACTTAGACAATGCGTCTGAGAACTTACAAGCAGCTGAGTCTCGTGTACGTGACGTTGATATGGCTCGTGAGGTAATGGAAATGACTCGTGCTAACATCTTAGGTCAAGCTTCTCAAGCTATGCTTGCACAAGCTAACCAAAAACCTCAATCAGTTCTTCAATTATTAGGATAATATAGATAGTGAAATTGCAAAAGCGGCCAACTTGGTCGCTTTTGTCAATTCTAAATACAATTGGTGATTGGTGGTATATGATGAAAAACATACTTGAATTAGTAAAAGAAAAAAATTATTTTTTGTATGAAAAAATAAGTAGCCATAAAGTTACCAGGGAAATTGAAACGGTAATTTCAAAAGATAACATAACGGTGTATCGTCTTGTTGATAATGAAGGGAAATTATTTTATTCACATAGCAAATACAATGCACACAATGATGTTGTAAAGCATTTTCATAATATAGATTTAAAAAGTCGCCTATTTATTATATTAGGTATCGGTGCAGGAAGTGAAGTGAAGTATTTATTAAAAAAGAAGATTAAAGCGGCAAAGGTTGTTGTTATTGAACCTAATCTAGACTTGCTTATACAAACGTTAAATATAGAGGGAAATCAAGAAATTCTCCAATCTAATGATGTATATTTAATGGGTGGAAGCATTGAGGATATTAATAAACAATTGCAATTATATTCTGACCGTTTAGTCGTGTATTCTTCAGTAAATGCAGAGTTAATTCAATTAACATATATTAATCGTTTGTATGAACAAGAGTATTTAAAGAGTATTTTAAAAGAGTTTCGGGAAGCAATTGTTTCAAGAACAATGCGAATTGGTAATAGTGTAGAAGATACGTTATTAGGCATAAATCACTTTTTTTCTAATGTTTTATACACGTTTGACAATCCACAACTAAGAGAAGCAAGAAAATATTATGAAGGAAGGCCGGCGATTTGTGTAGCATCTGGTCCATCTCTAGATAAAAATGTCGATTTACTCCATCAAGTAAAAGATAAAGCACTAATCTTTTGTGCAGATTCAGCTTATGAGAAACTATTGAAAAAAGGAATAATCTCGGATGTTACTTCTGTAATGGAAAGACCAAAGATTATTTATAATTACTTTTTTAAAGATAAAACACATTTATATGATGAAAAAACTTGTTTGTTATCGCAAGTAGTTGCTTATCCGAAAATTTTTCAGGAATACCCTGGAACTAAAGTGGTGTGTAGTAAAAAAGAATTACGGTTTGAGCAATTAGCGAGCGAGCATATACCAACATTGAATAATTTTCCTAATGGGTTAAGTTGTGCACATTTAAGTTTTGCAACGGCCATTTTACTAGGGTGTAATCCTATTGTGATGATTGGGCAAGACTTAGCTTATGGAAATGATGGGAAGTCTCATGCAAAAAGTACCCAACATGAGAACAATACCGTGGATGACGATGTAAACCAAATAAAATATGAAATATTGTCTTATAATAAAAAAGATAAAGTATTGACAACCTCAATTTGGGATACTTTCCGTAGATGGTTTGAAGAAGTAATCGCTACAAACCCAGGAATAACTTATATCAATGCTACTGAGGGTGGTGCCAATATAGAAGGGGCAACACCAATACCATTACAAGAGGTTATCGAAACTTATATGAACGACTTAGATGAAAAACCCGAGTTTAGACAAGTGATGGAATCTGTCAGACCTACTCAAAATCTGGATGAAGTAAAGAAAGGAGCCCTTGCATTTTTTCAAAGCGAATTAAAGCAATTGGACGAAATTGAAAAAATAATATCAAGTGTGTTATCAAGTTTTGAAAAACTACACACCAAATATGTACAGCTAAAAAATAAAGATGATTTAATAACCGAGAAGAATTTTAAAGTTCTAGTTTCTGGGATAACAAAGCTTGAAAAATCTTATATTATGAATGACAATGTATCGTTTATCACTCAAGCTATGCAGGCGAGATTTAGACAAATTGTTCATAAATACAGCCATATTGAAGATGTAGGTTCTTTCATTTCGCTTTTAAAAGGAAGTGGAAATAAAGCAGATGAGTTGAAAAACACACTAGATAAAATTAAGGAAGAATACATCCGGGGAATTGAGATTTTAACAACTGGTAAAGTGAAATCGATTGATACACCTTTAATGAATGAAATGTTTGAAGATTAAAATGGGGGAATAACAGGGATGGAACAAACTAGAGAAGAGTTGTTGAAAGAAACATTTGAATCTGCAAAAGAATATAGTAAGACACTGCATAACGGCATAGGTACTTTTATTGAAAAGTTTGCAGCTTCGAAATATGAAGAAGGTATAAATTTGTTACCAGCAATTATCGATGGGTTAGAATGGTTGTTAAAAGCTTCTGTGTTAACAGAGAGTTTACAGAAAGAAAAATTAGAAATTGAATCGATGAATAAAATTTTAAATGAAATAAATGAAGCGCTTGAACATACAGATTATATTTTGCTATCAGATATAATGCAATATGAAATTGCCGAAAAGATTGAGATGTGGAGAGCGGCAAATTTTTCAAATTAGTAGGAATATCATATAAGTAAGTAATCTTTAAATGGTAAGGGTGGTTTAGATGTCAAAGGTTTTGGTTACAGGTGCAGATGGATTTATCGGAAGTCATTTAACGGAACAGTTAGTAAAGCAAGGAAAGCAAGTAAGAGCATTTGTGTATTATAACTCGTTCAATTCTTGGGGATGGTTAGAGACTGTTCCAAAAGAAATTATGAATGAAGTTGAAGTGTTTACAGGAGATATAAGGGATCCAAATGGAGTTAAAACATCTTTAAAGGATATGGAAGAGGTTTATCACCTGGCAGCTTTGATTGCTATTCCATTTAGTTACCATTCACCAGACACCTATGTTGATACAAATATTAAAGGGACTTTAAACGTGCTTCAGGCAGCCCGAGAATTTAATACAAAAAGAGTTTTGATTACGTCAACATCTGAAGTTTATGGTACAGCACAATATGTACCAATCGATGAGAAGCATCCTTACCAAGGTCAATCGCCATATTCTGCAACAAAAATAGGAGCAGATCGACTAGCTGAATCATTTTACCGAAGTTTTGATATGCCTATTACGATTGTAAGACCATTTAATACGTATGGGCCACGTCAATCAGCCCGTGCTGTAATACCGACGATTATTACTCAGTTACTATCTGGAAAAGAAGAAATTGAGCTAGGATCATTAACACCTACTAGAGACTTTAACTATGTAAAAGATACAGCGGATGGCTTTATAGAAATCTCAAAAGCTCAACAAACAATAGGGGAAGAAATCAATATTGCAACGCAAGAAGAAATATCAATTGGACAATTAGCTGAAGAATTAATTAAGCAAATAAATCCAAATGCAGCAATTGTTTGTGATGAGCAAAGGTTAAGACCAGAAAATAGTGAAGTGAATAGGTTATTAGGGTCAAATACAAAAATTAAAAAAATGACAAATTGGAAACCGAGTTATACGTTTGAGCAAGGGATAGCTGAGACTATCGAATTCTTTAAGCAAAATTTAGATAAATACAAATCCGATATTTATAATATTTAGGAGTGTCAAAATGAGTCAAAAGTTTATCCCGCTTTCAGTTCCTAATTTAAAAGGGAGAGAGCTTGAATATGTAACGGAGGCAATAGAAACAGAATGGGTTTCGACTGGTGGGCGTTTTGTCGACGAATTTGAACAAAATATTGCTAGTTATGTGAAAGTAAAAGGTGCTGTATCATGTCAGAATGGGACAGCGGGTTTACATGTTGCCCTACAAGTATGTGGAATAAGCATGGGGGATGAGGTCATTGTGCCTACTATGACATTTGTTGCAGCAGTAAACCCAGTAAGATATTTAGGTGCTGAACCTATATTTCTCGATTGTGATGATTCACTTTGTTTAGATGTAGAAAAGCTACGTACATTCTGCTTAGAAGAATGCGAAGTAGTAGAGGACAAGCTTATCAATAAAAAAACGAAGAAACAAATCAAAGCGGTAGTCGCTGTGCACGTTTTTGGAAATATGTGTGATATGGAAAAATTAGTGGAAATAGCAGATCAGTTTTATTTAAAGATTATAGAGGACGCTACAGAAGCTTTAGGAACGTTTTATACGGAAGGAACATTAAAGGGGAAATATGCCGGGACAATTGGAACAGCCGGGGTGTATTCTTTTAATGGAAATAAAATCATTACAACTGGTGGCGGCGGGATGATTGTTTCCAATGATGAACAATTTCTTAAAAGAGCAAAGCACCTAACAACACAAGCGAAAAGTGATGAAATTTATTATACTCATGATGAAGTTGGCTATAACTACAGAATGACCAATCTTCAAGCGGCGATGGGTCTAGCGCAATTAGAGCAATTAGAAGATTTTATCGAAACAAAAAAAATAAACTATTTGTTTTATAAACGAGAGCTTGATGCAGTAGATGGTCTCTCACTTTTGGAATTCAGGAAAAATATTAGAAGTAATTATTGGTTTTATGCTTTATTTGTGGATAATCCGTACCCGTTAAATAGAGATGATTTAATTAAACACTTGGGCGAAAGGAAGATTCAGCTTAGACCTATTTGGGATTTAATTAGTTACCAAAAACCTTATTACATGAATCAAACCTATCGCATTGAGAAAGCTAAGACTTATTTGAGACATGTTGTGAATATTCCTTGTAGTTCAAACTTAAGCAAAGAGGATGTTCAACATGTGATCAATTGTTTAAAAGCATCAGGAGTATAATATCAATGATGGTCTGTGAGGTGAAATAAATGGATGTCAAAGATTTTTTAATACAAGAAGATGCAACAATGTTAGAAGCAATGGCTTTATTAGATAAAGTGGCAAAAAAAGTTCTCTTTGTTATTAGAGAAGGTCAATTTGTTGCTGCGATTACTGATGGTGATATTAGAAGGTGGATTTTAAAAAAAGGAAAATTAGAAGCAAAGGTTAAAGATATTGCCAACTACAATCCAATATTTTTGTATGAAAAAGACAGTGTAAATTCAAAAGAATATATGCATAAACATGCGATCGAAGCTTTACCAATCCTTAATGAAAATAAAGATATAGTTTCCGTATTTTTATGGAATGACGAAAAGATTGAGGACAAAAAACAATTGCAAGTTCCGATTGTAATGATGGCAGGTGGATTAGGGACAAGATTATATCCATATACAAAAATACTTCCCAAACCATTAATTCCAATTGGTGAAATTCCGATTGCAGAACACATAATTAATAAGTTCCATGAGTTTGGGAACAGTGATTTTTATCTAGTTGTCAACCATAAAAAGAATATGATTAAAGCATACTTTAATGAAATACAAAAGGACTACAATGTTCAGTATATTGATGAGGATAAACCGTTAGGTACTGGAGGAGGACTAAGTTTACTTAAAGGAAAAATAAACTCCACTTTCTTCTTAACGAATTGTGATATTTTAGTCGATGAAAACTATGGGAAAATATATGAGTACCATAAAAGAAAACAAAATTTAATTACAATGGTGTGTTCATTAAAAAAAGTGAAGATTCCATATGGAATTGTTGAAATAAGTAAATCAGGTGTTATTGAAGAAATGAAGGAAAAGCCAGAATTCTCCTTCTTCACGAATACGGGAATGTATGTTGTTGAACCAACAATTATTGAAGAACTTGAAGAAAATCAATCATTAGGCTTTCCTGATATTATTGAGAAATACAGAGAAGCTGGTGAAAGAATTGGAGTGTATCCAATTAGTGAAAATGCTTGGCTTGATATGGGTCAATTAGATGAAATGGATAAGATGAGGAAAATATTAGAAGAGAGAGGGTGAGTATATGGACTGGCGTGGTTTACCAGTTGTTATCTTTGGAAGTGGTGGTATTTCCAAAGAGGTCTACTCCATCATAGAAGATATTAACCGATGCAACAATGTTCCGGTATTTCATTTTTTAGGATTTGTGGAAGACACAGAAGGGAAAGTCGGTAATGAAGTCATTAGTGGACATAAGGTAATAACAGATGATAATCAATTTGAAGCTTTCTCCAATTCTTTTGCAACTTTAGGTGTTGTCATTCCAATAGGTAATCCAAACGCAAAAATTAATATTTATAACAAAATTAAAGGTCTTGAAAATATTGTGTATCCCAATATAATCCATCCCAGAGCACAGTATAATGAAAATACGGTTATATTAGGTTATGGGAATGTGATAACTGCTGGTGCGACGTTAACCTGTAATATTACTCTTGGTAACTTCAATTTAATTAATTTAAATACGACTGTTGGGCATGATACAGTCATTGGTAATTTTAATGTAATTAATCCGTTAGTCGCTGTCTCCGGAGACATTGTGATTAAAGATGGTTGTTTAATTGGGACCGGAGCAAAAATATTGCAACAGTTAAAGGTTGATGAGGGGTCAACGATAGGAGCAGGGGCTGTTGTCGTCAAAGATGTAGAAGCTTATAGTACTGTAGTCGGTATACCCGCAAAGAAAATTAAATGAATGAATAAGGAGTTTCAAATGAGTAAAAAGGTTTATATTATTGCAGAGGCAGGAGTTAATCATAATGGAGATTTAAATATAGCTAAAAGACTAGTTGATGAGGCGGCTAAAACAGGGGTCGATGCAATAAAATTTCAAACATTTGTCTCAGAAAAGGTTGTATCAAAATATGCAATGAAAGCCGATTACCAAAAGGAAACAACTGGACACTCAGAAAGTCAACTAGAAATGGTAAAAAAGTTAGAGCTTTCTTTTTCTGATTTTAAAGACCTTCATGCGTATTGTAATACAAAGGGAATCGAGTTTCTTTCAACTGCTTTCGATTTCGATAGTATCGACTTTTTACACTCTTTAAAAATAAATCGGTGGAAAATCCCATCAGGTGAAATTACAAACCTCCCATACTTACTTAAGGTTGCTAAGGTTGCACAAAAAATTATTCTTTCAACTGGAATGAGTACGATTTCAGACATTCGTGATGCTGTACACGTCCTTAGGGGAGAAGGAGTAATGGATATCACGATACTCCATTGTACAACAGAGTATCCGACCCCGTTTGAGGATGTTAATTTAGCTGCGATGGATACCATTAAACAAGAGTTTGAAGTGGAAGTCGGGTATTCTGATCATACAAAAGGTATTGAAGTACCTATTGCTGCAGTGGGATTAGGAGCAACTGTTATTGAGAAGCACTTCACGCTCGATAAAAATATGGAAGGGCCTGATCATAAGGCGAGTTTAGAACCGAGTGAGCTTAAGGAAATGGTGAGTGCGATCCGAAATATTGAGTTAGCGATAGGTAAACCTGATAAACAACCGGTAGCATCCGAGCTGAAAAATATGGTTGTAGCACGCAAGAGTATTGTAGCCAATCGTAAAATAATAGCGGGGGAAGTATTAACACCAGATAATTTAACAGTAAAGAGACCAGGGGATGGGATTAGTCCAATGAAATGGTTTGATGTTATTGGTCAAAAAGCAATTAGAGACTTTGAAGAAGATGAGCTGATTGAAGTATGAAACGAATCAGTATTGTAACAGCTACAAGAGCAGAGTATGGTTTATTAAAACCGCTCATAAAAAAGCTAATTAAAGATCCGGCCTTAGAAGTTCGAATAGTTGTAACGGGAGCGCATTTGTCACCCGAGTTTGGTTTAACCTACAAAGAAATTGAAAATGACGGATATAAGATTGATGAAAAAATAGAAATTCTCCTTAGTGCAGACACACCAACATCAATTTCAAAGTCAATGGGCCTAGCTATGATAAGTTTTGCAGATTATTTTGAGAGGATAATCCCAGACCTACTTATAGTGCTCGGAGACCGCTATGAGACACTAGCTGTTAGTACCGTTGCGATGAATCAAAGAATCCCAATTGCTCACTTATATGGTGGAGAAACAACCGAGGGAGCGATTGATGAATCTATACGCCATGCAATAACGAAGTTGAGTTTTTTGCATTTCACCTCCACTGAACAGTACAAAAAAAGAGTGATACAACTAGGTGAACATCCAAGTAGAGTGTTTTGTGTGGGTGCTTTAGGGATAGAAAATGTTGTACAGCAACCGTTGATGGACAAACACGATTTAGCAAAATCGATTAACTTTAACTTAGAGAAAGCTTTTGCTGTAGTAACATTTCATCCAGTGACTCTTGAAAAAAACAGTTCACAAATTCAATGTAAACAACTACTTGATGTCATACATACATATCAACATATGAATTTTATTTTTACTAAGGCAAATGCTGATACTGACGGACGAATTATAAATCAAATGATAGATGAATATGTGAAAGAAAACTCCCATGCTACAGCTTTTACATCTTTAGGAATGACCAAATATTTAAGTGCTTTACAATATGCTTCATTTGTTATAGGAAATTCTTCAAGTGGTTTAGTTGAAGCTCCAAGCTTTGGGATACCGACAATCAATATTGGAGACCGACAAAAAGGGCGTATTCAAGCAGAAAGTGTAATTAATTGTAAACCCATTTCATGTGAAATTAAAAAAGCAATTAAACGTGCTTTATCAGATTCGTTTAAAAAACGGGCGAGAAATTCCAAAAATCCATATGGAGATGGAAATAGTTCTGAACAAATAGTCGATATTTTAAAGGATTTTCTTTTAAATGACAAGCTGGAACTAAAGAAACAGTTTTATGATATGGGGTGAACTAGTTGAGTCGTTTGGCAATTATCCCAGCTAGAAGTGGTTCAAAGGGGTTAAAAGATAAAAACATAAAATTACTAAATGGAAAACCCTTATTATCTTATACCGTAGAAGCGGCTAGAAAATCGGACATATTTGACGAAATTATCGTATCAACTGATTCAATAGAGTATGCGAATATTGCAAAAAAATGGGGAGCCAACGTCCCTTTCTTTAGAAGAGAAGAATTGTCTTCAGATACAGCCTCATCATGGGATGTGGTGAAAGAGGTCATTAAAGAATATAAGGAATTAGGAAAAGAGTTCAGTACTGTTGCCTTGCTTCAGCCAACTTCACCATTACGAGATTCTAATGATATTGTAAAGGGCTTTCAAATGATGAAGCGTAAAAATGTAAAAGCAGTTGTTTCTGTGTGTGAAGTTGAGCATTCACCACTCTGGTGTAATACACTTCCTGAGGATTATTCGATGGCAAATTTTTTGGATGAAAGTATACTTAATTCCAATAGACAAGGTTTACCTACTTATTATCGGATAAATGGAGCTTTATATATCGTGAAAACTGATTACTTATTTTCTGTGGAAAATATTTATAAACATAGTTGCAGTGCAATAATTATGTCAAAAGAGCATTCCATTGATATAGATGATGATTATGATTTTTTAATAGCTGAAGCTTTACTTTCCAAAAAAGAAATAAATAATAAAAATAACAATTAGTAATGTTAGTTTCTGACGAAAATATTTTTTATATTTACCATAGTTAATATAAACAATTTGGTAAAAAGTGACGATATAATAAATAAAATACGTTCTGAAGGAGACATTAGGATGGATATACAATCGTTGTCAGGTGGACATTCAATTGAGAAAAAAACTAGCAGGTTAGATTTTAACCAAAATGCAAACTTAGAAGCTCAAAAAAATGCAAGTAGTGTGATTCAACAGAGTATGGACAAGGGAACGAAGAAAGAAGAGAAAAGCAATAAAGTAATTGAAGCTCAAGTTGATGGGTTAAATAAAATGCTAGAACCACATTCAGTTGGTTTAAAATTTAATGTCCATGAAAAATTAGATCGATTGTATGTCCAAGTGGTTGATCGGAATACGGACGATGTTATACGTGAAATCCCGCCAGAGAAGTTTCTTGATATGGTATCTTCCATGTTAGAACACGCGGGTTTACTTGTCGATAAAAAAGTATAGAAATTGGAAAGTAGACTTTTGTCTACTTTTTTGTTTTTCTATTAAAATCTTATAGATTATGTCGATATTAAAAGTAGAATCTTTTTGATGGGAAAATTGAGGTGAATCACAATGAGGATGTCAGGATTAGCATCAGGGATGGATATAGAATCAATGGTAAGAGATATGATGAGAGTACGTCGAATGCCCATTGATAAAATGATGCAACAAAAACAAGTGCTACAATGGCAAATGGATTCATACCGAGATGTGAATCGAAATTTTAGTGAGCTTCGAAACAATATTGTCGATAATATGTTATTAACGAGGTCGAACCTACAAGCAAAGACGGCAGTAAGTTCGAATGATTCAAGAATTACAGCTACCGCTGCACCAAGTGCGGGTAATGTTTCATATCAAATTACTGAAGTTTCCAAACTGGCAAGGGCAGCTTCAACGTCGAGTAGTTCAGAAATAACTACAGGTGCAAAAGTAGATACAACTAGAAGCTTAATGTCGCAATCAGATAAGTTTGCTTCAGGAATTGATTGGAAAAATGGAGTCATTGAAAGACAATCGTTTAGAGCTACAGCTGGGCAAGTCAACTTTCAATTAGATTCACAAAAAGCACAAAATATTAAACAAGATTACACGAATGATATGATTGTAAAAGTGGATGGGAAAGTATTTAATGTAGTGGATGTAACTGAACAAGCGGGAAGAGTTATAGGAGAAAATGAAGTTGGGATTGATTATTCAACGGGCACACTCCGTTTTGGTCAAGGTCAAAGAGCGAATGCAGACATTCAAGTGACGTATTTTAGAGAAAATAATCTGCAAACATTGCCTGCAAGCAGTTCATCGCCACAACAAAATTTTCAACTTGCCCATGGCTCCATTGATTTACAGTCATTAACAATAACAGCTAATGGAAAAGAATTTACAGCTAACGGCGAATTTAAAATCGTGACGAGTCTAACAGAATTAAATGAAAATACAGTTTTTGTGAATGTGGAAACAGGAGCAGTTTCATTTAGTTCCGCGCAAACACAGCCTGTCACTGCAAATTATCAACAAAAATTTGTGACAGCTGGAGTTACTACTCATACAGCTAATGGTCCTGTACAAGATAAATTTGTATTTGATGGAAGAACATCGTTAAGCACGGTTATGAGTACAATGAATAATTCTAGTGTTGGGATTAGTATGTTTTATGATGAACATACGGATAGTGTTGCAGCGAACCGTAAATCCCAAGGGGTGTTTAACAACACGGGTGATAGAACAGAGATGAGCTTTGAGGGAAGTTTCTTTACTCAAACACTAGGCTTGGATAGTAGAGGAAGTCAAGGTGCGCAAAATGCAACATTTATTATTAATGGATTAGAGACGGAGAGGACTTCAAATACTTTTACGCTAAGTGGCGTCACATTTACATTACGAGAAGAGTTTCTCGCAGCAAATAATCCATCACCTGTGACAATATCTGTAAACACAAATACGGATAAAGTTATGGAGACAATTACAGATTTTGTGAATAAATATAATGAATTAATAGAAAAGACAAACGGCCTGTTGAGAGAAGATCGCCACCGTTCTTTCCAACCATTAACAGACGAGCAAAAAGAAGCGATGTCTGAAAAAGAAATTGAAAAGTGGGAAGAAAGAGCAAGGAGCGGTTTATTAAGGAATGATACGTTAATAGCGGGATCAATGGATCGACTACGGTCTGCTGTGAATTCACCTGTAAGTTCACCAACAGGTTCTTTTACGCACTTATCGCAAATTGGAATCACGACTTCACCCGATTACATGGCAGGTGGAAAGTTAATTATAAACGAAGAAAAGTTGCGTAAGGCAATTGAGGATGATGTAGAAGGAGTCTTCAATATATTTACAGCTAACGGTGATGGTTTTGGAGGACAAGGAATTGTTCGAAGAATGAGAGATACGTTAGATGCGTCGGTTAACTCTATTGCACAAAGAGCAGGGGGAAGTCGAGGTTTAGCAGCAAATCACCAATTTACAATTGGTCGAAATATTAATAATCTTGATTCGAGGATAGATAACCTTGAAAGAAGAATGAAACAAGTGGAAGATCGCTATTGGAAACAATTTAGTGCCATGGAATCTGCAATGATGAGGTCTAACCAACAAGCAGATATGATTTTTGCTCAATTATTCGGTAACCAAGGATAACAAAAAAAGAAAGGGTGTTACTAGTTGGCAATTTCTAATCTTCAAGCAGCAGCATATAAGCAAAATACATTAAATACAGCTTCACCGGGTGAGTTAACTTTAATGCTTTACAACGGTTGTTTAAAGTTCATTAAGCAAGGTAAAACAGGGATTGAAAATAACGATATCGAAATGCGTAATATTAATATTAAAAAAGCACAAGATATTATTCGAGAGCTAATGGTGACGTTAGAAACGAACAGTGACTTAGGTAAAAATATGATGAGAATCTATGATTTTGTACTAAGTCGCTTAGTTGATGCGAATATTAAAAATGATGTCCAAGCCTTAAACGAGGCTGAGCAATTCGTGACTGAATTTCGTGATACTTGGAAACAAGTGATTCAGATAGATAGACAACAACGCCATGGTTCTGGAGGACAAGCCTAGTGTCTTCTGTAAAAGAGCTTTATCTAACAAGTAAAGAATTGTTTGATTTAGTTCAAACCCCTTTACCAGAGGGGGAAGACGAGCGTGATCAATTTATTAGTGAGATATTTAAAGCTTTAGATGCTCGCGAACGAGTGATTATGCAATATCAAAAGTCCGCTCAAACCTTGACAGCGAGTGAGAAAACATTAGCAGAAGAGATTGTAAAAATGAATGCTAAAATAGCAACAATGCTTGCAGATTCTAAAGATAAGATCGGTTTAGATATTTCAAATTTAAAAATGAAACAACAACAAGGAAAAAAATACGACAACCCATACGATGGACCTACCGTTGACGGAGTTTTCTTCGATAAGCGCGGGGTATAAGTCAGGGGGTGACTGACACCCCTTTCGACTGCCGAACTAAAATGAGCCTTCTCACTAGAGAAGGCTCATTCCTTTTATCCTATTGTGTCCATTACTCGTCTTCTTCAATTTCAAGGTCTTCAAGGTCTTCTAAATCGAAGTCTTCTAAATCGCTAAAGTCACCGAAATCGTCAAAACTAAACTCTTCAGCGGAATCAATTACGTCCTGTGGAACTGTAATCTCACCAACATTGTTAAAGTTAGAAATTGTGCTGTCCATTGTTTGTTTAGTTACCATTGTTTCGCCCTCGAAAGTTAAGCTCATTTCAACAGTAGATGTGAATCTAGTTTGATAGTATGTTTCTTTATCAATGTAAAGTTCATAATCAAACACACTGATTTCCATTAAATCAAAGATTTCAGTCATGCCACCAGTAATATCATCACCAAGCATAGCCATCATTTCAACAGCCATTTCTTTAAGGCTATCACCTTCACCTTTAATCGTTAAAATATAATGTGTATCATCTTCAGCTACTGTTATTTCCTCTGAAAATTGTTTAAGCATTTCAAGCTGTTGTGTATTATCAGATTGCAGTTGCGCAAAGCTTAGCATGTCTTCTGTATATGAGTCAGGATATTTAATCCACTGATCCATCGAGCCATCTTTAATAAACATCCCATCTTCAGTGAAGTATGTTTCTGTTTCCATTGCACCGAAAGATTCACCAGGAACTTCCATAGAAAGCTTTTGGAATAGTCTTGTTGGTTCATGTCCGATATCACTTTCCATCGTCATTTTCGTTTCAACAGTACCTTCTCCAGGAATATTCATTTCTTGAACACTATCCATGACCATTGAGAAGCTTTCAACGTCATTCATTGCTTCTAATGATTTTGTTAAAATTTCATCAGCATCTGCATTTGATTGAGCAGACTCCTCGTCAATTTCAGGTTCCCCATTTTTCTCAACAGCTTCTGGTGTTTCATTGTCCTCAACATCGCTGTCTGCAGGTGCTTGGTTACAAGCTGCTAATGCAACAATAGCAAGGCTTGCAATAAGTAGTTTTAGTTTTTTCAACATTGTCCCTCCTAGACTTTTCTCAAGTCCCCACTTTAACACAGAATAGCAAAATCGAACAGGGAGAAAAGGCTCATAAATGTATGAGATTTCCAAAAAAATGAAAGAAAAAAGTGGATTGTATTTTTTTCTTCGGAAAGGGAAATAAATTTTACAAAAGTGGGTATAGTATAACATGTATCATTCTAGATGTTAGTCAAATGTCAAAAAAGTATTTACATTTCGAAGGGATGTAAGCGGATAAAAAAATGTCTATTTTGCTTGCAAACCTTGTCGAGATAAGGGTTATGAAATAAATTGACTAGCATTTTTAGAACTGATATATTTAAATTGTGGAGCTCCACAAGGATTTAATAATGAAGGGATTGTGAAAGCATGCAAGGAAAAGTTAAATGGTTTAACGCTGAAAAAGGTTTCGGATTCATCGAACGTGAAGACGGTGACGATGTATTCGTACATTACTCTGCAATCGAATCTGAAGGATTCAAAACACTTGACGAAGGACAAGTTGTAGAGTTCGAAATCGTTGAAGGTGCACGTGGCCCTCAAGCTGCGAACGTGACTAAGCTTTAATTCGCATCCCTACAGCGCGGAAATGAATCAAGCTTCAATACAACGATAAAAACAAAAAATAGATACCCATCCTAGTGTACTAGGATGGGTTTAAATATATTTGGTTGAGCATCCTCTTACGGACATCTGTTCCGTTATTTCAATAAAAAACGGCTTTTCTCCCATGCTATCGGACATTGGTTCCGCTAGCATAAAAAAAAGACGTGTTTTTCATGAAATAGCGGAATATATGTCCGGTGCGTTTAAGCAAGAAAAGCCCCTCCCTCTCATTAATGAGAAGGAGGGGCTTTTTCCAAAGAAGCATAAAAATTTTGATATAGCAGTGAAGTTTTGAAAGCTTATTCTAGAAGAGCGAAGGCTCAGCACTTCACTTGAAAGAAAAGACGTTCTTGCGTTTTTCTTTATTATCGTTTATTTCTGTTTTGATAGGCTTCATTTGCGACAATTAATCCAACCGAATCATTTTGTCTCCACACACGGTCCCAATTTCCAACAGGGACAGGACGGTCTCCAACATACGGAGAGATTTCAAGTGTAATCCCTGGCTTTTTGTGATAGACGTTAAACCAGCTTGCAAAGCCACCACCACTTGTACTTTTCGTTACATCGATAATCGAATACCCTGTTTTACGCGAAAGTGTTGTTGTTAACTGTGTAGGGTTTCGCACGAAAATCACTTCTCCAGAAGAATGGTAATCGATGACTGTTTTTAAATGCTTATTACTTTCGACAAAATCACGCATCGTAATTGCTTCTGGCTCAGTCAATGGTTTTGTTCCTTTGTACATACTTGGACTAGGCTTTCCAGGATTGTTTGTAATAGTAGTCCAGAAATGCGGGAATTGACGATTTAAATCAACGCCACGTACATTTGCTTTCCAAGGAGCAAAGTTTCGGCTTCCACTGTTAATTTGAATAGCTTGTTGGGCTAGTTTATTGCTTCTAAGAGCATTCGGTCCTTGTTGAACTAATGTAACGCCATCAGGATTTACCATTGGCACATACCAAATGCTTGTACGGTCAAGCACTTGTTTTACATTAAATCCACCAAACTGATTTCCTTTCGTATACGCAAAGGCGTATTCATCAATTTGTTTCATAATGACATTCGTTGTCATATGTTCACGTGCATGGTTGGAACCGTTAATTAATACTTCTGTTTTCCCACGTCCGAGTTTAATGGCATAAATATTGCGTCCATCAACAGAAGTCCCGATGATTTTCGTTTGAATAATTTCCGGATACATCGACTCAAGTTGCTTCATATCTTTTTCCATTTGGGTGTACGTGTAATTTTGGACTTTTGCATTAACAATTTTTTTCACATCAGCAATTCGAGTTCCTTTTTCAGCTAATGCTTTATTTGTGCGAGCTTGGTCTTTAATTGATTTAGGAACAAAAAGCGTATTAATGATTTTATCGTATTGTTTAATGGCACGGTCAAACTCACCAGCTTTATGTCTAGCAATCGACCAATTTAATAAACCACGAGCACTTTTTTCGATTCCATCTTTAAAGCGTTTATCCTTTGGATATAAAATATGAGCTTCAACGAATTTATCTAATTTTGCTGAATTCGATGACAATTTATTTGCTGCATTATTTAATGAATTCGCTGTAGGCACTTTCTTTTTCGCTTTGGCGTAAACAAGTCGAGCTTCGGTTTCTCGTTTGATTTTTGCGCTTAACACAGGCGAATCAAGTATTAGGTTATAGCGGTTTTTGGCTGTGTTATATTTCCCTTGTTGATGTTGTTTGCTAGCCCACGATAATAATGTTCTGGCACTTTCATTAATCCCCGATCTAAATCGCTTATCATTCGGATAGAGAATATGGCCGTTAGAATAATGCTCTAACCGTTTAGATGAAGAACTTTGTTTTTTCGCATCCTCAACGAGTTTATTTGCCGTTGGGATTTGTTTTTGGTCTTTTGCAAATTGTAGACGATATTGTGCTTCAAATAAAACATGAGGATGTAAGACAGTTTCGCTTAGTAAGATCGTCTCAAATCGATTGACAGCAGTAGTGAATTTCCCATCAATATGCTGTTTTCTAGCTGTAGAAAGTAATGTTTTTGCACTTTTGTTTATTCCTGTTTCAAATCTTTTGTCTTTTGGATATAAAAACAATCCTTCTTGGAAATGAGTCAAACGCTTTAATGATGTGTTTTGCTTTGCTGCATAATCATTAACATTCTTCGCTGTCGGAATGATTTGGAGATTTGCATATTTTATTCGAATGGTAGCTTCTTTACTAATGTTTTCATCTAAAGCAGGTGAATCAAGTATCGTCTGATATCGCCCAATCGCAACATCAAAATTTCCTTTATTATGTTGACTTCTAGCAGAGTTTAATAGAGTTCGGGCATTTTCATTAATCCCAGTAACAAATCGCACATCTTCATAATGAAGATAACCTTTGCTGAATTCTAAAAGTCGCTTCGTGGCCGTTGTTTGTGCTGCCGCAAAAGCTAACCACTCTTCAATGGAAAGAACTTCTTCTACTTCAACAGGGGGTACTTCTGCTTGAGATGGAGCAACTGGAACAGGTTCTTCTGTAGGGATTTCCTCTGTTACAGGCTCTACTTCTTCGATGATGTCTTCCGCTGTTTCTTCTGGAAGAACTTCCACTGCTTCACTTTGTTGTTCCAAGTTTTGAGCATGTATAGAATGCGGGTAAACTAATGCAATAGAAAGGAACAAAGCTACAATACGTTTCATACTCGTTTCTCCTTTAACGACACTCTACTGACTGTCTTGTTAGATTTTTTAGGTTTTCATAGAGTTTTACATAATTTAAATAATAATAGAACAATAGTACTATGTAAATATAAAAATACAAAAAAATGTTAAATAAATAGTTTAATAGATAGAATGAAGAAATCTAGATGATTGAAAAGCGGTTCAGAAGGGTAAAATAATATTATTATCTTCAAATGAATCAAATATTTTTTAATGAGAGAAGATAATACGTGGAAATCGCCCGACAATTCGACATATTTCACAACTTTGTCATAGGTTTGACGAAAAAGAAGGTGTAGAAAAAAGGAATTGGGCTAGCAAATATCGAATACTATATACATACGGAAAGGAGCTGTTTTACTATGAACTTTAACATTCGTGGTGAAAACTTAGAAGTAACTCCTGCATTGCGCAGCTATGTGGAAAAGAAGGTAGCCAAGTTAGAAAAGTATTTTGAAGCAGGTACCATTTCAGATGTTCATGTAAGCATGCAAGTCTTTAACAACCAACAAATTATTGAAATTACTATCCCGATGTCACAATTGTTATTACGTGCAGAGGAAACGCATACAGATATGTATGCTGCGATTGATTTAGTGGTTGAAAAACTAGAACGACAAATCCGTAAGCACAAAACAAAGGTTAATCGAAAGTTCCGTCAATCAGGCGGGGTTAAATATATGTTCCGAAATGACCTTCCGCAAGAACCACAGGAAGACGACGATGATATTGAAATCGTGCGTACAAAACGTTTCACATTAAAGCCAATGGATACAGAAGAAGCGGTTCTTCAAATGGACATGTTAGGTCATAATTTCTTCGTATTCTCAAATGCGATAAACGGTGAAACAAATGTCGTGTACAAACGAAAAGATGGACGTTACGGGCTAATTGAGCCGGAGTGATACCAAGGAAAGAGAGTGTAGCTTGGCTACACTCTCTTTTTTATGTATTTTCTTGGGTGAATTAGTAAAAGCGACAAGGGTTTTGATCGGTTTCACGAATTCAAGTATTAAATGGAAGACTATAAACTACTGAATATCAGGATGTCCACCACCTAGAGGGGTTACGGTTCCTCCTTTCACTGTGATGATTCCACCACCTTTCCCTAGTGGTTGTACATCACCTCTTACTTCGATAATGCTTTTACCACCTTTTAAAGGCTCAACGTCACTAGCAAATGCAGGTGAGGCTACGACAGAAAAAGTTAGTGCAACAAATGCAATTAAAGCCAAACTCACTTTTTTCATTTTTTTCACCTCCTTTCAAGTAATTAAGTTAAGATTGTTTTTATTAATAAATCGTTTACACCTTGTTTTCTTAACTCATTCAATGGAAGACGTATATAAAACAAATTACCAACTTTTTTAAACTGGAGAATAGATTTGTACATATAATCTAAATTTCGATCGACTAAACCTTTACTAAAAAAGTGGAAGGCGAGATCTCGTTCTGAAAGTCTTGTTTCATCAATGCTCTCGATAAGTTGTTTAGCTTCATTAATTTTATTGTTTTTTACAAAGTAGTAAATAATATCGTGTTTGTCGAAAGGTTCCTCACTTTCCCACTTTAAATCATCTGGTTCTTCCCCCCAATGAATTTGATGTAAGTTTATTGAACTGTGAATTACACCGTTATTTCCATCGGCAATTTCATCGTAGAGTTCCTTTGCTTTATATAGATAAGAAATTCCATTTTTGTAATCTTCAAAAAGATAAGACATACCAATTGTTTGCAACATCGTGGCTTTGTGTTTTAAACTTTTTCTGACTTTGATATCAATTACTTGATTAGCCATTCTCCGACATTCAGTTACATTGTTTTGAAATAGCATAGTTAGGGAAAGGGCACTATAAAAACGAAGGAAATAGTATTTTTTTAAAAATTTATCATGAACATATTCATTAATAGTAAACTCAACGTATTCTTTCATACTTAATAACATTTCAATTTTATGTTCATGATAGTGCTGGTACATTTCACTGATACATTTAAAAGCATATAGTGTTTGTGAATTAAAATGTAAGTCATTTAAATGAATATATTTTAAGAGTGAATTTTTATTTTCATAATGTAATTCATAAATTTTCGCAAACTCTCTATTTTCTTCGTCTGAAGAAGTTTTTAGTTTATTGAGATAATCAAATCGGGAAGGTAACATATTAATAAATAAATACTCAAGTGCCTGGCGAGCGTCGTATTTATTAACATCAATCCTTTTGCTATACTCTTCAAGAATTTCAATATCTTTTTCGGGGAAAAGGTATTCTATTATATTTGCGATTTCACCGAAAAGTAAGGAAGAGTTATTTTTGTTTATATAAGCGTCTAATTCATTGCTAGAAACCTCTGCTACATTTACAAGTTCTGTAAATAAAGAAGGGTCTTTATTTATTTCTTGTTTAATCATTGTCTTTAGGTCTAGCATTCAATTGTCAACTCCTTTTACAGTAAAGTAGAAAACGACAATCTTCCAATGAAAAAGACAACTTTTTTATAAAACCCGTTATGTTTATTATAACGAAAGATTTGTCTTACGTGAAAGATTATTTTTCGATTTTTTTCTGCATTTTTATACAAAATTCTACAAAGATATTTACATGAAATTTGTCGCGATAGCTCATATAAACGCAATTGGTAAGCGATGAATTTAGCGTATTAAAATAGTTTCGATTAATAGAGGATTAAACCCTTTTTTTTCGAGAACTTTTATAGGTAATTGGACATAAAATTTATCTCCTATTTGTTTAAATTGCATAATTGACTTATAGAGGTAATTCATATCATCTTCTAACATTCCTTTTACATAGAAATAAAATGCAGAATCCCTTTGAGAAAGTGTATTTTCATTCACCTGTTTCATAGTTTTTTTCGCTTCGTTAACATCATTTATCAACATATGATAATAAATAACATCAAGAATATCTGAGTTTTTTTGACTATGAAATTTTAAGTCTTCTGGCTCTTTTCCCCAATAAATTTGATGAAGATTAATGGAACTATGAATATCACCATCTGAGCTAATGGATGAACTTGTATATAGTTTTTTAGCCTTATATAAATAGTCTAGTCCTAGTTCATAGTTTTCATATAAATAAGACATTCCTATCGCATGTATAGCTTGAATTTTAAAAGCTGGACTAAGTGTTAATGATAAATTTAAAATCTCGTTGGCCATTCTACGACATTCTTGCACTTCGTTTTGGTCGAGCATAATAATCATAAGAATGCGATAAAAGCGCACTAAATAATAATCTCGTATAAAGGGATCCGATACAAACTCATTAATTGTATATTCTAAAAAGTCTTTTTTCGTAATCAGTGTTGGGATCATGTCCATGCTATACTGTGCATAGGCCTCCATTAGTATTTTAAAGGCATGGAGGGTAGGTGTATTATAATTGCCATCCGTTATATTAAAGGGATCAATTTTTTTGTTAGGGTTATCATAATGATTTCGATAGATTTGAGCAAATTCTTTATTATCGATGTTCGTAGCCTCACACATTTTAAATAAAAAGTCGTAGCGATAAGGTGTGAAATTCATAAAACAAAACTCTACTATTTGCTGGGCAGTTTGGTGATTTACGTCTAAATTCATAATATAGTCTTCAAGTAACGACTCAGAATTTTCCTCAAATAGGTCATCAATGATTAGTAAAACCTTTCCAAAATCTAAAAAAACGGAATGGTCTACTATAAAGCTGTTAATGTTACTTTTAGGGAGTTTTGTGGTATTTATAATTCTTTCAGAAATGGATTCATTGTCTTGGACAAGGTGGTACAATAGCATTCGCAGTTTTGACATTAAAATCCCTCCAAATAATGGTGTACATAGTAAAATGAGCAGTTGTTTTTAATTAACTAAAAGCGTATCAAGTAGTAGTGAGTTTAATCCTTTTTTCTTAAGTTCATTTATTGGTAATTGGCAGTGGAGTTTGTCACCAATTTGTTTAAAAAGCATGATAGATTTATAAAAATGGTCTGTACTATCTTCAAGAATTCCTTTGTATAAAAAATGAAAAGCATTATCTCTTGGACTAATTTCAGCTTCATTAACTTGTAACAATGTTTGTCGGGCTTTTTCAAAATCATTTTTCATAATATAGTAATGAACGATATCATGGACATCTGCATGCTTCTTACTAGAAAACCTCAGATCTTCAGGCTCTTTTCCCCATAAAATTTGATGAAGGTTAATTGAGCTGTGAATATCTCCATCACGACCTGTTGCTGGTCGATTTATATACATCTCTCTAGTTTTATACAAATAGTAAAGACCTTGATCATAGTCCTCGTATAAGTAGGACATACCTAAAACATGATAAGCATTGATTAAAAAGTTTTGTCCAATCCGGTCTTTTAAATGCAATATTTCATTTGCCATCCTTCGAGACTCACTAATTTCATAACGCTGTAAAGAAATAACCATAAGTACTCGATAATAGTGTAATAAGTAGTAGTTTCGAATAAAATCATCTCGCACAAAGTTCTTAATTGTATATTCGACATACTCTTTTTTTCTAACTATTGTTGGTATTTCATCATTTCTATACAAGGCATATAATTCCATAATCGTTTTAAAAGCGTGAAGTGTAGGAGAACAAGCAATCTCCTGTAAATCGTATTGAAACAATTGCCCTAAATCTTTATAATGCTGCTTGTAAACAGTCGCAAAATACCTATTCTCTTCATTCGTAGCTTCAAGCATACGTTCTAAAAATGAATAACAATAATCGAATCGATTAATAAACACATATTCCAGGACTTGTTGAGCAGTGGGATGGTTAACATCTAATGTTTCGATATATTGTTTGATGCTCTCAGCCGAATTTTCAGGGCAAACACCGTTCATAATGTTTAGTAATTCCCCAAAATCTAAAAATATCGTTTTATCAAAAAGAAATTCGTCTAGTTCTTCTTTCGTGAGACCAGATATTTCCGAAATTTTTATATATAAAGAAGGGTTTGCTTGAAGCTCTTTAGACAACAGGTAACGTACGTTTGGCACACTGCTCAACTCCCTATAGTTAATAATGAGAAACTTTCAATTAATTAAAAGTGTATCTAACAATAGAGGGTTAAACCCCCTTTTTTTCAGTTCGTTTAATGGCAATTGAAGGTGGAGTTTGTCACCAATTTGTTTAAAAAGCATGATAGATTTATAGAAATGGTCTGTGTTATCTTCAAGAATTCCTTTGTATAAAAAGTGAAAAGCATTATCCCGTTCCTTAATCTCATCTTCATTAACCTTTAAAAGTGTTTGACGGGCTTTTTTATTATCCTTTTTCATAATATAGTAGTGAACTATATCGTGGATATCTAAATTCTTTTCACTATTAAACCTTAAATCTTCAGGTTCTTTTCCCCATAAAATCTGATGGAGGTTAATCGAGCTATGGAGGTCTCCATCATAAGAAAAAGGATGAATCTTATACAACTCTCTGGTTTGATACAAATAGTGGAGTCCTTTATCATAATCCTCAAATAAGTAGGACATGCCTAATACATGATATGTGTTTTTTAAGAAATTGTAGCCAATTCGGTCCTTTAAACGCAATATTTCGTTAGCCATTCTCCTACATTCACTAATCTCATTTTGATTTAACAAAATAATCATGAGTACTCGATAATAATGAACTAAATAGTACTTTCGAATAAATTCATCTTGAACAAAATTATTAATCGTATATTCAACATAATCTTTTTTTCTAAGGGCTGTTGGGATTTGGTCATGTGCATACAATGAATATAACTCCATAATCGTTTTAAAGGCATGAAGTATTGGTGAACTAGCGATTTCGTTTAAATCATATTGAAACCATTGACTTAGATTTGGATAGTGCTGCTTGTAAACAGTTGCAAAATACCTATTCTCTTCATTCGTAGCTTCAAGCATACGTTCTAAAAATGAATAACAGTAATCAAACCGATTAATACACACATACTCAAGTACTTGTTGAGCAGTAGGGTGATTCACATCTAATGTTTCGATATATTGCTTGATAATCTCATCTGAATTATCAGGGGAAATAACATTAATAATGTCTAGTAGTTTTCCGAAATCCAAAAATATCGTTTTATCAAAAAGAAATTCGTCTAGTTCTTCTTTCGTGAGACCAGATATTTCCGAAATTTTTATATATAAAGAAGGGTTTGCTTGAAGTTCTTTAGACAACAGGTAGCGTAAGTTTGGCACACTGCTCAACTCCTTATAGTTAATAATGAAGTACTATTAATTAATCAAAAGCGTATCAAGTAATAGTGGATTCAATCCCCTTTTTTTGAGTTCATTTAATGGTAATTGAAGGTGAAGCTTGTTGCCAACTTGTTTGAAAAGCATGATTGATTTGTAGAAATGATCGGTGTTATCTTCAAGAATTCCTTTATAAAAAAACTGGAAAGCATTATCTCTTGGACTGATCTCTGCTTCATTTACGGTTAAAAATACTTGACGAGCTTTTTCAAAATCATCTTTCATAATATAGTAGTGAACAATATCATGGATATCCGCATTTATCTTACTGTTAAACCGCAAATCTTCTGGTTCTTTTCCCCATATAATTTGGTGAAGATTAATGGAGCTATGAATATCTCCATCACCACCTGTTGCTGGTCGATTTCTGTACATTTCCCTTGTTTTATATAAGTATAGGAGACCTTTATCATAGTCTTCAAACAAGTAAGACATCCCTAAAGTATGATAAGCGCTTGTTAATAATAGTCCGTGTACTCGATTTTGTAACTGTAATATTTCTTTTATCATTCTGCGACATTCACTTATTTCATATTTGAATAAAGATATAACCATAAATAATCGGTTAAAATGCAGTAAATAGTACCCTCGAATAAATTCATCTTCTACAAAGTTATTTATCGTATATTCCACATAATCTTTTTTTCGAATGATCGTTGCAAATTCATCATTTTTATATAAAGCATATAATTCCATAATCGATTTAAAAGCGTGAAGTGTAGGAGATTTAGCGATATCCTGTAAATCATATTGAAACATCTGCCCTGGATTTTTATAGTGCTGCTTGTACACAGTCGCAAAATAACTATTTTCTGCATTCGTGGCTTCTATCATGCGATTTAAAAATGAATAACAATAATCAACTCGATTTATGAACACATATTCTAATACTTGTTGGGCAGTAGGATGATTCACATCTAATGTATTTATATATTGTTTAATGATTTCAGCCGAATTTTCAGGACAAACATAGTAAACAATGTCTAGTATCTTGCCAAAGTCTAAAAATATAGTTTTATCGAAAAGAAAGGCGTCCAGTTCTTCTTTGGTGAGACCGGATATTTCCGATATTTTTAAATACAAAGAAGGATTTGCTTGAAGCTGTTTGGACAACAGTTTGCGAATATTTGACACACTACTCAACTCCTTATTAAGTGAAATAAGACATTACTAATTAATTAAAAGAGTATCTAGTAAAATCGGGTTCATTCCTTTTTTCTTTAATTCATTAATGGGTAATTGAATATAAAACTTATTTCCGATTTGCTTAAATAGCATAATTGATTTGTAGAGATGGTCGGAATTGTCTTCTAGTATACCTTTGTAATAAAAGTGAAACGCGCTATCACGTTGCGATAATTCCGATTCTTCTATATTAGATAGGATCCCATTAGCTGCAACAAATTCATTTTTAGATATATAGTAATGAACGATATCGTGCATATCTGACGCTTTTTTACTAGTTGGTCGCAAGTCTTCTGGTTCACGATTCCATAAAATTTGATGAAGATTAATCGAACTGTGGATATCCCCATCGTGACCCTTTTTTGGTCGATTTCTATATAATTCTCTTGTTTTATATAAGTAATCTAGTCCTTTATCATAGTCCTCAAATAAGAAGGAAATGCCTAATACATGATTTGCATTTATTGAAAAGTTTGGGCCGACTCGACTTTTTAAATGTAATATTTCATTTGCCATTCTTCTACACTCATTTATTACATTTTGATCTAGTAGAATGGCCATTAGAATTCGATAGTGATGTAATAAATAATAGTTTCGAATGAATTCATCTTGGACAAAATGATTAATCGTATATTCTACATAATCTTTTTTTCTAATAATTGTTGGGATTTGGTCATGTCGAAACAAAGAATATAATTCCATAATCGTTTTAAAGGCGTGAAGTGTAGGAGAACTAGCAATCTCGTGTAAATCATATTGAAATAATTGTCCTAAATCTTGATAATGCTGCTTATATACAGTCGCAAAATACTTATTCTCTTGATTGTTAGCTTTAAGCATACGCTCTAAAAATGAATTACAATAATCGAATCGATTAATAAACAAATATTCCAGTACTTGTTGAGCTGTGGGGTGGTTTACATCTAACGCTTCGATATATTGTTTAATGATTTCAGCCGAATTATCATGGCAAACATAGTCCACAATATCTAGTACTTTCCCGAAGTCTAAAAATATCGTTTTATCGAAAAGAAAGGCGTCAAGCTCTTCTTTCGTGAGACCGGATATTTCCGATATTTTTAAATACAAAGAAGGATTTGCTTGAAGCTGTTTGGACAACAGGTTCTGTAAATTTGACACACTGCACAACTCCTTATATTGAGAGATCGGACATTATTAATTGATTAAAAGAGTGTCTAGTAAAATCGGGTTCATTCCTTTTTTCTTTAATTCATTAATAGGTAATTGAATATAAAACTTATTTCCGATTTGTTTAAATAGCATAATTGATTTGTAAAGATGGTCGGAGTTATCTTCTAGGATACCTTTATAATAAAAGTGAAAGGCGCTATCACGTTGGGATAATGTCGATTCTTCTATATTACACATAATCTCTTCTGCAGCAATAAATTCGTTTTTGGATATATAGTATAGGACGATATCGTGCTTGTCTTCTGTCTTTTTACTAGTCGGACGTAATTCTTCTGGTTCACGCCTCCATAAAATTTGGTGAAGGTTAATGGAGCTATGAATATCACTATCAGGAAAATGGGGCATCTTTCGGTATAAGTCTTGTGTTTTCTTTAAATAATAAATGCCTTTGTCATAATCCTCGAATAAATACGAAATACCTAGACAATGATAAGCGTTATTTGCAAAATTCAAACTTACTCTTTTCTGAAAATGGAGGATTTCATTGGCCATTCTTCGGCATTCTTGAATTTCGTTTTGGTCAAGCATAATCCCCATTAACACGCGGTAATGGTGGAGGAGGTAATAGTTCCGAATAAATTCATCTTCCACGAAACTGTTAATTGTATATTCTACATATTCTTTTTTTCGAATGAGTGTAGGGACTTCATCTTGTTTGTATAACGAATAGGTCTCCATAATCGTTTTAAACGCGTGTAACGTAGGGGAACTTTTTGTTTCATGAAAGTCATATTTGAATGGTTTTGCGTAATTTTCATAATGGAATTTGTAAATAGAGGCAAAGTTTTGATTTTCCTCATTACTAGCCCCCATCATTCGATAGAGAAAAGGGAAACTATAATCCAATCGATTAATAAACACATATTCGAGTACTTGTTGAGCTGTGGGATGGTTTACATTTAATGCTCTTATGTATTGGTTAATGAGATCGTCAGCCTGTTCTGGGAAAAAAGTATCTATAACGTCTATTAACTTTCCAAAGTCTAAAAAGACAGTTTCATTTGTTAGGAAGGAATTGATTTTTTCTTGTGTAAATCCTGAAATTTCCGAAATCTTTACATACAATGATGGATTGGTGTGAAGCTCTTGTGATAATAAACTCCGTATATTTGACACAAAGCTCAACTCCTTTTGTAGGATAATGATTGAATTGGCTTTATTTTATCATAAACTATCGAAAAAAGGAGAATATATTCTCCTAAAAAATGCCTGAATTGTGAGAAATCTTGTTGGATTTTCGATTATTATGGACTATGAATTCCGCTTCTTGTAACAGAGCGCTCAAACTGTTAAAATTAGGGGTAAAGTTTCTGACGGGAACTATGGTGCGTTCAATGTAAACCGATTGAAAGGTTAAGCTAAGTTTTCGATGAATGTAAAAATAGAGAGGACGAGGGCTGCATGATTGGATTATTAAAAAAAGTAATTGGGGATCCGAGTCAAAAGCAATTAAAGAAATATCAAAAAACAGTTGAACAAGTTGAGTCATACGCTGATGACATGAAGAAACTTTCGGATGATGGACTTCGTCAAAAGACAGCGGAATTTAAAGAGCGTATCGCCAATGGTGAAAAACTCGATAAACTATTACCAGAAGCATTTGCGGTTGTTCGTGAAGGCTCTACTCGTGTGTTGAAAATGACCCCATACCCTGTGCAAATTCTTGGAGCGATTGTTTTGCATCATGGAAATATCGCCGAGATGAAAACAGGGGAAGGGAAAACACTCGTTGCGACAATGCCTGTGTATTTAAACGCATTAACAGGAAAAGGAGTTCACGTTGTAACAGTCAATGAATATCTTGCTCGTCGTGACTGTGAAATTATGGGTGAACTCTATAAGTTTCTTGGGTTAACGGTTGGCTTGAACTTAAATGAGCTATCAAAAGAAGAAAAGAAAGAAGCATATAGTGCGGATATTACGTACGGAACAAATAATGAGTTCGGATTTGACTATTTGCGTGACAACATGGTGTTGTACAAGCATCAAATGGTTCAACGTTCATTGCATTTTGCTGTTATTGATGAGGTGGACTCGATTTTAATTGATGAAGCGAGAACGCCATTAATCATCTCGGGTTCTGTTGAGCGTTCGACACAATTATATCAACAGGCAAATGCGTTTGTTCGTATGTTGAAAAAAGAAGAAGATTACACGTACGATGAGAAAACAAAGAACGTGCAATTAACCGAAGAAGGTGTTAATAAAGCAGAACGTGGCTTTAATATTGATAATTTATATGACCAAAAATATGTGTCGTTAAACCATCATATTACGCAAGCATTAAAAGCCCATGTGGCGATGCATCGCGATGCTGACTATGTTGTGGAAGACGGGGAAATTGTTATTGTCGACCAATTTACAGGTCGTTTAATGAAAGGTCGTCGCTATAGTGATGGGCTCCACCAAGCAATTGAAGCGAAGGAAGGAATGCAAATTCAACGTGAAAGCATGACACTTGCTTCGATTACATTCCAAAACTATTTCCGTATGTACCATAAAATCGCGGGGATGACAGGGACAGCAAAAACAGAGGAAGAAGAATTCCGCAACATTTATGGAATGGATGTTATGTCGGTTCCGACAAATAAACCGATTGCTCGTGATGACCGTCCGGATTTAATTTTCAAAACGATGAAGGCGAAGTTTAATGCGGTTGTGAATGAAATTGAAGAGTTGAATAAAAAAGGACAACCGGTTTTAGTTGGTACAGTGAGTGTAGAAACGTCTGAACTTGTTTCTGAGTTGTTGAAGAAGCGCAAAGTGCCTCATCATGTTTTAAATGCGAAAAACCATGAGCGTGAAGCAGAAATTATTGAAAAAGCCGGTCATCGTGGTTCCGTAACGATTGCAACAAATATGGCTGGTCGTGGTACAGATATTAAACTAGGTGAAGGTGTGATTGAACTTGGTGGGTTACATGTCCTAGGCACAGAGCGTCATGAAAGTCGTCGTATTGATAATCAGTTGCGTGGTCGTTCTGGTCGTCAAGGGGACCCAGGTTCATCGCAATTTTATTTATCGATGGAAGATGAATTAATGCGCCGTTTCGGTTCGGATAATATGAGAGCGATGATGGAACGACTTGGTATGGAAGAAGACCAACCGATTGAAAGTAAGCTAGTGTCGCGTGCAGTTGAAACTGCGCAAAAACGTGTGGAAGGAAACAACTTTGATGCACGTAAGCAAATCCTTCAATATGATGATGTTATGAGAGAGCAACGTGAAATCATTTATAAACAACGTGAGGAAGTGCTAGCATCTGAAAACTTACGCACGATTGTAGAAGCGATGATTAAATCGTCCATCACTCGTCACGTCAACTTGCATACACCACAAGCAGAAGTGCCTGAGGATTGGGATATCGCGGGATTAGTGACTCATTTAAAATCAACATTACTAAATGAAGATGAGTTAACGGAGAAAGAATTAAAAGGTCTTGACCCAGAAGAAATGATTGACGTTATTTTTGAAAAAGTGCAAGAGCACTATAATAAAAAAGAAGAGCAATTTACGCCTGAACATATGCGTGAGTTTGAAAAAGTTATTATGCTTCGTACCGTTGACCGTAAGTGGATGAATCATATTGACCAGATGGATCAATTGCGCCAAGGAATTCATTTACGTGCGTATGGACAAAATGACCCATTACGTGAATATAAGTTTGAAGGCTTTGAAATGTTTGAATCGATGATTGAATCCATTGAAGATGAAGTGTCGATGTACATTATGAAAGCTCAAGTCGAGCAAAACTTAGAACGTAAAGAGGTAGCAGAAGGCAAAGCTGTTCATCAAAGTCCATCTGCAGGTCAACCGAAAAAGAAACGTCAACCAATTCGCGTTCAAGCAACAGCGGGACGTAATGACCCTTGTCCGTGTGGAAGCGGGAAGAAATATAAGCAATGTTGTGGGCAATAACAGTAAATGAAGAAAGGCAGATGGAGATTCCGTCTGCCTGTTTATCCGCTAAATACTGTGTGGAAATAAACGTCGAGGTGACAATATGGATTTAGTAGTAATCAAGCAAGAGTTAACAATGATGGCTAAGCGATTAGCGGACTTTAGGGGGTCTCTTTGACTTAGAAAACAAAGAGGAACGGATTGCCGAGCTCGAAGAAAAAATGAGCGACCCTGACTTTTGGAATGACCAAGATGAAGCGCAAAAAGTCATCAATGAAACAAATGGACTAAAAGAAATGGTCAATACGTATAAAGAGATGCAAGAAACATATGACGATATTGAAGTGACATATGAACTCGTTAAAGAAGAAGATGATGAAAGTTTATTCACTGAACTTGAAGCAGGTGTGAAACAGCTTGGAAAAGAGTTAAACGAATATGAATTACAAATGCTGTTAAGTGAACCTTATGATAAAAATAATGCGATATTAGAATTACACCCAGGTGCAGGTGGAACAGAGTCACAAGATTGGGCATCAATGCTGCTGCGCATGTATACAAGATGGGCAGAGCAAAAAGGGTATAAAGTTGAAACGCTTGATTATTTACCTGGTGATGAAGCAGGTGTCAAAAGTGTGACATTGCTCATTAAAGGGCATAATGCCTATGGTTATTTAAAAGCGGAAAAAGGCGTCCATCGGTTAGTGCGAATTTCTCCGTTCGACTCTTCAGGTCGGCGACATACATCGTTTGTCTCTTGTGAAGTAATGCCGGAGCTCGACGATGATGTGGAAATCGATGTTACACCAGATGAATTAAAAATTGATACGTACCGTGCAAGTGGAGCGGGCGGTCAGCATATTAATACGACCGATTCTGCGGTGCGTATTACCCATGTTCCTACAAATACCGTTGTTACATGTCAAAGTGAACGTTCCCAAATTAAAAACCGCGAACAAGCAATGAAAATGTTAATGGCGAAATTGTATCAGCAACGAATTGAAGCGCAACAAGCTGAATTAGCTGAAATTCGTGGCGAACAAAAAGAAATTGGCTGGGGAAGTCAAATTCGATCTTATGTGTTCCATCCGTATAGTATGGTGAAGGACCACCGAACTAACTATGAAATTGGAAACACAAACGGCGTCATGGATGGTGATTTAGACCCGTTCATTGATGCGTATCTTCGTTCGATGATGAAATAAAAAGAAGCGACATTCTTTAGTAGAGGATGTCGCTTCTTTTTTTGTGCTGTATGGTGTGTTTTGTTGGCGTTCTATTTATCGGACATGTGTTCCGTTAATGTGCTGTTTTATCGAGTATTTGGATTTGTTGCGGACATCTGTTCCGCTATTCTTGTAAAATAAGGAGTAAACATCTAAAATATCGTCACATAGCGGAACGTATGTCCGAAAGATTTTTTATTAAAAATCTTGCAACCGTTCTTTGGTGAGCGAGGTCTCTTATATAGGGCACAAAACGGGAGTGTGAAAATGGAGGAATTGGTCGAGCGCTTAAAACAAAAAGAAGAAGCGGCATTGCGAGAATTGATGGCCATCTATAGCAATGAATGTTATCGACTTGCATATTTGCTTTTAAAAGATCGATATGAAGCAGATGATGTTATTCAAGATTTATTTATTACCGCGTATACAAAAATACATAGTTTACAAGATGCCCAAAAGCTAAAAAGCTGGTTAATATCAATTACGATGAATTTATGTCGCAAGCGCCAAAACCGTTGGAGTTTCCGCCATATCTTTTTGAAATCAAAAGCTGAGGATGAAGTGCAATGGGCTGCGAGTGAGGATGTCGAAACGGTTGTATTATCGGTAGAAGCAAATGAAGAGTTAGCAAGCCATATTTTAGCGTTAGATTATCGGTATCGTGAAGTGATTAGTTTGTATTATTTTGCTGAGTATAGTATTAAAGAAATTAGTTCTTTATTACAAGCAAACGAAAATACGGTAAAGAGTCATTTAGCCCGTGGAAGAAAGCTTCTAAAAGAAAGATTGGAGGGGATGCGAGATGAACAATGAGCAAAAAGACGTAAAAAAAAGATTAGACGATGAATTAAAACGATTTGAGTTTTCAAAACCCGAACAAGTCATTCAGTCGACCCACCCAAAAACAAAATTTGAGAAATACAAGAATTGGCTAGAAAAAGAAATCACGATTCCCCTTGTCCCATTTACAGTTGCTGTATCTATGGCATGTGTATTACTCGTGTTTCCACTTGCTAATCTATTCACATATGAGGAAAAAGGCCAGTTAGTCGAACAGTATGAAAGTACATACTGGAGTGAAATGTTAAAGGAAAAACAAAAGAAATCAAATAATTCTGAATAAATATTTCCTGGGACAAAAGTACATGAATGTATGTTCTGGTTGAGGGGGAAGAGGAATGAAAGTTCGAATGAAACGGAAACATCTTTTATATGGCATCATTAGTTTTTTTCTCATAAGTTTGATTGTTTTGTTCATCGTAGTTCCAAGTTTAAAAGAATACAAAGTCGAACGGATGGTTGCCAATGGAGAACCGAATGCTACTAACGCCATAGTGGAGCTAATTGACAATGCGAATTCAACATCTCGAAAGATAAGGTTAATTGAAAAGTTTGTGTTAGCATCGATGTCTGATTTTGAACATGAATTTTATATGGGTCCTACAATGGTGATTTCATCCAGTAGTCCAGGGTTAAAAATTAACGATGAAGAGAGTGAGCGACTTTTGCTCTATTACCTTGATAATAGCTCGCCAACGAACAATTGGAATTATGAAATCGCATTAGATAAATTTGCTTCGCTAATATATGACAAAAAAGGAGCAGATGCAGCCATTTCGTTTGTTAAACAAAAAAATGAAGAGTTATTCCCAGGTGGATATGATGTTTATAGTGAACCATGGGTTTTAAAACTTCCGGAAGTTTATATAAAACAAGGAGAGTATAAAAAAGCAAAAGATGAATTGTTAGCGATTCAGGAATATGAAAAAGAACGGATGAGCCATGAAGACTATCGTTATCAACCTTCTTGGCAATGGATGAATTATATGATTCGCACACTAGCGCAAGAAGGAGAATTGGAAGAGGCAGAGGAGCTCATTGCTAGCTGGGTAAAAGGGGAAAAGGAACAAAGACAAGAGTATGGGGTGCAGGATGAAGTGGAAGCAGATGATTGGGTTCATTCGAATGTAATGGATTGGAAAAAGATACTTGCAGACATGGGTACAACTGTTCAAGGTGAAAAAGGAATGATTAATGGTAGTATCAAAAGAGAGGACGGGACTCCGTTGCAAGGTGTGTATGTTTATTTGCATGGAGCTGGAAGGACGACTTATCACCAATCGACCCCTTTTCTTGATCAGCATGCAGTTACAGATGATAGTGGAGAGTTTGTATTAGAAAATGTTGCTGCTGGTTCCTATCGATTCGGTTTTGGATTGGAACAATATCATATCGATGGCTACAGTTTGCTTAATTTACAAGAGGAAGTTATCACTGTTGAGACAGGTGAGGAAACAGAGGTAGCGATAGAATTCACCAAATTAATTGACTTGTTTTCTCCTGTTAACGGGGAAGCTCTTGATAAAGAGGATTTGAATTTTAAATGGGAACCCGTTGAAGGAGCGGATTATTATAAAATTTACTTTGGTGTGAATTTTGATGGTGTAGGCATGAGCTTTTATTATGGTGATGTGGAAGCGAATAACTTAATTATTGGAATAGAGGAATGGAGGGAAATGTTTTTTACTTCAATAACGGTAGAGGATGATAATTCTTATCCTGATTTGGATTTTTATAAGAGATTCTTGAACAGTGATGTCGAGTTATCTTGGTCAGTGGAAGCTTACAAAGATAATGGGAGTCACCTTTCAAGTAGTCATGGTTATCGCTTATCAAAAGAAACGATGGGGAATTTACCAACATTTTCATTTGAGCTAGAAAAAACAAAAGCAGATGAACTGTTTTTGAAAGGAAAGTTAAAAGAAGCTTATGAGTTGTATAAAGATGATTATGAAGCTGACAATCGTAATGTTTACGCGTTGGCGATGCAAACAATGCTCACACCATATGTTGTTGAAGGGAATGTGGAGAGTGAAATGTATGGGACAGCATTAAAAGAGTTGGCACTAGCCACGGAAGAACCAAACGTATTCATGAATGTACTTGCTCATCTCCGAAGAGAAGGGAAGGTTGAAGACTATATACAATGGTTTCACAAATATGAGGAACTCATGAAAAACAGAAATGAAAGTATCGACATGTATGAAGTAAACCGGTTTGCCAAAGCACTATTTCAGTTAGGAGAAATGGAAGAGGCGAGAAAATGGTTTCATTATAGAGATAAAGATGATTTGAGTTATTATGTCGGGGATGTTCTTGCATTCGAATTATATGCTGGGACCGATAAAAACGAGATTATCGATATAGTGAAAGAATATAAAGGAAACTATGATGTTCATAAAAACTGGGAAGCAGTACTTGAACCGATTTCGTATGATGCTGACATGAAACATTTCATTGAAGTGTACTTCAATGAAGGTTGGGTACAAGCAGAAGCATTACTACCGACGATTTCATCAAAACACAATAAAGCATTCCTCCGCCAATTAATCGAATAATAAAAAAGCCCTCGAGGGGGCTTTTTTATGTGCTAGGTGTGTCCGTTTCAGGTGGACAATGTCTTTTTGAGGTGTCAGTCACCCCTAATACTTCAACGGTGGCAGAAGTAAGTCATAAAAGTGTAAAAACTTGAATTGTGGTTGAAGGTGTTGATGATATTTGGCAAGGGCGGTTGCTTCTATACTGCTAGTTCCATTGAGTTGAGTAATTTCATAAATAATTTCAGCAACTAATACTTCATCGGTATGTTGAATCATGTTTAATGCGTCGTACAACAGAGATAGTGCCTTCGTTTTATTATTATGTTGACGTAATTCAACTAAGCTTCGTAAATATAAATTTCGAGCTTGAATGATGTTTTCATCTTTTACATACTTTAGTAAATTCATTGATTGTTGTAACAAGAGCTCGTGTAACGCTGCTTCTTGTTTGGAATCAATGGATATATATAATGCAAAATGAAATAATGCTAAGACTTCTTTTGCATGGTCATACATTGTACTTAAAATTGCTACATCTTTTTTGAAGCTATCAGTAATCTTTTCTCTAAATTGTGGTGTTGGATTTACTTTCATGACACTATAAATCATCAGAGCCCATGTTTTCATTATACATTGGGGGGTGTCATTTGCCACGACACTTTGGAGTTGAAGTAACTCACGTTGGATGGAGTTATTTTCATCGGTCCCCATAAAACGAGCAAGCAACTTTAAATATGTTTTTTCTTGCTCTGTAATATAGTCTGATTTAATTTTATGTAAAGATTGCAGTGAGCGATGGTTAATCCCAATGTATAAATAAACGATAGCCAAATTATACGATAATATCTCTCGTTCAGTTATAACCGATTTTTTTAAGCTTTCCGATAATACAATTCCTTTTTCTAAAATTTTCACACATTGTTCCATTTGTTTTTCTGTAAAGTAAATAAATGCAAGTGCATTACACGATTTAAGTTTTGTTTGTACATTCATCTCATTTAATTCATATTCTTGAACTACTTTTAAGAAATCTTCTTTGGCTAGCCCACAATTTTTTTCTTTTATTTGGTAAAGTCCACAAAGATAATCGTACTCAATAAGTTTACTTTGGACTCCATACTCCTCAATTTTAAGGAAAAAGGTGCGTAACTCATCTTTACAATCTTTTTTTTGATTTAGCTGTAACAAACTTAATAGTCTATATTGTAAATAATCAAGCTCTGCGACTTTTTCACTAATATTTGGATCGTGAAAATATCCAAAAGGTAAGCTTAATTTTTCGCATATTTTATTTAAATCCTCATCGCTTACAGTGGATAGCTCATTTTCAATATTACTCATTTTACCGATGGAACAAATTCCTTCAGCTAATTCACCTAAGGTAAGCCCTTTTTGTTTTCTTAATCTTCGAATTTTTCTGCCGATAGCCACTTGTTTTTCCATGTCATTCTCCCTATATAAAAGCATCACTTCTAGGTAAATTATACTATAAAAAGAATATATAGTACATAATAAGTAATAAATGAAAATTTCATTGTGAACATTTATAGATATTAGTTGAAATTTTCATTTCCATTGATATAATTTACCTATAATTAAATAAAAATGGAAAATTAACTATAAAAGTAATAGATATAAAGTTTTGGATCGAGAGTGCTTAAAAAATTCACCTTGTTCCATTATTGCAAAATAGGGGTGGAGATATGTCAGTTAGTTACGTAGACCTAATAATCAAAAGTATTGAGTATAAAGGTAAGTACATCATGGATGACTATAAAGAAGAAGAGAATCTTCTTATTATAATAGAAGAAAAAAGAAAAGAAATGATTATGTGCGGAATGGAATTAGGTTTCACACACCCAAGGACGTTAAAAGTTAGTATGGAGCTAGACCGTCTTTTAAATGAATTAAACCTCTATGAATAATTTTATGTTATTCGAAACTTTGCTTTTAAAATTTTAGAAACTAAAACAATCGTTTGCACACACAGAAAGTGTGAAGTGCTTTTGTAAATTTGTAATATTATATTTAAATTTATGTAACCTAAAAGGGAAACTTTTAGGTTATTTATGATAAAGTAGAAAAGTGTCCGTCTGGAGAGGACGATTGGTGGAAAATGTCTTTTTGGGGTGTCAGACACCCCAAAAAAAAACGGAAAGAGTGTGTGTAATGATGATGACAAAGAGAAAAGCAAAGCCAGTTCAGCCTTGGCTTCAAACGGCAATGGACTATTCTTACATTTTACTTGGTTCTGCTTTTGTGGCAGTCGCGTTTAATTTGTTTTTATTACCGAACCGGATTGCATCAGGTGGGGTTAGTGGGATAAGTACGATTGTGTATGATGTGTTTGGAATTGAACCGGCCTTTACACAGTGGGCGTTTAATATACCGTTGTTTATATTAGGGATGCTGCTACTTGGTGGCATGAAATATGGAATGAAAACACTTGTCGGAACGGCTTTTATTCCATTTGTTGTATTTTTAACGCGTCATATTGAACCAGCTACATCGGATCCATTACTTGGTGCTTTGTTTGGTGGAATTGGAGTTGGTATAGGGCTTGGGTTAGCGTTTCGCGCGAATGGAAGTACAGGTGGGACAGATTTAGCCGCGCAAATTGTTCATAAATATACCGGCATTTCGTTAGGAGCTTGTGTATTTATTATTGATGGAATGATCGTTTTAACGTCTGCGTTTGTTTTCTCCATTGAATTGGCACTGTATGCATTAATTGCCCTTTTTGTTACAGGAAAAACGATTGATTTAGTACAAATGGGGGTAGGCTATTCAAAGATAGCTCTCATCATCTCAGATCAACAAGACACTGTAAAGCGTTCGATTTTAACTGACATTGATCGCGGTGTGACAAAGCTGTCAGGCTATGGTGGCTACACAGATGAAGAACGACCAGTGCTTATGTGTGTCGTTCACCAACGCGAAGTCACAAAATTGAAACAAGTAGTGAAAACAGCTGATCCAAAGGCGTTTGTCATTGTTGCAAATGCCACAGAGGTACTTGGTGAGGGTTTCAAAATTCAGTAGCTATTGTATAATAGCAAAAGAAAATTATTCCAAGCGAAAAGGGGATAGGACGATGCGAAAAAGAATTCTAGCTGTCATTGGAGTTTCATTTTTAATGCTAGCTGGCTGTGGTACCGGAAATGATGCAGCTCCAGCTGAAGAAACACCAGCGGAAACAGAAGCACCAGCTGGCGAAACAACAGGTGATCTTACATATGATGCTGCAAAAGCAGAAGAAGATTACCGTGCTAGCGGTTGTATTTCCTGTCATGGTGGGAACCTTGAAGGACAAGGATCAACGCCGGGGTTAACAGGCGGAAAATACACAGCGGAAGAAATTCTTTACATTATTGAACACGGACAAGGTACAATGCCAAAAGGGTTAATCTCTGGTCCAGAAGCAGAAAACTTAGCGGCATGGATTGCTGACCAATAGTATCATTTACCTAAAAAAGAAACCTACGGGAAAATTCCTGTAGGTTTTTTGGATTATATATAAACTGTAAAAACAGGGGAAACCTTAATGCATTAGCCCTTTCGACATCTATATGCAACGAATTGTGAAAAAAGAACGGATTATTTGCAGAAATTGAAATGAAATTGTAATAAAATTCAACGCCATTGTAAATTTAATGATGTTATAATAATAAAAGTGCAAGGTACGACAAACTTCGTTAGCCACTTTTGTCGGTTCATCAAAGAATCCTCAACATTTGCATTCGTCATGTTGAATTAAATCTAAACTATATAGGTCATATACCCGATAATAAAACAGGTAAACATTTTGTTGTTGTTTGCAAATGTCTGGAAATAGGAAGTGATACTGTGATAGACATGAAAGATGTTTGGAAAACATATCCGAATGGAATGAAGGCGATTAATGGAATCGACATATCCATTGGGAAAGGTGAGTTTGTTTATGTAGTTGGTCCCAGTGGAGCAGGGAAATCAACTTTTATAAAAATGATGTATCGTGAAGAAAAACCTACAAAAGGGAAAATTCATATAAATGGGACAGACTTAACAACGTTAAAAGAAAAGCAAATCCCATATTTACGTAGGCAAATTGGGGTTGTGTTCCAGGATTTTAAATTACTACACCAGTTAACTGTTTTTGAAAATGTAGCATTTGCATTAGAAGTAATAGAAGAAAGCCCTGCTGTCATTAAGAAAAGAGTAATGGCTGTTTTAGATATTGTTAAACTAAAAAACAAAGCTCGGTTTTTACCTGGTGAACTATCAGGAGGAGAGCAACAGCGAGTGGCGATTGCTCGAGCTATTGTAAACAATCCAGCAGTTTTAATTGCGGACGAGCCTACAGGAAACCTTGACCCAGACACATCTTGGGAAATTATGGACACCTTAGAAGAAATAAACAATCGAGGCACAACGGTTTTAATGGCGACTCACAACAAAGAAATTGTAAACACGATTCGAAGACGAGTCATTGCGATTGAAGACGGACGAGTTGTACGTGATGAAGTGAGGGGGAACTATGGTTATGAAATTTAGAACCCTCAAGCGACATGGGAAAGAAGGAGCAAAAAATTTAATTCGAAACGGATGGATGACATTTGCATCCATAAGTGCAGTGTCGATTTTACTGCTAATTGTAGGGGTTTTTCTACTATTAATTATGAACATGAACCACATTGCTTCTTTAGTAGAGGATGATGTAGAAATTCGGGTTCATGTTGATTTAACCGCAAATGAAGAGCAACAAGAAGAATTACAAAGTTTACTAGAGCAACTCGAACATGTTGACAGTGTTGAGTACGTATCTCGAGAAGAAGGTCTCGAACAGTTTATTGAAAGTATGGATGACATGGGCGAAGTATTTGAAGGGTTACGAGGAGAAAACCCTTTTAATGATGCTTTTGTTGTACGTGCAACGACACCTCAATTAACGGAAGCTGTTGCCAATAAAATTACTGAATTACCTCATGTTGAATCGATAAATTATGGTAAAGACGTTGTTGACCGTCTATTTGCGGTAACAGATTTAGTCCGAAATATTGGTTTAATTCTTGTGATAGCCATGATGTTTACTGCGATGTTTTTAATTGCAAACACGATAAAGTTAACGATTGTTGCTAGAAAACGAGAAATTCAAATTATGAAACTAGTTGGGGCAACAAACGGTTTTATAAGATGGCCGTTTTTTATAGAAGGATTATTGCTAGGAACCATTGGAGCACTAATCCCGATCATTATTATAGCAATAGGGTATTCTTATATTTATGAAAACTTTAGTGAAAGAATAGAAATTATGTTTTTCGAGCTAGTACCAGTATTTCCAATGGTTTACCAAGTTGGGGCACTATTACTAGTCATTGGTGCATTTATAGGTGTTTGGGGAAGTTTGATGAGTGTTAGAAAATTTTTGAAGGTGTAACAAGAGGAGGATTTTTAAATGAGGCGCAAACTGTCACTTGTTGTTGTAGCTGGAGCTGTAGCAGTAGGAACGATTTTACCGACATCAGGATATCAAATCGCATTTGCCAATAGTGAACTTCAAAAGCAAATTCAGGATATTCAAAGTGAACGAGAAGAAACGAAAAAAGAAGCTGCCCAAAAAGAAGCAGAACTAGCAAAAGTGGAAGAAGAACAACAACAAGTACGAGCTGAAATTGAAAAGCTCGACCATGAAGTAGCGGATACAAATGAAAAAATCGAAGAAAAAAATGAAGAAATTGAAGAAGTTTCTGAACATATTAAACAATTAGAAGAAGAAATTAAAATACTAGAAGAGCGGATTGCAGAGCGGGACGAGCTATTAAAAGAGCGTGCTCGTTCGATGTACCAAAATGGAGGGTCTATTAGTTATCTCGAAGTTATTTTAGGCTCGAAAAGTTTCGGAGACTTCTTAGATCGTGTTAGTGCATTATCCATGATTGCTCAACAAGACCGTAACATTCTAGATGCTCATATTGCTGACCAATTACAATTAGAAGAAACAAAAGCATTAGTAGAAGAGCAGCTTGCTAAACTAGAAGAAAAACTTCTACAACTTGAAGAGTTAATGGAAAAGCTAGAAGCACAGAAAAAAGAAAAAGATAAAAAAATGAATCAATTGATTGTTCTTGGAGAAGATTTACACGCTGATTTAGGTGAACTAGAAGGCATGGATGAAATTCTTCGCTTACAAGAACAAGCTGCAAAAAAAGAGTTAGCTGCATGGCAAGAGCGTGAACGACAAGCAGAACTAGAGCGCCAACGCCAACAACAAGAATTGTCAAGCCGTGGTAGTGGTAGTGGTAGTGGGAACGGTGGTTCAAACAATAATAATGGTTCTACTGGAGAAACACCCGCAGCTACAAGTGGGACATTCCAACGTCCTGCAAGTGGACGAGTCTCTTCACCATTTGGGATGAGAACTCATCCAGTATATGGTGGCCAACGTTTACATGCGGGAATGGACATTGCGAATAGTACAGGTACGCCGATTGTAGCAGCAGAAGCAGGTACGGTCATTGTCGCTGAGTATCGTAGAAGCTTTGGTAACACAGTTATGATCTCTCACGTTGTAAACGGGAAATCAGTAACGACGTTATATGCTCATTTAAATAGCATCCATGTGTCATCCGGTGATTCTGTTAGTCGCGGACAACAAATTGGAACTATGGGAGCAACAGGAACAGCAACAGGTCCTCATTTGCATTTTGAAGTTCATCCTGGTGGATACCGTGGTGCAAGCAGTGCGGTCAATCCAGCAAACTATTTGAACTAACACTTATTTAAAACACCCTAAGTCATTTACGACTTGGGGTGTTTTTTACATTCACACTTGGACTTTTCTCTATATGTCCATACCACTATAAAAAAAGGTAAGGCTATCCTTTCAAAAAAAGTAAAGCGTTTTCAAATATTGTTATATTAGCTTACATTGTTTTTATGACATAAGATAAATTTTCCAAAAAACGTATTGACGAAGGTCTACATCTATTATAATATTGGTATAGACAACATGACAAGTTCGAGATAGGTATGACATGATAAGGGGGATAATAATGAAGAAAAAAGGGTTAAAGGTAGTATTGTTACTTATGTCAATGGCATTGCTTCTGTTCTTAGCTGCTTGTGGAGGAGAGTCGACAAATACTGATGAGGAAACACCAAATGACTCAGAAAAAACGGAAGAGCAAAAAGAAGCTACAAAAGATCCAGTACAGCTTCGAATCGTTACGATGTTTGGGGGAACAGACCCAGCTACTGATGTATTACAAGCGCAATTGGATGCGTTTGAAGCAGAAAATCCACATGTCACCATTGTAAATGAATCGATGACAGCTGGAGATGAGTTCCGTACGAAAGTAAATACAGACTTTACATCGAACAACGCTCCAGATATCACTTTTTATTTCACAGGTGTTGACGCTCAACCAATTATTGATGCTGGCTTAGTTGCACCACTTAATAGTTTGCTAGAAGAAGATTCAGCTTGGAAAGGGTCGTTTAGTGAAGCGGCTTTAGAACAAATGAAAACTGGAGACGGAAATATTTATGCGATTCCTTTAACAGGTTTTTATGAAGCTTTGTTTGTTAATGAAAAATTATTTGAAGAACAAGGTTTAGAATTACCGACAACTTGGGATCATTTTGAAGCTGCTATTCAAGGTTTTGCAGACACAGACATTGTCCCTCTTGCAGGTTCATATGAAGAGTCTTATTACTTAGTAGAACATTATATTTTAGCTGCTGGTGGTGAGCCAGGATATTCAAAAGTGTTAGCGGATAATGATCCATCTTGGGCAGAAGGGTTAGACATGATTGGCAAACATGCTGAAATGGGAGCATTCCCTGTTGATGCAGGAACGATTGATTTACCAATGGCACAAAATTTATTCCAACAAGAACAAGCAGCAATGATGGTTGAAGGTTCTTGGGCTTGGGGTGGAATTGAAGAAGATGTTCGTGAAAATGTAACGGTTCTTCCTTTCCCTGTATTCGGGAACGATGCAACATATGGTGATTTAGTAGGAGGATTTTCTTCTGGATATTACTTAAGCACAAATGCTATGGAAGATACAGCCAAGGCAGAAACAGCAATTGCGTTATTAAAGCATTTAACGTCTGAACAATCGGTTATTGAAGTTGCTGAAGCAAATGGTGGAGTACCAGCAGCAGGAACGGTAAGTGATATTCACCCGAAACTATTAGCGGGTCACCAGTTAGTAGCAAACGCTACGTCTTTAACGATGCCAATTGATTCTCGTATTACTCCAGAAGCATTTACACATATGAGAACGAATGTGGCTCAAATTGTGAATGGAAATAAAACGGGTGAAAAAGTAGTGGAAGAAGCTGCAGCGCTAGAATAAGTAAAAATGAGCAAGACAATACGGTCGCTTTGCCGCACTTTTTAGCGGCAAAGCCCCTTTTATTTATCAAATATGAAGGGAAAGGAGCTTACTATGAAAAGTGATAAACTCATCATTCCATTGTTTTTATTTCCAGCTCTCCTTATAACCTCGGTTTTTTTATATTATCCTTTCTTTGAAAATATAAGACAAAGTTTTTATAAAACAGATGGATTTTTTAATTCTACTTTTATTGGAATTGATAACTATATTCGGATGTACAATGATGAAGTTGTTCGAATCGCGACGTTGAATACATTAGAAATTATGTTGTATGCGGTAGTTTTTCAAGTGGGACTTGGATTAATATTAGCTGTTATGGTTGATTCGATTCGTTTCGGTAGTCGTTTTTACCGGACGAGTTTTTTCTTCCCGGTTGTTATTTCAGGTGCCGCTATCGGGTTGCTTTTCACTTTGATTTATAATTACAACAATGGATTATTAAATGCGATGTTAACGAGTTTAGGTTTTGAGCGTGTGTTATGGCTAACAGAACAATCGTCTCTTATTATGGTGGCCATTCCAACTGTTTGGCAATATGTAGGGTTTTATTTTGTCATTTTGCTTACAGCGATCGCAAAAATACCTGATGATTTTTATGAAGCGGCTAAACTAGAAGGAATTACTGGGATTCAACGGACATTAAAAATCACAATTCCCCTTATATGGGGCGATATTAAAACATGTATGATTTTGGCGATTACAGGTGCTCTTAAAGTGTTTGAGTTAGTGTATATTATTACAAAAGGTGGACCAGCTCGTTCGTCTGAAGTGTTAGGAACATACATGTATCAAAAAGCGTTTACAGATTCGGCAATTGGATATGGTGCTACATTGGCTGTGCTTATAGTCATGCTTGGGCTACTCCTCGCATTTTTAACAAATAAATTATTGAAAAAAGATGAAGTTACGTATTAAGGAAAGAGGTGAGAATCGTGGCTGAAATTAAAACCAATCAACTAACGGTATGGGAAAAACTTCAACAGCAATATGTGACGCAATCAAAGTTTGGAAGGATGTTTGTATATATTTGTTTATCGTTATGGGCCATCACAACAATTTTTCCATTAGTATGGGTTTTGTTAAATTCATTGAAGCCGTCACGAGATATTGTTAATTCTTCGTTTTCTTTTCCGACCGACCCAACACTAGAAAATTACGTGAATGCCTTTAATACGATTGATATTGGACGAAGTTATTTGAACAGTTTTATTATGTCAGGTTCTGTTGTGTTTTTTGTTTTATTATTTGGGGGAATGGCCGCGTTTGTTATCGCGAGAATGAAATTTCGCTTTCGTGGTCTAATTCAAACTGTTCTCGTGATGAGCTTGTTAATTCCAGCGTTTGCGACGATTGTTCCTGTTTATCGCATGATTATCAAACTTGACTTAGTGAATACGTACTGGGGTCTAATTATTCCTCATACGGCTGGATTTTTACCGTTCACAATATTAGTTGTGGCAGGATATATGGCGACAATTCCGAAAGAGTTAGAAGAAGCTGCTGTGATGGATGGGTGCTCACGTTGGAAAATGTTTACCAAGATTTTTGTTCCGATTTCAAGACCTGTGTTTGCGACATGTGGGATTTTCGTTTTTTTATGGTCGTATAATGATTTGTTTGCTTCACTCGTATTAGTGGAACATTCAAACGTTCGTCCAATCGTAGTGTTGTTAGCACACATCAGTTCTCAATATGGTACTGATTATGGCTTAATGACAGCTTCTATTGCCATTACCGTTATTCCGGTCATCATTGCCTACTTATTTGCGCAAAGTACGTTTGAAAAAGGCGCAACAGCAGGTGCGGTGAAAGGATAACAAAAAGGAAGCTACGGTTTGCGTTGCTTCCTAAGTGGGTTTTATTTATTTCGTTTAATATCAATGATAAATTTATATTGGTCTGCACGATAGGCGGATTTTACAAATTCAAATGGCGTTCCATTTGAAAGTTGCGAATTTCGTTCAATTAATAAAATCGGATCTCCGTCCTCAAGATGAAGATGTTCGATTTCGAAATCGTTAGCGACCGAAGCTTCAATTATTTGTTGGGCATTTTCAATTTTTAAATTTAATTTTGATTCTGCATAGTCATACAATGAACCACTTAAAATTGTTGCCATTGTTTCTGTTGTTAAATCAGGAAGCAAGTCAGTAGAAATATAATTTGTTTCAATGGCGATCGGGTTATCGTCGGCAAGACGGACGCGTTGGATTTTATAAACAAGGTCACCTGGGGAAATGGCGAGTTTTTTTGCCACATGTTCATTTGCAGCTATCGTATTAAAATTCAACAGTTTATTTCCGGGCTTTAAGCCACGTAGTTTCATATCTTCCGTAAAACTTGTAAGCCCGTGAAGGTTTTGTTCAAATTTCTTTTGGGAAACAAAAGTTCCTTTTCCTTTTTGGCGGTACAAGTAGCCTTCATGAACAAGATTGTTAATGGCGTGGCGAACGGTCATTCGACTAATATCGTATTTTTCTGAAAGGTCTCTTTCCGAAGGGAGTGTATCTCCTGGCTTTAGTTCTTCGGAATCAATCATTTCACGAATTTTGTTTTCTAACTGATAATATATAGGTAATGGTGAATTTTTATCAATCATCAGCGTACTCCTTTCGCTAAATTGGCTATTTCTATCGTACCATTATTACTTTCATTTTTATAGAGTAAAGTATAGACAACTATATTTATTTTTCGCCCTGTGAATAGATTAGAGAGGTGTGACATAAGCATGCAAAATTATTTTCAAAAAGTAATGGATGGCATGGAGCAAATAAAAAAGCTAGAAGCGTTACCAATGAAACAAGCGGCCTTGAAAATAACGGAATCCATTGAAAATGGCGGTGTTCTTCATGTGTTTGGATGTGGTCACTCGCATATGATCGCAGAAGAAATGTTTTACCGTGCCGGTGGGTTAGCAACGATAAATCCGATTTTAGTAGAAAAGCTAATGCTTCATGAAGGAGCGGTTCGTTCTTCGATGTTAGAGAAGCAAGAGGGTTTAGGAAGCAAAATCGTCAATGATGAACAAATCAATGACCAAGATATTATGCTCGTTGTTTCGAATTCAGGCCGAAATGCGGTTCCCATTGATGTTGCGATGACAGCAAAAGAGAAAGGCTGCTTTGTGATTGGTTTAACTTCAACTGCCTATCGCTCATTACCATCAAGACATAAAAGTAAAAAGCATTTAAGTGAACATGTTGATCTTGTATTAGACAATCATGTACCGATTGGGGATGCGGTCATGAGCCATCAAAATGTTGCTGTGCCTTACGCGCCAGTATCGACAATTTTCTGCTCGTTTATAGTTAATAATATTTTAACCGATGTCATCGATCTGTTAGGAGAAGCGGGTAAAGTCCCCCCTGTGTTTATGAGTGGTAATGTTGATGATGAAAATAACCATAATGATACATTAATTATGAAGTATAGAGAGAGAATACCTTTATTAACAAAGAATGGATAACAAATATAAAGCAAGGCTAAAAGAAAAATAGATAGGTATAGACAGCTAGTTATTTAAGAGGAAAGGGAATGGAGGAATCATGTATGATGCAACAGAAGTCATTTATCATCAAAGGTTGTACTATTCATGGTGAAGACAGAACAATAGAAGAAGGATATATGAAAGTGGCAAATGGAAAAATTATTGAAATGGGTACTGTTCAAACTCTTAATGAGGATGAGCAAAGCATAGAAGAAGTTCAAGTGCCAAAAGCGTATCACATCATTCCCGGTATGATTGATGTTCATATTCATGGAGCAGCTGGTGCAGATACGATGGATGGAACAGTGGAAGCGATTGAAACGATTGCAAAAAGATTGCCTGAAGAAGGGACAACATCATTTTTAGCGACAACGATGACTCAATCGAATGAAAATATAACAGCCGCATTAACAGCTGTTAAGGAATACCAATCGATAACTGAGTCTATTTATGCTGAAGTGATAGGTGTTCATTTAGAAGGGCCATTTATAAATGTTCATAAAGCAGGGGCGCAACCATCTGAGTATATTATAGAACCAGATGTTGCAATGTTTCAAAAATGGAATGAGGCGTCAGGTCAACAGATTAAGCTTGTTACATTAGCTCCTGAAGTCAATGGAGCTGACGAGTTGATTGACTATTTAGTTGCTCATGATATTGTTGTCTCGATTGGTCATTCAAATGGAACATATCATGATGTTGTAGCTGCGGTTAAAAAAGGTGCCTCACATGTCACACATTTGTTTAATGGAATGACGGGTATGCATCATCGTGAGCCAGGTGTTGTAGGGGGTGCATTACTTCTGGATGAGCTGCATGTTGAAATGATTGCAGATGGAATTCATATTTGTCCGGAAATGATTGAATTAGCGTATCGGCAAAAGGGAGCTGACCGCATAGTTTTAATTACAGACTCGATTCGAGCGAAATGTTTACAAAATGGACAATATGACTTAGGTGGTCAGCAAGTAACTGTGTTACATGACCGGGCAACGTTAGAGGATAATACGTTAGCAGGAAGTATATTAAAGTTAAATGAAGGAGCTCGTCATTTCCAACGATATACTGGTTGTTCGATGCAAGAGGTGATTCAAGTGACTTCTGTTAATCCGGCAAAAGAATTGAATGTCTATGACCGTAAAGGAAGTTTATCCATTGGGAAAGATGCCGATTTTGTTGTAGTTGATGATGACTTCAATGTGATGTTCACCTATTGCCGTGGTCAACTCGCTTATGAAAAGGAGACGGTACAATGAACATTGTAGAAACGAAAGATTATGTAGCGATGAGTGAAGCTGTTACTCAAATCGTAATTGAACAGCTCAAGCGAAAACCAAATAGTGTATTAGGATTAGCAACAGGTGGGACACCGAAAGGGACGTATGACAAACTCATTCAAGCGTATCAAAAAGGAATCGTCTCCTTTGCTGAAGCAACTACATTTAATTTAGATGAATATGTCGGGTTGGCATCATCAAACGAAAATAGTTACCATTATTATATGAACAAATTATTTTTCTCAAATATCGATATCGAACTAGACCATTGTCATATTCCAAATGGTGTGGCAAGAGATTTACAAGCAGAATGCAATCGATATGAGCAGCTTATTGAATCGTCCGGCGGAATTGATTTGCAAATATTAGGAATTGGCAAAAACGGTCATATCGGTTTTAATGAACCAGGTACATCGTTTCACTCCCGTACACATGTTGTCGACTTAGCAGAGTCAACGAGAAAAGCAAATGCAAGATATTTTCCACATGTAGATGATGTTCCTACTCAAGCGATTACGGCAGGAATTGAGACGATTATGCAAAGCGACAAGGTCGTCCTTTTAATCTCAGGCAACGAAAAGGCTAAGGCGTTTGAACAGTTGATGAAAGGCGATATTCAAGAAAGCTTTCCTGCTTCCGTATTAAGAAAACATCCGAATGTTACGATTGTCGCCGATGAACAGGCGTTGCAATTTGTAACGAAAGCTAAACCTCTAACATAAGTGGAGGTTTAGCTTTTTTTAACACCAAGTGAATTATTCAACACTTGGGTCGGGTTTATCGGGTTAGCGATTTTGTTTTTTATCGTAAGTAAGCGGCCATGAAAACCGTTATCTGTGAACATTACTAGTGTTTTGGAACGTTGGTGGACTCAGGAGCAGTTAATCATAATATATTGCTAGGAATAGAGTGGCTTTTGCGTAAATAAGGGCTCCTGTGGCCGCTAAAAAACGGAAACCCGTATCATGTTCACAAATAACGGCTGCTCTGACCGCAAAAATCAGACAAATGAGGGAGTATAAAAATTTTGGTCAAGCAACGAAGCTTTGGAGGCTTCTTCTAGAAGAACGAAGGCTACGCACCTGCGCGTTTCACCCCAAGAAGAGCACTTGGGGTTCACTGTCAAAAGCGAGCAGCACTCCGCACTTCGCTTGAAAAGACGTTCTCGCGTTTTTCTTATGTTAGCCCATGGCAAAGAAATCGTAATCGGATGCAGGAAAAGTTCAAATCGGTAACAGTTCCCGCTTGAATTATAGGAATGTTTTATAGTAGATTAAAGATATATGAAAATGAAAGAAAGCCTGATTGTGAAAGAAAGCTCATATTCAGTACAGGCTCCTCATATACTACAATACATGGTTGTAGGAGGCATTGCATCGTTGATGTAGTGCCTCTTCCTGCAAAGAAGAGGTGGGTATTCATGAAAAAAGTAAAAACAACTTTATTCGCTACAATTCTTTCATTTCTTATTGGCGCCAGTGGCATGTATGTTGGCATGTCTTTTGTAAATGGGGAAGAGACCATGCCAAACAATGCTGTAGCAGATAATGCCGGAACGTTCCCGATCGAACTGCCCGCTGAATTAGATGAACAAGCATCTGAAAAATTCAAAAAGGCGTTTGAGCTCATAAGTGAACAGTATGTGGAAGGTGTCGATAATCAGACCCTTTTAGAAGGTGCGATTGAAGGGATGTTAGGCACGTTAGAGGATCCGTACTCTGTTTATATGGACCCTGAAACAGCAGCGCAATTTGAAGAATCACTTGATTCCCATTTTTCCGGAATCGGTGCGGAAGTAAGTATGAATAATGGGCATGTCACAATTGTAGCTCCATTTCGAGATTCGCCAGCAGAGCGATCGGGTCTCCAACCAAATGATCGGATTGTTGAAATCGATGGAGAATCAATTGAAGGATTATCATTGTATGATGCAGTATTAAAAATCCGCGGTGAAAAAGGGACGGTTGTAAAATTAACAATTGAAAGACCAGGTGTGTCTCAAATGATTACACTTGACATTGAACGAGATGAAATCCCAATTGAAACAGTGAGACCGAATACTATTGAACATAAAGGTCAAACGATTGGTGTTTTAGAAATCACCTCCTTTTCAAAAGATACAGCTGAGCATTTTGAAAAGGAATTAAAAGCATTTGAAGAACAAGGTATTGACGGACTTGTTATTGATGTACGGGGTAATCCAGGGGGATATTTGGATGTTGTCGAAGAAATAGGCAAACTGATTATTCCTGAGCGATTACCGATCGTCCAAATCGAAAATCGTGAAGGAGAACGTGTCCGTTATTTATCATCTTTACAAGAACGAAAAGAATACCCGATCGTCGGATTAATTGATGGAGGAAGTGCTTCCGCTTCCGAAATTTTAGCAGGTGCATTAAAAGAAGCCGGCAATTATGACCTTGTTGGGGAAACGACGTTTGGAAAAGGAACCGTACAATCGGCAATTAAACTAGGTGATGGAAGTGAAATAAAGCTGTCCTTGTATAAATGGTTAACATCAGACGGAAACTTTATTAACGAAGTTGGTATTGACCCGACAGTAGAAGTTAGACAGCCAGACTATTTCTATTTACCACCGATTACGGTTGAAGAAGATTTGGAATTTGACATGTTAAATGAGCAAATCCGAAATGCACAAATGATGTTAAAAGGGTTAGGGTTTGAACCTGGTCGAACGGATGGATATTTCGGAGAACAAACAACAAATGCTGTTTCTGCATTCCAAGAACGTCATAATTTACCGTCAACAGGTGTAATTGATGCAGACACTGCTTCTGCTATTCAAGAACAAGTCATTGAAATGATTCGTGATGAGAAAAATGATGTGCAGTTGCAAACTGCACTTGAATTAATTGTAAATGGAAACTAAAAAAGAGCAGGATTACAACTTCACCATGTCGAAGTACATCGGATAGTGATATACTATTCATGTACTTCTTTTTTTTACTGATAGAAAGCATAAAAATTTGGGTATAGCAATGAAGTTTTGAAAGCTTGAAACGAAAAGACGCTCCCGCGTTTTTCTTATACAAATGAAGGTTTAGATGGAAGGAAGAGAGAGTCATGATCGAAACCATACTTATAGCACTAAAAGCGCTTGGTGTTTTTTTTATACATCCGTTGTTTTACCTCGGTCTTCTTTTTGCTATTCTCATGGGAATTCGCCGAGTGAAGCGAGAACGACGTGACTTTCATACCCGAATCTATGATTTTATCGATGATTTACGTAAGCCACTCGCCTCAGGTATAGTAGCAGGTGTCTGTGTGTCTATCTTTCTTATAGGGGTAGGGGTAACATTATCAGTTCAAACGATTGTCATCATCGGACTTGCTTATGTTTTTTTTATGGCAACAACAATCGTCCGCTTTCTCTCGCCAGCTTATATTTTAGCCGGGTCTATTTTAACTTTGCTAGCAATTGAAACATTTGGATGGTCTTTGCCCTTCGTGAATGAAGATACGGCATCCATGTGGATTGTTAATGTTACAATTTTGTTTGCCTTGCTATTATTAGCAGAAGGCTTTCTTATTCGTTACCGTGGGTATCAACATTCTTCTCCACGAATAGAAATTGGACAACGTGGCAAATGGATTGGAACACATTTAACTAGACGGTTATGGTTTGTACCACTAGTTGTACTCGTACCGAATGGGTCGGTTCCTGATTTTCTTTATTGGCCGATACTTTCGCCAGTTGAAGGCGGAGGATATGGAGTTATGGTCCTGCCGTTTTTCATCGGGTTTTCAGCCCTTATTCGCTCTGGTATTCCTTATCATAAAATAAAAATATATGGATTAAGAGTCATCGGGTTAAGCTTGCTAGTGTTAGCATTAGCCACTGCTAGCTTTTTCTACACCCCGCTTGTTGTCATCGCCACGATTGTCGCGCTTGTTGGTCGAGAAATTCTTTATCAACTGTTGAAACAAAAAGAAGAACATGCTGTAAGTTATTTTACTCTTCGTGAAAGAGGAGTAGTTATAGTAGCTGTGATTCCAGGCTCATCTGCTGAAAAAATAGGTTTAAAAATTGGGGAGACTATTGTAAAAGTTAATGGTATCCCTGTGAATAGCCCTTCGGAGTTTTATGAAGGATTACAAAGAAATCCTGCCTATTGTAAATTAGAAGTGAAAGATGAAAATAACGAAGTTCGTTTTGCTAATACAGCGATTTACGATGGCGAACATTATCAAATTGGTGTGATGTTCGTAAAAGAGGAGAAAGAAATTCAAGATTCTATCGTCTAATTAAGGAACCATAGGTAATCTATGGTTCTTTTTTTACAGCTTAGAGAGGGAGAGGGAGTTAGCGGACACCTGTTCAGTTATTCCTTTTTTTTTCTCCATTTTCTCATTCTTTATGGACACCTGTTCCGCTTTTCCCCTTTTTTTGAAGCGAAATGGCCGAAGTAGTGGTCATTAGCGAAACAGGTGTCCGAAAGCATTTCAAATACTTTATTTTTCATACAAATAGCAGAATAAATGTCCGATGCCCTTCGTCATTGCTACCTGGACTATAGTGATTTTCTACAAACAGCAACTCCAACCGGGTAATGCGTATTGTCTCGGTGTTTTTCAATCGTGACCCCGCGTTGATAATAAAATTCAACTTGTGAAAAAGTAGTAAACAGCTCTATGAACTGTTGTTGTCTAAGAGGTCGAATAGGGGAAGCTTCTAGCACCTTTGTTTCGTTTGTTTTAAGTAAAGTTGATAAAATAAGAGTTCCCCCGGGTTGTAATAATTCATAAACATTTTCCATAAATATCGTCTTATCAGTCTTATCTAGAATATATTCAACCGTTTGAAACGATAATATGGTTTTAAACTTTCCAATCGTTGTGGGAAGTTGCTTATTAAGACAATCTTCCTGTAAAAAAGTAATTAAAGGATGATAATAATAGGCTTTCGCTTCTGTAATCGAAGGCAAGTCAATATCAATGGCAACAACTTCTTCGATTTCCTTTTTTAATATTTTCGCAATCATTTGACTACCATACCCACTTCCACAGCCGAAATCTAATACTCGCCCTCCATGAATATAAGGTGTTGAAAAATAATAACGAGCAAAATGCTCTAATAATAGGCCACTAACCTCTGTTTCGTTTCTTGGATTGATCCGATCTATAGTTGAATGTTGCATGTATCTCCCTACTTTTTTAGTTAATTGAACAATTATATGCAGTATACCGTAAGAATTGGAAAAGGAAAAATGTGTTTTCCTTTAGAAAACGAGATTTATTTGTTATAATAATTTTCGATTTATCAATTTTATTAGGATAAAAACGGAAGGAGAACGTGAAAATATGGTGGATGTAATAGTAGCACTAGTACTTCCGTTTATTATAATGGTTTTAGTTACGAGAGTAGCCTTTAGTTTGATAGGGGCGTTCATTGTCACCTTTATGATTATGTTTGTGGCAGTTCGTATTCATGAACAAACGTTTTTTGTCATTGCGCTTGCCTGTTTGTCTCTTTATTTCGGCTGGATGGCTGCAAAAAAATTATTGAGAAAAAAACCTGGAATGTAACCATAAAGGAAACGCTTGAATTCAAGTGTTTTTTTATTTTCTTCTCCCTCTCCCTCTTTTTTCGCTTTATTTTATTTCTTATCAATAACACCTTAAGCTGCACGACAATAAATAACCAAATTATGGAAATTAACTATAAAAAAGAGAATATACGTTCGTAAAAATGTTTGGAATTCATAGTTCCTGTGGTATAATGAGAATACTGATTATGGAAGAATATGACGATTCAATCTTTTTCGAGGAGTGATGGAATTTGGACTTTAACCTCGTTTCTTCTTATGAACCACAAGGAGATCAACCTGCAGCGATTTCAAAATTGGTTCAAGGGATAAAAGAGAATAAAAAATACCAAACGTTACTAGGGGCAACTGGAACAGGAAAAACATTCACAATTTCAAACGTCATTAAAGAAGTGAATAAACCGACTTTAATTATTGCCCATAACAAGACATTAGCGGGACAGCTGTATAGTGAATTCAAAGAGTTTTTTCCAAACAATGCCGTTGAATATTTTGTTAGTTATTATGATTATTATCAGCCAGAGGCATATGTTCCACATACAGATACGTATATAGAAAAAGATGCGAGTATTAATGATGAAATTGATAAATTACGTCACTCTGCTACGAGTTCGTTATTTGAACGAAAAGATGTCATTATTGTCGCAAGTGTCTCTTGTATTTACGGTTTAGGTTCGCCGGAAGAATACGGGGAACTCGTCGTTTCACTTCGAACAGGAATGGAAAAAGAACGTAATGAACTACTCCGAAATCTAGTAGATATACAATATGATCGCAATGATATTAATTTTACAAGGGGAACATTTCGAGTCCGTGGCGATGTTGTTGAAATTTTCCCGGTTTCACGAGACGAGCAATGTATTCGAGTCGAGTTTTTTGGCGATGAAATTGACCGAATCACAGAAGTGGATGCTCTAACTGGAGAAATAAAGGGCGAACGAAATCATGTCGCGATTTTCCCTGCTTCCCACTTCGTTACTCGTGAAGAAAAACTTCGAAAAGCGATTGAAGCGATTGAAAAAGAATTAGAAGAACAATTAAAAATATTAAACGAAAAAGGAAAATTACTTGAAGCACAGCGATTAGAGCAACGAACAAAATATGATTTAGAAATGATGCGAGAAATGGGATTTTGTTCAGGAATTGAAAACTATTCACGTCATTTAACATTGCGAGAAGAAGGGGCAACACCATATACGTTAGTTGACTTTTTTCCTGATGACTTCTTAATTGTTGTTGATGAATCTCATGTGACATTGCCACAAATCCGTGGAATGTACAATGGGGATAGAGCGAGAAAACAAGTACTTGTTGATCACGGGTTTCGTTTGCCTTCTGCTTTAGACAATCGTCCATTAAAATATGAAGAATTTGAAGAAAAGATAAATCAAATCGTTTATGTCTCAGCAACTCCAGGTCCGCTTGAATTAGAGCAAACACCTGAAGTCGTTGAGCAAATTATTCGACCAACTGGATTAATCGATCCTACAATTGATGTACGACCAAGTGAAGGTCAAATTGATGATTTAATTGCCGAAATTAATGAGCGTACGAAGAAAAATGAACGAGTGTTAGTGACGACATTAACGAAAAAAATGTCTGAAGACTTAACGGATTATCTAAAGGAAATTGGGATCAAAGTTCGTTATATGCATTCAGAAATAAAAACGTTAGAACGGCTAGACATTATTCGTCAGCTGCGTTTAGGCACATTTGATGTTCTTGTTGGGATTAACCTGTTACGAGAAGGATTGGACATTCCAGAAGTTTCGCTTGTCGCGATTTTAGATGCCGATAAAGAAGGTTTTTTACGGTCAGAACGTTCCTTAATTCAAACGATTGGTCGAGCGGCGAGAAATGAGAAAGGTCATGTCATAATGTATGGTGATAAAATAACAAAATCGATGCAAATCGCGATGGATGAGACAGAACGTCGCCGTACGACACAAAAACAATATAATGAAAAACACGGAATTGTACCAAAAACGATTCAAAAACGAATTCCAGATGTTGTTCAGGCGACATATGCGGCGGAAGCAGAAGAGGAATACAAAGCACCAACTCAAACAAAGTTAAGCAAAAAAGAGCGTGTTGCTTTAATTGAACGTCTTGAAAAAGAAATGAAAGACGCCGCTCGTGAGCTGAATTTTGAACGGGCTGCTGAGCTTCGTGACTTAGTGTTAGAGTTAAAAGCGGAAGGATGATAATAGATGGCGATAGAAAACATTGTCGTTAAGGGAGCGAGGTCCCATAATTTAAAAAACATTGATGTGAAAATTCCTCGAGACAAGCTTGTTGTCCTAACGGGCTTATCGGGGTCAGGTAAATCATCCCTTGCGTTTGATACGATTTATGCAGAAGGGCAACGACGATACGTAGAGTCGTTATCTGCATATGCTCGACAGTTTTTAGGGCAAATGGACAAGCCAGATGTTGATGCGATTGAAGGTTTGTCACCTGCAATTTCAATTGACCAAAAAACAACAAGTCGTAATCCACGTTCTACAGTCGGTACAGTGACAGAAATATATGATTATCTTCGGCTTTTATATGCCAGAATCGGACGCCCTGTTTGTCCAAAACACGGGGTTGAAATTTCATCACAAACCGTTCAACAAATGGTCGACCGGATATTAGAATATCCAGAACGTACAAAAATGCAAATTTTAGCTCCTGTCATATCGGGCCGTAAAGGTGAACATGTGAAGGTTCTCGAAGATTTAAAAAAGCAAGGGTTTGTTCGTATCCGTGTTGATGGTGAAATTCGGGAAGTAGCCGAAGAGATTTCTCTTGATAAAAATAAAAAGCATAATATTGAAGTAGTTGTTGACCGAGTTGTCATTAAAGAAGGAGTTCAAACACGCATTACCGATTCATTAGAAACGGCACTTTCTTTATCTGATGGCCGTGTCATCGTTGATGTTATAGGTGAAGAAGAGCTTTTGTTTAGCCAGCATCATGCTTGTGCACAATGTGGCTTTTCGATTCCTGAGCTTGAACCACGGATGTTTTCATTTAATAGCCCATTTGGTGCATGTCCAACTTGTGATGGTCTCGGTTCAAAATTAGAAGTTGATCTTGATCTTGTTTTGCCAGATCGCTCGAAAACTTTGCGAGAGAATGCGATTGCTCCTTGGGAACCGACAAGTTCTCAATATTACCCACAGCTTTTAGAAGCAGTATGTGAACATTACAGTATTGATATGGATGTCCCAGTTGAACAACTTCCAAACCAGTTACTTGAAAAAGTGTTATTTGGAAGTGGAACAGACCGTATATATTTCCGTTATGAAAATGAGTTTGGACAAATTCGAGAAAACCTCGTTCAGTTTGAGGGTGTCATTCCAAATGTAGCACGACGTTATCATGAAACAAGCTCTGATTATATTCGAGAACAAATGGAAATGTATATGATCCAAAAGGCGTGTCCGACATGTAAAGGGTACCGATTGAAAAAAGAAAGCTTGGCTGTCTTTATCGCCGGAAAGCATCTAGGTGAAGTAACGGCATTTTCCATAAAAGAAGCGCTTCAGTTTTTTGAAGGGTTAGAGCTAACACCAAAAGAAGCCGCGATTGCCCGTATGATATTAAAAGAAATTAATGACCGTCTCGGCTTTTTAATTAATGTCGGTCTTGATTATTTAAACTTAAATCGAGCGGCAGGTACATTGTCTGGAGGAGAAGCGCAACGGATTCGTTTAGCGACTCAAATAGGGTCATCGTTAATGGGGGTTTTGTACATTTTAGATGAACCATCCATTGGTCTTCACCAGCGTGATAATGACAGACTAATTGAGACGTTAAAGCATATGCGCGATATCGGAAATACACTTATCGTTGTCGAGCATGATGAGGATACAATGTTGGCAGCCGATTATATTATCGATATTGGTCCAGGTGCAGGTGTTCATGGGGGGATGATTACCGCTCAAGGAACACCAGAGGAAATTATGAAAAATCCGAATTCATTAACAGGGAAATATTTGTCAGGTGAAAAATTCATTCCTCTTCCAGTGGAACGACGACAATCATCCGATAGGTTTCTTACGATTAAAGGGGCGACCGAAAACAATTTAAAAAATACGTCTGTGTCGATTCCGCTCGGTTTATTTGTTGCGATTACTGGTGTATCAGGGTCGGGTAAAAGTACATTAATCAATGAAATATTATATAAATCACTAGCGCAAAAATTGTACAGAAGTAAAGATAAGCCAGGTGCACACAAGAAGATGGAAGGGATTGAACAGGTCGATAAAGTGATCGATATTGACCAATCTCCAATCGGGCGCACACCGCGCTCTAACCCAGCTACTTATACAGGTGTGTTTGATGATATTCGCGATGTTTTTGCAATGACAAACGAAGCGAAAGTTCGTGGGTATAAAAAGGGACGCTTTAGCTTTAATGTCAAAGGTGGACGTTGTGAAGCATGCCGTGGTGATGGCATTATTAAAATTGAAATGCACTTTTTACCTGATGTGTATGTCCCTTGTGAGGTATGCCATGGAAAACGATATAATCGAGAAACGTTAGATATTACGTATAAAGGAAAAACAATTGCTGATGTTCTTGCAATGACGGTTGAAGAAGGGTTAGAGTTTTTCGCCAACATTCCAAAAATCCAACGGAAAATTCAAACGTTAGTGGATGTCGGTTTAGGGTATATTACATTAGGCCAGCCTGCAACAACACTTTCAGGTGGAGAAGCACAACGGGTGAAGTTAGCTTCTCAACTTCATAAACGCTCAACTGGAAAAACATTGTATATATTAGATGAGCTACGACAGGGCTTCATGTCGATGATATTGCTCGTTTATTAATCGTGTTGCAACGACTCGTCGAGAATGGGGATACGGTGCTTGTCATTGAACATAATTTAGATGTCATTAAAACCGTCGACCATATTGTTGACTTAGGTCCAGAAGGTGGCGACAAAGGTGGAATGATTGTAGCCGAAGGAACACCGGAAGAAGTCGCGAAAGTGGAAGGTTCGTACACTGGAAAATATTTATCGCCGATATTAGAGCGCGACCAAAGAAGAATGAAAGAAAAAATTCAACAAAAAGAAACAATAAAAGGCTAAATTTTTTGTAACTTTCTTTGTATAACCACGTATACATTAATGATTGATTTAATGTTCCGAAAGGGAGAGAGTGGCATGGATGAAAAAAAATGATTTTAAAAATGGTCGAAGACGGTAAAATCACGGCGGAAGAAGGCGTAAAGTTACTGCAGGCATTGGGAGAAGAAAAATCAGAGCCACAGCCACAACAAGATGAGCCAAAGATGACAAAAGGAGAATTATCAACGAGAGTAGATTGGGATAGTGATGAATTTCATAAGCAAAAAACATCGTATCGTCAATCGTCAGGAACGAGTTTGTTTACGAGTTTTATTGAAAGTGCCATTCAAAAAATTAAAGACTTTGACTTGGACTTTAATTTTGGTACGTACGTTGAAGTAAGCCACATTTTTCACCATAAAAGCTTACAAGCACATTCACTAGACTTTTCTGTAGAAAATGGTTCGATTACGATTGTTCCATGGGAAGAAAATGATGTTCGAATTGAATGTCAGGCAAAAGTGTATAAAGCCCTCGATACAGAGGAAGCAAGAACGATATTGTTGCGTGAAGCTGTTTTTGATCCAGAAGGTTCAACACTTCGTTTTTATACGAAAGTAAAAAATATAAAACTACAAGCGACATGTTATGTCCCGAAAAAACAATATGAAACGTTTAAGTTATACTCCTTTAATGGTCACTTAAAAGTGACTGATACAAAAGCCACTTCGGTTGAAACAAAAGTAGTGAATGGAAGCATTAAACTCTCTAACACAAAGTGTGAACGGTTGTTTGCGGAAACAGTAAGTGGCCCGATTGATATTAAATTTGTATCAGCAGATAAAGCCGAAGTGAAAACAGTCAATGGTGGAATTGATGTTGATGGAACGGTAACAGATATCGATATTGAAACGGTCAACGGGGCAGTGTTTTATAACCTCGATAAAGTAGAAAAAGCATGTTATGTCGAAGCGAAAGCGACTACAGGAACAGTGACAATAATGCTTCCGGAAGAGGCAAGAATCGAGGGGAAGCTAAAAACAAATGTCGGTGGTTTTTCTTGTGATTTAGCTAGACTAGAAATTACCGAAGAAAAGAAAGATTTTGTCCAAAAGACTTTAGGATTTACGTCTAATAAACAACAGCCATTCGGCGTGAAATTATTTGGAGAAACGAATACAGGTTCAATTACGGTGAAACATCGTTAATCGTAACGTAAAGGATTTGATTTCCTATGAGTTGGTTTGTTCATTTACTAGTAAATACCGTTGTGTTAATTGTAGTGGCTGGCTTCTTTGATAATTTTTATTTATCAGGTGTCATGGCAGCGATTATCGCTAGTGTGTTGCTGTCGATATTTAATGCTGTTGTGAGACCACTTCTTATCATCCTTACATTGCCGGTGACGTTTTTAACACTAGGGTTGTTTTTATTTGTGATAAATGCGATTACTCTTTCGTTAACAGCATGGGTAATGGGCGATGCGTTTGTCATCAGTGGATTTGGAATGGCGATACTAGCGGCAGTGATTATTTCCATTTTAAATGCGCTCATTCAAAAAATAATCGTCGAGCCGATGGTGAAACGATAACCTAGGACGTATGTATACATGACCCTACAAGTGGAAAGCTGACTTGTGGGGTTTTTGTATTAACATATAAGGTAGTTTGTAAATTATGGTATAACAATGAAGCTTTGAAAGCTTTCTAGAAAAGAAGCTCCCGGGTTTTTCTTTAATGGAGTGCGTTTGAATTGTGTGTTATAGGGTTCTATTGGACAAAACGAGTAGAGAATCGGAGAGAAGTGTCTAATAGAAAGGAAAAGATGCCTTTTGTTGTAGTAAAAGATTTTGATTTAATGGACGGTGGGGAACTGATGACACCACCAATGTGTTCTGTGAAACTTGTGGAAGATAAATCTATTTTGAGTATGATAAAGGGGGACATGGAGTAGTGCATGCTTTCAGATTTGCAGGAAACAAATAAGGACTGAGTGAGGTGGGTTTCCTCACTCGTTTTTTTGTTAAAAGATAAGAGAGTATAAAAATTTTGGTATAGCAGTGAAGCTTTGAAAGCTATTTCAAGAAGAGCGAAGGCTGCGCACCTGCGCGTTTCACCCCAAGAAGAGCACTTGGGGTTCACTGTTAAAAGCGGGCAGGGATACGCACTTCGCCTGAAAGAAAAGACGCTCAGCGTTTTTCTTAATTATTGATTATAGGTGGAATTTGTTATAATGAGTTCGAATGAAGATTCGTTTTTTCTTTTAATGGACAAACAGGTATAATAAAACATACGAATGAATGGAGGTTTATTCAATGGCAAAAGTAACAGCAAATGAATTAATAGAAAAGTTCAACTTAGAATTAATTAGCGGAGAAGAAGGAGTATACCGTCCGATTACAACAAGTGATATATCACGTCCAGGAATAGAAATGGCAGGTTTTTTTACGTATTACCCTGCAAAGCGATTGCAGCTTCTTGGTCGAACAGAATTAACATTTTTTGAACAGCTAAATACTCATGAAAAATTAGACCGCATGAAAAATTTATGTACATATGATACGCCAGGTATTATTATTTCACGTGGGTTAGAAGTGCCGAAAGAATTAGTGGAAGCGTCTGAAGAAAATGGTGTTCCGATTTTACGATCACCTGCATCGACAACACGTCTCAGCTCGCAGTTGACAAACTTTTTGGAAAGTCAGCTTGCCCCAATGACAGCAGTTCATGGTGTTCTCGTTGATATTTACGGAATTGGTGTTTTAATTACAGGGTCAAGTGGAGTTGGGAAAAGTGAAACCGCACTAGACTTAGTTCGTCGTGGACATCGTTTAGTGGCCGATGATTCTGTTGAAATTCGTCAAGAACATGAAGATACGTTAATTGGTCGCTCACCTGAACTCATCCAACATTTACTAGAAATTCGTGGGTTAGGGATTATTAATGTCATGACCTTATTTGGTGCAGGTTCAATTCGTCCATTTAAACGTATTGTTCTTGTGATCAATCTAGAGCTATGGGACCAAACAAAAGCATATGATCGACTAGGGTTAGAAGAAGAAACGATGAAAATTATTGATGTAGATGTTCCGAAAATAACGGTTCCTGTTCGACCTGGGCGGAACTTAGCTGTTATTATTGAAGTGGCGGCGATGAATTTCCGTTTGAAACGTTTAGGGATGAATGCAGCGCAGCAATTTTCTGACCGCCTAACAGATGTCATTGAAGATGTAGATAGAGAATTTTAATTCAATAGGAGAGGTGAAAGAGGATGGAGGAAACGATTCAACCGCTGAATCGACTTGTGTTTGAATTTGGATTTATTCGTGTGTATTGGTACGGTCTACTTATTGGGTTAGGTGTATTACTCGGTTATATTGTAGCGACAAGAGAAACAGTGAAACGAGGGTTACCTAAAGATACGTTTGCTGATTTATTGCTTTATGCACTTCCAATCGCGATTCTTTCAGCACGACTTTATTATGTTATTTTTCGTTGGGAGCAATTTGCTGATAATCCAATTCGTATGTTTTACATATGGGAAGGTGGGTTAGCGATACATGGTGGCTTAATTGGTGGGGTTGCCACGGTCATTGTATTTTGCAGGAAACGTAATGTATCAGCGTGGAAAATTCTTGATATTACCGCACCGAGTTTATTAATCGGGCAAGCGATTGGCCGCTGGGGCAATTTTATGAACCAAGAAGTCTACGGTGGTCCAGTGACTAGAGAGTTTTTAGAAGGGCTCATGTTACCGGAGTTTATTGTCAATCAAATGTATATCAACGGGCAATATTATCACCCGACGTTCTTATATGAATCATTGTGGAATTTACTCGGACTAGCAATTTTACTTTATTTAAGAAGAGTGAATTTGAAACAAGGGGAAATTTTCTTCAGTTATTTAATATGGTATTCTATTGGGAGATTCATTATTGAAGAAATGCGTCTCGATAATTTATTAGTGTTTGGTTTAAAAACAGCTCAAATTATGTCTATCCTATTAATTATCGGTGCGATCGTGCTTTGGGTGTACCGACGAAAACAAGGGGATGCGATTCCACGGTATTTAGATGAAGAGCCACAAGTGAATCCTCCAAAACAAACAGGAGCAACAAAAAAGAAAAAGAAAAAGAAACGGTAACGCAAGTGGAGAGGAGTCACATCATGGGAATGTTAAAACGAGGGTTAGTCGTAGGGCTACAGACGACATGGACCTTAGGAAAAATCATTTTCCCAATTACGCTCATCATTACAATTTTAGGATATACCCCTGTGCTTAGTTGGGTTGCAAATTTGTTAACTCCGATTATGGGATGGATTGGTTTGCCTGGTGAGGCAGCCATTCCCCTTGTTTTAGGAAATGTGTTGAATTTATATGCAGCCATTGGTGCAATTTTGACAATGGACTTAACGGTGAAAGAAGTGTTTATCCTCGCAGTGATGCTATCCTTTTCCCATAATTTATTTGTGGAATCTGCCGTGGCAGCAAAGGTTGGAATCAGGATGTCTGTCGTTCTCCTTGTGCGTCTTGGCCTTGCTTTTTTCTCAGCACTTATGATTCATTGGTTTTGGCAAGGAGGAACAGAGCTGGCTCAGTATGGCTTTGTTCCTTCTGCGTCAGCAGAGGAGATTACGGGCTGGGCTGCAATTGCATGGCAAGGGGTTCAAAGTGCGACGATAGGGATTTTGCAATTAGCGGCTATCGTAATTCCGTTAATGATATTTGTGCAAATTATGAAAGAGTTACAATGGTTAAAAGTTTTTTCAAAGTGGATGGCCCCTTTTACGAAAATGTTGGGCATTAAAGAAAACACATCAACAACATTAGCATCAGGACTTATGTTTGGCTTAGCTTTTGGGGCTGGTGTGATGATTCAGGCCGCAAAAGAAGATGGGGTTAGTAAGAAAGATTTGTATTTAGTTTTTATTTTCCTTGTTGCCTGTCATGCAGTCATAGAGGATACATTGATTTTTATTCCGCTCGGGATTCCTGTTTGGCCATTATTGCTCGTTCGATTAGTCACTGCTATTTTGTTAACAATGCTAGTCGCAGCGATTTGGAATCGAGTAGAAAAAAAAGCTCGAATGGATGGAAAGGAAGCAACCTATGAAAATTGATACGGTTTTGTTTGATTTAGATGGAACTCTAATTAATACGAATGAATTGATTATTGCTTCGTTTTTACATACGCTAGAACATTATCGACCTGGTGAGTATACAAGAGAAGCGATACTTGAGTTTATCGGACCACCGTTAGTAGATAGCTTTAAAACGGTTGATCCTGATTTAGTCGATGAGATGATTGAACGATATCGAACATTTAATCATGAAAAACATGATGAGTTAGTAGAAGAGTATGAAGGTGTAAAAGAAACCGTTCAACAACTTCATCAAGCAGGGATAAAACTAGCAATTGTAACGACGAAAATTAGGAAAACGGCGATGATGGGTCTTCAATTAACAGGCTTAGATCAATATTTTGACGTCATCATTTCACTAGATGAAGTGGACCGAGTGAAACCTGACCCGCAACCGCTGCAACTCGCTATGGATGCATTGGGGTCAAAACCAGACACGACGATTATGGTGGGAGATAACCATCATGATATTAATGGTGGTAAAAATGCGGGCACAAAAACAGCGGGTGTGGCGTGGGCAATTAAAGGAGAAGAGTTTATCCGTTCTTATGAGCCAGACTATGTGTTGCAGAAAATGAATGAGCTTCTTGAGATTGTTGGAGTTGAATCGAATTGAGAAAAACGACCCGTTATCCAGTTCATGAAGCAAACTCTCTTTGGCAAATTTATAAGACCGTTCCTTTTTGGAAAGTCGTTAAAAATTTCATTGTCATCCAACTATCAAGATACACGCCGTTTATTCCTGTGAAAAATTGGTTGTATCGGACGTTTTTACGAATGAAAGTTGGGGACCAAACGGCTGTCGCCTTAATGGTGATGATGGACATTATGTTTCCGGAGAAAATATCGATTGGCAAAAACTCGATCATAGGATACAACACGACGATTTTAGCTCATGAATATTTAATCGGTGAATATCGCTTAGGAGATGTTGTCATAGGTGATGAAGTGATGATTGGGGCGAATTCCACGATTTTGCCAGGAGTGACGATTGGGGATGGTGCGATCGTGTCAGCGGCGACACTTGTTCACCAAGATGTTCCACCAGGGGCGTTTGTCGGTGGGAATCCGATGAAAGTCATTTATACGAAAGAACAAATGCTAGAACGAAAACGGGAAGAAATCTTTTGATTGTAGAAATGGCGAGACCGTAACGGACGTATAATCCGTTATTTTGTGAAAATTGCATCATTTCGGAGGTTGCTCGGACACCAGTTCCGTTACTTACTCGAAAACGATGTTTAAACAAAGGGGAACTAAGGAAATAGCGGAACAGATGTCCGAACAGTCCGTGAAAGCACGGTAAAAATGACAAATAACGGAACAGATGTCCGTTACGAACGAAGTCCAATTCATGTTTGAATTGGACTTCATTTTTTTTAGGCTTACGCTTGCTGTGATCGTCAAATATAGGATTTTCTTTTGCGTGTTGGAAAAAATAGAATTAATCATGTTTTTCATTGACTGATAATTTAATCAAATGTTACACTATCAATAATTAGTCTTTATCTCATTAGCGAACTAAAGCATGGAGCGTGAAAAAATGACAAAGCCGTTTATGTTTGAAAAGCCATTAGGTATGCGTGATATATTGCCAACGTTGTTTGATACGAAAGAGCGGATGGCGCATGAAATGAAAGAAGAATTCACAAGCTGGGGGTACCGTTCGATTCAAACGCCAACATTAGAATATTACGAAACCGTTGGGGTGGAATCAGCGATATTGGACCAACAGCTTTTTAAATTATTAGATCAACAAGGAAGAACACTTGTATTACGTCCGGATATGACAGCACCGATTGCGAGACTTGCAGCATCTAGTTTGAAAAATGAAGCCTATCCGCTTCGCTTATCCTATCATTCTACTTTGTTTCGAGCACAACAGCATGAAGGTGGGAAACCTGCAGAGTTTGAACAGTTAGGGGTAGAACTTGTAGGTGATGGAACGTCAAGTGCTGATGGAGAAGTGATTGCACTTATGATTGCCGCTTTACAAAAAGCGGGGTTAGATTCGTTTCAAGTGGCAATCGGTCATATTGGTTATGTCAATGCGTTGCTACTTGATGTCGTTGGAAACGAAGAGCGTGCAAATCGATTACGTCGATATTTATATGAAAAAAATTATGTAGGCTATCGTCAGCATGTAAAAAGCTTAAATTTATCTTCCATAGATAAGGACCGGTTATTGACGTTACTGCAATTACGTGGCGGACGAGAAAACCTTGCAACAGCAAAAGATTTAGTGCAAACAGAACAAGGTCAAAAAGCATTAAAAGAGCTTGTCGAATTGTTTGAAGTTCTTGACCATTACGGAGTCGCACAATACGTGAAGCTCGATTTAAATCTTGTGATGCATATGAGTTATTACACTGGCGTTGTGTTTGAAGGATATGGTGACCGACTAGGGACACCACTTTGTAGTGGTGGTCGTTATGATGAATTACTTGAGAAGTTCGACCGTCCTGCTCAAGCAACAGGATTCGGTATCCGGCTTGATTTGCTAGTTGAAGCAATAGGAGCTTCAAACTCACCAAAGAAACAAACATGTATTATTTTTAGTACGGAACGAAGAAAAGAAGCTATCCAACTAGCTCAAGAAAAAAGAGCGGAAGGAAAAGCAGTTATCCTTCAAGATTTATCAGGTGTGAGAAATGTAGATATTTTAAGTGAACAATTCGAAGATGTCATTTATTTTATCGGGAAAGCGAAGCAAGGAGGCCAAGGAAATGAATGAGTTATTAACGGTAGCAATGCCAAAAGGACGGATTTTTGAAGAAGCTGCTGAATTGCTTCGGAAAGCAGGATATGGGTTACCGCAAGAATTTGATGATTCAAGAAAATTAATCGTCGATGCTCCTGAAGCGGGCATGCGTTTTATTTTAGCGAAACCGATGGATGTTCCAACGTATGTCGAACATGGTGTTGCAGATGTCGGTGTTGCTGGAAAAGATACGATGATTGAAGAAGAACGGGATGTATATGAAGTATTAGATTTAAAAATTAGTGAATGTTATTTAGCGGTAGCGGGATTGCCTGGGTATGTGGAAAAAGGTATCGCTCCAAAAGTAGCATCAAAATATCCGAACCTTGCAACACAATATTTTAAAGAACAAGGCGAGCAAGTTGAAGTGATTAAATTAAATGGTTCTATTGAACTTGCTCCTTTAGTCGGTTTAGCGGATCGAATTGTTGATATCGTATCAACCGGACGAACGTTAAAAGAAAATGGCCTTGTTGAATTAGAAACGATTGTCCCAATTACATCGAGATTAATTGTTAACCCTGTTAGTTATCGTGTGAAAGATAAATTAATTGATGAGCTTGTGGAACGGTTAGCGAAAGTCATTGAGGAGGATGAGCAATGAAAATCATTAAGGTGACGGAAAATGTATCATTAAAAAGAACGATTGATACAGGAACAGAGAAACAACGTAAAGCGGTGGAAGCCATTATCGAACAAGTGCGACAAGATGGTGATCAAGCCGTTGCTCAGTTGACGGAAACATTTGACCGTGTTTCGTTATCCTCTTTTGTTGTCACACAAGCTGAAATTGATGCAGCATATGAACAAATCAATGAAAACGTGTTAGAAGCGATTCGAGAAGCGATTGAAAACATTCGTGATTTCCATATGAGGCAGAAACGTCAATCATGGATGACGACAAAAGAAGATGGAACGATTCTTGGCCAACAAATTACGCCGCTTGATTCTGTAGGTGTGTATGTGCCAGGTGGAACGGCTGCATACCCGTCATCAATTATGATGAATGTTATCCCCGCACAAGTCGCAGGGGTGAAAAAAGTGGTGATGGTCTCTCCTCCTCAGCAAGATGGATCATGGTCTGCAGGTGTGTTAGTGACAGCCCATGAACTTGGTGTAACAGACATGTTTAAAGTCGGTGGTGCTCAAGCGGTTGCGGCTTTAGCTTACGGGACAGAGACGATTCCTCAAGTAGATAAAATAGTAGGTCCAGGTAATATATATGTCGCGTTAGCAAAGCGTGCCGTGTTTGGAGAAGTGGCCATTGATATGATAGCTGGGCCGAGTGAAATTGTCGTTTTAGCAGATGACGGGGCAAATCCCGCGTTTATTGCTGCGGATTTGCTTTCTCAAGCAGAACATGATCCATTATCTTCATCTGTTCTTGTTACCCCATCAAACGAGGTTGCAGAAAACGTAAAAATTGAAGTGGAAAAGCAATTACAAAAGCTTCCACGTAAAGAAATAGCACAAAAATCGATTGAAGATTACGGGGCGATTTATGTGACAGCGTCTATGGCTGAGGCTGTTGATGTCGTTAACAAATTAGCTCCTGAACATTTAGAAGTGTTAGTTGAAGAACCAATGTTATACTTAGGCCAAATTCGTCATGCTGGAGCAATTTTTCTCGGGCCGTATAGCGCCGAAACGGTTGGCGATTATTTTGCAGGGCCAAACCATGTTCTTCCGACAAATGGAACAGCGCGGTTTTCTAGTCCGTTAAATGTCGATGATTTTACGAAAAAATCAAGTATTATTTCATATAGTAAGCAAGCGTTTTTAGCGAATGCCGATAAAATTACTACATTGGCACGGTTAGAAGGACTTGAAGCACATGCAAGAGCGATAGATATTCGATTGGAGGATAAATGATGACAGAGCGGCGTGCGAGTATTGAACGAAATACGAATGAAACAAAAATTAAATTAGATTTTGCTGTTGATGGAGAAGGTGTTTCAAACTTAGAAACAGGAGTTCCGTTTTTAACGCATATGCTTGATTTATTTACAAAACATGGACATTTTAATTTAACGATTGAAGCAAATGGAGATACAGAAGTTGATGATCATCATACGACAGAAGATATTGGAATTTGTTTAGGTCATGTTCTGAAAGAAGCACTTGGTGATAAAAAAGGAATTAAACGTTATGGTTCCGCGTTTGTTCCGATGGATGAAACACTTGCTCAAGTTGTTGTTGATTTAAGCAATCGTCCTCATTTAGAATTTCGAGCGCAGTTTCCGAGCCAAAAAGTAGGAACGTTTGATACAGAACTTGTGCATGAGTTTTTATGGAAGCTTGCGATTGAAGCGAGAATGAACTTACACGTTATCGTTCATTACGGCCACAATACACATCATATGATTGAAGCGATTTTCAAAGCGCTAGCTCGTGCATTAGATGAAGCTACACAAATTGATGCGCGTGTTAAAGGGATTCCATCTACGAAAGGGATGTTATAGATGATCGGCATTATTGATTACGGAATGGGTAATCTTCATAGTGTCAGTAAGGCACTAGAACGCTTGAATGTCTCATATTTTGTTTCAGAAAAAGTCGATGAACTCAAAAAAGCGGACGGCTTAATCTTACCTGGCGTCGGTTCATTTAAAGATGCGATGGCGATTTTACAACAAGACGGCTTAGCTGATTTTATCGTACAATGGGCAACGTCAGGAAAACCATTACTTGGCATTTGTTTAGGCATGCAATTGTTGTTTGAAGAAAGTGAAGAAAATGGTGTAACGAAGGGCTTGCGATTATTACCTGGGTCTGTTCGTCGTTTTTCTGGTGTAACTGAAGAAGGTGATTCATATAAAGTTCCGCATATGGGTTGGAATCAATTAGACTTTCAACAGCCGAACCACCCGTTATTAGATGAAGTAGAGCAAGGACACGTGTATTTTGTCCATTCGTATGCGGTACAAACCTCTGATGTCGATGTGCTAATTGCAAGTAGTTCCTATCATCAAATCGTACCTGCAGTTGTTGGACGTGGACATGTAATGGGCACTCAGTTTCACCCAGAAAAAAGCAGTGTCATTGGAATGAAAATGCTTGAAAATTGGACAGCAATTGTAGAAGGAAGGAAGAATGCCGGTGAGTACGTTTCAAATATATCCAGCCATTGATATGCGAGGTGGCAAATGTGTCCGTTTAGTTCAAGGCGACTATAACCAAGAAACGGTTTATGGAGATTCTCCGTTTGATATGGCAAAGCAATTTGCAGATGGTGGAGCAACATGGATTCACATGGTTGATTTAGATGGAGCAAAAGAAAAGAAAAGAGTAAACCACGAATATGTTATTAAAGCGGCAAAAGAGCTTGATGCGTATATTCAAATTGGTGGTGGGATCCGGACAGAAGAAGATGTTATGTTTTATTTAAATCAAGGTGTTGATCGTGTGATATTAGGCAGTATAGCGGTCAATCAGCCTGAATTTACAAAAAAGTTACTAGCCAGGTACGGAAATAAAATCGCGATTGGCCTTGATGCGAGAGACGGTTATGTCGCAACAAATGGCTGGTTAGAAACTTCAAAAGTAAAAGCGGTTAAATTAGGTAAAGAGCTAGCGAAATATGGGGCTGAAACGTTTATTTTTACAGATATTTCAAGAGATGGTATGTTATCTGGACCAAATGTTGCCGCGTGTGCTGAGTTAGCTGAAGCGACGGGGAAAGCGGTAATTGCCTCTGGGGGCGTTAGTCAAATTCAAGATTTAGTTGATTTACGCCAAGAAGCTTCTAAAGGGGTAGCTGGTGCAATTATCGGAAAAGCACTGTATACGAATCAATTTACTCTTACTCAAGCATTACAGGAGGAGAGAAAAGATGCTAACTAAGCGGATTATTCCTTGTTTGGATGTGAAAGATGGTCGTGTCGTGAAAGGTGTTCAGTTTGTTGATTTAAAAGATGCGGGAGACCCTGTTGAATTAGCGGCGTTTTATGATGAGCAAGGCGCAGATGAACTTGTTTTTTTAGATATTTCTGCTTCCCATGAAGGACGAGAAACAATGGTGGAAGTTGTTGAAGAAGTTGCGGGTACTTTAGCGATTCCATTCACAGTTGGTGGTGGAATTAATTCGTTAGCCGATATGAAACGAGTATTGCGGGCTGGTGCAGATAAAGTATCTTTAAATACATCTGCCGTGTTACGACCTGAGCTCATTACCGAAGGGGCTGATTATTTTGGTTCACAATGTATTGTTGTTGCGATCGATGCTAAATATGATGACGAGCTTGGGTCTTGGCGAATATGGACACACGGTGGCAGAAATGCAACAGAGTGGGAAGCTGTTGCATGGGCAAAAGAAGCGGTGAAACGTGGAGCGGGAGAAATTCTTTTGACGAGTATGGACTGTGATGGTGAAAAAGCGGGTTTTGATGTGAGCTTAACAAAAGCGATTAATGATGCGGTTACGGTACCCGTAATTGCTTCAGGTGGGGCTGGTTGCAAAGATGACTTTTATGAAATCTTTGAACAATCCGGTTGTGATGCAGCTTTAGCCGCTTCGATTTTCCATTATAAAGAAACATCTGTTCAAGAAGTGAAGGTGGCATTGAAAGAGAAAGGGGTGGAGATTCGATGAATATTGATATGATTTCATTTGATGAGAAAGGTCTTGTACCTGCGATCGTACAAGACGTTCAAAGTAAGGAAGTATTAACACTAGCTTATATGAATAAAGAATCTCTACAAAAAACATTGGAAACAAAGGAAACGTGGTTTTGGAGTCGTTCACGTCAAGAATTATGGCATAAAGGTGCAACATCAGGTAATACGCAAACGATCGTTGATGTCAAATACGATTGTGATGCTGATTCTATCGTTGTCCTTGTAGAACCAAAAGGACCTGCTTGTCATACAGGGGCATATAGTTGTTTTTCAGAGTCATTAATTCAATCTGTTGATAAAAGTGGAGATGGGGACCGTTTTGCGATTATTAATGAGCTTGAGGCACTAATTGCGAAACGAGAAGCAGAGCGACCAGAAGGGTCCTATACGACTTATTTGTTTACAGAAGGTGTTGACAAAATTTTAAAGAAAGTCGGCGAAGAAGCGAGTGAAGTGATCATAGCTTCAAAAAATCGTGATCAAGAAGAATTAAAGTGGGAAGTTGCGGATTTGCTATTCCATTTGCTTGTTTTGTTACGCGAACAAAATTTGCCATTAGATGAAGTGTTACATGTATTAAAAGAAAGACGCTAAAAGAAATCCCCCGCTATGAAGGAAAATCATAGCGGGGTTTTACAGGTTATGCTACACTTAATACTTCTGATACTGTCCTAAGCTCTATGCTCGTAAAGGGGGAAATCAACAGAAATGAAAGTTAGCGATCATGAGGAGACAACAAAAAAACGAGGAACAGTGATCCCGTTTCGGCAAACTGGTGATTACTTTTTTGATAAGGGAATTAAAGCGTATCGAAAAAACAATATGAAACGAGCGTTATTTTTTCTTCAAAAAGCAGTAGAAATGAAAGAAAGTGAACCTGCTTTTTATTGCCAGTTAGCCGCTGTTTTAGCAGAGCTTGGGGAGTTTGAACGGTCGAATGAACAACTTTTGTATGTGTTAGAAGAACTTGACCCGACATTAGCAGAATGCTATTTCTTTTTAGCGAATAATTATGCTCATTTAGGGTTCATTGACAAAGCAGAAAAAATGGTTCATGTGTATTTGGAAGAACAACCTGACGGTGACTTTTACGATGATGCGCTTGACTTATTAGAAGTTCTTGAATTTGAACGGGAAGAAAGTGAGTTTTTTACTGAAGTTGATAAAGAAACAATCATTATAAATAAACATGACAAGGCAAGACGATATATGGAAAGTGGAAAATTTTCGGAAGCAATTCAACAATTAGAAGCGATCATTGCTGAGCATCCGAATTTTTGGGCTGCGTATAATCAATTAGCACAAGCATTGTTTTTAAATCATGAAGTGGATAAGGCGATTTCGATTACATTAGAAGTTATTGAAAAAGACAAAGGTAATCTTATGGCTTTATGTAATCTAGCTGATTTTTACCTTGAAATTGGGAATAATGAAGAAGCAAAGAAAATTGTTTCTGCTCTTTGTACCGTAAAACCGATTGATTTAGACCATCGCTTTCGCATAGCAACGGTGTTTTCGAAAGCACAAGAGTTCAAAAAAAGTTATGATTCACTCATAACATTACAAAAACATCATTACCGAGAAAGCATCCCATTTTTAAAATGTTTCGCTGTTGCCGCTTATCATTGTGCTGATTTCAATAAGGCGGAAGCAGCTTGGAATCGAGCTGCATTATTAGGCGATAAAGAAGCAGAAACATTATTAATTCGTTTATTAGAAAAAACATTGGAAGCTAACGATGTTTACTATACGTCATTTATGATGAATATTTGAGCAGAATGGTGGACTTTGTTGTTTTAAATACGGTAAATTTGAAACATAAATCCAAATAGATTGGATAAGGATGAACTAGGAGAGAGGTGTTTGTTGTGAGTGAGGAAAAGATTTATGACGTTGTCATTGCAGGGGCAGGGCCAGCAGGGATGACAGCAGCTGTTTATACTTCGAGAGCAAATTTATCAACATTAATGGTTGAGCGTGGTATTCCAGGTGGACAAATGGCAAATACAGAAGATGTAGAAAATTACCCTGGATTTGATCATATTTTAGGTCCTGATTTATCAAATAAAATGTTTGAACATGCGAAGAAATTTGGCGCAGAATATGCGTATGGTGATATTAAAGAAATTGTTGATGAAGGTGACTATAAAATTGTAAAAGCAGGAAGCAAAGAGTTTAAAGCACGTGCGGTTATTGTATCGACGGGAGCAGAGTATAAAAAGCTTGGTGTACCTGGTGAAAAAGAACTTGGTGGCCGTGGAGTATCATACTGTGCCGTTTGTGATGGAGCCTTCTTTAAAGGAAAAGAGCTTGTCGTCGTTGGTGGCGGAGATTCGGCAGTAGAAGAAGCTGTGTATTTAACAAGATTTGCAACGAAAGTAACCGTTATTCACCGTCGTGATGAACTCCGTGCCCAAAAAATCTTGCAGCAACGAGCTTTCAATAATGAAAAGATTGAGTTTGTCTGGAACCATGTTGTAAAAACAATCAATGATAAAGACGGGAAAGTCGGTAGTGTGACAATTGAAAACACTGAAACGGGAGAAACCAAAGACTTCTCAACAGATGGTGTGTTCATTTATATTGGAATGTTACCATTAAATGAATCCGTTAAACAATTAGGCATTTTAAATGCAGAAGGTTACATTGAAACAAATGAAGAAATGGAAACGAAAGTTCCAGGAATATTTGCGGCTGGTGACGTTCGTGAAAAATCATTACGTCAAATTGTAACAGCTACTGGTGATGGAAGTATTGCGGCTCAAACAGCACAACATTACGTAGAGTCAATTCAAGAAAAAGAAAAAGCGTCAAATTCTTAATGGATATTACGTTAACTTAATAAAACGTAATTCCATTTTAACTCTTTTGTAACAGTCGTGAAACAATAACGGGGTATTATATAGATAAGTAATTGACCCCCTTTTTTATATATTACTTGTTAGCACGGACATTTTGCGTCCGTGCCCTTTTTTTTTACATACAGGAAAATATAAAAAATTCGTATAGCAGTAAAGCTTTTGAAGCTTATTATAGAAGAGCGAAGGCTCCGCACTTCGCTCGAAAAGAAAAGATGATCCAGCGTTTTTCTTTACATACTTGTTACATCCGCACGACTCTCTTTCTTCTTCATCAACGTAATAGTATAATAAAGAAGTATTACAGTGAGGTGAAGACAGTGCAGAGGGTAACGAATTGTATATTAATGGACGGCGACCGAGTTCTTTTGTTACAAAAGCCTCGACGCGGATGGTGGGTTGCCCCAGGTGGAAAAATGGAGCCTGAGGAATCTGTCCTAGAATCAGTAAAACGTGAATATTACGAAGAAACAAGCATAAGGATAAAAAAACCAGAGCTGTTTGGTGTTTTTACGATCATTGTACAAGATGAAAATACCGTTATAGATGAGTGGATGTTGTTTACCTTTAAAGCTACCCAGCATGAAGGCGAATCGATTGTTCACTCTCCGGAAGGCACATTACAATGGTTTTCAAAAGATGATGTGACTGAATTACCGATGGCAGAAGGAGACCGATATGTTTTCCAGCATCTTCTTTATCAATCAACACCGATATATGGAACGTTTTATTATACACAAGAGTATTCTTTACTTTCGTACCGTTTAAATCCAGAACCAACAAAGTAATGAAAAGTTTGTTAGTGAGACATGCTCTTAAATTATAGAGAGGGTGATTTGAATGATGGAAGAGTTTAAAGAAGATATTCAAATCGTTATTATCACGGGAATGTCAGGTGCTGGGAAAACAGTGGCAGTCCAAAGCTTTGAAGACTTAGGTTATTTCTGTGTTGATAATTTACCGCCTGCTCTTATTCCGAAGTTTATTGACTTAATCGAAAACTCTGGTGGAAAAATGAATAAAGTCGCCTTAGTTATTGATTTGCGTGGACGAGAATTTTTTCAGGATATGTTTGAAGCGATTGACTCATTAAGTCAAACACGAACATTTCATGTCACACCACAAATTCTCTTTTTAGATGCAAAAGATGCAAAACTCGTGCAACGATATAAGGAAACGAGAAGAGCTCATCCATTAGCACCTAAAGGATTACCGCTAGATGGAATTAAAGCTGAGCGTGAAATATTAGAGGATTTAAAAGGAAGAGCACAGCAAATAATTGATACAACTGATTTAAAGCCGATTCAATTAAGAGAAAAAATTATTCAACGTTTTTCGTCAACTGAGAAACACCCGTTTTCAATTAACTTTATGTCCTTTGGTTTTAAATATGGGATTCCGATCGATGCTGACCTTGTTTTTGATGTTCGCTTTTTGCCAAATCCACATTATATTGACCATATGAGACCGAAAACAGGCTTGGATGAGGAAGTATCATCATATGTATTGAAATGGTCTGAGACACAACAGTTTATTGAGAAGTTACAAGATTTATTTACGTATATGTTACCCCAATATAAGCGGGAAGGAAAAAGCCAAGTCGTCATTGGGATTGGGTGTACAGGTGGAAAGCATCGGTCCGTAACATTAGCAGAATATTTTAGTAAAGAATTTACTGAAGAATATGTCGTACACACGAGTCATCGAGATATTGAGAAAGGTAAGGAATCTCATTAGTGAATAGAAAAAAAATTGTTGTTATTGGCGGAGGAACAGGGTTATCGGTCCTATTGCGAGGACTGAAAACATTTCCGGTTGATATTACTGCAATCGTTACGGTTGCAGATGATGGGGGAAGTTCAGGACGACTTCGAAATGAATTAGATATTCCACCACCCGGGGATGTCCGAAATGTCTTGACGGCGCTTTCGGAAGTGGAACCGTTATTGGAAGAGTTATTTCAACACCGGTTTGAAAATGGAAATGGATTGTCTGGACATACGTTAGGAAATCTATTATTAGCAGGGATTACATCGATTACCGGAGATTTTGCAAAAGGGATATCAGAAATTAGTCGAGTGTTAAATGTTAGGGGAAAAGTGTTACCAGCAGCCAATCATAGTATTGTGCTTCATGCAGAAATGTGTGATGGAACCGTGGTGACGGGAGAGTCGAAAATCCCGACTATAGGTAAAAAGATTAAGCGAGTCTTTTTATCACCACAAATTATAACACCACTTGAAGAAAGTATTGAAGCGATACGAGAAGCGGATTGTATCGTGATTGGACCTGGAAGTCTTTATACAAGCATCCTTCCTAACTTGCTCGTTCCTGGAATTGCTGATGAAGTAAAAAAATCAAAAGCAAAAAAAGTCTATATTTGTAATGTGATGACTCAACAAGGAGAAACGGATCATTACCATGCATCTGACCATGTACATGCGATTATCAGTCATTGTGGTAAAGGCTTAGTGAATCATATCATCGTAAATCAACAAGAAATTCCTCAACATATTATATATAAATATGCTGAAGAAGGGGCAGTACCCGTTCTGTTTGATAAAGAAAAATTAGAGAAGATGGATTTATCCGTCATAAACGGTTCCTTTATCCATTACAGGGAACAATTAATTCGCCATGATGCCCATAAAGTGTCTGAAGCGATATTAACGTTAGCATAACAGGGGATAATTTAAAAATAGAGGGGTGAGGCAATGTCTTTTGCAGCAAAAACAAAAAAAGAACTCACTCAATTAGAAAGTGATGAATGTTGTGTTCGAGCAGAATTAGCAGCATTGCTTCGGATGAATGGCACATTGTCATATAGTAGTCAAAAACTTAGCCTGGATATTTCAACCGAAAATGCAGCCATTGCAAGAAGGATATATATTTTAATTAAGAAATTATACCGAACGATTGATATTGAGCTTCTTGTCCAAAAAAAGATGAGGTTAAAGAAAAATAATGTCTATTTAGTGAGGATTACGGAAAATACAAGGCTTTTATTAGAAGAATTAAGTATTATAGGAGAAGGGTTTACGTTTATCCGTGAGATTTCTCCAGACATTATTGAAAAAACTTGTTGTAAGCGTGCTTATTTACGAGGTGCTTTTTTAGCTGGTGGTTCTGTGAATCATCCTGAGACGTCAAGTTATCATTTAGAAATTTTCTCTTTGTATGAAGAACATAATCAATCGATATGTGAACTAATGAACGTTTTTGATTTAAAGGCAAAAATTTTAGAAAGAAAAAAAGGATTTATTACGTACATCAAAGAAAGTGAAAAGATAACGGAATTTTTAAACATCATTGGAGCTCACCAAGCATTGCTTTATTTTGAAGATGTGCGCATAATGAAAGATATGAGAAATTCAGTCAATCGACTTGTCAATTGTGAAACAGCTAATTTAAATAAAACGGTTGGGGCGGCGATGCGCCAAGTTGAAAATATTCGTCTGATTGACGAAGAAATTGGTTTAGACCAATTACCAGAACGATTGCGCGAAATCGCGAAGCTCCGAGTGGAACATCAAGATGTAACATTAAAAGAACTAGGTGAAATGATGTCAAGTGGGAAAGTAAGTAAGTCTGGTGTCAATCATCGTTTACGAAAATTAGATGAAATTGCAGATCGAATTCGTTCGGGAGCAAAAATTGAAATTTAGGAAACGTTTTGTCACGTGCTTATTTAATTTATCATATATAGTAGAATGAATGGAGGAGAAGAAGATGGTTGAAAAACAAATGGAAGTGAAATTAAAAACAGGGTTGCAGGCTCGTCCGGCTGCATTATTTGTACAAGAAGCGAATCGATTTGTTTCTGATATCTTTATTGAAAAAGAAGGAAGAAAAGTGAATGCGAAAAGCATTATGGGTATTATGAGTTTAGCAATCGGTAAAGGTGTTACCATCAACGTTATTGTGGATGGAAAAGATGAAGAAGAAGCAATTGCTGCTCTTGAAAACTTCATTGGAAAAGAAGAATAACAACAAACAAGCACACATGGCTGTGCTTGTTTTTTCGTATATGCCAGAATCCCATTCGGACATTCGTTCCGTTATTTTCACTGTTTTGTTGTTTTCAGGCAGACTAATGGACATCTATGCCGCTACTATATGGTTTTTCTCTGAATTTCCTGTAATAATGAGGAAATAACGGAAAAGATGTCCGATAGGTTTTCATTTTACCCGAATAAACGTAAAATAATGGAATAAATGTCCGATACGTTCGATAGAACACAAAAAGCACAGAAGCCTGTGCTTTTTGTGTGACTTCTTATTTTTTTGTACGCTCTGACGTAATAACACCATCAATTAAACCGTATTCTTTCGCTTGTTCAGCACTCATGAAATTATCACGGTCAGTGTCTTTGGCAATCACTTCAAGAGGTTGACCTGTACGTTCTGATAAAATTTTGTTTAAGTGCTCACGCATTTCAATGATTCTTCTTGCATGAATTTCGATATCAGACGCTTGCCCTTGTGCACCACCAAGTGGTTGGTGAATCATAACTTCACTGTTTGGAAGAGCATAACGTTTTCCTTTTTCACCTGCAGATAAAAGGAAAGCTCCCATGGAAGCCGCCATCCCGATACAAATCGTAGAAACGGCTGGCTTAATGAAATTCATTGTGTCATAGATCGCCATACCTGCTGTAATCGATCCACCAGGGCTATTAATGTAAAGAGAGATGTCTTTTTCAGGATCTTCTGCTTGTAAGAAAAGAAGCTGAGCAACAATGGAGTTAGCGACATTGTCATCAATCGCGCTTCCTAACATAATAATACGATCCTTTAACAATCTAGAGTAAATATCATAAGCTCTTTCTCCGCGATTTGTTTGTTCAATAACTGTAGGGATTAAATTCATTTGAATATCCTCCTCATTTCTTTTAATATTTCGTTATGTACACATCATACCTAAATGGTCAAGAAAGGTCAAATGATATACCTGACCATTTCTACTACTATATTATTTCTATGTTCTTCCTAGAATACCTTTTCATGATAACCGAATTCAAGTTACTTCAAACGAATTTGTTAGATTTAATTTCAAATTTCACAAATATACTAAATAAATTGTTATAATTGTGTATATGAGAAAAACCTTGACGTATATATATGGTAAGCGTTTACAATAGATGTGTAGAGAGGAGAAATTGGATGGAGTTAAACTTAAACGTTGGTCTTTATCAAAGTACAAACTTATATATGACCCGTGAGTTGAGACAGGCGATCTCCTTGCTGCAATATTCTTCGATAGAGCTCATCCACTTTATTAAAGAACAAGCGCTGGAAAACCCTTTAATTGACTTAGGGGCGGATCGCAATGAAATGGATTATAGGTTTGAAGGAAGAAATTCCACCAATTCAAACGTAACGGCTTTAGATTATATTCGGAACAAACCAATAGGGCTAACAGAACATCTATGTCAACAGCTACGGTTTATGAACATTGAAAAACAACAATACAAGCGCCTCTACTATATGATTTGTCATTTATCACAGGACGGCTACCTTCCAATACAACGAGAAGAATTAGCAAGAGAATTGAAAGTAAAAGAAGACACAATCGAAACCGATATTGCGCTTCTTCAATCACTTGAGCCTACTGGGATTGGTGCAAGTGGTCTAGAAGAATGTTTATTACTCCAGTTAAAAGCAAGAAGAAGACGCTTCCCATTAGCTGAGATGATAGTTGAACACTATTTGCCGATGTTTGCTGAACGAAAATGGAGAGAGCTTGCAAAAGAGCTAGCCGTAACGGCAGCAGAAATTCAAGATGTGTATGATGTCATTCAAGATTTGGATCCTAAGCCAGGCAGTCATTTTCATGAAGAGGCAACAACATATATTGTTCCTGACGTTACTGTGGAAATCACGAACGGTGAATTTATTGTCATGATGAATGATGACATTCTTCCTCAAATTACAGTTAATAACCACTATCGAAAGTTGTTGACAAGCAAGGAGAAAACGGAGGTCACAGAGTATGTGAAGCGGAAATTTGAACAAGTGCAATGGGTTATGAAAAGTATTCAGCAACGTCAAGAAACGATTCTTTTGGTAACTAGAGCTCTTGTGGAAAAACAACGCTCATTTTTCACAGATGGAAGTCTAGAACCTCTAACATTAAAAGAAATTGCTGATGAAGTTGGCGTGCATGAATCAACGGTAAGTCGAGTTACAACAAATAAATATGTTCAAACACCAAAAGGGGTGTTTGAACTGAAATCATTTTTTGTGTCAAAAGTAAATCGAGATACATCAAGTGATAAAGTGAAGCAACATATAAAAGCGATAGTAGAGGGAGAAGATAAAACTAAACCACTATCTGATCAATCGATCGTTCGCTTGCTTTCTGAATCGTTTAATATTACAATTTCTAGACGAGCGATAGCGAAATACCGTGATGAGCTGAATATTCCAGCGTCATCAAAACGAAAGAGGTATGAATAGCAGGAGGAACGATGAAGAAAATAAAGATGACTTTTTATTCAAAAGAAAATTGTTCTTTATGTGATAAAGGCTTTTCAGTTTTACAGCAACTAACAGAAGAATTTCCACTGGACATTCATGTCGTTGATATATACAAAAATGAAGATTTACTTGAGAAGTATCAAATTATGATTCCAGTGGTTGTTATTGATGGGGAAGATGTTGATTTCGGAATTTTGTCAAAAAATAAGATAAGAAAGCGTTTACTTGAGAAAAAAGGATAAAATTAACTTGTAGAACGATCATTTCCTTGTTAAAATAAAAACTGTAAGCAGGAACTGGTCTTTTTTTTACCCGCATCGGGACAATAAATGTCACCTAGGGACTTTTTGTGACCCGATTAAATTTCTGCTTAATGTAAGGAGATTGAACAATGCGAGTATTATTAGAGCTTCAACGAAAATTATTACCTGATATGCTCGATGTCATGGCGAAGCGATTTCGAATTTTGCAGTCGATAAGGTTAATGGAACCGATTGGACGACGAAATTTAGCATCAAGCCTTGAAATTTCCGAACGTGTACTTCGGAGTGAAGTTGAGTTTCTCAAAGACCAAGGTCTTATTCAGATTTCCCCAGCTGGGATGAGTTTATCCGAAGAAGGAAAAACGACGTTATTTCAGCTAGAAGATGTGATGAAAGATTTACTTGGACTTCGAACACTGGAAGAACAATTATCAAAGCAATTACAAATTGAGAATGTCATTGTTGTTGCTGGCGATAGCGACCAGTATGATTGGGTGAAAAAAGAAATGGGGCGTGCTTGTGTCAATCGTTTAAAGCAGCATTTAACCCCGAAAAATGTCATTGCAGTTACTGGTGGAACGACAATGGCATCGATTGCAGAAATGATGACGCCTGACCCTGTTTTACATGAAGCGATGTTTGTCCCTGCTCGAGGTGGATTAGGCGAGCAAGTGGAAAACCAGGCGAATACGATAAGTGCCGAAATGGCAAGACGGGCAGGAGCAAGTTATCGATTAATGCATGTTCCTGATTTACTCAGTGAAGAAACATACGCTTCTTTAGTAGCAGAACCTTCCATTAAAGAGATATTGTCGATCATCCGGTCTTCATGCATCGTCATTCATGGGATTGGAGATGCTACGACTATGGCAAAACGACGAGGTTCACCAGAAGCACTCGTTGAAAAGCTAAAGAAACATCATGCTGTTGCAGAAGCCTTTGGTTATTATTTTGACCAAACTGGAAATATTATTCATAGGGAAAGAACAATTGGCTTACAGCTCGAGGATTTAACAAAATCTAAGTATGTCATTGCGGTTGCAGGTGGTGCCTCTAAAGCAGATGCTATTGCCGCTTATGTCAAACATCGAACGAGCCATGTTTTAATTACTGATGAAGCCGCAGCAAAGAAAATTGTAGAAAATAGTAGAGAGTAGTTTGTTTTCGTAGGGTTATCCCCCCTTTGAAATAAAAAATTTAGAGAATGAATGCATTTTAAGGAGGAAATTTTATTATGGCAACTAAAATTGGTATTAATGGATTTGGACGTATCGGTCGAGTCGTATTCCGTGCTGCTTTAAAAAACCCGAATGTTGAGGTTGTAGCAATTAATGATTTAACTGATGCTAATATGTTAGCTCACTTATTAAAATATGATTCTGTTCATGGAAAACTAGACGCAGAGGTTTCTGTAAATGGAGATTCTATCGTTGTAAATGGACAAGAAATTAACGTTTCTGCTGAGCGTGATCCTGCTAAACTTAATTGGGCAGATCGTGGAGTTGAAGTTGTTGTTGAATCAACTGGTTTCTTCACAAAACGTGCAGATGCTGCGAAACATTTAGAAGCTGGAGCGAAGAAAGTTATTATCTCAGCTCCTGCATCAGATGAAGATATTACTGTTGTTATGGGTGTTAACGAAGATAAATATGATGCAGCAAACCACCATGTTATCTCAAATGCTTCTTGTACAACAAACTGCTTAGCGCCTTTTGCAAAAGTACTAAATGATCAATTTGGTATTCGTCGTGGAATGATGACAACAGTTCACTCTTACACAAATGACCAACAAATTCTTGATTTACCACATAAAGATTACCGTCGTGCTCGTGCAGCTGCGGAAAACATTATTCCAACAACTACAGGTGCAGCGAAAGCGGTAGCTCTAGTTCTTCCTGAGTTAAAAGGGAAATTAAATGGTGGAGCAATGCGTGTACCTACACCAAACGTTTCTTTAGTAGACTTAGTAGCTGAACTTGATAAAGAAGTAACAGCTGAAGAAATTAATGCTGCATTTAAGGCAGCAGCAGAAGGTCCATTAAAAGGTGTGCTTTCTTACAGTGAAGAGCCACTTGTTTCTGGTGACTATAATGGAGACCCTTCTTCATCAACAATTGATGCATTATCAACAATGGTAATGGAAGGGAACATGGTAAAAGTTATTTCTTGGTATGATAATGAGTCTGGTTACTCTCACCGTGTTGTAGACTTAGTTGAATATATTGCAAAGCAAGGACTATAATGAAAAGTAGAATTTAATGGGAAAGAGGAGGAGAAGCAAAAGCGCCATTCTCCTCTTTCCAATGCTTATCATCTTACAACAATCGTTAAGGGGGTTCATTTGACATGAACAAAAAGTCCATTCGAGATGTCGACGTAAAAGGGAAAAAAGTTTTTTGCCGTGTTGATTTTAATGTACCGATGAAAGATGGAGAAGTAACAGACGATACTCGTATTCGTGCAGCACTTCCAACGATTCAACATTTAGTTGATCAAGGCGCAAAAGTTTTATTAGCGAGCCATTTAGGACGTCCAAAAGGTCAAGTTGTAGAAGAACTAAGATTAGATGCTGTTGCAAAGCGTTTAAGTGACCTACTTCAAAAAGAAGTGACGAAAACCGATGAAGCTTTTGGAACAGAAGTTGATGAAGCGGTTAGTGCAATGCAAGAAGGTGATGTCCTATTGCTCGAAAACGTACGTTTTTATGCAGGAGAAGAAAAAAATGACCCAGAATTAGCGAAAGCATTTGCTCAATTAGCGGATCTTTATGTAAACGATGCATTTGGTGCAGCTCACCGTGCACATGCTTCAACCGAAGGAATTGCGCACCATATTCCTGCTGTATCGGGGTTCTTAATGGAAAAAGAGCTTGATGTATTAGGAAAAGCGTTGTCTAATCCGGACCGCCCATTTACTGCCATTATCGGTGGAGCAAAAGTAAAAGATAAAATTGGTGTAATTGAAAACTTACTTGAAAAAGTAGACAATCTTATCATTGGTGGCGGATTAGCGTATACATTTGTGAAAGCGTTAGGTCACGAAGTAGGAAAGTCACTACTTGAAGAAGATAAAATCGACTTAGCAAAGTCTTTTATGGATAAGGCAAAAGAAAAAGGCGTAAAGTTTTATGTCCCTGAAGATGTTATTGTAGCTGATGATTTTTCTGATAGTGCAAATAAAAAAGTTGTCGACATTGATTCGATTCCTTCAGATTGGGAAGCATTAGACATTGGACCAAAAACGATTGATACATATCGTAACGTGATTTTAGAATCAAAGCTTGTAATCTGGAACGGACCGATGGGTGTGTTTGAACTACAAAGTTTTGAAAATGGAACAAAGTCAGTCGGACTTGCTCTAGCAGATTCAGATGCTTATTCTGTTATCGGTGGTGGAGATTCTGCAGCGGCTGTTGAAAAATTCGGTTTAGCGGAACAAATGAGTCATATCTCTACTGGTGGAGGAGCATCTCTAGAATTTATGGAAGGTAAAGCTCTACCTGGTGTTGTTGCGTTAAACGATAAATAAAAAAGAGGTGAAAATGATGCGTAAACCAATTATTGCTGGGAACTGGAAAATGAATAAAACGTTAGGGGAAGCGTTAGATTTTATTGAACAAGTAAGAAATGCTGTTCCAGCTCAGTCTGTTGTTGATTCTGTCGTTTGTGCACCTGCCCTATTTTTAGATGCACTTGTGAAAGAAACTGACGGAAGTGATGTTGAAATTGGAGCACAAACGATGCATTTTGAACCAAGTGGTGCATTCACAGGTGAAATTAGCCCAGTTGCTTTAGCTGATATCGGTGTGAAATATGTGATTATTGGTCATTCGGAGCGTCGCGAAATGTTTGCGGAGACTGATGAAACAGTAAATCAAAAAGTAAAATCCGCTTTTACTCATAACCTTGTACCAATCATGTGCTGCGGGGAAACATTAGAAGAGCGTGAAGCTGGTAAAACGAATGAAATCGTTGGTGAGCAAGTCGTTAAAGGATTAGCTGGATTAACAGAAGAACAAGTGAAAACGACTGTTATTGCCTATGAGCCAATTTGGGCAATCGGAACTGGAAAATCATCATCAGCAGAAGAAGCAAATGAAACGTGTGCTTATATTCGCCAAGTGGTGGCTGAACAATTTTCACAACAAGCAGCAGATGCTGTCCGTATCCAATATGGTGGTAGTGTGAAGCCAGCTAACATTAAAGAATACTTAGGACAGTCTGATATTGATGGTGCTTTAGTTGGTGGAGCGAGTCTTGAACATGATTCATTCCTTCAATTATTGGAGGCAGGAAAATGAGTAAACCAGTAGCCTTGATTATTCTTGATGGCTTTGGTATGCGTGAGGAAACAAAAGGGAATGCTGTTGCTCATGCGAAGAAGCCAAATTACGATCGCTATTGGGATAACTATCCTCATACCACGATTCGAGCTGACGGTGAAGCGGTTGGTTTACCTGAAGGACAAATGGGAAATTCAGAAGTAGGCCACTTAAACATTGGAGCTGGCCGAATCGTCTATCAAAGTTTAACAAGAGTAAACTTAGCGATTCGTGAAGGTGAATTTTTTGAAAATGAAACCTTTTTAAAAGCGATTGACCATGTGAAAGAAAAAGGCAGCAATCTTCATGTTTACGGACTTCTTTCCGATGGTGGTGTGCATAGTCATATTGAACATTTATTCGCGTTACTAGAGCTTGCGAAAGCAAAACAAGTTGACAAGGTGTTTATTCACGGTTTTCTTGATGGTCGTGATGTCGGTCCAACTTCAGCTGAGATTTACATTCGTGCCTTAGAGGATAAAATTCATGAGCTTGAAGTCGGGCAAATCGCATCTGTTCACGGACGTTATTATGCAATGGATCGCGATAGACGTTGGGAACGTGTTGAAAAATCATATCGTGCGATGGTGTATGGTGATGGCCCGATGTATAAAACAGCACTAGAAGTCATTAAAGACTCTTATCAAAACGACATAAACGATGAGTTTGTTATTCCTTCTGTTATTGTTGATGATGCTGGCAAACCTGTTGGAACGGTAAAAGATGATGATGCTGTCATTTTCTTTAACTTCCGTCCTGACCGAGCGATACAAATGTCACAAGTGTTTACAAATGAAGACTTCCGAGGGTTTGACCGTGGGGACCAACATCCAATAAATCTTCACTATGTTTGCTTAACGCATTTTAGTGAAACGGTAAAAGGTTTTGTTGCGTTTGAACCAACAAACTTAGATAATACACTAGGGGAAGTTCTTTCACAGCAAGACTATAAACAATTACGGATTGCTGAAACTGAAAAATACCCACATGTTACATTTTTCTTTAGCGGTGGACGAGAAGAGCCATTTCCTGGTGAGGAACGAATTTTAATCGATTCACCAAAAGTTCCAACGTATGACTTACAACCGGAAATGAGTGCTTATGAAGTGACAGACGCACTGTTGAAAGAAATTGAAGCTGACAAACATGACGCGATTATTTTAAACTTTGCCAACCCTGATATGGTTGGACATTCTGGTATGTTAGAGCCAACAGTCAAAGCGATTGAAGCAGTTGATGAATGTCTTGGGAAAATTGTCGATGCCATTATTGCCAAAGGTGGGTATGCGATTATTACAGCAGACCATGGAAATGCTGATGAAGTCATTACACTTGAAGGTAATCCAATGACAGCCCATACGACAAATCCAGTTCCTGTTATTGTTACAAAAGATGGAGTGGAGCTACGAGAAGGTGGGATTTTAGCTGATTTATCTCCGACTTTACTTGAACTCATTGGTGGCAAACAACCAGCTGAAATGACAGGAAAATCGTTAATAAAGTAAAGAGTTTGTGAATTTGAAAATTACTGTAGGAGTTTACAAAGGGATAGCGAATGATTTATAGGAACAAACGCAACCTATTGTAGACGAAAAAATTGAATAAAAAATGTTAGGGAGATGAACAATCAATGACAATTATTACTGATGTATATGCACGCGAAGTATTAGATTCACGTGGTAATCCGACAGTGGAAGTAGAAGTATTTTTAGAGTCAGGCGCTATGGGACGAGCACTTGTACCAAGTGGTGCGTCAACAGGTGAATATGAGGCTGTTGAATTACGCGACGGTGGAGACCGTTATATGGGTAAAGGTGTTTTAAAAGCAGTTCAACATGTAAACGAAGTAATTGCTCCTGAATTAGTCGGCTATGACGCGTTAGAGCAAGTTGAGATTGATAAATTTTTAATTGAACTTGACGGAACTAGCAATAAAGGAAATCTTGGTGCCAATGCGATTCTAGGTGTTTCTATGGCTGTTGCTCGTGCTGCTGCTGATGCTTTAGGTGTACCTTTATACATGTACTTAGGTGGATTTAATGCCAAAACATTACCAGTACCAATGATGAATATCTTAAATGGTGGAGAGCACGCAGATAATAACGTTGATATTCAAGAGTTTATGGTTATGCCAATTGGTGCAGAAAACTTTAAAGAAGCACTTCGTATGGGTGCAGAAATTTTCCATAACTTAAAATCAGTTCTTAAAGCAAAAGGGCTAAACACAGCTGTTGGTGATGAAGGTGGATTCGCTCCAAACTTAGCTTCAAACGAAGAAGCTCTTCAAACAATCATTGAAGCGATTGAAAAAGCTGGCTATAAGCCAGGTGAAGAAATTGTTCTTGCTATGGATGCGGCTGCGTCTGAGTTTTATGAAGATGGCAAGTACAACTTAAAAGGTGAAGGTGTCGTTCGTACATCCGAAGAAATGGTTGAGTTTTACAGCCAGCTAGTCGCTAAATATCCAATCATCTCAATTGAAGATGGTTTAGATGAAAACGACTGGGATGGATGGAAAAAACTAACTGAAGCCATTGGTGACAAAGTTCAGTTAGTCGGAGACGACCTTTTCGTGACAAATACTGAAAAGCTTTCTGAAGGTATTGAAAAAGGAATCGGGAACTCTATCTTAATCAAGGTAAATCAAATTGGTACATTAACAGAAACTTTTGATGCGATTGAAATGGCAAAACGTGCAGGCTATACGGCTGTTATTTCTCACCGTTCTGGTGAAACAGAAGATAGCACAATTGCAGACATCGCAGTTGCAACAAATGCAGGACAAATTAAAACAGGTGCACCATCTCGTACAGACCGCGTAGCGAAGTATAACCAACTTCTTCGTATTGAAGATGGATTTGGTCCAGTTGGACAATACGGTGGAAAAGAAGCATTCTACAATTTGGCTAATAAAAAATAAGTTTGACGTTAGGGAAGACTGCGAATAGATTCGCAGTCTTTTCTATGTTGCAGAGTGAGCTTAAGCTTACGGACAAATTTTATGAAAAACCAGCGTTTTTGGGAGTGTATCGGACATCTGTTCCGTTATTGTGCAAAAAGACGGGTGAATAGGCTAAAAATGAGGAAGTAGCGGAACAGATGTCCGTTAGCCATCGAAATAGCTTTGTTCCTTAGTGAATAGAGGAACAAATGTCCGAATAAGAAAAACGCGGAGCATCTTTTCGTTTAAATTTTTATACTCTCTTATCTTTCAAAAAAAGAAGTACAAAAAGGTCTTTTACAGACCCTTTTGTACATCCCTCTTAAAGTGAGCCAATGCCACCTACAATGAAAATAAAAACCCAAAATGCAATTTTTAGTGCAATTGTAACAATACCGAGAATTAACGAAGCTTTTGCTACACCTTGTTTTACTGGTTTGTTTAACCCGACAAACCCAAAAACAATGGCAAGTCCACCAAGAATATATGGAATGAATGGAATGAGATTAAGGACAACCCCAATAATACCTAAAACAAGACCTGCTGTGGCTAGTCCATTACCTTCTGGTTTTTCAATGATGACTTTTGTTGTTGTTTCTGTACTCATGTGTAAGCTCCTCTGCTTTAGTATGATAAAATCAAATTCAAGTGTAGTCTAAAATACCTAATATTTCAACAGAAAACATTAAAATAATGAAAAAATATGAAAAAAAGTGTACTTTTAAGGAGAATGAATTGCTCCAAACCATTCACTCTCCTCTTGCTTGTACAGCTAGTTTTATGGTATGTTTATAAAAGCGCATACTGTACTTATGGAGGTGTAAGTCGTGGGATTTTTATCTGTATTACTTGGAATTAATGCTGTCGCATTAATTATCGTTGTTTTACTTCAATCTGGTCGTAGTGCGGGCTTATCTGGAGCGATTTCTGGTGGAGCTGAGCAATTAGTAGGGAAACAAAAAGCTAGAGGAATTGATGCGGTTTTAATTAAAGCTACTGTTGTACTAGCGATTTTGTTTTTTGTATTAACGATTGCTGTCGCTTATTTTGCATAAGGATAATAACCATTCAGAAAGCAGCGAGGAAACTTGCTGCTTTCTTTTTTACTTGATACAGTTGGTTGGGAATAAAATATGCTTATATACATAGTAGAATCAAAAAAACAGGCAACACTATGAAGTAAAGGATGATGAATAATGAAACCAGTAGCTCCAAAGCCGTTTATGTTTGAAGGAGGAGAACGGGCGGTTCTTCTTTTACATGGGTTTACAGGGACAACTGCTGATGTGCGAATGATAGGGCGATACTTACAAAAACAAGGATATACATGTTATGCGCCTCTTTATAAAGGTCATGGTGTTCCACCAGAACAATTGGTTCATACAGGACCCGAAGATTGGTGGAGTGATGTTGTTGAAGGCTATGAATGGTTAAAAAGTAAAGGCTATGAAGAGATTGCAGTATGTGGACTTTCACTTGGAGGCGTCTTTTCTTTAAAGATAGGGTATACTTATCCAGTAAAGGGAATTATTCCAATGTGTGCTCCCGTAAAAACGAAAAGTGAAGAGGTTATGTACGAAGGTGTTGTTGATTATGCTCGGCAATATAAAAAGTTTGAAGGGAAACCTGAGGACCAAATTGAAGAGGAAATTGAGAAATTTAAACAAACACCGATGAATACATTACAGGCTCTACAGAAGTTAATTACGGATGTCCACGAGCATTTAGATCATATATATGCCCCAGTCTTTGTTGCGCAAGCTCGCCATGATGAAATGATTGATCTGGAGAGTGCTTCTATTATTCATGACACCGTTGAAGCAACAAATAAGAAACTAAAATGGTATGAACATTCCAGTCATGTCATCACCCTTGATAAGGAAAAAGAACAACTCCACGAGGATGTTTATCATTTTTTAGAAACATTGGATTGGTCTTCTAACTAATGAATGAAAAGGAAGTGAATGGGTGTGTCTGAACAGCAAGTAGAAAAAATATTGCATTATATGCGAGAAGAAGTGACAAAACCAGTTTCAGTGACAGAATTAGAGGAAGCATTTGGATTGCAAGATTCAAGTGATTTTAAAGAATTCGTCAAACTTTTAAATGATATGGAAGATAAAGGTTTAATCGTGAGAACACGAAGCAATCGTTATGGTCTTCCTGACAAAATGAACCTTGTTCGCGGTCGGGTGCAAGCAAATGCAAAAGGATTTGCCTTTATTATTCCAGAAGAAGAATTTGAAGGAAAAGATGTGTACGTATCTAACTTAGATTTAGGAAACGCCATGAATGGAGATACGGTTCTTGTCCGTCTTCATCCGAAGTCAACGGGTGCTAGACCAGAAGGCGAAGTTATTCGTATTATTGAACGTGGATTAAAAGAAGTCGTAGGAACATTTGTTGATAGCGAACATTATGGCTTTGTTGTTGCTGATGATAAACGAATTCCCAATGACATCTTTATCCCCAAAAATGCAGATAAGGGTGCTGTCGAAGGCCATAAAGTCGTTGTAAAAATCACAAAATACCCTGAAGGCAAAATGAGTGCAGAAGGGGAAGTTGTAACTATTCTCGGCCATAAAAACGACCCGGGCATCGATATTTTGTCGATTATTCATAAACACGGTCTGCCAGGTGAGTTCCCACAAGATGTCATTGATCAAGCAGAAAAAGTTCCAGATTCGATCTCAGAAGATGAAATTGGAAAACGTCGTGATTTACGCGATAAAACGATCGTTACTATTGATGGTGCCGATGCGAAAGATTTAGATGATGCTGTAAATGTAGAAAAATTAGACAATGGGAATTATAAACTAGGCGTCCATATTGCTGACGTTAGTTATTATGTAAAAGAAGGTTCACCAATTGATTTAGAGGCAAGAGAGCGTGCAACGAGCGTTTACTTAGTTGACCGTGTAATTCCAATGATTCCTCACCGTTTGTCAAACGGGATTTGTAGTTTAAATCCGAAAGTGGACAGGCTAACATTGTCGTGTGAAATGGAAATTACACCAGATGGGCAAGTTGTCCATCATGAAATTTTTGAAAGTGTTATTCGTACAACAGAACGTATGACGTATAAGGATGTCCGGGATATTTTAACAGAAGCTGATGAAGAAGTCATGAAGCGGTATGAGCCTCTTATTCCATTTTTTAAATTAATGGAAGAGTTAGCAGCGATATTACGGAAAAAGCGCTTTGAACGTGGCGCCATTGACTTTGATTTTAAAGAAGCAAAAGTGCTTGTGCAAGAAGATGGAAAACCGACAGATGTCGTGATCAGAGAACGTTCAGTTGCAGAAAAGCTCATTGAAGAATTTATGCTTGCAGCAAATGAAGCTGTTGCCGAGCATTTCCACTGGATGAAAGTTCCATTTATTTACCGTATTCATGAAGACCCTGATGCAGAAAAACTAACGAAATTCCTTGAATTCATAACGAACTTTGGGTATGTGGTGCGAGGAAATGCAAACACAGTCCATCCACGAGCATTACAAAAATTGTTAGAGGAAGTTCGGGGTGAACCTGAAGAAACCGTTATTAGTACGGTCATGTTACGGTCGATGCAGCAAGCCAAATATGACCCACATAGCTTAGGGCATTTTGGTTTATCAACAGAATTCTATACGCACTTTACATCGCCAATTCGTCGTTATCCTGACTTAATCGTACACAGACTCATTCGTACGTATTTAGTCGAAGGACGAGTCGATGAACAAACACAAAGTTTATGGAATGAAAAGCTTCCAGAAATTGCGAAGCATTCGTCTGAAATGGAGCGTCGAGCTGTTGAAGCAGAACGTGAAACAGATGAAGTGAAAAAAGCACAATATATGGAAGATAAAATTGGTGAAACGTTTACAGGGATGATTAGCGGTGTCACCAACTTTGGACTTTTTGTTGAATTGGAAAACACGATTGAAGGACTCGTTCATGTTAGTTACTTAACAGATGACTATTATCATTATGATGAAAAACAATATGCAATGATCGGCGAACGTACAGGAAATGTCTTTCGAATTGGTGATGGGCTAGAAGTTCGTTGTGTGAATGTGAACGTCGATGAGGCATCCATTGACTTTGAAATTGTAGGCATGACAGGTGAACGAAAAACAGTCAGAAAAGAACGTCCAAAAGTGATTGTTGGAGGCGAGCGCCGTAAAAAGCCTGGCGATCGTAAAAAAGGAGCAAGTGCATCCGGAGCAGGTGATAAAAAAGCACCAAAGAAGAAGAAAAAGTTTTATGAAAACGCTCCGAGAAATAAACGTAAAAAAGGCAAAAAGAAGCCGAAATAAAAGTGAAAAAGAGGTTATTATTAGAGGGACTTTCCTTTAATAGTAACCTCTTTTTAGTTTGTCGAAACATCTTTGGTTTTTGTCGAATGAAATAGATATTTATCCTTTAAATTATCATTTATAATAAATTGATTCACATTAAAATCCTAGGGGGAGCACAATGAAAAAGGTCTTTATTTTATTTTTAGCTATTCTTTTTGTTATACCTAATTTAACTGTTTTTGCAGCAACACCAATTACAGATGAAAATCTTCAAGAACTACTTGATAAGTACGAGTTAACATTAGTGGAACTTGAGGAAATGTTAGCTGAATATGGCGATACATTGGCAGATTACGAATCAATAGAGGAATTAGAAGAAATGATTATTTTTGATGCGGAATTTGATGAAATAAGTTTAGACGATCTAACTGAATTATTTGCTTTATTTGGATTAACAGAGGACGAGCTTATTCGATTGCTTGACCATGTTTCTGCCTTAGATGGGGAAACAGTTCTTGCTAATTTAGAAGCACTAGAAGCACGTATTATGGCTTTACCTGACTTTGATAGCGCTGATGATTTAACAGATGCTGAGTTAGAAGAATTAGCATCAATTTGGGAAGAATTATTACGTGTGTTTGAAATGGAAGCAAAATATTTTTTAGTAAAAGACGGTAATAAAGAAGCGATTTCTCTTCGTGATTTAATTGTTTTAGATAGTGTTGATGGAGCTGATTTATTAATCGAACTTTACAATCTTCAAGGTGAATTTTTAGCTGACATTTTAATTACATCAGATATGTTCGGCTCTGACGTGATAAAAGAAATTACAGAAGAAGCAACGGGTGCTGCACCGATTCAATCAGATAAAACAGTAAAAGGTGGTAAATTACCTAAAACAGCAACTGACCATGGTCTTGGCATGTTGTTTGCTTTAATGGCTGTCACGGTTGGATTTGGTTTATACCGTAAAGGGAAGGCATTATCGTAATGAATAAGGTCAAACAAAGAAGAATCAAATCATTGATTCTTCTTTCCTTATCTATCGTATGTATTGGCTTTGGGATTGCATTGTTTTTTCAGCACTTTCCTCCTTTTTTTAGAGGATATACAGCAGTTAGCCCGATAACAGAAAAAGAAGTAGTGGAAGAAGATCCAGTTGAAAACGAGACTAAAGCAGAAGTGATATATCCGAATAAACCGAATATTGGCGATGAGATTGGAGTACTTACGATTCCGAAGCTAAACGCAGAGCTCCCGATTTTTTATGGGACGAGCGAAGATGAGTTAGAAAAAGGGGTCGGACATTATGCCGGAAGTGTGTTACCTGGATTAAAAGATAATTCCGTCTTGTCTGGACATCGTGATACAGTATTCCGCAGATTAGGAGAAGTTGGAGTTGACGACCTTTTGGTTGTGACTACTGAAGCAGGAGAGTTTACGTATAAAGTAAGAAAAGTACGAATTGTTGATGAAGACGATCGAACGGTCATTGTACCAAGACCAAAAGCAACGTTAACCGTGACAACTTGTTATCCATTTGACTTTATTGGTTCTGCTCCAGAGCGTTATGTTCTCATTGCCGATTTGGTTGAGCCTGAATAATTGCTTAAATGACATTTTTTTGCTATTATTAACTATTGAATCATTCTATAAAGGATGCGTTGATAATGGCCGGAACTGAAGGAAAAGTGTTAGCTCAAAATAAAAAAGCGAGACATGATTACCATATCGAAGAAACATATGAAGCGGGAATTGTCTTAAAAGGAACGGAAATTAAGTCGATTCGAGCGGGTAAAGTTCAGCTTAAAGATTCTTTTGCTCGAATTGACAATAACGGGGAAATGTTTTGGATTAATGGACATATTAGTCATTATGAACAAGGCAACCGTTATAACCATGACCCAATACGTTCACGTAAGTTGTTGCTTCATAAAAAAGAAATCGCGAAACTTATTGGATCGACAAAAGAAAAAGGCTATGCGATTGTCCCATTAAAGCTGTATGTGAAAAATGGTTTTGCAAAGCTATTAATTGGGCTTGCCAAAGGGAAAAAGAATTTTGATAAGCGCGAATCGTTAAAGCAAAAAGATGCAAAGCGTGAAATCGAAAGAGCTTTTCGTGAGCGACAAAAGGGATAATTTAGAAGTTGGATCTTTCACTTTGGTATGCTATAATTATAAATCCAAGGGCGTGAAAAACCGCTCTTCTAATTGAATAAGGCTTCTTAGCCTTACTAATCCTGGGGACGTTTAGGATTCGACAGGGATAGTTCGGGCTTAAGTTGCGAGTCGAGGGGGTCGGCCTCGTTAAAACGCCAACGCCTATAACTGGCAAAGAAAACAACAACTTCGCACTAGCTGCTTAATAGCACTATGCGGTTCCTCCCTCCATCGCCCATGTGGTAGGGTCAGGGACTCACTCTTAGTGGGCTACGCCGGTTGCTCTCCGTCTGAGGGCGAAGGAAGAGATTAATCAGACTAGCCACTCGGTCGCCTGTCACTGGGCAGATGAGTTGGCGAAATGAGAATACGGTGACTACACTCGTAGAAGCTTAAGTTGCGTTATTCTTGGACGTGGGTTCGATTCCCACCGTCTCCACCAATACATAGTAAATGTTGGTGGAACAAGAGTTTTAAAAATTGTGGTTACATTAATGGTAACGAATTTAGTTATACTTACAAAACTATATAGTTTGGAAGCCGTCTTCTATTGTGAGGACGGCTTTTTTTGGTTTGTGGAAGTGGGGGATAAATAGTTGTAACGTAATTGTGAAAACTGTTCTATCAAAAGGTGAATCTAGTTAGATAAACGTATATTTCATGTAAAGAATGTAAATTTTATGTTAAAATACCGTAAAAGATATATGATTATGGAGGGGAACGATGAACGAAAAAGAAACATATGAATTACTTAAAGCATATAAAAATAAGGGGAAATGGAGAAAGGCTTTGGAATGTGCAAAGGCACTTGTAGATTATAATCCAAAGCATCCCGATTACTATAAAGAATTAAGTACTTGTTATAGGAGGTTGAAAAGACCGAGAAAAGCGACCGAATCAATGAAGAAGTATTTGGAAATAATCCTTAATGAAAATATAAATGATATTATAGCTATTATTAAAAAGGCTATAAATGTGGACACCTCATTAGTGAAGTCAACTTATAAATGTGTTGAGTTTGGCGGAAACAACCTTGGATTTATAGAGCATATTGATATAAGTAACGACCAAAAGTACTTTACAAAAATAGTTCAATCTAAGAAATTAAGTAATGAACGGCTATTTTATGATAATATTAGAGAAAAATTTAGTGAGTTGAAGATTTTTAGCCCAGAATTGATACATTTTCAAGAAATTGAAGGTCCTCAAGTTTGTTTTTTGACACTGGAAAAAATCCAAGGTGATTACCCTAACTTTTATGAACATTTTGAGGATGTATATAATGTTAACAAAGCAATAAATGGTATTCAATACAACCAGATTAAGGATATTTTTCCGAGTGATGTAGAAATAGATTTCTCTTCAAAACCGCTTACGCTATCTAAAATTTTTACGATGCTTCATAAAAGAGAGACCAATGTAAAAGTTTTTGAGTGGTTATATTATCAAGCAAGGGAAAGAAATTACTCACTAGAAAGTGTATCCTTAATTCAACGATTGGAGAAGTTGATTATTGGTAATGGTTTTTATAAAGAGTTAGAACCAAAGGTGAACTACACATTTATACATGGTGATTTCCAAAGCACTAATATTATATATGATAGTAATGAAAAAAATTATAAAGTAATTGATTGGGCATATTGTGGATACGGGGTTAAGGGTGTAGATTTAGTTAAATATTTTCGAAGAGAAGGATTAAATTTCAAAGAAATAAAACAATATTTTTTATTGAAATCAGAAATTACAAATTATTTAAAACCAATTGAACAGGTATTTATGGTATATTCTCTTATTATTACTTGGTTTAATTTTATGAATAAAAAATTAAATGAGAATCATTCGGATTATTTGCTTCCGGCTATTAATTACATAGAAGAAGTTGTTAATCATGTTAAACGAAAAACCGTATGACAATGGTCATGCGGGTTTTCGTTTTAAAAAATGGTCCGTGCAAGAAAGGAATTTCTTATCACTATTTTGTCTTTCTAAATTGCAACGGTGTTTTCCCATAAGTCTTTTTAAACATTTTAGCAAAATTTGCGGAGTAGTTGTAACCGACTTTATGAGCGATTTCGTCAATACTGAAGTCTGTTGTTGATAAGAGATTTGCTGCAACCGACATTCGTAGTTTATTTATATATTCACCGATCGATGTGTGATATAGCTTTGAAAACCCGGCCTTTAACTTTTGTTCATTTAAAAAGACCATCTTGCTTAACGCCTTAATTGTAGGAGGGTTAAAATAGTTTTTTTGTAAAATATCATGGGCTTTTCGAATCGCTTGAATGTCCGAAAAGGTTAATTTCATAATTCTGTTTGTACCAATATGAATATTTCCGTAGTCAATTTGGTTTGTAAACGCATTTTCCTTCGACTTTGTCACTTCATTTATGAATATGGCAATGCACTCTAAAATTTTACTTTCCACATAAATACTTGTTAAAGAATCGTCATGATGTAACCCTTGTAATTGTCCAATAATTTCAGTGATTTCCAGTGGTAGATATAAATAAGTATAGTTTTTAATTAGTGACTGAAAATCAATGATATTTGGAAAGTTAGGCTTTAGGATTTCATTAAAATAGTTTTCCGTTATTGTGATTTCAGTTCCGTGAAAATGTTGCCCTTTTGTCCATGTTGTTGTCACTTTAATATCTTTTTCAATCACAAAAAAGGAGGAAGGAGTAAACGTATAGACAGGGTTTTCTTCCATTTTAAACTGTGTTACACCTTCATAAACGACCCCAAACCTCATCAATTGCTCTGGATTATCAAATTTGAACGAGAAATCTTCAGGAATTGTATAGTCAGCGATAAAAAATTCATAATAACCTTCTCTGGAATAATTAATAAGGTGACCAAGCTCAGGTCTCGCTTTATTCGTGTATAAAGTGTAATAGCCACAATCGATTTTAGTGAATGTTAGTTTTTCTATAAACTTAGATTTAAATTGTTGATAAGAGGTTATCATTATTTTCTACTCTCCTTTAAAAATAAGTATAGTCCATGTGAGAATAGTGTTCAATTCGATATGTTGCAAAAATAATGAAAATAGGTGTAGATATTTCTATGAGAATGATTATCATATACAATTAAGCTTGTACTTGAAGTCAATCTATTTTGACTAGGGTGATCTAAACATAGGGAGAACAAACAGATACTAAAGGCAAAGTAATCATTGCTTTGTTAAGACTTTTACTCAAAAACGAATGCAGAAGGAAGGTTGATTACTAAATAGTGTAAAAAAATCAATGCATTGTACGAGCTATTGCCTATCTCTATAAAATTACCATTGACAAATATGCTTAAAAAAATATAATAAATGATATTGATAATCATTATCAAATTAAATGAAGATAAGGATGAGTACACAAATGAATACAAAACGAAAAATATCAGTAATCGTTACATTATTAATAGCTATGCTTATGTTTTCACTAATCGGTTGTTCAAGTGAGCAATCAAACACAGAACCAGCAATGAGTGATGAAACGAACACAGAAACAACAGATTCTGAAGAGGTAACAGCTGAATATCCAATCAAAATTCAGCATGCCCTAGGCGAAACTGTCATTGAAAAGAAACCTGAGAGAATTGTTACGATTTCATGGGCAAACCATGATGTTGTGCTTGCTCTTGATGTTGTCCCTGTAGGGTTTTCAGCGGCAAACTATGGTGTTCAAGATGATAGTGGGATGTTGCCTTGGACGGCAGAAAAATTAAAGGAACTTGGGGAAGAAAGCCCAAATATTTTTCAAGATACGGATGGTTTAGATTTTGAAGCTATTTCAGACGCGAATCCAGATGTCATTCTTGCATCATATTCAGGAATTACACAAGAAGAATATGAGACATTAAGTGAGATAGCTCCCGTTGTTGCCTATGAAACGGGACCTTGGGTAACTTCATGGCGTGACCAAGTGAAATTGAATTCTATGGGTATGGGGATGGCAGAAAAAGGTCAACAATTGATTGCCGATACAGAAAAGCTGATTCAAGATAAAGCAAACGAACACGAAGAAATCAAAGGAAAAAAAGCAGCATTTGCAATGATTTCAGTAGCTGATTTATCGAAGTTTTATGTGTATACACCAGCAGATCCTCGTGGGGAGTTTCTTGGAGAAATAGGAATGGAATATCCAGAAAGCTTAATAAACCATATTCCTGACCCGAATAGTTTTTATATTGAATTAAGTGCTGAAAATGCAGATGCTCTTAATGATGTAGAAGTGTTAATCACATATGGTGATGAGAATACATTAGCTGCGCTTCAAGCTGACTCTATCCTTGGGAAAGTACCAGCGATTGAACGAGGATCAGTTGTCGTGATTGGTGATAATACACCACTTGCAGCAGCAGGAAATCCGAACCCACTTTCGATCCAATATTCGATAGATGAGTATTTAACTTTAATCTCAGAAGCTGTTAGCAAACTAAACTAAAATGATGAAAACATCCGTTTCAGAAATAAAGCAGTTACATGTTCCAAAATATTTCCTTAGCGTTCTTTTATTGCTTATCATTTTATTAGCAATAAGTGCTTTAGCTTCACTTGCTTTTGGCTCACGGACGATTGGCTGGACAGGATTAATGGAGGGGTTATTTCACCTCGATGTGCAGTCACATGAATCGAGTGTCGTTCGGCAACGAATTGCGAGAACGTTGTTTAGTCTCATGTGCGGTGCTGCATTAGGAGTTTCAGGAGCTCTTATGCAGTCTGTCACTCGCAATCCAATTGCTGACCCTAGTATTTTAGGTGTCAACACTGGTGCAGCCCTCTTTGTTGTTATTGGAATTTCCTTTGTAAATATTAGTTCGGCTAGTCAATATATTTGGTTTGCACTAGCGGGAGCAATAGTAACTGCCATTTTTGTATTCGGAATTGGTTCTTTGGGGAGTGGCGGTGCCACGCCCCTTAAATTAGTTTTAGCGGGGGCTGCCACAAGTGCGGCATTATCGTCTTTAGTTATGGCCATCATGATTCCTCGTACAAATGTGATGGACCAATTTCGATTTTGGCAAGTTGGGAGTGTTGGCTCAGGAAGCTGGAATTCGATTTCAACGTTTCTCCCGTTTTTACTTGTCGGTTTACTCATTGCCGTTTTCACAGCTCCGGCTTTAAATGCATTAGCATTAGGCGATGAAGTGGCTACAGGGTTGGGCGTACGTACGGGTATGCTTAGATTGATTGCTGCTTTTGGTGGTGTTTTATTATGTGCAGCTGCAACAGCTTTAGCTGGTCCGATTGGTTTTATTGGGTTATTAGCTACTCATGTTATCCGGCTTATGATTGGGCCAGATTTACGTTATATTATCCCAATGTCAGCTTTAGCAGGAGCGATTATTTTAACGATATCAGACATATGTGGTAGGCTTATCGGGAGTCCAGGTGAGTTAGAAGTTGGTGTTGTGACAGCGTTTATTGGTGCTCCTATTTTAATCTTAATAACGATGAAAGCGAAAATGCGTGCGCTATGATAAATGAATCTATTAATCTTATAATGGTTGGAAGAAAAAAGAGACGTCGTCGTTTTATTTTCATGACTTCTTTATTGGCAATCATCGCGGTTGCCCTTTGTTGTGCAATGCTCATGTTAGGGAATACGATATATCCGGTCCGTGATGTTATCCGAGTGTTAGTAGGAGAAGACGTACAAGGCGCATCTTTTGCTATCGGTACAATTCGCCTTCCTCGAATGATTGCAGGAGTATTTGCTGGATTTGCTTTTGGGGTTGGAGGGTATATTTTTCAAACGATGCTTCGAAATCCGCTAGCGAATCCAAATGTCATTGGAATTACAGCTGGTTCAAGTGCAGCTGCTGTTTTTTGTATTATTGTTCTTCATGCGAGTAATATGGTTGTTTCGATTGCTTCAGTTGTAGGAGGGCTTGCTACCGCAATCATCATTTTTCTATTATCAAAAGGAAGATCTTTTTCTATTGGAAGGTTGATTTTAGTAGGGATAGGGATTCAAGCGATGTTAAATGCGGTTATTTCCTATTTGTTACTGATTGGTCGGCAACAAGACTTACCTACGGCGATGAGATGGTTAAGTGGGAGTTTAAATGGAGTGAAAATGGAAACCCTTTCTCCGCTTGTTTTAACCGTTTTGATTTTTACACCGATTATTATTGCACTTGGAAAACGATTAGATTTATTAGAGCTTGGAGAGGAAGCAGCAACCTCCCTAGGCATTCATACAGATAAAACGAGGCTTGTTTTAGTTATTAGTTCGGTTCTTATCATTGCTTTAGCAACGGCAACGACAGGACCTATTGCCTTTGTCGCTTTTCTAGCAGGACCGATTGCCAAAAGATTGGTCGGTGTTGGATTTTCAAACATGATACCAGCTGGTTTGGTTGGCATCATTTTAGTATTAGCATCCGATTTAATAGGACAATTTGCTTTTGCTACTAGGTACCCTGTTGGTGTCATTACCGGTATACTTGGTGCGCCTTACTTGCTCTACTTGCTCATTCGTATTAATCGCAAAGGAGATTTGTAATGAAACCAACACATATTTTTCAAGTTGAAGGAATTACAGCAGGATATGAGAATAAAGCAATATTACATGATGTTAGTCTTTCCATTCCAAGCAATAAAATTAGCATTATTATTGGGGCCAATGGTTGTGGAAAATCAACATTGCTTAAAACGATGGCTAAATTGATTAAACCTACATCTGGACAAGTAACATTGGATGGAAAACCGATTCACCGGATTCCACCAAAACAATTGGCTCGTGTGTTAGGTCTTTTACCGCAATCTCCTATTGTTCCTGAAGGGATTACAGTGGCAGATTTAGTGGGGCGAGGAAGATATCCGCACCAAACATTTTTAAAAGGGTGGACGAAAAAAGACTATGAAGCTGTAGCTGAGGCCATGGATATGATGAATATTACAGAATTTGCTGACGTAAATATTGATGAACTATCTGGTGGGCAACGACAGCGTGTTTGGATTGCGATGGCACTTGCCCAAGAAACAGACATTCTGTTTCTTGATGAACCGACAACGTATTTAGATATCACGTACCAGATCGAAATCCTTGATTTGCTTACAGACCTTAATCGAAAATACGGAACAACGATTGTCATGGTTCTTCATGATATTAATTTGTCAGCACGTTATGCCGACTATATTTTCGCGTTGCATAAGGGAAAACTTGTCACTGAAGGAGAGCCATCAAAGGTGATTACTAGTGATTTGATTGAAGATATATTTGGGCTTCATTGTACGGTAATAAGCGATCCGGTTTCATGTACTCCGTCAGTAATCCCCATTGGTAGACATCATAATAAGTTGAGGGTATATTCGTAGTTCCGTTAAAACATAGCTAGTAGGAAGTCGTTTGTCAGTTGGCTGCGGCTTCTTTTTTGTTGGCGTATTGTATGAGTTAGGGCGTTCGGACATAGGATCTGTTATTTATCCATAATTGTCGTTAAAGTTTTCGCTATCGGACATACGTTCCGTTACTTTGCGAAAAAGAGCACGAATTCCTTGAAAATAAGTGAAATAGCGGAACATATGTCCAAAGCTACCTGAGAAACGGGCATAAAATAGGAAATAGCGGAATCTATGTCCGTACGTCAAAAAGAAAATAATCCTTGCCCCCTGGTAAATATTTGCTGTAACTTCCAATAAAAATGCTAGAATATGAGAATAGAACGCATTGGGAGGGTTGTAGCGTGGAAATTAGTCTTGAAATCATTTTATTCTTATTAATCGTTGCGGTTATTGCGGGCTGGGTTGACACGATTGCTGGTGGAGGAGGGTTATTAACAATTCCTTCAATGTTATTAGTAGGAATGCCACCAGCAACAGCGATTGCTACAAATAAATTACAAGGAAGTAGTGGCACGTTTGTGGCGACAATGTATTTTATTAAAAAAGGAGCTATTGATCGTAAAACAATAACTATACCTGTCATTACAACTTTTATCGGTGCGGTTATTGGAGGATGGCTTGTTTTACAAATCAATGCCGAGTATTTAGTGTTACTCTTACCTATACTGCTCATCGTTATTGGTTTTTACTTTTTACTCTCCCCAAAAATTGATAATATCGACAGAAAAGCCAAGATGAAATTATCGATATTTTCAATCACAATAGCTCCGTTATTAGGTTTCTATGACGGATTTTTTGGTCCAGGAACGGGAAGTCTTATGGCTGTCGCATTTATAGCATTATGTGGATTTGGTGCTCCAAAGGCGACAGCGAATGCGAAAATTTTAAATTTTACAAGTAATATGGCAGCTCTTCTATATTTTCTTTTTTATGGACAAATCGCATGGCTTATTGGAATTATAATGATGATTGGACAAATTATTGGGGCTTATATAGGAGCAAAGATGGTGCTAGAAAAAGGGGTAAAGCTCATTCGACCGTTAGTGATAACGATTTGTTTTGTTATGGCTTTGCAAATTATATGGAAGAACTTTTTTTAAAGAGAAAAAAGATCTTACAAGGAGACAAACTTAAATAGTATAATTTGTAGTGGACTCAAAAATGGATCTAGTACGGTTCAAAATGACATAGGAGTTGTACAAACATATGAATAAAAAAGATGTGGCAAATATTCGCAAACAATTCAAACTAAATAATGAGTTATTAAAAATAACCGATATTTTCAACGTGTATGTTCAAAAAGAAAGTAGTGATATATACCATCAAGAATGTCAACCTTTTCCATTGCTTGATGACGAACACCAAGAGTTATTTATGAATAATTTCAAAAAAATCTTAACAGGTCAATTAGATTCAAAGTTATTTGAATTAAGATTTCAGCAAGAAGCAATTCAAGATCATACTCAACATATCCTTTACAATGGTTTGCAAGCAAGTGAGGTAGAAGATTGGAAAGAGCATATGCTACAACTCGTTGCAAAAATGTTTAAAGATGTAGAATATAAACATGATGTCGTCGTTACGTTTATTCGTGGTAGCTATTATAAGCCGACAAAAGCAAGTAACGAAGAAACAGAACATCAAGCAACTGACGAAGTGTATACACATCCGTTTGCTTTGTGCAGCATTAACAAAACAGAAGAACCACAAAAGTCATTAGTGTTTGACTATGTGGAAAAAGAGTTTAAATATAATGTAGTTGTTGATCCGATTATTAATTTGACTGCTCCGATGGCTGGGTTTATGTACCCGTGTTTTACTGAAAACTCAGCAGATGTAAACCATATTTTATACTCGTCAGGAAAAGCAAATGAACCTGACCCACATTTTGTAGAAGAAGTCTTAAATGCAGAAACATTTCTAACGGCACAGGAAGACAAAGCCGTGTTTGAGGAAATTGTAAAAGATGTAGTTGGTGAGCAGTTTAATACTCGAACACTTTCAAACGTCTATGAAGAAATTCAAAAGGTCATGGATGAAAATGAGGAAGAAGATATCCCGAAACTTGATTATAAAGATGTAGAACGAGTATTAAAAGTAAGTGGGGTTGAAGATGTCAATCTCGATAAAGTCGAGATGGCATATAAAAAAGTGATTGATGATGAGAAATATGAGTTGAAAGCAAGCAATATTGTTCCAAGTTATAAATCAAAATCAATTAAAATTAATACAAAAGTAGCAAATATTTCAGTAAGCCCTCAAGATTTAAAGTATGTGAAGCAAGTGAACTATAACGGAAAACGTTGCTTGCTTATTGAAATTGATGAAGATGCGGTTATTGAAGGATTTACGATGGCTCCAGAAACACTTCTTAGTGCGGCACCTGATGAAGAATAAAGGAAGAGAGAGTAGAGTGATCCCTCCTTGGAGGGAGTCCTGCTTTAGCGTTCGCGGTCCTCAAGCTCTCGGCTCACTTTTGAAATCGTTTCTCTTTCTTTTCCATTGTTTGGTTGAGCCGCATCTTTACTTTCGATCATATTACGTTTTGATTTTGATTTTTTTCCCATTGTAAGTCCTCCTTTCAAACAAAGTATAGCTTTATTTTTTTCGTTTCGTAAAAAAATATGTAAATGAATTATGAGCTTAGGATATGTTACAAATTTTATTAAGAGATAAGAAAGTAATTTTAGTATTGCAGTGAAGCTTTGAAAGCTATTTCAAGAAGAGCGAAGGCTGCGCACCTGCGCGTTTCACCCCAGGAAGAGGACTTGGGGTTCACTTTCAAAAGCGGGCAGGGCTCCGTACTTCGCTTGAAAGAAAAGACGCTCCGTGTTTTTCTTAAGTAGTTCCTCAAAAAAACTCCTACTCTTCCACAAAATCCTCTTCAACTCCTTTTAACAAGGCTGGCCGTTAACTTTTCCGCTTTTTGTATGGAAAGACGTATAGTTGTTAAAAATAGAAATATCATGATATCTGGATTAAGAGATTGATAGATTATCGAAATTAATGAATTAGCTATCCCAAATCTGGTATACCTTTTTCGTTATAGTAAAAATGTAAAAAATACATTTCAAGTTGAGAGGTGACGGCGCTTGAAGGAAGTAGTTGAAATGTTACGGGAAACTTGTGAACAACATCCACTAAAAGAAAAAATCCTCGTAGTCGATTCATATCTTATTGGGGATCAAATCATGCTCGATTATGTAAAAAGCGGTCATCATGCGATCAATGTAAAAATAAAAACAGTCCGGGATTTAGCTTTAGATACGATTCAGACACATAGTGAATATATAACAACAACACTAGGAGCTCATTTTATGTATTCTATCGTAAAATCAATGCAACAAGAAAAGAAACTCCACTATTTTCAACAGTTAGAAATAACAACAGCATTTAGTTATCACATGTTCAATTTGATTCAAGATTTGCGACTGGCAGGATTTACGAGCATAACGATACAGCCAAACGCCTTTGTTTCCGAACAAAAAGGACAAGATATCATTCGGATTATGCAACGGTTTGAAAAAGTGATGGTGGATTATCAAATCAAAGATGAAGCGAGCTTATATAAACAAGCTAAAGAAAAAGTAGCTCGTTCAGAACGTCTATTTTTACTACAAAGTCAGTTATCTTTAGCATATGTCCAAGAACAATTTCTTGAACATCTATGTCCTACCATGTTATTTATGCCTGTCCCCCCTGTTTACGGAGTGCCAAAACCAAAAGAAACGAAATACTCTTTCATTGCGGAAGGTGAACCGACCACACTCAGTTATCTTTATCAACTCAATTCATGTGAAAAAGAAAATCAATCGATAACGTTAAGTAAATGTAAAACAGAAGAACAAGAGATAAAAGAAGTGTTATTTCAAATAAAATGTAAACAATTGCGTTTGGATGAGTGTGCGATGTTTTATACAACACCTCATCCATATGTAGCAACGATATTCCATCTTTCACAATCATATAACATCCCTGTCACCTTTCAAGATGGAATTCCTGTTCAATTTACAAAGCCGGGTAAGCTGATAAACGGTGTAGTTCAATGGATAAGAACATCGTACGAAACTTCATTTTTTGTAAAGCTATTACAAGAAGGTTTGTTTCATTTAGAAGATGATGCACCTTCAAAAACAAGATGGACAACACTTCTTCGTCAGTTGGATATTGGCTGGGGAAAAGCAAGGTATTCGGAACGATTACAAACTGAAATAAAGAAAGTAAAAGAGCGACTTGATGAAAATGAACAACACCAACCTTACTTAGAACAATTACATAAAGACTTAGTATGGATGAAACGATGGTATGATTCGATTTTCAGTGCTTTGCCAACATCGGTGAATGATAATCAGGTTTCACTACGAGAACTTTTGCAAGGGTTACATTTTATCATTTCAAAAATGGCAAATAGCACATCCTTTTATGATGAAGCTGCTAAAACGAGCTTATTAGAAAAAATTGAACAAATGATTCCTTATATACATGAGGTCATACCAGTCCAAGAAGCATTGTTTCATATTGAAGAGCTGTTAATCACCATAAATATTGGAGCATCTCGGGCAAAACCTGGGCATTTGCATGTTTCTTCTTATCAAAAAGGAATATATATAAGTCGCCATCATAGATTTGTTGTGGGGTTAGATCAACACCGTTTTCCAAAAAGTCAAAGTGAAAATCCGTTACTGCTTGACAAAGAAAGAACGAACTTAGGCAAAAACATCCCATTGCTCCAAAATAGCATCATAGAAAAAAATTATGCGATGCTGCAATTCATTGCTTCAAGCTCTGGTCATGTTCATTTAAGTTGTAGTCAGTTTAATATCAATGACAATCGAATGTTAGCACCGTCCCATTTGTTTTTGCAATGTTATCGCTTTGTAACTGGTAAGCACGATATCGATTTTACACATCTGCAGAAAGAGTTTCCTTGCAAAGAGGTTGATCTAGTAACAGAAAAAGACTGGTGGACAACAAAATTAACTAGAAGAGAAACAAATGAAATCGAATGGGAACTGCTCGAGCAGTTTGACCAACTAATACATGGGATGGAAGCTGAAGAGTTTCGTAATAGTAGTTCGTTTACTGTTTACGATGGCAAAGTCGAAAGTGACACGACTCAATGGGACCCACGCAAAAATCGAGAACAACAAATTTCAGCAGGGAAATTAGAAATGCTTGCAACATGCCCATACTCGTATTTTTTGCAAGAAGTGTTAAAGATTAAACCGATAGAAGAGCTGGAATATAACGAAAAACAATGGTTAGGCCCAGCAACTAGAGGAACTGTATTACATGAAATATTCGAGCGCTTTTATCGAATGCTTCAAGAACAGATGCAAAAACCTGTGTACGAATTGCATCATTCATTACTACTCGCTATAGTGCAAGACTGTTTACACAATGTAAAAGAACAGTTACCACCACCAAACTCTCAAGTTGAATGGAAGGAAACAAAAGAAATCATAGAATCTTGTGAGACTTTTTTAAAAATTGAAGAAGAACGAGCGCATGAAGCCGAACCGAAATACTTGGAATATACGTTTGGAGTTGATGGGAAACCCCCAGCGACAATACAATTAGCTTCTGGACCATTTTCTCTGTCAGGAAAAATTGACCGAGTGGATATTCAACAAGATGATTCAATTCATATTATCGATTATAAGACAGGCAGTACGTGGGGATATGACGAACAAAAGCAGTTTAACGGAGGGCGGCAATTACAGCACTTCCTCTATTCGTTAGCGATTGAAAATCATTTAGGATTAAAGGAAGGAACGGTAAAAAGAAGTTCTTACTTGTTTCCAACGAAAAAAGGATTAGGACAAGCTTTTGAGCGTAAACAAGAAAAAGAATTACGAACAAATGGTCACGCCATTTTAGAAAAGCTGTTAACAATTATTGAGTTGGGTCATTTTGCAATGACAGATGACGAAAATGACTGTAAGTTTTGTCAGTTTAAGCAAATCTGTCGAAGAGAGCAGTATGAGGCTGACGTCATTGAAAAGAAACATCAAGACCAACAGTCAGCAGGTGTACGGAGTTTTAAGGGGGTACGAGCATATGACTAAACAAATTGTTGACCAACGAGACCGAGACAAAATCAAATTCAATTTACACCAAAATTTTTTAGTTGAAGCGGGAGCAGGCTCAGGGAAAACAACAAGTTTAGTTGACCGCATGGTTAATCTGATTTACACAGAAACAAATCAAATCGAAGAAATCGTTGCCATTACGTTTACAAGAAAAGCGGCAGATGAATTAAAAACGAGATTTCAAAACGAATTAGAAAAAGTGTGGAAGAAGGAAGGAAACCCAAAAACAAAAAGAAAGCTTGAGGAAGCTATTCAAAATGTAGAACGATGTTTTATTGGAACAGTCCATGCTTTTTGCGCTCGGCTACTTCGGGAGCGACCGATTGAAGCAAATCTTGATATGATGTTCCGTGAACTTGAGGACGAAGAGGACAAACAACTTGCCGAAGAAGCATGGACTGTCTATCTTTCTAAACTACAAGCGGAAGATGAGAAAAAAATAACGACTTTACATGAGATTGGTGTAACAGAAGAAGTACTTCTTGACCGATTTCAAATGATAAAACATTATCCTGATGTCGAGTGGGTGGCAACACCAATGGAAATGCCACAGTTAGAAACAGCTTTTACCCGATTAATCACACTGCTTAAGGAAGCAAAACGAACGATTCCAGATATCGTTGAAAAAGGTCCAGATTCATTACAAAAAAACATCCTACAAGCATTGCGAAAAGCTCGATATCGAAAAGAAACCCCAGCTCTTATAATTGAGGTATTTGAGCTGTTTGAGTCAAAATCAGCTTTGGCGATTACTCAAAAGAAATGGACAACAAAAGAAGATGCTAAAGAATATAAAGCACGAATTGAATTATTTGTAGAAGACGTCATTGCCCCTTTATTACAGCATTGGCGTGAATACTGCCATCCGATTATTATCTCCTTTCTAAAAGGAGCATTACTAGTGTATGAGCAAATGAAAAAAGAGCAATCACTCTTAAACTTTCAAGATCTTCTTATTCAAACAACAAAGCTATTACAGTGCAATCCTGAAGTTCGATCTTATTTTCAAGAGAAATACAGATGTATGCTTGTTGATGAATTTCAAGATACCGACCCGATTCAAGCGCAAATGATGTTTTTTTTAACAGGGGAAAATGTGACAGAACAAGAATGGGTGAAATGTAAGCCACGATCTGGTTCTCTTTTTGTTGTAGGAGATCCAAAACAAGCGATTTATCGTTTTCGCAGGGCAGATATTGATATTTATAATAAAGTAAAAGAACTGATTTGTTTGCATGGTGGGGAAGTCTTACAGCTTACAATGAATTTTCGTACGATTGACAGTATTACTGAGAAGTTAAATCAAGTATTTCAAGAGCATTTACCAGAACAGGAATCAAAATACCAAGCTGCATATCGTCCATTGCACTCGTTTCATGCCGGCGAACAAGAAACGAGTAAGATTAAGAAAATTGTTGTTCCTGTTGATTTTACAAAAAATCAAGCGATGATTATCGAAAAAGATGCGGAAAATATTTGCGCTTCGATTCAAGCACTGTTACAGCAAGGGTATGAGCCAAAAGATATGATGATAATTACACGGTATCATTCCGGTATTGGTGTGTATAGTTCAAAGTTAGAACAAGCCGGAATTCCAATAAGTGTAAGTGGTGAAATGAAAATTGGTACGAGTAGAGTATTTCAAGAGTTACTTATTTTACTAGAAACATTTGTTGATCTTACTAATTCAGTTGCTCTAGTCGCCACATTACGAAGTTGTTGGTTTGGTATTAGTGATGAACAGTTATATGAGTGGAAACAAAAAGGTGGTTCATTTTCTATTTACAGTTCTCTATCAAATGCAGAACATGAGCCAATTCATCCGGTTGAAAAGGCATTTAGCAAGCTTAAGCAATATGCCAAATGGGTACGCTCTTATTCTCCATTAGTTGCGATTGAAAAAATCATTGAGGATGTTGGGTTTTATCCGTTGTTAGTCGCGCATAGTTACGGAGCCCGAGAATATACACAATTTGTACAAATCATCGAGGCGCTTAGAAAAGAAGAGGAAAACGGTCATACGCTTTATTTTGAAGTCGTTTCTAGTTTGACTACTTTTTTATCAGCGAAAGTGAAGGTCGTTAATTTAGATGAAGATGCGAATGCGGTCCGGATTTTAAATGTCCATAAAGCAAAGGGGTTAGAAGCACCTATTGTATTTCTAGCTCATCCTGGGAAGAAAACAGATGTCGGTAAGTTTATTTCTTCTCATATTAAACGGGAACAACAAGCTTCAAAAGGCTATTTTCTTTTTACGAAACAAAGCGGTTTTACAAAAACACCAATCGCACAACCAAAGAATTGGGATGAGTATAAAGCAGAGGAAGAAGCGTATCTTGTAGAAGAAGAAATACGAATTCTTTATGTCGCAGCGACTAGGGCAGAAAAGTTAATGATTATAAGTAGTTGCGAAAAAAAAGATAGTCAGAACCCATGGACTTTGCTGTTAAAAGGACTACCTAATCTAGAAGAAGTGGAAATTAATAAAGCAAGTACGATTCAAAAAGAACCGGTGCTAGCTACTGTTACCCTTGAATCCTACCTACAGGAAACGGAGAGTTTGTTTGATTGGGTACAAGAAAGTGCAACACCTTCTTTTCTAAAGGTCAGTCCTACGGATGAAAAAGAGTCCATTCATTTTAGAGATATTGATAGAGAAGAAGGTGGTGGGCTGCAGTGGGGGCTAGTAATTCACGATGTTTTTGAACAACATGTAAAGCAAATTTTAACGGACGAACATATTCGTTTAAGTCTCCAAAAACATCAACTGCCGGTTGAACGAAAAGAGGAAGTATGCTTACTCGTAGAAAAGTTAGAAGAAACGGATATATGGCGAGAGTTGCAAAGGGCAGATGAAGTTTTAACTGAGGTTCCTTTTACTTTACCAATTCACCAGGGAGACCCATTATATGAACAGCTAGACACACAAGGGACATCACAGATATTTTTATCAGGAATCATTGACTTGGTGTATAAAATAGAGGGGCAATGGAAAATAGTTGATTATAAAACAGACCGACTTAAAGATATAAATCAACTATCAAAATTGACGAGCTACTATAATAATCAAGTACAGCTGTACAAGGAAGTTTGGGAAAAACTAACGAATGAAGACGTCGCCAAAGTGTTGCTCTATTACGTGACGCATCAACAAGTAGTTGAAATGATGTAAAGTAGTATGAATTCTCCTTAATAGGATGTGAAGAGATGAGTGAGAATAAAACGGCTTTGCGATTACTTGCCTTAAGAGAAATTTTGCTAGTTGAAACAGATGAACACCATCAGCTTTCAATGAAAGAATTAATTGCCAAGTTGAAAATGTATGTGCCAGAGTTTCCTGCTGATGCAAAAACGGTGAAAAAGTATATTCATACATTACGAGATAGCGGGTTTGATATTATTGAAAACACAGGAAAACATGGTGAGCTCTTTTATAGCCATCAAGACCGGTTATTTGAAACATACCAGCTTCGACTTTTAATAGATCCTGTTCTTTCGGCTAGATTTATTACAACCGAGGAGAAAAAATATCTAGTGTCATGTTTAAAACAGTTAACGAGTAAGCAAATCGCCAAAACACTACCAGATCCGGTTGTATACCAGCAATCGATTAATACGAATTACAACCTTATTAAACATCATATTGATATCCTACATGAAGCAATTTCACAGAAAAAAATCGTCTATTTTCAATACGGTGACTTTAATCTTGAGAAAACATTTACACTACGTCATGATGGGCGACTGTATAAAATTAAACCGCATGCATTAATATGGGAGTCTGACTTTTATTATTTAATAGGTGATGATGTGAACTATGGGGAAGAAGAGAACCCAAGAAATTACCGCTTAGACCGAATGCGACATGTTGTTATATCAGATGAAAGCTTCACACAGCAAAAAAAAGACTTAAGTGAATATATTCAACATTCATTTCATATGTTTGGTGGTCAGGATGATTGGATTACATTGCAATTTCAGTTAAACCGAGTCACGTTAAATGGTGTTTTTGATAAGTTTGGTATGGACTCCAATGTTAAACAAGTAAGTGAAAAATCGTTTCTTGTGAAAGCAAAGGCAAAAAAAAGTGCCGGGTTGAAAGCTTGGATTTTATCATGGGGGAGCCAAGTTCAGGTGGTGTCGCCGCTGTCGTTACAACAGGAGATAGAGCAGGAAATTGAAAAAATGATCGCACTTTATTCAAAGTAGGAAAACTCTTGTGGACATCTATTCCGTTATTTCACTAATTTTTGCCATTCGTAATATTCTATCGGACATCTTTTCAGCAATACACTAAAATACAAGCTTTTGCACCCTAAATGGGCAAAGTAACGGAACAGATGTCCGATACGACTTGAAAAAGTCGAAAAAAATGAAAGATAGCAGAACAGATGTCCGTTACACTACATGAGAAAAAAGTCGAGGTCACTTCCTTCTTAGTGACCTCGACTTTTTCTATATTATTGCATAAACGACTGATCAGATGGTTGATTATCAGTCATTTTTGCTTGTTGTTGCATCATTTGCATGTTCGTTGGGTTTGTTCCATGAATATAAGCAGGACCTGGCTGCAATTGTGGGTGTTGGCCCATTGCTTCAGGATTTGCGACGTATTCGAAGTTCCCTTGACCATCAAATGTTGGTCCATTTGCCCAACGACCTTGGCTGCTTTCTTCCCCTGTTGAGAAGTTCATAAATTGATTAGCGACTTCTTGTATTTCATATTCACGGTTAAAGGTGCTCGGGACAATTACACTTTCCGCTTGTTCAAGTTCATGAATGGCAGCCATCCATTGGTTTTGATGCATCGAATCTCTAGCGATTAAGAAAGATAACATGTCACGCACACCAGGGTCTGTCGTCATTTCATATAAACGAACTGCTTGAAGTCGGCCTTGGGATTCTGCGTTTAAATTCGCGCGGAAATCGGCAAGTAAATTACCACTTGAAATCATATAGCGAGCGGTCCATGGGAATCCGACACTGTCATTTGGTTGTGCGCCTAGGCCGTTGACAATGGCATGCTGTGGATTCATTCCACCTAACACCGCTTCAACGACAGGATTTTTTGCTGCTTCTTCTTGATCATGAGCAGGGGCACCATCGACAAGCTGGGCAATCATCGTTGCTAACATTTCAACATGCGCTATTTCCTCTGTTCCTATATCTAAAAGCATATCACGATACTTTTTATCTCCACGGCAGTTCCACCCTTGAAATAAATATTGCATCATGACAGATATTTCCCCGAATTGGCCACCAAGTATTTCTTGGAGTTTTTTTGCATATACCGGGTCAGGTTGAGAAGGTTTTGCATTGTATTGAAGCTCTTTGACATGATAGAACATGGGGCATTTCTCCTTTGGATTCAATTTTCGCTATTATTATGTACGAAAAGCCAATGGATATTTGAAAAAAATAGAAATTTCTTTAGAAAAGGGTTGACAAGCTGAGGTGCTATTTAATAATGACAACATTGTGCATGACAAAATACGTTTTTCTTCAAATTGAAAACGCTTCACACGGAGCTTATGATTAAGGTGTAAGAGAAATCGCAATTATCTTATCATAAACATTTTTTAAGGGGGAACTACAATGTCCAATTCAGCAAACGGCTCAAAACAAGATGTCCGTGTTAAAATTCAGCGTTTTGGAAGTTATTTAAGTGGCATGATTATGCCAAATATCGGCGCCTTTATTGCTTGGGGGTTTATTACCGCACTTTTTATCCCAACAGGTTGGTGGCCAAATGAAAGTTTAGCTCAACTTGTCGGACCGATGATAACGTATTTACTACCACTCTTAATCGGTTATACTGGTGGTAAAATGGTATATGGTGACCGTGGGGGAGTTGTTGGGGCAACAGCGACGATGGGGGTTATCGTCGGAGCAGATATCCCAATGTTCCTTGGAGCGATGATTATGGGGCCACTTGGTGGATGGCTCATTAAGAAAATTGATGAAGTCGTTCAACCGAAAGTCCGTCAAGGCTTTGAAATGCTTGTAAACAATTTTACAGCTGGTATTTTAGGGATGTTACTGACATTAGCGGCGTTCCTAGGAATTGGTCCTGTTGTGCTCGCATTAAATAAAGTGTTAGCAGCAGGTGTAGAAGTTATTGTGAATGCAGGGTTATTACCATTAGCAAACATTTTTATTGAACCAGCTAAAGTTTTGTTTTTGAACAATGCGATTAACCATGGAATCTTAAGTCCATTAGGAGCAAAAGAAGCTGCAGAGGCTGGAAAGTCAATTTTATTCTTATTAGAAACGAACCCTGGACCGGGGTTAGGAATATTATTAGCGATTATGATTTTTGGTGCAGGGACGGCAAGACAAACAGCTCCTGGTGCTATCGTCATTCATTTCTTAGGTGGGATTCATGAAATTTACTTCCCGTATATTTTAATGAAACCAATGTTAATTTTAGCCGCTATCGCTGGTGGAATTAGTGGGGTTTTCACTTTCACATTATTTAATGTAGGATTAGTAGCGCCGCCATCACCAGGAAGTATTATTGCTTTAATGGGTATGACAGCGAGAGGAGATCATTTAGGAGTTCTATTAGGGGTACTTGTGGCAACTGCTGTTTCCTTTATAGTCGCTTCAATTATTTTAAAAACAGGTAAGAAAAACGAAGAAGAAGATATGACAGCAGCAGCTGCAAAAATGGAGCAACTGAAAGGAAAGAAAAGTTCAGTAGCGAGTTCATTTGATACGAAAACGGATTTTGACCCGAACAATGTGAAGAAAATCATCTTTGCTTGTGATGCTGGTATGGGCTCAAGTGCAATGGGAGCATCGATTTTAAAAAATAAAGCAAAGAAAGCAGAATTAGATGTAAACATTACGAATACGTCGATTAACAATATTCCAGATGATGCGGATATAGTAATCACTCACAAAGATTTAACTTCTCGTGCGAAAGAAAAATTACCTACGGCTTATCATATTTCGGTTGAAAACTTCTTAAATAGTCCAAAATATGATGAGTTAATGGAAAAATTAAAATAACATCAAAACAAGACTGACTTCAAAAAAAAGTTAGTCTTGTTTTTAGCATATAAGAAAGAAAAATCTTGGTATAGTAGCGATGCTTTGAAAGCTTATCTTTAAGAGCGAAGGCTGTGCACCTGCGCGTTTCACCCCAAGTAGAACACTTTGGGTTCACTTTCAAAAGCTGGCAGGGCTCCGTACTTCACTTGAAAAGAAAAGAAGATCCCGCGTTTTTCTTTATAAAACGAATCGATATTATTTAATTTTGGCAACAAGTCAAAAGGCGAAATTGAATCTTTCTTTTGTTGAGAAAGAGGTTACAAATTATAGATAATAGAAGTATGAAGGATGTTATTTATATTTTGTCATCAACTTTGCTTAGCGTATGATTAGTCATAGTAGTGGAGTGAGAATGATGTATATAGCGGCTAGAGAACGAAAAATACTAGAGTTGCTCTTAATGAAATCCGAAGAGACAACGGTAAAAGAAATATCTTCTGAATTAGATGTCAGTCCAAGAACCGTTCACCGTGATTTAAAAGGGGTAGAAGATATTTTAACAGAACATGGCCTACAGCTTGTAAAGAAGTCAGGTATTGGCATCCAAGTGAGCGGTGACAAAGCCGGTAAAGAACATTTGCAACAGCTTTTGTTTACGTTATCACATCAAGAATATACACCGGAAGAACGACAAACATTGATATTGTCATCATTGCTTGAAACAAAAGATCCGGTTAAATTAATTGCACTAGCCCATGATTTAAATGTAACGATTGCAACAATTAGTAATGACTTAAATAAAATCGAAGAACAAGTTACGCCTTTTGGCTTGTCACTCGTTAGAAAAAGAGGCTATGGGGTAGAAATTCAAGGACCTGAATCGGCAAAACGAAAAGCGATGAGCAAGCTGATTATTACGAATATCGATGAATTTGAGTTTATTACGATTTTAAAAGAGACGATTCAAAAAAAGGCATCGCAAACAATTGATACGGTGACAGACCGGTTGCTAGGGCTAGTAGAAAAACAAAAACTACTTATGATTGAAAGGCAAATTGATTCGATTAAAAGTGACTTGCCGTATTCGATAGCCGACAGTGCATATATTGGGCTAGTTGTTCATCTCGCTTTGGCAATCGAACGAATTCAACAAGGTGAAGAGATAACATTTGATCATGACTATTTGCAAACGCTCAAAAAAACAAAAGAATATCACGCTGCAGAAAAAATCGTAGCCGGGTTAGAATCTTTATTTTCCATCAACATTTCTGAAGGAGAGCTTGGCTATATTACGATGCATTTAATGGGAGCGAAACTTAGAAATGAGCATGATGACATGTTGGAAGATTCCAGCCTTCATGTTGGTTTATTAGCGCAACAGTTAATCCGTTTTGTCAGTCAAGAGTTAGATTATGATTTACAGGACAATGTATCATTGTTTCATGGGTTAGTCGCCCATTTAAAACCAGCATTACATCGTATCAAACAGAATATGGGTATCTCTAATCCGCTTTTATCGAAAATCGAATCTGACTATCATGATATGTTTGTCGTATTAGAAAAAGGGGTTAGCGAGGTTTTTCCTGAATTACACGTACCAAAAGAAGAAATTGGTTATCTCGTGTTACATTTTGCATCAGCCATTTTAAACAAAGAAGACAAGATGAATTATCGGACGCTTGTTGTGTGCTCAAGTGGCATTGGTACTTCAAAAATGTTATCAACAAAGCTACAACAAGCGATTCAAGGGATAACAACTGTAAATGCGTCATTGTTTGACCTTGAAAATGTTGATGTTCATGACTTTGATGCCGTGATTTCTACGATTCCATTAAAAAATTTTCAACATGAGTATTTAGTTGTAAGCCCGCTTTTAGCTGAAGAAGAAATCGAGAAAGTGAAACGGTTGTTAAAAAATCGGCAGTTAGTTCAACCGCGAAAAAAACAACGGACAAACAGGGCAGGGCAAAGGGCCACGGATAGGGACTTTATCGAATATGTTGAAAAAATAAAAAACTATTCAACTGCCATTTATTCGCTTTTGGCTCAATTTAATGTTCGTAAGCTAGAAATGGTATCGACAGTGGAGTTGGCTTTACAAATGCTTTGTGAACCATTGGAGGAAAAACAGACGATTAACAGTCAAGAACAAGTCGTAACCGAGCTCTTAAGACGAGAACAAATAGGGGGACTTGGTATCCCAAATACATCACTTGCTTTATATCATACAAAAAGCGAATCTGTTCAAACCCCAACATTTTCAGTAGGGCATCTGGAAGAACCGCTTCAAGTAAAAGCGATGGATGGCGATGACCTTTCGATGCACACGATTCTATTATTGTTATCACCATTGAATAGTAACGAAGAAACAAATGAAATGTTAAGTGCAATTAGTGCACTCGTCATTCGAGATGAGCCAACGATTCGTTTCTTTGAAACAGGAACAGAGCAAGAAGTAAAAACATTACTAGTAGAAGAACTATCATCGTTTTTTAAGAAAAAGATATAAAACATTCACAAGGAGTGGGACAACATGACAAAAGAAATTTTAGCAAAAGAAAATGTCGTATTAAACCAACAGTTCACATCAAAAGAAGAAGCGATTCGTCAAACAGGGCAAATTCTCGTCGATAAAGGATATGTTAACGAAGAATACATTGAAAAAATGCTAGAAAGAGAACAATTAACTTCTACGTTCATGGGGAATTTTGTTGCGATTCCACATGGTACAGAAGATGCAAAAAAGGCTGTTCTTGCTTCAGGTTTATCGATCGTTCAAGTTCCAGAAGGTGTAGATTTTGGTGATGGGAATATTGCAAAAGTTTTAATCGGAATCGCTGGAAAAGATGGAGAGCATTTAGAAATTTTATCGCAAATTGCGATTGTTTGTTCAGAAGAAGAAAACATTGAAAAGATTGTAGAAGCACAAACTGAAGCTGAAATTTTAGCTTTATTTTCTGAGGTGAATTAATATGTTAGCCGTCCATTTTGGTGCAGGTAATATTGGTAGAGGGTTTATTGGGAAACTGCTATCTGATGCAGGGTACGATGTATGTTTTGTAGATGTAAATGAAGAAGTCGTCCGTTTGCTAAATGAAAAAAAAGAATATCGTGTAGTGTTAGCAGATGAAAAAAGTGAAGAAACGATGGTGACGAACGTAAGTGCCATTAATAGTATGGAACATCCAGAACAAGTTATTGCAGCGATTCAAAAAGCAGACCTAGTAACAACAGCCGTTGGGCCAACGATTTTAAAGATTATTTCGGGGGTGTTGGGAAAAGGGTTGAAAGAACGTGCGAAGCAAACTGAAGCCCCACTTAATATTATTGCTTGTGAAAACATGGTCGGCGGCAGTGTGTTTTTAAAAGAAGCGATTTATGAAAACGTAACGCCAGAGGAAAAAGAACAGTTTGACCGTATTTATGGCTTTCCAAATGCCGCGGTTGACCGCATTGTTCCGAATCAAACGAATGACGATAAACTGATGGTTAAAGTGGAACCTTTCTTTGAGTGGGTTGTCGACAGAGCAGCGATGGTTGGTAATGTCCCCGTGATTGAGGGTGTGACATATGTCGATGATTTAACTCCTTATATTGAACGAAAACTGTTTACAGTCAATACAGGGCATGCTGTTTGCGCGTATATAGGCTATCAAGCTGGATTACAAACGATTAAAGAAGCAATGGAGCATCCTGATGTCCTTCATGCAGTAAAAGAAACAATACGGGAAACTGGGGAATTGTTAGTTGGAAAATATCAATTCGATGCAATAGAACACGAGAAATATCGAAAAAAAATTATCGGACGCTTTACGAACCCGCATATAAATGATGAAATTCCAAGGGTAGCAAGAGGACCGCTTCGCAAATTAAGTCATGGTGATCGCCTCGTCAGTCCGGCTGTTCAATATTTTCAAGTAGTTGAAGGCGAGCCTGTTTATTTAGCGAAAGCAATTGCTGCGGCTTTGCAGTATGATTATGCACAGGATGAGGAAGCTGTAGCGTTACAACAAACCATTATGGAAAATGGCTATGAAAAGGCAATTCAACAAGTATGTGGATTGGAAAGTAAACATCCGCTTATTGCGCTCATTTTGAAATATATACATTAGTAATATGACCCACTTGTGGAAGACAAGTGGGTTGTATTTTTATTGCTTTATCGGACGTATGTTCACTGGCGTTGCAAATATATCCACAGGTTTAATTCTTACCTAGCTTCTAGTTAGCACAAATAACATATCCGTTCCATTGCGCTACAGCCACTCGCTTTCCGCGGGGAGGTGGCGAGCCTCCTCGGCTAACGCCTGTGGGGTCTCGCCGCTCCTCTCTTTCCCGCAGGAGTCGAGTGGCTTTCGCTCCATTTCACTCAGTGGAATCACTATATTTTTATGCTTTACATTTCAACTAACAAAGTGAAAATTTGAAGAAAACACTAGACGAATAAAAAAAATTCTCCTATTGTAAAAGCAAAGCCAAAGTTATCCGTGACTTTTACAATAAGGAGAATTTTATGGATAACAAAATTGTATCAAATCAATCTACACTAAGTAAATGTT
>NZ_JHYI01000011.1 GCF_000621445.1 Alkalihalobacillus bogoriensis ATCC BAA-922 | reverse complement strand
AAAAGAATACGTAAGACAACAGCTTTCAGAAGAGAAAACGGGTGAAATCTACGGTAGGCGTAAAACCGATGTGGAACCAGTTTTCGGATTTTTGAAGGCTAATTTGCATTTCACTCGTCTGTCAGTGAGAGGCAAAGAGAAGGTGAAAAATGAATTAGGGTTTGCCTTCCTGGCGGTGAACTTGAGAAAGTACATTGCCAGGAGCGGCTAATATGATAATAATCCATCTAACGCTCCAACTAAAAAGGTTCCGAACATCATCTTTGGATGTTCGGAACCTTTTTCAATTATTTCTGGCTAGTTATGTCCCAGCCTCTTTTTATTAATACAAAATCTAGTGAGATTTGTTATGAGCAGGAGTCACCGTTAGTGCAACAGCAAGTTTATTCATAAGCACCTTCGGATGGAGGTAGTTCTTTATACTCATCCTTACTTTTGACAATTCTATATACATCATTTCTCAACTCAATGAATTGAGTTACATCGTTTGTCGGTTCACAATATGCCCCTGAAATGAAATGAGTAATTGTTTGACCATTCATACTAATATTCCATTCATCATCTTCATGGGGCTCTACCGCACAATTTGTTTCTGGAGTTAATTGTTTAGGACTTAATATGTTAATGTCTTTCATTTTCTGATAGATGATCTCCATTTCTTCAGCTGTGAGGGTTAGATTAATAGTCGCTGACCCATTTTCGATTAAATCCTTTGTCACTGTATCTTCAAATGTATTTATCTCATTCCCTTTATTCACACCAAATTTAACAGAAAAATTAAAATCCTGCGGCACATCATTTGGCATACTTTCTATATTCGATTCAACTGCACTTGACTGTAAATCGCCTCCACAACCAGAAACCAATAGAGCAAATATTATTAATATAAAGAATGATCGTTTACCCATTTTATCCCCCTATGCCTTGTTTAACTTAAGTAAAGTTGGTCACAAACTTTACTATATAATATTAACATAAATATCCATTACGTTTGACTAATCATTTAAAATGGTTGTCAATAATCAAAAAAAAGAGTGCCCACGTCACTCTTTTTTCGTTTCCATATAATGTTGGTGTTAAGTTGCAGAGCACGTTATCATTTCGAAGTCTTCTTTTCTCTTTTATTGCTCAACTTCATACCCAGCTTCTTTCCATGCCTTTGTTCCACCTTCAATGAAATGAACATCTTCAAAACCCATTTCTTTTAACAAATATGCACCTAATGTCGCTTGACCCCCTGCCCCGCAAGTCACGATGACCGGACGAGAGCGATCCGCTAAGTCAGGGTCGCGAAGATGGTCAGGTACTTCAAGGTCAGCACGAATCGGCAACATGCCTAATGAAATGTTTTTACTACTTGGAATTAAACCGCATGCTCCTGCATCTGTAGCATCTTGTACATCAATAACAAGTGTATTTGGATTTTCAGTCAATTTTTCACGAGCTTCTGCTGACGTGATTCCCGTCACATTTTCCCGAGCTTTCGCTAGTAATCCTTTAAACGTAAGTGCCATAATTTTTCCTCCTAAAATGATGAAGTAATGAGATTCACCATCCATCTTACCCTTCTTGCCTATACATATACAACGAAGTCGCACTTTTATTTTAGTTACCCTGTAAACACTTCTTCTTCTGGATAACGTACAGCTGCTTTTTTCGGTCTAGCAAGTGTAAAGGCTAATGTTAATGGACCAATTCTTCCTATAAACATTAATACGATAATGATTTGTTTCCCAACAGTCGATAAATCATCCGTCAACCCCATTGAAAGACCAACAGTACCAAAAGCAGAAAACACTTCAAATACGATCATTAGAAACGGTGCATCCTCTGTAATGACTAATAAAAATAAAGTAAACAAGATGAATAAAATACTAATAACGATAATCGCCAGTGCTCGTATAATCGTATGCAAGCGAATGGTTCTTCCAAATGTAACCGTTTCGCTTCTACCTTTTAAAAAAGTGAGCGTTGCTAGAATCATAACGATAAAGGTTGTAAGTTTTATTCCACTTGCTGTTGAAGCACTCCCCGCTCCTATAAACATAAGAACAATAAGAATCAAAATCGACGCCGTTGTCATACTCCCTATATCAAGTGTATTAAATCCAGCCGTTCTTGGTGTGACTGCTTGAAAATAAGCTCCCCATAATTTGTCGTCTATCGCTAATGGTCCAAGTGTATTCGGGTTTGAAAACTCTAACACAAAAAGGATGAGCATGACTGTCACATTCATGATGAAAGTACCAATCAACATTAGCTTAGAATGGAGAGATAACGTTCGAAACCTCTTTTTATACCAGATGTCAGCCAATACCGTAAACCCAATGCCTCCTGTAATAAATAGCGCTGTAATTACAAGGTTCACTATTGGGTCTCCTACATAAGCAGACAAGCTATGTGACCATAAGGAAAAGCCCGCATTATTAAAGGCTGAAATTGTATGGAACAAACTTTGATATAAGCCTTCTTTCCATCCGAATTCTGGAACCCAACGGACGGAAAGAAGCATAAAGGCAAGAGATTCAAGCACGAGTGTAAAAATAAGTAAAATTTTTACAAGCCGCACGAGTCCACCTAAAGATGTTTGGTTAAATGCTTCTTGGACTAAAATCCGTTGCTGAAGACCGATCTTTTTTCCTAAAACCATAATAATTAATACGGCAAATGTCATGAGTCCTAATCCACCTAATTGAATTAAGACCATGATAACACTCTGCCCAAATACAGTATAAGCTGTACCTGTGTCAACAACAACTAGACCTGTAACGGTTATCGCTGAAGTTGCTGTAAACAAGGCATCCATCCACGAAACTGAGACTGTCGATGCGAACGGAAGCTTTAATAAGATTGTGCCAATGATGATAAAAACAAGGAAGCTAAGTGCCAAAATTTGAGGCGGACTTAAATGAATCACTTTTCCTTTTACAGAACTTGATGACACAAGCTTGGAAGGTATCATTTTACATTCCTTCCTCTTCAAATCGTTTCAAGTCATTTTTATGACCGATGACAATTAGGATATCATTTTTAAGAATAATATCTTCTGGGAACGGAGATACGTTTACATCTTCTCCTCTTTTTATTGCTAAAATCGTACACCCATATCGGGCCCGAACATTTAATTCAATTAATGTTTTATTCGACACTTTGTCAGTGGCAATAAGCTCAACAATACTATACTCTTCAGATAAATCAATATAATCGATAATTTTTTCAGAAACTAAGTGTTGTGCCACTCGGATACCCATGTCTTTTTCGGGATGAACAATCCGATCAGCCCCAATCTTTTCTAACACTCTTTGATGATAATAATTTTGTGCTTTTACCCACACTTGTTCAATACCAAGTTCCTTCAATAGCAGTGTACATAATATACTTGATTGAATATTATCACCAATGGCAACAACAACATGTTCAAAATTCCGAATGCCAAGAGACTTTAGTGCATTTTCGTCGGTTCCATTTGCGATAACAGCGTGTGTGGCGTATTTCGATATCGCATTGACTTTATCATCGTTGCTATCAATAGCGAGCACTTCATGTCCTAACTGAAATAATTCTTTACATACACTACTTCCAAATCGTCCTAATCCAATTACTGCAAATTGCTTTTTCATGTTTTCTCCATTCTCCTTTATCCTAAAAACACCATAAAAAGACCATCACAAATAAAATGGTCTTTAGGGAAATCCTAAGACCTTTCTCTCTAAAAAAGGTAACAACGCTTACGAGGTTAGCTGTCGGATTAGGGATTGAGAGTATCCCCTCTTATTTTACTAAGATTCACCCCAAGACAAATTTTACTCTGTCAATAAATGGTTTCCCCGCTCTATGGATTCAGCGATTAAAAGGTGTCTAGGCATTATTTATTTTCTAATGAATCATAATTTACTCCTCTTATTGGATAATGTCAATAGAGTTTACATTTTTTTCATTTTTACAGTCTTGTTCCTCCTCAAGTCTCATTCATAACAATATCCAACAGGGGAAAGGATAAAGAATGAGAAAAAAAAGAGGTGACATGATGAAAAGGTATTGGTTAGTTACTGAAGGTGGCCAGTGTGCCGTATATGATTCCGAAGAAAAAACTATAACAGAATGGGTCGATGTTGAACATGGAACAAACCCAACAGAACTGATTTTTCAATTACGAAATCAACTTGAACGACATGATGAAGAAATAGGTGACATTGAAGATGAAAACGGAAAACCAGTCATTGAAGTGTTAGGTTACTCAGATTAACAAAATTATAAAAAGAAGAGGCCCCGTTCAGCTATTACTGATGGACACCCTCTTCTTTTACGATTACTTTTATTTTTTTTATACGTCTTTCCTCAGCTTCTGTTATAACAATGTGAACATGCTTATATTCGATTTCTTCATTTTCTTCAGGAATCCTTTGAAATTCCTCGATGACCCATCCACCTAATGTTTGATAATGACGGGTAGGTAGAGAAAAGCCCATTACTCTTTCAAACTCATCAAGCGGAAAGTCTCCATTAAATTCAAACACATTCTCGTCAATTTGAACCATTTCCCGTACCTTTTCATCATGTTCATCCCAGATTTCGCCAACTAGTTCTTCTAAAATATCTTCTAACGTAATTAGTCCTGATGTTCCACCAAATTCATCAATGACGATAGCCATATGAACTCGATTCTTTTGAAGTTGCGGCAAAAGCTGGGCGATTCCCATCGTTTCATAAACATACAAAGGTTTTCGTAATAATGCTTCAATTGTAGGTTGCTTTTTCTGAACTAAACTTCGTAAAAAATCTCGTTCGGATAAAATTCCGACAATATTATCAATCGTTCCGTCATAAACCGGTACCCTAGAAAAGCGCTCTTCTAATAAAATCGAGCTAATTTCATCTAACGACATCGTTAATTCGATTGCGACCATTTGTGTTCTTGGGGTTAAAATTTCTGCAACCGTAATATCATTAAAATCTAAAGAGTTTTGTACTAGTTCTCTTTCATCGTTACCAATTACACCTTCTTCTTCACTAATATTAATCATTTCCTTTAATTCTTCTTCAGTTATTGACGGATATGATTGCTTTGTTTTAATGAATGAGGCAAGCGTCGTTTTAAGTTTAACAAGTAGCCATGTCAATGGTTGAAAAATAGCCATTAACAATAATAAGCATCCCGAGATTCGTAATGCAAATGCCTCAGCGTGTTCCTTTGCAAACGACTTTGGGAGCACTTCCCCGAAAATTAAAACAAGTACGGTCATGAGAATCGTACTAATAACAAGGCCCGTACTACCACCAAATAAATCAGCTGCTATTTTTGCTGATATTGTTGCAGCAGCAATATTAACAAGGTTATTACCAATTAAAATTGTTGATAGCGCGTGGTCAAAATTTTTAATAATGTCATACGCCTTTCGTGCTCCTTTTTTATCTTCATCAGCATAATTTTTTAGTCGGATTTTATTCGCACTTGAAAACGCTGTTTCCATCGACGAAAAAAAAGCGGATAAACACAGTAACAATAGAAGCACGACTACAAGACCAATTGAAATTTCATTCAAAGCCATCACTCCGCAACAAAATATCGCTTTGTGTTAGTATAACAATGTGTATGTTGTTCTTATTCAATTCTTCCACTATATTCTTTTACCAATTTCATTGCTTCGAAAACGAAAACAAAGTGATGAAAAACAGTCATAAATAAAGAAGGTAGAGCCCAATTCAGCTTTACCTTCTTTATTTTTAATAAAATTGATAATTATTTTTTCCTTTTGCTTTTGCCCTGTATAAGGCAAGGTCTGCGAATTTAAGTAATAATTTAATGTCTTTACCGTCACTTGGGTAACGAACAATACCAATACTTGTAGTTAATTGGAGTTTTTTATCAAAAATTTGCCAATTATCCATCATCCGAATCACTTGATTAGCAAAATCGGCAATGTCATCTTTATCAATTAATTGTGGAACAACAATGACAAATTCATCTCCACCAAGCCGAACCGCATACGAATCAGGATAATTTTTTGTCAAAGCTTTTAACCGGTTTGCAACCTCTTTTAATACGAAGTCACCGATATCATGGCCAAAGTCATCGTTTATCGTTTTAAACCCATCAAGGTCAAGAAAGAGGATAGAGCCTGGATTTTGTAATTGGACATTTTCATACAGAAAGTGTCGATTATATAACCCTGTCAGCGAATCAAAAATGGCTAGTCGTTCCAATTCAACTACATATGAGAATAGCCGAGCTATTTTCGTGAAAAACTGTTTTTCTTCTTCCGTAAATATTGTTGGTTTTGAATCGACGGCACAAAGTGATCCAAACACTTCTCCATTCTTTAAGATAATTGGAACACCAATATAAGAAAGGACATTAGCTGCAATAAAATGTGGAAATTGACTACCAAACTCATCTGTCCTCAAGTCTTCAATGACAAGTGGTTCCCGACCACTAAAAAACCGTCGTCATAATGTATCGTTGACATTTATCGTGAAACCTTCATGAATGCCACAACCTGTATTATTATCTAACACTTTTAACACTGTAAATGTTTCATTTGTAATTCTAGTTATCGTTACTAATTTATCCGTCATAAAAGTATTAATTAAATCCAATAAATCAGAAGCTGCTTCTTCAAAATTTTTATAATTTGTAATATCAATGTTGTTCATAAAACCCCTCCACTAATTAACCCCTATTAGTAAATTATAGTTGAAATTTAATAATAAAAGAAGATTTTAAAGACAAACTTTTTGTGAACTAATAGACTTTTGGATAAAAACCGTAAAATATTTCTAAATACTAATGAAATAACTCCAGTTTGGTTATAGTAAAAATACATTGTGAGATTAAGGGGGGAATGTGAAAAATGGATAATTCTATAAAATTGTCATCGTCAGAATTAGCGACTTTATGGACAACTTATACGAATGATTGTGCAGCCATTTGTATGATCACTTACTTTTTACAGCATATCGATGATAACGCAATAAAAGAAGTGGTGAACTATAGTCTAAACATTTCAGAGCAGCATACAAAAAAAATAAAGACTTTGTTTAACAATGAAAAAGTTGCCATCCCAAAAGCTTTTAGTGTTGAGGAAGATGTTATTCTTTCTGCTCCTCGTCTATACTCTGATAGCTTTTACTTATTCTATTTGCACAATATGGCAAAAATCAGTGCCAATAGTTATTCCTTAGCTTTAGCCAATGCTGCTCGAAGCGATGTCCGACAATTTTATAGTCAAAGCTTAGAGTCAAGTATTACATTGTATAATAAAACAGCTGACATATTATTAGAAAAAGGGCTTTATTTACGTCCTCCTCAAATTCCAATGCCAGAAAAAGTCGACTTTGTAAAAGAACATAGTTTTTTAACGGGATGGTTTGGTGAACGCAGACCTTTAAATGCCGTTGAAATTATGAATTTATTTTTTAATATTGAAAGAAACCAACTCGGTAAATCATTAATTATCGGGTTTAGCCAAACCTCAAAAACAAAAGAAATTATTGATTATTTTTTAAGAGGAAAAGAAATCGCAAGAAAACATGTAGAAGTGTTTAGTTCGATTTTAAATGAATCTGAATTACCAGCCCCAATGACTTGGGATACACTTCCTACAAATTCCACAACACAAGTATTTTCAGAAAAATTAATGATGTTTCATATTACAGCGTTACAAGGAGCTTCAATTAGCCATTACGGGACAAGCATGGGCACAAGCCTCCGAAGGGATATAGGTTTACATTATAACCGTTTACTGCATGAAGTTCTTTTATACGCAGAAGATGGATCAAACCTTTTAATCAAACATGGCTGGTTAGAACAACCTCCTCAAGCCCCCAATCGTCAAGTTCTTGTCCATAAATAACTCGTAACGGATGCCCAAAAGGAGGAAACCCTTTTTGAGGCATCTTTTTAACATGATGAGATGTTTGTTTTCAAGAGGCTAACAAGTATTTTTCTCTCGAATGACTCCCCTATGCTATTTTAAAAAATACGGTATAATAAACTTAACAGCAAGTACGCTTTATTCATTAAAAAGGAGAATTTATGAATATATTTTTACATACATATTATATTCCACTCGTAACTCTAGCTATTTTTATTGCAATATTAGCTTCGTTTACCTTTTTTATTCTTGCCGATAAAGCTCAAATCATAACTGGATTACAAAAGAAACTGTTTCAGCTTGCAAGTACTGCATCACTAGTAATAGGAATTTGGGCTATGCATACTATTGCATTAAGTACAGTTTCTGGTACAAATTCATTTTACGATCATCCTATGCAATACCTATTGTATGTTTGTATTACAATTGGACTTGTTTACGTTTCGTTAATGATGTTTCAAGAAAAAAACAGTATTCCACGACTACTTTTAAGCAGCTTATTTTTTTCATTGGCTAACTATATTTGCTTTCGTATAAACGATATTGTCACGTTACAAATAGAAGAATTGTATTCGTTTCTTCTTTGTTTTATCCTTGCTTATCTTGCCTTTTATACATATAGACATGTTTCAAAACCTAGCAAATATATGCACAGAAGTATATCTGCCGTTTTACTAGGCATGTCTATCGTTTCAGTTCACTTTATTCACGTAAGACAGTATACTTTCCTAACCGTTCAAGAAGGAATGAATCATTTCACATTCGGAACAACACTTGCTATTGCAACAATTATAATATTGGTATTAACATTGTTATTTGTCTTTATTAACGATAAATTAATAGAAAACGCTGCACATTATCACTCCTTATTCGAACATAATTCTGACATCGTATTATTACTTGGATTAGACGCAACAATTATTTCTGGTAATACACGTGTTAAAGAAATATTAGGATATAGCCCAAGTGAATATACGAACGAGCCTTTTTATAAAATTGTACATGAGGATGATATCTCGCTAGTTCTTGATGCTTTTCATAAAAGTAAGCAAGGAGAATATGTAGAGTACGAAATTCAATTGCAAAGAAAAGATAAACAATTCATATATCTCCATGTTAAAAATATCCCGATGATTATCGGAAATGAAATAAAAGGTGTTTATTCTATTTCAAAAGATATTACAAAACGAAAAAAAGATGAGCTGTTGTTAAAGCAAAGTGAAGCTCATCATCGTCTATTAGTACAAAACTCACAAGATACGATTGCCATTACAGATGGAGTTAGCTGGCTATATATTAACCCTGCTGGCGTCAGGCTATTTAAGGCTCAAACAGAAGATGAAATACTAGGAAGAGCAATCTATGATTTTCTACATGCTGACTATCATGAACAATGCAAAAAACGAGTCAAACGAATACTCAAAGGAACCGTCGTTGAAACGGTCGAACAAGAGTGGCATACGATAAAAGGTGACATCGTGGAAACAGAAGTGACCGGAATTCCTACCCTTTTTCATGGCGAAAAAGCCGTTCAAGTCATTATCAGAGATATTAGTGATCGAAAAAAAGCAGAACGACTTATGCTTCAAACGGAAAAGCTTTCGATGGCTGGACAACTAGCCGCTGGAATTGCCCATGAAATCAGAAATCCGTTAACAGCGATAAAAGGATTTGTACAACTTATGAAACCTGCCGAACGACAGCATGAGAAATATTATGACATTATCTTGACAGAAATGAACCGAATTGAATTAATCGTGAATGAATTACTCATTTTATCCAAACCACACGAACCATTTTTACATGAACAAAATATGAACCAACTACTTTATGAAATTATCACGTTATTAGAAACACATGCGATTATGCAAAACATTGCTCTAAAGGCAGATTTGCCTAAAGAACCGTTATATTTTTATGGCGATGGCAACCAAATAAAACAAGTATTTATTAATATTATTAAAAATGCGATTGAAGTCATGCCAGATGGTGGGAAAATTACAATAACAGCTACCACAAAAGAGAATCATATTATTGTCGACGTAAACGATGAAGGCTGCGGGATTCCACCAAAAAAAATGAAAAACATCGGAACTCCATTTTACACAACGAAAGAAAATGGGACAGGCTTAGGGTTAGCCACAACGTATAAGATCATTGAAGCACATCAAGGGAAGATTACAGTCCAAAGTGAAGTCAATGTCGGGTCAACATTTACAGTCATTCTTCCATTGATAGAAACTTAACACAAAACAGGTAGCGAGGCTTTATTTATGTAAAGCTTTGCTACCTGTTTTCACCTCAATGAACCAAGCTACACTAGCACTACATGCTCTGTGTTACTTTCCAATAGACTCCGTTAAAAAAGAGCTACCATTTCGATAAAATCTTGGGTCGAATATTCCTATTGATGTTTCATCTTCAAAAATAACTACAAATGGCGACCATTCATGTAACACTTCTGCTTTTGGATTTTCACGATACAATAAGTCAAGGTCCGCTTCAGGATTTGAATAGAGAACTGTGACTTGCTCTTTCTCTTGCCATAGACGTTGCTTGTAAATCGTGACAGTTTCATCTTGTTTTCCAAATACACTGAAACTCCCGGGTATAAAATCTGCAGAAATGGCGACTTTTTCATAATGTTCTTGCGCTTCAGCTTGAATGACTAACCCCTGAACAAGCTGAAAACAGACATGTATGCAAATACAAATCCAAACGATTCTCCAAATTTTAAATCTAGGAAATTCTTTTTTCATTTTAATTGTTAAAAATCCGCTAAGCATGATAAACCATATCATCAAATCCACAATTGGAATGACTCCAAGCGTGACACGTGTTGAGGAAATGGGCTCAAACAATCCTGTTCCCCACGCATTTAACGCATCTGAAGTATTATGGATCGTGACATTGATAACAGCAAGATAAAAGATAATTGGATCTTTTCGTTTCCAAATCAAATAACAAACAAGATAAATGAGGACCGCCCAAACCGGAACCAAAAAATAAGAATGTGTCAATCCACGATGCCACATTTGCTCCATCACTCTTCCCGTTTCTGTTAGGTTTGCAACGACATCAATATCAGGAATTTGACTTCCTGCTAATGCTGAAAAAAGCAACGCTCGCTTTAATGGTTGGTCCATTTTATCTTTGTTAACTGCCCCATACGTTGTTAACCCAAATAATGCGTGTGTAACCGTATCCACTTTTTTACTCCTTTTCTCTTTAACTCCTCATACTCCTCATACTCCTTCATAGTTTACCAATGAATGAAAGAACATCTCGTTTACTTTGAATCGGACTCTTTACTCCCTTTGTAATAGAGTCGGGAAACAACAATCCCAATTAACCCTAACCCAATAAAGAGAACAGCCCTTACAAAGATTGATAAAATATACAAATCAATAAATATTAATTTCGCAACGGTTATAAATAACAATGATAACCCAAACACTCTAATACTTTTATTTTTCATTTTTGAACCTATTATAATTGAGGCAAGAGAACATAATCCCCAAGCAAAACTTACCGCCATATAATAATAATGAATAGGATAAGGCGTCATAACAACATCAACAATATTTGTTATAAACACAACTAGGACAACAAGAGAAATGACAGTGATGGCCTGTGAAAGTGAATATCGATTTTTTTCTCGTACCCAAGGAAGTTTGAACATATAGTACAACAGAACATAGAGTGAACCTAGTAAACAAAGCCAATTTAAAAACTCAATCGACAACAAACGGTCAAATAAAGTAAAAAACGTCGTGATGGAGGCAAATAAATAGACAAACCACCCACCGATTTGTTGTAACACTGATTTTGAAATAATCCCAAAATAAAGGGAAACAAGCCCTTGAATAATTAACAAACCGAGAATATGCTCGAGTGTAAAATATTGCAGAAGGAAAAAAAGAAACGAAAATGTAGCTAAGAATAAAAATGCCGCTCGTTTCTCTTGTTTTCTAAACCATGCATACAAAGACAACACCACATATCCAACAGATAAACATAATAGAATCCACTCATAAACACTCGTGTTAAAAGCAATCTTAGCCCACATAAGCGCAAACCCAAAACTAACAAAAAGGAATGATATTTGTTGTTTCGCAAATATGGAACTCACAAGATAAACCGTTAGGATAAAAAGATGTTGAATGAAAATAACAACCGCATACACCTCTAAATTAGAACTAAACATAATCAAGGATGTAACGAATAACGTCAAATGAAGAAACCAAAAAGACACTTGGTATAAAACTGTATATCTTTTCATTAAGGCAAATAATAAAAATGATAAATATAGTATCGTCTCAAAACTGACAAAGGTCACGACATTTGGACTTGCACTTACGACTAAAAACGGGATTAAATAACCCCCAATGGCTGAAATTACAGCTAATGATTCAGCTTGAATCATGTGGGCTAAATACAAACCTCCGACTAGCCAAATGATGTTTAAGCTAAAAGCGATATAAATAGGGACCATTCCGTACAACACATGCATTGCGAACGTTGTCATCATGAAAAGGACAAACGACCCACCAAGTAAAACTTGCCCTAACGCTTTTCGTTTATGTTGAATTTGTTTAAATCCAAAATAAAGAAGAAAACATGCTGCAATATATCCGAACATCACTTTTACCGGCTCATTTATAAGCCCGAAGTCTGAAGCTGCTTTAAACGCCCATAATACACCAACTAACAAGACAAAAATAAAAACCCTCGGAAGCCATACTTGGCCTATTTGTTTTTCCCAATCTATATTGTCTGTTTTGATTTGTTTATGTGTTGGTTGGCGCTGAGGGCGACTACTGTTATCGACTATTTCCTTATTTTCATTTTCTTTTTTCTGGAGTGGTGTTTCTTCCTGTACCATTGGTTGCTCGTTCAGATTTCTTTCTTTTTCTTGCAACTGAGCAATTATCACCTTAAGCTCTTTTGCTTCATATTCCAATTGAGCAACCCGGTTTTCTAGACTTTTTAAATTATGTTTTTCTTCCATCTTTTCATCCCCTTTACATACCCAACTTACATATTTCTCCATCCACTTAAAGGATTCCTCTTTCTCCAAATATAATGGAGAAAAATAATGTTACGATGTAACTTTTCTCGTTCTAAACCGTCACTTTAATTATCATAGGAATGAAAGGTATGGTGATATGGGCAAACACAATTAATTGAATTGATTTATGAAAGCTTTAGAACTGTGACAAGTGTTACAACTGCCGAAAGAAAAAGGTGACTCACCTAGCTTTCATCCTCATTCAATGACAGTAAATGGAGAAGACTATCATTTAAAATGGGATATATCATGTGAGTCAAATACTCTTAATAGGAAGAAACGATGACCTTTATTCACAATGATATCATTTATCAAAAAGAAGAATATACATCTCTTCCTGAACCTAGCGGTGGTTATGATTGAGCGAAAAAAACACCGCAAATGTACAGTGCTTTTTCGTGTCCTTAGTCTAACGGACAATTATTCCTCTATTCTATGTAAAAAGCCTGAATAGAAGATGCTATCGGACATACGTTCCGCTATTCTAGAAAATCAAGCACGTTTCTTCACTATAATTGTCTAATAACGGAACACTTGTCCATAACCAATCAAAAAGGTCTTATTTTTCTTCTATTAGCGGAACACACGTCCGTTAGAGCGTGTATTATTATTTGAAAAATCTTTTAATCAAAGAAAGTGAGTGTTTCTTATGTGGATAACGAACAGAAAAATCAAAAGCAGTTGTTTGTTTTAACACACTTTTCTTATGACTGAATGTATCAAAACTTGCTTGCCCATGATAACCACCAATTCCACTATCCCCTACCCCGCCAAAAGGAAGGTATGGTGTAGCTAACTGAAAAATCGTATCGTTAATACACCCTCCCCCAAAAGAAACATCTCGGAGCACTTGTTGTTGGATTTCTTTTGACTCGGTAAATAAATACAATGCTAATGGTTTTGCTTGTTCATTTATTGCTTTAACTACATCGTCAATTTGTTCAAACTCAATAATCGGAAGAATTGGACCAAATATTTCATCTTGCATAATTTTGTCTTCCCATTTGATATTATCAAGTAATGTTGGAGGAAAGGTTAACGTTGTTTCATCACGATCTTTGCCGTACCGGATTTGATGACCTTCTAAATACGATTGTAAACGTTCAAAATGACGAGCATTTATAATTTTCGTAAATTCACCGTTTTCGAGACGTTGATTGTACATTTCTTCAATATTTTCAATTATTTTTGTGATAAATTCTTCTTTTTTCGTTTTATGAATATACAAATAATCAGGGGCGATACATGTTTGTCCCGCGTTTAAAAATTTACCGAATACGATTCTTTTCGCTGCAATCTCTAAATTTGCATCTTTATGAACGATACAAGGGCTTTTTCCACCTAACTCTAACGTTACTGGTGTTAAATGTTTAGAGGCTGCTTCCATCACGATTTTCCCAACATGTGTTGACCCCGTATAAAAAATATAATCAAATTTTTCTTTTAGTAGAGCTGTACTTTCCTCTACTCCGCCTTCCACAACCGTAATGTACTCTTCTGGAAAGGTATTATGAATAATTTTAGCAACAACAGTGGATGTTTCCGGTGTAAGTTCTGAAGGTTTTAACACCGCACAATTTCCGGCTGCAATTGCACCGATTAATGGGGAAAAAATGAGATGAAATGGATAATTCCAAGGTGCAATGATTAAAGCAAGACCATATGGTTCAGCATAAATATAACTTTTAGACCCCGTCAGCAATAATGGCGTTTTGACACGAGTCGGCTTCATCCAATGTTTTAAGTGCTTTATTGTAAAGCTTAGTTCTTTTAAGGTGGAACCAATTTCAGTTAAGTAACTTTCGAATTCAGATTTATTTAAATCTTTGTTTACAGCATGAATTATCTCCTTTTCATGATAAAGGATGGCTTGTTGTAATTTTTTTAATTGCATAATACGAAATTCATAATCCTTTGTCGTACCAGTATGAAAAAATGTCTTTTGTATTTTTACTAGTTTAGCTATAGACACTTGTCCCTCTCCCTTTTCACTTGACTATTGATAACGAACGATTTCATCCCATTCATAAATAAACGTACCGTGTTCTTTCTTTTGTGCCTCTTGAAACATAGAAACCGCGACCATTCTTGCTTCCACCGGCTTATATTTTTTTAATTTCCCCATACAAAAAATAGAAAAGACAGGAGCCAAAAACGCTGCCGTAGCTTCACCTAAACGAAACTCTTTCCGGTCACCTAATAATAAAGATGGTCTAAATATAAGAAGTCGATTAAAGTGTACGGACAATACCTTTTCCTCTAATGTTCCTTTTAAACGAGAATAAAAAACAGCTGATGAAGAATCTGCACCGATCGCACTAATAACAATAAATTGAGTAGCCCCTTTTTGTTTGGCTAATTCAGCAATTTTTACAGGATAGTCTACATCGACTTTCTCCATTTGTTGTTTCGATTTTGCTTTCTTTATTGTTGTACCTAAGCAACAATATACATCATCAACAGCAAAAAAAGAGGAATAGTGCTCTAATTTATCAAAATCAATAACTACTTCTTTTATCTTTTTATTTTTTATTTGCAGTGGCCGACGAACAAAAACGGTAATCTGTTCATATACCTCTTGGTCTATCATATAAAGAAGGAGTTCGTTTCCGATTAGTCCAGTGGCTCCTACAATTAATGCCGACTTCATATGTCACCTTCTATTTTTCTTTTTCGTCTATTATACCATTTATTCTTAAGTTTTCATTTAAGCCGACTTAAAAAAAGCTGAACAGTTACCTATCCTGTTCAGCTTCGATTGAATTAGCGATGTCGATTAATTGCTCTGGTGTCATTTCCATTTGACCATCGTGACTTAACATATAAAGAAACCCATTTTTTTCAAAAAACAACAAATGAAACTCTGTTTCTTGGTCGACTTTTAATGTTGAATATTTCGCTCGTGTTCCGTCTTGTAATGCATAAACACGCTTTACATTTTTGTGAAAGGAATCTAATTGGTCAAGATTGGGATGAATCGTGATTTTGTACTGAGATGCTGGAAAATGCTCGTCTACATAAAGTATTTCCAATGATTCATTATTTTCATCATTGTAATATTGGCCCATTTCTAATGTGAAAGGGAAATTAGGTGCTAATTGGGGTAATCTCACTTTTCCATGTGCTTGTTGAAATTGATTGATCGCTATATCTAACGATGTAAATCCAACTCCCTTTAGCTGTTGCTGAACGGTTTCAGGATGACTATGGATAAAAAATAAAAAATCAACAAGATCCAACTCAGAGTAATATTGTTCTTTTAACATAAATTGCAATAGTTCAGCTTCAGATATGCCTTGTTCATTTGCAATTTCTGATGTTGATTTGCCTCTAAACCACCTGTCCATAAACTCTTCTTCACTCACATGTAAAAATTGACACATTTTTTCATGGTCATAGTGTTTTTGTTGTTCCCCGTAAACCATGGCATCCGGGAATATCACCATACATACTACGAAACTACATACAAACCAAATCGCCTTTCTTAATTTCATCATCGGCATTACTTCCTTTAATGGGGGAATTTACTTTTTATTGTTCGATTGCAAATAGAAATTATGCTCAACAATAAAATATTTTTTTATTTATTTTTACCCATTTGATTTTGAGCCATCGCAATCATTTCTTTAACCATACTACCACCTATTTTCCCACCAATTTGACCTGCTTGTTTCGATGTTAAAGTTCCATTATATCCTTTTTGTAGCGGGATGTTTTCAGCCTTCGCAATTTCATATTTAATATCTTCTTCGTTTGACACTTGATACCCTTGTTTTTCTATCACCCGTTGTTTTAATTTATCAACTTGCTCTTTCGCTTCAGGTACAAGCAATCTGTTTCTTTTTCCCACCACTCATCACCTCATTCGTTAGTATTATCATGTTTTAAAATGTCCTTGTATTGTTGTTTCATTCAACGATTAGTAAGGAACACAAAAAAACGAGCCTAGGTTATAAACCAAGCTCGGAACGACTCGAAGAAACGAAAAAACAACGAGTTGAAATTATTTTCTTGAACTATATTTACATAACACCATGGAAACGATAATTAACGAAAATGCTGTTAATGCTAAAAAGGGAATTGTAATAAATCCAAACCAATTAATATATTGCATATTACACGGAATCCCTTGTAAACATGGTTGAATTGGTATAAGTCCCGGGACCTTTTGCAGCAAATAATGATAGAAGGAAATACACCACCCTATTATGGCAAGCGGTAAGACAAATTTCCTAACAGACCAGTCATTTTGAAAAGTACCAATCCCTAAAATTATTACAAGGGGATACATTAAAATCCGTTGATACCAACAAAGCTCACAAGGAATAAACTCTTTGATTTCACTAAAGAAAAGACTACCAAGAGTTGCAATAACGGCTACTAACCAAGCAAAATACAAACCATACTGACTCCATTTATTCATCTTCCTTACTTCCCTCAAGCTCTTTCTCAATGAGCTCCTTTATTCTTTCGTAATCAAATGGATCTTCAACTGTTATTCCATTAACCATAATTGTCGGTGTGAGATTAATATTGTACTCTTCTACCAACCGATCATCTTTTTCCACCTCAGCACGCTCTGTTTTATTTTCTAGACTATATTGCAACAATTCTAAATCAACTCCTTCAACCCTACTCCCAATATCAAGGATTTTTTCTTCCGTAATCCATACATCGTCATGGTTTTGATGAGGTGGTTGTTCATCATAAAGCGCTTTATGGAATAACCAATAACTTTCCAGTGATTGCTTTAATACAGCTTCTGCGGCTAACGAAGCTAGTCTAGATTCTTCCCCATGAAAATTCGTATTAATATAAACAAATTTCACTTGACCAGTTACAATATAATCGGTGATTAAGGCAGGAAATACCCCTTCTCCCCATGATTTACAAGCCGGACATTTAAAATCACCAAACTCAACAACTGTCACCGCTGCATTTTGTGCACCTAATGTTGGTTGTCCTTCAGCGGAAGGTGGTGTTTCAAATTTAATTTCGCTCGTTTGAGCATTGGAATTGTACCAAATAACACCAATACTAATAACAGCTAGTACAATGATTGTTGAAAAAAACAAGGAAATAACAGGAGATTTTGCAGGTTTCATTTTCGAACACACCTTTTACGTATCAGAATGGAAAAGCAATAAACATGGTATCCACTATCGTAATATAACAAATGAAAATGAATTAACTATGAAGAACTAAAAAAAAAACCATAAAAGGATTTTGTCCTTCCATGGTTTCTCCCGTTATTACCGTTTATTGATGTTTTTTCCGTAAAAGATTTCATCCATTTCCGTTTGTAGTTTTTGAGTAATCTCCTTTTGTTCACTTTCATGGAGCTTGTCCTTTTTTTCACCAAATAAATAATCATCTAAATCAAAGTTTTTTAATTTACATTTTGTATGAAAAATATTTTCAGGATAAATGTTGACATCAATCATATCATACAAATCCTTTACTTCATCCGGAATATAGTTTTGAATAGAATTAATTTCATGATCAATAAAAAGCTTTTCTCCATTAATATCTCTCGTGAACCCACGAACGCGATAATCCATTGTCATAATATCCGTATCAAACGAATGAATTAAATAGTTTAATGCTTTTAATGGTGAGATTTCCCCACAAGTCGAAACATCAATATCGGCCCGAAACGTACATATACCTTCATTCGGATGATATTCTGGATACGTATGAACGGTAATATGACTTTTATCAAGATGAGCCACAACTGATTCAGGTAAAGGACCAGGTGATTCATCATAAGATTCTGTCGGGACTTCGACAATAGGTCCTTCCGACACTAACAATGTAACACTCGCTCCTTGAGGAACATAATCTTGCTTCGCTACATTTAGAACATGGGCACCAATAATATCTGCAACATGCTTTAAAATTTTTGTTAATCGGTCTGCATTATACTGCTCATCAATGTACTCAATATACGCATCACGCTCTTCGTTCGTTTTCGTATAACAGATGTCATACATATTAAAGCTTAACGACTTTGTTAAATTGTTAAAGCCATGTAACGTTACTCTTTGCTCTGGAGTTAACATTTTCGATTTCCCCTTATATTCATAGTTATGGTTATTATGTAACAACTGCTTACTTCTATTCCCTAACGGATGTAAAATAAACATGCCGTTACTACGGCTGTATGATTACACGTGTGCCATTTGGAATAATTGCCGCTAGTTCTTCCACATCTTCATTGTACATGCGAATACATCCACGTGAGACCGCTTTACCAATGGAAGAAGGGTCATTTGTCCCGTGAATCCCATAATGTTTTTTCGATAGCGATAACCACATCGTTCCAAAAGGACCTCCAGGATTAGGAGCTCGGTTCACAACAACATACTCGCCAACCGGTGTTTCGTGTAAAATAGCTCCCACTGCGATAGGGTACACTTTTATTATTGATCCTTCTTCAAGTAATGTTAAGGTTCGTTGTGATAAAGAAACAATAATGGTATACGGAATCAGACTGGGGCTTGGCAATCCTGGTATTATGAGAGCTTGACCGGCATAAATCAAATTTGGGTTTTGAATTTGATTCGCTGTCATGAGTGTCTCCATAGGCATTCGATAGTTTTCAGCGATTTCCCACAATGTTTCATGTGGCTTAACAATATGTTCAAGCATTGATTTTCCCTTCTTTCTAACGTTTGCTTTTTACTACTATATGATGTCAAAGAATAAAAAAGCTCGTTAATTTCTAAAAAAAGGAAAGTCAACTTTTTCTACCTTGCTCACCTCCTCTAACAAAAAGGCATACTGTAACACTAGGGAGGTTACCTATATGAACATATACTCCATGTCTGAACTGAAGCAACGGTCTCTTAAACGATGGGAACAAAACGCCCTGATTAAGTTTGAACAAAAGATGACAAGCACTCATTCTCCATTTCCTTGCATCCCTGCAACACAAGCTTTCGCATTACAACATCTTCGTTTTGGGTTCGCCAGTGATCCTAGAGAATACACTAGTACAAGAGAAGTGGCTAATATGTTAAAAACCTTTTCCTTATATTCTAGACAATATGGGTCGTACACAACACTTATTATCTTTTACAACACACCAGCTGACCTTGCTGCCAACTCCGTTTTAGAGTTCGAACAACACTATTGGTCACATCTACATGACATTTGTTTATTGGATGAACTTGATTGGCCAATTTCTATTCCGACTGATCCACAAAATCCAAATTGGGAATTTTGCTTTCATGGTGAACCTTACTTCATGTTTTGTGCCACTCCAGCCCATAAACAACGTCAAAGCCGGTATTTTCCATATATGATGTTAGCCATTACTCCAAGGTGGGTGTTGAAATCGTTTAATGAAAATAAAGGATATGTAAATAAAATAAAACAAAAAATACGCAAAAGATTAGAGAATTATGATTACATCGCTCGACACTCTGAGTTAAAGCAATACGGGGATGACGACAATTATGAATGGAAACAATATTTTATACGAGATGACCATTCTGTGCCAACGTCCTGTCCGTTTTTTACATCTTTAAAAAAAGGAAACACGAATAGGGAACAATAATAAGAATCATAGTCACTACTTCTGCTCAGAAAGCTCATCTAAACAAGCGTGAGCTTCTTCTTTTTGAAAAGTACTATACAGTCGATATTCTTCTTCATCAAGAATTCGATAATGCTGACTAATGATATTTTGCTGAAGTTTATATTTTCCTTGCTTTTTGATTTCACGCCACCACACTTTTCCACCCATCGTTCGTTCTTTCCGATAAATGACTCGATCATGTGCTATCGTTTCCATTATCTCAACGGGGTCACCACCTAATGTAGAATGGAGCACATCACTATGACGGAACAACGCACATAAACAAACAGATACAGTCCATCCTGCAGTCAATCGTTCTTTTTCTATTTGAACGAGCGTTTTTTTTGAGATACCAAGTACGGTTGCCATTTTTTCTTGGGTGTAATTCATCTCTGTTCGAACTAATTTCATTTTACGAGTGATGAGTTGAGTGAATTCGTCTTGATTCATCTGAACCTCCAATAGTCAATTTGTGTAACCTTACACTTTTCTTCATTGTATTCGAGTTTGCCTAAAAACGCAAAAAGGTCATTTTAAAAATCGAGTTAATTTTTAAAATGACCTATAATAATGAAAATCAATTATCATTTTGCAATAAAGCCGGATTAAATAAAGCTCCTGTTACCGAATGATAGTCCGCATTTTGTCCGTCTGTATACTCATTCATTTCTTCTTTTATTTTTACTAAGTCTTGTTCGATCGTGTCATAATCGGCACGTCGGCTTATTAATTCATCCCGTTTGGCTTCCAGCAATTTTTGAGTTTCCATCAATACATACAAATGTTCTAACTTCTCAACATAAGACATGCTCTGTTTATCCATATTTCCCTCCAAAAAGTGTATGTCCTTTTTAATATGCCATATCCTTTAAAGCTGTATTCTTCTTGCCAAAAAGGAGACTCAAGGGATAAGTGTTTCTTTTTTAAATGTCTTATGTAGGGAATAATATTGAAGCCCTCTCGTTTTCGCTAAAGCAGTTTTAGCAAAACGCTTTGCTTGTTCTAATTGGCCTTCATGTCTACACGCTTCTGCTTCAATGGCATCTTGCATCCATTGTTTTTTTATTTGTTGTCCTATCGTGCGAGCCAAGGAAAGGTTTCCTTCTTCTAGTGCAATGGAAGCTTCATAATATTGTTTATAAATCGACTGTGGCAATTGTTGAACTTCTTGCTTCGCACGCTCTATATCTTTTCGATAAAGAGCTTGAATTGTTAAAAAGAGAGCTCTCCTTTGTGGATGTTTATACTTTTCAAGTAATATTTCAATACCTTTGTCCATTTCAATTACATCGTCATTCGCTAGCGCATAATAAAATTGGGATAACGGGTCTTTTTTATTGTTTTTTAAATATGTTTCAATAACATGTATGTCTTTCGAAAAAAAGATTGGACTAAGCTTAACATATAAATAAGCAATCACAACAACGAGGATAATGAAAATGAATCCAACAATATGCACATTGAAAAAAGCCGCTAAAATACTAGCAACAATAACAATAAATACAAAGATAATATGCGTAAGCAAAAAAATACCTCCTTATTTACAATCCTGTAATTGTCACGAAGTTAGACTTGTTTAGTCATAACTAAAAATTTCACATCTTCTCCTTGTAACGGAGAAAAAAATGTGACGCCTTGCTTAAATCCTACTCGTTCATAAACCTTAATTGCTCTTTGATTCCAGGCAGCCACTACTAAACGAAAGTCCTTTGCCGGAAACTTTTTTGGGAAGAATGTTAACACTTCCTTCATAAACGTGGTTCCTAACCCACAACTTGTGAGTTTAGGGTGTAAACCAATGCCTACATCCACTTTTTCAAAATCATAATATAAACCGATAGCATAACCTCCAGGGACATGTGCTGCTTGTCCATAACAGCAATAGCCAAGCAATTCTCCGTTGTCGTTCACACAACTATAATAATATCCGCTTAATAACTCCTCTATCGTTTCCAAAGAACCATTCATACTATATAACGTATAAGGCTCCTCATACTGCCATAGGGAAATTTTCTCAGCTTCCTTTTTTTTCATCGGCAAAAACTTCATATATGTTTACACTCCTCTTACAATCCAAATAAAGCTGGATACGCAAATATACTTATGATTATTGATGTAAAAACAACACCTAGACTTATAGAAAAAATCGCAACACGAACAGGGATGAAAAATAATAATGCGGCCATACAAGCACTGTATACACCTGTAGCTGGAAATGGAAGAGCCGTGAATAAGAATAAACCCATTGCTCCATATTTTTCAATTTTATCACTTTTTCGTATTGTTCGATCATATAACCAATAATAAAATTGTTCGTACATTTTAAAACGTGTTAGCCACCGACTGAGCGGAATAAACAATAGAAGAAGTGGAGCAATCGGAGCGATATTTCCGATGATGCTTAATAGTAATGTTTTTTCAAAAGAAAATTCTAATAATGCCCCTGCTGAAAGCCCGCCTCTTACCTCTAATAAAGGAAGAGCGGAAATAAACAATACGATCATCTCTTCAGGTAAAAATTGAAATAACTCTATGAATACATCACTTATATCCTCAAACCACTCCACATGATAGCTTCCTTTCTTTTTATAACATCAATTAAACGACCCCTCACCAAAAATTATTCTTCCTTTGTACAGAAAATAACTTATTTTTTATCTACAAAAGCACCAACATTAATGTTTCGGATAACCATTCCAGTAAAAAAATAGACCGCATGAACCAAAATCTTGATTCATACGGTTTTTATCATTGTTTTTCTTGCACTTTAACGCAATGCTAGTTTGGTTTTCTTACAAAATTTGCTTAAACATCTCAATAACTTCTTCCTTTGTAGGTTGAAATGGATTTCCAGGCGCGCATGCATCATTCATCGCATTTGTTGCAAGTTTATCTACATCCACTTCATCAACTCCTAATTCTGAGAGTTTAGTTGGGATACCAACTTCGACGGCTAATACTTCAATTGCAGCAATTACAGCATCTGCACATTGTGTGTCATTTTTACCGACAACTTCGATTCCAATAGCCTGAGCAATTTTTCGAAATTTACTTGGGTCTCGTTTAGCATTTTCCTTTTGGACAATCGGCAATAACATCGCATTACAAACTCCATGCGGTAAATCATAAACACCACCTAGTTGGTGAGCCATCGCATGTACATACCCTAAACCAGCATTATTAAATGCCATTCCTGTTAAAAACATAACGTAAACCATTTGCTCACGAGCCTCGATGTCTTGTCCATTTCGAACAGCTCTTGGCAAATGTTCAAAAATGAGTTTAACCGAAGCTAGCGCAGTAGCATCGGTCACTGCATATGCACCTGGAGTCACAATAGCTTCTATTGCATGTGTCAATGCATCCATTCCAGTAGCTGCCGTTAGAGAACTAGGCTTCTCTAACATTAATTCAGGATCGTTAACAGAAATAGAGACAAGGCTATTTCTATCAACCATTACCATTTTCACATCACGCTCTTCATCCGTTATTACATAATTAATTGTATATTCACTTGATGTTCCTGCGGTTGTATTAATCGCTACTATTGGTACAGATTTATGTTTTGTTTTTCCTACACCTTCATACTCTCTTATATCGCCACCGTTTTTTACGACAATTCCAATTGCTTTTGCTGCATCTTGTGGGGAACCGCCACCAATAGAAACAATAAAGTCACATTGACTTTTTTCATATTTATCTACTCCTAGATGAACGTTTTCTGTTGTCGGATTCGGTTTTACAGTATCATAAACGACAAAATCAATTCCTATTTCTTGAAGTACTGTTATTACCTTATTTACTATCCCATTTTCATTTAAAAAAGAATCCGTAACAACAAAAGCTTTGCTTACACCTAATTCAAGAATATAAGGTCCTATATCTTTCAAGCAACCTCTTCCCATTAAATTCGTTGACGGTACATAGAAAACTTTACTCATTTTTTCCCCCTCCTTACCATTAATCTTGCTCAGTTATTCACAAACTATTACATTTTTATCTTATTCTTGTTCTAGTTACAAGTCAACGAACGGAATATGAACATTTTATTTGCTCGGACAAATTTGTGAACTTTTCTTTTTTTGTTAAATCGTATAAGAAAAATACTAGTTCTTCTTAAATAGCTAGTATTTTTCTTGTTCTTTATGTTTTGTTATTTCACAGAAATATAAATATCAACTTGTGCTTCATCAGGGTTACTTGCTCTTTCATCATACACTTCAAAATCAGTGATAAACGCACGTTCATTTTTTTTTGACCATTCCCAAATATCAATCCATGCTTCCTGGACAACTTCTGAAACCGGTCCGATCTTTGTTGTAAACACTTCATACGTACATTCAGGGATATTAAAAAGAGGCACTTGATTTGAATTATTATCAACAACTTCATGTCCTATAGCAAATGTGTATAGTCCATTTTCATCTAATTCATAGTTTGTATAAATAGCGTAGACTGACAAATTTTTTTTATTATGAATTTGTTGACTACGTTTTTCTTGATAAAATAACTGCCATTCATTTTGGATTTTTCCTTGTCCCGACATTTCATTTTCATTTGTGGTTAAAATTGGAAAAGCCGCGATTTTCATTTCAGGAAGATGAATCTTTTTTGATTTCACGATTGCGTTCATTTGTATCCCCCATTATCATTTTTGTTATTTTTATAGCAAAATAGAACGTATATTCGTCTATATATTACAATATTTCCCTCATTAATAATAGTCACTTTTCCACTTTTTACTTTTTTACACATTTGTTTCAAAAAAAAATGAGCTTCCACCGAAGCGAAAGCTCTTCATTATTATTTTTTCCACATGATTTCAACTGGGAAAACTTCTTGAATTTCTTGTCCGTATAACTTTTGTTGTTCATCAAGCATCCAAATATGAACCATTCCTTTATCATGTTGACTCCGAATTAATCGTCCTACACCTTGGCGAAGTCGCAATAACATATAAGGAGTATCCACTTGGGCCATTGGATTTTGAACATGGTTTCTTTTCGCTTGGAAAACAGGATCATTTGGCGGAAACGGTAAAGATGCGATAACGACCTGGCTTAATGATTCACCTGGCACATCCAATCCTTCCCATAAATGATAAGAACAAAGTACTGTCTCTTTTTCTTGTTGAAATTCTTTAACAGCTTGACTAATTTCACGGTCACCTTCATACAAAATCGTAAAATCCCAGTTCTCGGTATTTGCCCATTGACGGAATCGACTCATTTCTTCAAATGAAGAAAATAAGACAAGAGTACTCCCGCCATTTTGTCGTAATGTCTGTCCTATTTCTTCCCATTTGTCTCGTTCTGTTGTTTCAATATGACCAGATAACGTCATTTGCTCTTTATAATTAAATGGGGAATCAACAGTAAACGAAAGGAAATCAGGAATTCCTAGGCTTTTCGAAATATAAGTAAAATCTCCAGCTTTAGATAACGTAGCTGACGAGAAAATAAAAGGAATCTGTTGTGAGAATACTTCTTTCTTTAACACATCTTCAACAAGTCTTGGCATAATGACAAATGTTGAACCCGAATCTGTGTTTTCCAGCCAAAATATTCCTTCATCATCCTTCAACAAAATAGCTAAGCCATAAGAGAAAAACTCCAAATACTCCTCAATAATTTTCAAATGATAATCATCAATTGTAAACATTTCAGCATCAAATACGAGTTGTTCTAGCAACTGTTGCACTTTTTCGTTCATGTTTTGGACGAGACTAACCATTGCTTGTGATCGCGGCACTTCATTCCGGTTCGACCCAATCGCTGGAACGGCTGTTTCTGTTAACAGATCAAACCACTCATCATGTAACATTAAAATGTCTTCAATTAAAAGCAACGATTCTTCCCTTACATTTTGTTGAATATAGGCCGTAAGCATCGTTGTTAATGTTTCAGCGTGGAAACGGTATGTTAATCCTTTTTGTGCAGCAAATTCTAACACATGTCCTTCATCGAAGACGACACAACTCGCTTCAGGAAGAAGAGTCAGCTGCCCTTCCCGCTTTCGTGATTCCTTTGTCCAAACATGTTCCATATAAAAATCATGGGAACAAACAATTAAGTCCACACTTTCACGGTAATAGTTACGATGTAACGTTTGACCACAGCGATGTCTCCAATCACATGTAGAGCATTGCTGCAGTGGGTCCCATGCTATTGACTCCCATTTCTCATTGGATACCCAAGGATATTCTTTTCGGTCCCCGTATCGAGAAAAAGCGTTCATAGAGGCGGACGTATTAAAAACAAAGCTCGGTATTTGCTCATGTACTTGAATGATTTCATCCTCATCCGTTTCATGAATTAACATATCCAATTTTTTAACACAGACATACTGTTCACGTGCCTTCGCTAATCTCACATCGATTTTTAATCCTAACGCTTCCTCAAGCTTCTCGATATCTCCCCCTTCTTTCACAATTTGCTCAATCAACGTTTCATCCGCACAGGAAATAATAGCTGGTTTTCTCATATAACGTGCATAACATACAGCATATAATAAATAAACAAATGTTTTTCCTGTCCCAACACCTGCTTCGGCAAACACAATGCTTTTATCTTTAAAAGCCTTTTCGATCTGAAATGCCATATAAATTTGTTCATCGCGCACTTCATACCCATGCTCTGGCAATATGTCGTAGAAGACATCGCCTATATAATCACCTAATTTATCAAAAAAACGGTCGGTTTTCCCTATTGAAAATGGAAGTTGGTTTGTCATCTAGCATTTCCCCTCTTTTTTTCCTGATGTGTCCATAAAGATTATCATACCAAAATCAACTAGTATGATGCTATGAAAACAACCTATAAAAAGAAAAAATGCACAAAAGGAACCCTTTTATGCATCCATCCTACAATTCACTTTTCGGTAATGACAACGTAAATGTCGTACCGACACCTTCTTTACTTGTAACATCAATATTCCCTTTATGCAGTTCAACAACTTGTTTAACAATGGCAAGCCCTAATCCACTTCCGCCACTTTTGCTAGAGCGAGATTTATCTACACGGTAAAAACGGTCCCATATAAATGGTAAATCTTGTTCAGGAATACCTTGTCCTGTATCTTGAACCGAAATCATAACATGATTCTCATTTTCTGTTACATCAATTTCAATTTTTCCACCTGGATCCGTATAACGAATACTATTTTCTAATAAATTAATCATTGCTTGTCCCATTCGATGTTGGTCAAGTTGAACATGAATCGACTTTGCCTTCTTGTTTACTGTACATTGGAGCGCTTTTTCTTTAAACAATAATTGTCGACTTGCCACCATATCCATTAACCATGGAATTAAAGCTGTATCTTCTTTTTTTAATTGAATTTGACCTTCTTCCAGTTTTGTTAACTGAAACAAGTCACTAACGAGATGTTCCATTCTTGTGGCTTCATCATATATAACATGTAACGTCCGCTTTTTGGTCTCTTCATCAAGTCCATTTGTATCCTTTAAAATTGCAGAATAGCCTTTAATATACGTAATCGGTGTGCGTAAATCATGTGAAATGTTTGAAATAAATTGCTGCCGTGAATCCCGATATTCTTTTAACTGTTTTGTCATCAATTGAATATCTTGAGCCAATTGTCCTACTTCATCCTCTTGTTTAATTGATAATATTTTATCAAAATCTCCTTTGGCTATATGATGGGTCACTTCACCCATTTCAGTTAAAGGTTGCGAGATTTTATTTGTAATATATAACGTCAATAATAAACCTATGACAAACGTAATCGCTGCCATAAGCAATAATAAAATTAACAATTTATATTTCGTATATTCAAAAGGTTCTGTATCTTGGTCAATAAATAAATAGCCATGTGCTTGACCGTTCACAACAATCGGTTGAAGTGCCCATGTATGTGGGATATGAAAGTTCCCTGAATCTACTTCTTCTACAATCGGAAATTCATGTTGAGTTTGAATTTGATCTCTTACCCAGTTTCGATAGACGTCAATCCAACCTTCTTCAATATGAGCGGATTTTACAACTACCGCTAACTCACGGTCAAACAAGGTGAGATGGACATCTTGTTTTTGTTCCATTAATAATACATGATTAATGGCACGAAGATCAAAATCATTTTCTATCACTGCTGCATGGGTTATAATTCGATGGGTTAAATTTTCTGTTACATTTTCACTATACAGCTCTTTCGCAATCATATAAGATGCATAGGTCATGATAGAAATAACTAAAAACATCAGTCCGACAACAATCCAAGTAATTTTAGTAGATAAACGCTGTTTCATTTTGTTCATGATTCTTCTATCATTTGATATCCAATACCCCAAATCGTTTCGATGATTGCTTTTGGATAACCTGAAGACTTTAATTTTTCACGAATGTTTTTTATATGAGCGTCAACTGTACGTTGATCACCTTCATAAAAATCATCCCACTCTAATTCTAATAAATGTTCCCGACTAAAAACTCTCCCAGGGTTTGTCGCCAACCGAATGAGCAAATTCAGCTCTTTTTTCGTTAAAGGAATGGCTTCGTTCAAATAACTGACTTTCGCTTTATCTGGATAAAACACTAACTCATGAATGTGGAAAGAGTCAGGGCTAGCCTCCACCTTGCGTTTCGTTCGACGAAGAACAGCGTCTACTCTAGCTACTAATTCCTTTGGCTCAAACGGTTTGACAATATAATCATCTCCACCTTGCTGCAGACCTGAAACAATCTTTTCTGAATCTCCAAGAGCTGTTAATAAAATAACAGGTAAGTCTTCATCAATGACCTGCCTAATTTCTTTTAATACGTCAAACCCATCCATTCCAGGCATCATAATATCAAGCAATACAAGGTCAAACGTCGATTCCATTAGAATATGAATCGCTTCTTCACCTGAGGCTGCTTCTTGAACGAGAAACTGATGTGGTTGTAAACAAATGGTCAAGAGCGTTCGCATTTCCTGTTCATCATCTACAACTAAAATTCGTTTTGCTTCCATCTTGTTTCCTCCATTAATCAAGTTGGTTCACTTCATAGACAAAAATTCTATCTCCTTAACAGGTCTACATCCCTATTTATATAATAAATGAATACCGTATGACCGATCAAAAAAGAGTAAATTTCATCCTTTTCACCCTTTATTTTTTCTTATTGTAATCATACCCTTATATTATGAAAAAATGATGAAAAAAGTTTGAAGATATAAAGTAGAAACAACTGAATATATTGACCTATCAATAAATGTTTTCCGTTTATTTTTTATTATATGTTGCTATTTATCTATTAGTTTTATACTATTATTTTAACAGACTTTTTAGACAAAATTCGACGATATGAGGGTAATTATGATTAGAAAAATAAAAAAACTCGTAGAAAGTTTCTCAAGCGCAACTTTATTTTCATCCAAGACTGAAGAAATTAATCGATTATTAGAATTATATGAGATGAATATCGTCGAAAGCACACCTGACAAAGAGCTTGATCAATTGACAGAGCTTGTCGCTAAAATTTTTCACACCCCGATCGCAATGGTAACGTTAATGACAGAAGAAAAACTTTTGTACAAGTCCTGTTTTGGATTGAATATGCAGGAATCGCCACGAAACCAAACTGTTTGTCAGTATATTATCGCATCTAAGGACCATCTAGTGATAGAAGATTTACAAAAGGATGAGCGATTCGCTGACAATCTTACTGTAAACAAAAACGGTTTTCGCTTTTACGTTGGCGTTCCACTAAAATCAGACAATGGGAACGTAATTGGAACACTTTGTTTACTTGATTACATTCCTCGTGAGTTTTCGAATGGAGAGTTAGACATTTTACAAACTTTTTCCGAAATGGCAGCTCGCATTATTGAAAAAAGAAGTGATTTACTTATCCATGCCGAATTAGAGTCAAAACTTATGGACATAAATAGTAAATACTTAAGTGTTATTAATCATGTAAGAGATGTTGTATTTCAAACGAACTTAGTCGGTGAGTGGACGTTTTTAAATCCTTCGTGGGAAGAGATTATGGGTTATAAGGTTGAAGAGTCGATTGGCACTTCATCACTACAATACGTATACCACGAAGACAAAGAAAATTGTATTGAATTGTTTACTCCTTTCTTTAAAGGAGATATAGCAAAACTCGACTATATTTGTCGGTTTGTCCGAAAAAATGGGACAAGAAAATGGATTCGTGTTTCAAGCTCTAAGACATACACACCCGACGGAGAAGTTGTCGGGGTCAGCGGGACTTTATCAGACATTACCAATATTGTGGAACTTGAAACAGAAAAACAAAAAGATCTTGAACTTGCAAAAAAAGTTCAATTGTCAGTCATTAGTGACCCTATTCTAAACGAAAACATCAAAGTCAATTGTGAATATTATTCCTCTTCTGACCTATCAGGTGATATGTACTATTCTGTTCAAATTGACAAATCTAAATATGGCGTCATTTTAATTGATGTAATGGGCCACGGAATTGCTTCTTCTTTAATTAGCATGTCGATTCGCTCTTTGTTGCGCGGATTAATTATTAAAGTACAAGACCCAATTATTGTGTATGAAGAACTAAACAAACATATTCAATTTCTTCTTCCAAAAACAAGTACTATCATTAGTTATTTTACTGCGATATACTTAATCATTGATACGGAGTTAAAAACAGTAGAATATATTAATGCAGGACATCCAGTTGGACTTATGGTTACAGATAACAAAGTATTCGAATTAAATAAAGGAAGCCTTCCTATTGGATTAATGGAATCTCCTCCTTTACAAAAAGGAATACTGTCTTACGAAAACAAAGCAAATATTATTTTATACACGGATGGATTGTCTGAAATTGACAATATTCACAATCCAAAAGAATTTTTATTAGGCTGCAATCAACAATACAATGCAACAGAAAACAAAGAAAATCTTGCGGCATATATAATTCATTCTTGTAACCTACCAGAGAAATTACCCGATGATTTATGTATCATTTCTATAGAGTTAACGTAAACGACAATACTTGAATAAGGAGTTTGTAAATACTATGAGCAAAGAGTTAGATATCGAATTAACGTTTACCCCAGTAACAATGGATATCGACATCATTATGTCCGAAGTATCATCAAAACTAACCGAAATTACATTTTCATGCACAGAAGAATTTTGTTTCGCAATCCGTGAGGCACTGATTAACAGTATTGAAGCTTGCAAAGGATTAGATCAACAAAATCAAATGATTTTCATTCATTTACAATATACTGACGGCACTGCTATCGCAGAAATATCAGACTTAGGCAAACCGTTCGACGAATCTCGTTTAAATTACTCAAAAGAAATGTCATTTGAAGATGTATTACACGAAGAGGATGGCCGAGGCTTTTTATTTATTGAACTATTCACAGATGATTTTTATTTCACCCAAAACTATGAAGGATTAAAGACTTTTGTTTTAAAAAGGAAGGGATAAACTAATGGAGAAAGCTACTGTAACAATAGAAAAAACAAGTAACACGGACAATTATATTCTTGTAAATATTACGGGACAGCTTGTATATGACAGTGTTGAATCTATCCGCCAAACCTTTACATCAATTACAGAAAAAGCTGACCATTATATTCTTTCGATTAGTGAAGTGACAACAATCGATAGTACAGGAATTGGTGCACTTGTAACTTTTGCTAAGACGTTTGGAGAAAATAATACAGCTATCATTTGCAATAACCCAAAAATCAAAAAATTACTTCATATCGCCCGTTTAGAGTTGCTGTTTCCCATCGTAGATTCTGTAGAGGAAGCAAAAATTGCGATTACAAGTAAATAAGAAACTAACAAGTAGTATTAGAAAAAACAAAAGGTTTATGGGCCTTTTGTTTTTTTTTGTATATGCAGGAAGTAACTCGCCTTCTGTGAGGATAATGAGGAAAGACTACTGAATAAAGAGGGTTTCCCCTTTTTTCAGTAGTCTCAATAAACCTTACATTTTAAATTTCGATAATTGTTGATTTAGTTCTTCTGTCATTTGATTTAAGAGAACGACTTTATCAGAGATTTTTTCAAACGAATGCAACTGTTCCGTTGATGATGCTGATATTTCTTCTGTTCCGGCAGCTGACTGTTCCGTAACCGCACTTATACTTTCCACATTCGCAAGAACACTCTGAGATTTTTCTTGTAAATGCGATAAACCTAATGCTACTTCATGTACTTGATTCGTAATGGCTTTAACTTTCTCATCAATCGTTTCAAACGCTGATAATGTTAAGTCCATTGCTGATCTTTGACTTGAAACTATTGCATTACTTTGATCAATAGAAGATGTAATGTCGCTCATTCCCTCATTTAACTTCGAAACCATCGTAAAAATTTGTTTTGTCGCTTGGTTCGATTCTTCTGCTAATTTCCGCACTTCATTTGCTACCACAGCAAATCCACGACCTTGTTCACCTGCTCTTGCCGCTTCAATACTTGCATTTAACGATAAAAGATTCGTCTGTTCTGAAATATCTGCTACGAACGATGCCATTTTTTCAATTTCAGTGAAGTATTGTTTGAATGTTTGCGTAGACGTTTTTATTAATTCACTAGCCTCAATATTTTGGGCTAATAGCTTTTCTTGCGTTTCAATATTATTCTTCCCATGTTCAATCGAAGTAAGAGCCTCTTCTGTCATTGAAGTAGATGTATGTGAATCTTTTAAGCTACGAATTAGTGTATCATTCATATCGTGAATTAATCCAACCGCATCTCCAAGATCATTGGATATGCTTTGCGATCCATTTGCCAATTCATCAGTCGATAATGCAACTTGTTTTGTTACTTCTTCCAAATACTGATTATCTTTTTCGATTTCATTAGAAGTTCTACTTACACGATAACTCACATCGTTAACTGAATGAACGATGGCTTGTAAATTTTCAACCATTTTCTTAAACGCATTTGTGAGTACGCCTACTTCATCTTTACTTTTTGAAGCTTGTACACGAATAGACAATTCGCTGTTTGCTAACGCTTGTGCTTGGTTTGCTAATGTAACAAGCGGTTTTGTCATTTTTCGAATTAAAAATAAATTTACGGCAATTGCCCCAATTAAAAGCACAACACTAAATATAACTGCAGTTGTAATCACTTGTGTAATATTTCGTTGTAATTCGTTTGTTAACATTTCATAATTCAAATTGGCTTCTAAGTTTAATAAGTAAATATCATTTAACACACCTGATGCTCGGATGGACTGCCTTTGAATATTGGAAAGCTGGTTCGCTTCAAATGCTTGAAGCACTTCTTCTTCAAGCTTCATAAACTTTGACTCAATCACAGTTAATCGCTGTTGTTCCCCTTCCGTCATGACGATGTCATTTAAAAAGGAAATTTCCTCTTTTGTCCGCGCTATACTATCGATTGCACCTGCTTCGTTAGCAGCAGAAGGATTAAAAGCATAGTTATTTAATGCTTGCTTTGTACTCATGACGTTTGCTTCTAAATCTTTTCCTGAAATGAGTACAGGGACATAATGACTATTTGAGGTTTGTATACTCAGCATATTTACAATAATAAACCCAACCATACATAATGAAAGTAAAATTCCACTTAACGAGGTTAGTAATATTTTTTGTCCTAATCTCACTTGTATTTAGTCCTTTCTATTTTTACTTTTTTTCCTCAATCATGTTCATTCTTAATTGTTCTAGCTGTGCTTCTTCTTCTTTTGATAACGATGTGACGCGAATAGGCGCTAACCCTACTCCGTTTTCGGTTAATCCCATTTCAATATGCCGATCTGTTAGTTCTTTTTCTTCAACAAAAGAAGCAATCGTTAAATATATCGCCACATCAATGTTTTTTAGCATAGATGTAATAACAGCCTTTTCGCCAAGAAAATATTGGTCACTATCAACCCCAATTGCATATATTCCTTGTCGTTGAGCCTCTTCGATCATACCTACTCCTGTAAATCCAGCTGCAGCGTATAGTACATCAGCTTCTTGGTCAATCATGTCATTCGCGATTTCTTTTCCTAATTCATCATTTCCAAAATCGTTCGCATATTCAACTACTACCGTTGCCTCTGGATTGATTGCCTTTACTCCTTCTGTAAAACCGTGCTCAAACTTGTGAATGAGCGGCACATCCGCCCCTCCAATAAAACCTACTGTATTTGTCGATGTTTTCATACCGGCAACAATACCAGCTAAATAACTTCCTTCATCTTCTTTAAATGTCAAAGATGTAATATTTGGTAAATCAGATATATCATCAACTAATAAAAAGTTGACATCAGGAAATTCAGCTGCAATTGTTTCTATATCCTCTTTTACTAAAAACCCTAGTCCAATCACTAAATCGTTATCAGCTTGTGCGAGTTCGCGTAATCCAACAGCATAATCACCTGTTTCCTCAAGTTCGCGATAATCAAAAATAATACCAAGCTCATCTCTTGCTCGTTCTAAGCCAAAAAAAGCCGCATCACTAAATGATTGATCTCCAAGACCAACATCTGACAACATAATGCCAATTTTGATTTTATCGTCTATTGTTACACCACTTTGCTCGGCGTTTGTCGAACACCCGGCAAGAAGCACGATTAGCAACAAAGATAGATATTTCAATTTAAAAGTTTTGTTATTGTACATTTTAATTTTTAGCTCCTTTGAACTATTTTTTAAATATATTCTATCACTCTACCTGTTTACCATAAAAAAATCTAGTACTAAAGGAATAGTTCTTATTTTTTGAACATTTTAATTTTTACCAATGAATTGTTTCCCACTGTTGGTAGTTTTTCCATTGCGCTCTTTGCTTGAAATCCAGTAGCCTTAGCATATAAACATAAAAAAGGTCATATGAAATCATTGATTTCATATGACCTTTTCCTTAGTCAATAAAACGAAGTAAATCTCCATATAAAAGTTTATCAGAATAGTAGAGATCATTTTCTGCTCTAGAAAAATAAGGCTCACATTTCTCTATGTCCGTTATTTCTCTTGTTTGTTTACTGTAACATTCTCCTTTAGTAAAGACAACGTCATCCGTTATAAATCCACCGTCACGTCGGACGACGATTGACTCTCGATTAGGAGAAAATAAATCAGATCCAAACTGAATTTCTTGTCTCGTATGAACACCTAATAAATGTAGAATCGTTGGTTTTAAATCGATTTGTCCTGATACCGTATGTTTGATTTCATTGTTTTTATGTCCCGGAATATGGATATACAATGGAACCTTTTGTAATTCAACCGTATCAAACGGAGTTATTTCATCTTTTTCTAAATACATACTCATCGCACGATTATGATTTTCAGAAATACCGTAGTGGTCTCCGTAAAGAATGAAAATCGAATTTTCATACAACCCTTCTTCTTTCAGGCGAGTAAAAAAGTATTCAACGGCAGCGTCCATATATCGTACCGTTGGAAAATAACGATTTAATGTACCACTATTGGAATCAAACTCGTCAATAAATTTATCTTCCTCCCCTAATTCAAAAGGAAAGTGGTTGGTCAGTGTAATTAATTTTGTATAATATGGCTCTGGCTGTGTTTTTAACAATTCTATCGACTGCTCAAAAAAATCAAAGTCCTTTAAACCCCAACCAATCGAATTCTCTTCATGAACATCATAATACATTAAATCATAAAAATGCTCATAGCCTAATGCCTCATACATGACATCGCGATTCCAAAAACTTTTGTTATTAGCATGCATAACAGATGTGTAATACCCATTTTCATCGAGGATTTCTGGTAACCCTCTAAACTCATTTCCCGAGTGAGTGAAGAAGACGGCTCCACTATCTCGACCAAACATCGAGTTGGATACGAGAAACTCTGAATCTGATGTTTTCCCTTGTGCGGTTTGATGATAAAAATTATCAAAGTAATAACTATCATTAATGAGCTCATTTAAGAAAGGAGTAATTTCCTCTCCATATAAGTCATTGTTTATGACAAAGCTTTGCAATGATTCAAGTGAAATGACAATGACATTTTTCCCTTCCGCAATCGAAAACAACTCTTCATCCGGCTTTTTATAATTAAGTCTCGTATAATTTTTTATCGTTGTGATTTCTGTACTATCGGCAAATACACGTTGAGCTTTTGATTTCGATTGAATGTACGCATCATACACATGATAATTAAACATACCAATATTTTTGACTAATAACTCACGGTCAAACGACCTTGTTAATAATTGCGGCCGTTCCGCTTGAGCGATTGTTAAATTCACAAAAAATAGTGCAATCGCTAAAGCTAATATCGTACTTCGTTCAAATCTCAAATAAGGCTGAACTTTAAATGTACGTTTTGTGACTAAAAATACTAGTACAAAAATATCAACAAATAACAGAATATCGTACATATGCATTAACTCGGTAATACTACTTGATAAATCTTTAGCATTGCTCGTTTGAAAAAGGACGGGCAATGTTAAAAAATCTGCAAAAAACCTGGAATATAGTAAGTTAAAATACAAAATCAATGTCCCAAAAAGACTGAAAAGGACAACAAACACATCTCTCCATTTTGCATTCATAAACAAACTTATTCCTAATAAAATGATCACTGAACTTAGTGGATTAATAAACAAAATTAATTCTTGTAGCGCTGATGTCGTTTCAATGCTGAACCCAATCTTATATAATATGTACGATTTAATCCACAAGAAAACAACAGCTAACCAAAAAAACTTAAGTCTTGACCATGAACCCCTTATTCTATCCATGTTTTCCCCTTCTTTACCTTTTTTCTATATTCAATATATGGTAATATACATATATTAAACTTTTATTTTTCTTTGTCAACTATAAAAAATGATATTTTTTCCAATTATTCGAGTTTATTCTTGGACATTCGTGTATTATAAAATGTAAAGGAAGTGAAGTCAATGGGTAAATCGAAAGCAAAACGTCTTCGCGACAAACAAACTCGCGAAGGAAAAAGAAATCCCGAGAGTAATCGAAGTCCATTTTCGTTCTATGATTTACGAACAAGACGGACAAAAACAAAAAAAGACTATATGTATCGTAAGAAAAAGGAAAACCACTATTCAGATGATATAAGTGGTTTTTTTTGTGCCATAAAGACTATGGAAATATTAGTAAACTGATGCTATATTAATATTTTAGTTACGTCAAAGAAAAAAAGGTGGAAACGACATTGAAAATAAAAACAGCTTGCTTACTTCCCCTCCTTATTGGTGTTCTCTGTTTATTAACTGGCTGTAGCCCAATCATTCAAGTGCTTCACGAAATGTTACAAACCGATAAACTTCAAGAGCTGTATGCAGATGAGAATTATGAAGAAGCCTTGGTATACATAAACGAAGAAATTTCTAAGAATCCTAATCAATCTTGGGCATATAGTGATAAAGGGTTTATTTTAATTGAAATGCAACAATATGAGGAAGCTCTTCCTGTCATTGATAAAGCTATCGAGCTAGACCCCAATAATGAAATTGCACTTGCGAATAAAAGCTTTGCACTCAATTATTTAACTCAGTATGAAGATGCCTTAGAATATAGTCAAAAGGCGTTAGAGCTCAATTCAAATGACCCACAAAACTTTATTAATCAGGGTGATGCTTTTCTTGGCTTAGGAGAGTGCGAGAAAGCATTAGAATCATACGAAGAAGCCATTGCGATTAGTGACCAATATCCATTTGCTTTCTATGGACGGGGAGCATCGCATTATTGTTTAGGACAGTATTACAGTGCTTCAAAAGATTTCGAGTATTTTATTGAAGTCGAACACCCAAACAGTGGTATGGCGTATTGGTATTTAGGTGATAGCTATTATTTCCAAGACCGCTATGACGAAGCTCTCAACTATTATTACGAATCAATTGAGATTGAGCCAGAAGACGAATGGGTTTATTATGATATTGCACATACAGAAATGATGATTGGTAACATCAATCAAGCGATTGATATATATGAAAAAATGAAAGAGATGTTTCCTCAAAGTGAAGCTGAAATTTATTATCGAATGAGTCTCACTTATGCAACCGCCTTTGATCATCATAAAGCAATACAATTTTTGTCAAAAGCAATAGACATCGACTCGTCATATAAAGATTTTGCGAGAAATGACCCCGTATTTTTTGATATGGAAAATATCGAGGAATTTCAAAATCTGATTCAGTAATGAATTTCTGCTAGTCATATTTTGCAGTTTCATGTAAAATGAGGCTATTAGTGAACATGAAATGTTTACACATTATTAAAAGGAGGTGTTTTTGATGCCACAAAAAGAAGAAAGAATGTTTTCTATGTTAATTTACTTACTTAGTTTTTTTACAGCCATTATTGGACCACTCATTATTTGGTTATTAAAGAAAGATGAGTCAGAACTTATTGACCATCACGGCAAGGAATATATTAATTTCTTTATCTCTTACGCCATTTATGGACTTGTCGCTAGTATTTCAATGATTATTTTAATTGGCTTTATTTTAGCACCTGCAGTCGGAATTGCTTACTTCGTCTTTACGATTATTGCTGCAATTAAAGCGTACGAAGGTAGCTTCTATCAAATTCCATTGATTATTCGCTTTTTGAAATAATAAGAAAAACGCGGGAGCGTCTTTTCGTTTCAAGCGAAGTGCAAAGCCCTGCCCGCTTTTGAAAGTGAAACCCAAGTGTTCTTCTTGAATAAGCTTTCAAATCTTCAGTGCTATACAAAAATTTCATATTTTCTTATATGTAAAAAAAGAAACGAGAAGGGTTCTATCCCCTCTCGTTTTTTTAATCAAAATGAAATTGGAGCTCTGGCATCCATTGTTTCATGTGCTCTTTCGTTTTTTCATAATGTCCTGCTGCCTCATATAACAACGAATCTTGGACTTCTTCTAATGGATAAATGCGATAGTTTCGCCAGTTTTGTTTTGACGCATACGTAGGAATAAATCTAGGGTCTTTCAATTCAATTGTTCTTTCTTCTCCAAGCACCGTTTTTACCACTTCAAGTCTAGCGATACCTCCGATTTCTCTTTCGACTCCTTCTTGACCAGCTAAAAAATTACCGAGCGAATAAACAACATAGGCTTTTTCCCCATCTTCTGTTTCGATCCACTCCATCGGTTGAAGAACGTGAGGGTGATGGCCAAAGATAATCGAAGCCCCCGCATTAGCTGCTTCCGTTGCGATAGTCTTTTGCATGTCATTTGGATATGGCTGATACTCATCTCCAAAGTGTAAACTCAAAACGACAACATCACTTTGTTCTTTTGCTTCTTTAATCTCTTCAATCATCGTTTCTATTTCTATGACATTTACTAAATACTCTTTTCCATCAGGAATGGGGATACCGTTTGTCCCATATGTGTAGGCTAAAAAAGAAAAGGTAATATCGTTTGCTTCTATTGTTCGAATTTCTTCCTTATCTTCAAATGACTCATAAGCGCCTGTATACGTCATTCCAATTGAATTCCAATGATTTATGGCATTAATAATCGCTTTTTCTCCTCGATCAAGTGTATGATTATTCGCTAACGACACAATATCTACACCTGCATCATATAAGGCATCGCCTACTTCAAACGGACTATTAAAACTAGGATAACCCGAAAACCCTATCTCTGGTCCACCTATCATTGTTTCTTGATTAGCAAATGTAATATCTGCATGTTGCAACATATCTTTTACAGGTTCAAACATCGGTGTGAAATCATATGTTTCTCCATCAAATGCATCTTTAAAAAGCGTGCTATGAATTAAAATATCACCAACTGCCGCAATTGTTGCTGTCGTAACAATTTCTTTCTCTGGCTCAGGTTCTGGTATCTTTGGGTCTAATTCACTTTCTTCTTGGTGGTCGGTTGAAATCCCTTTAACTACAGGTTCTTCTGATTGAAAGGTTTGGTTTGAACAGCCCAATATAAAAAAAATGATAGAAATACTCCATACTAATTGAATCATTTGTTTTTTCATAGACTTCCCTACTATTCTAGTAAATTTATGACATCATTTTACATCATTTGCTATATTGAGAGAAGTCTTTTTTATATCTTGACGAAAAATGTTACTTTAGTTGTTTTTGTTGTATGAAATCATACTCATTTTTGCGGTCAGAGAAGCCGTTATTTGTGAACATAATACGGGTTTCCGTTTTTTAGCGGCCACAGGAGCCCTTATTAACGCAAAAGCTACTCTATTCCTAGCGATATAGTATGATTAACTGCTCCTGTGTCCACCAACATTCCAAAATGCTAGCCATGTTCACAGATAACAGTTCTCATGGCCACTTAATTGCCTAATTCCTAATAAAGAAAAACGGGAGAGCATCTTTTCATTTCCAGCGAAGTGCGGAGCCTTCGCTCTTCTATAATGCGCTTTCAAAACTTCACTGCTAGTCCAAAACTTTCTTATCTTTTAAAAAAGAGGAATAATGCGCCCACATTATTCCTCTCAATAGAATTGTTTTGTTCTCAGAGCTTTTACACTATAACCCGCCATCCCTACTAACTGGTCGGTTATTTTTTGTGTGTAAAAGAAAGCAATGCAATGACTAAAGTAGCAAATGCAACCATTAGCATTAAGGCTTCAAACACGGTCAACATTGCATCACCTCCCTTCAAACCGAGCTTACTCCACTCTTTTTTAGGAAGTTCAATTCTATTGTTTTTTCATTATATCACAAATAACGAACATATGTTTGCTTTTTTATATTATAACCAAACGAAATAGGAAATTAGAACAGTAACAACCATATATAATATATTTAACGGAATCCCCACTTTTAAATAGTCATTAAATCGATAGCCTCCAGGACCATATACAATTAAATTCGTTTGATAACCGATAGGGGTAGCAAAACTAGCAGAAGCTGCTATTGTAATCGGAATAAGTAGAGATAAAGGATCAATGCCCATTTGCGAAGCCGTTGCAAAAGCAATCGGAAACATGAGAACGACAGCCGCATTATTCGTAATGATTTCTGTAAATATCGTTGTAATTAAATACATTACTGCTATGACACCAATGATCCCGAGCCCTTTTGTTATTAAAATTAAATTTTCTGCTAACAAAGCTGCTGCTCCAGTTTGTTCTAGCGCAACACCAATACCGATTGCACTAGCAATTAGTAATAATACATTAAAATGAACATATTTTTTAACAGACTCAAACGACACTGTTTTCGTTAAAAAGAGGACCAACACTGCTAATGTTGCTGCTTTTAGCATCGATAACAGTTCAAATGTCGCTAACAACACCATCACAATAAGCGTCACAATGGCAATCATTGATTTTTTCGGATCAATCACTGCTTGCTCTTTAACAGAGTTCATCAAGTAAAAGGCTTTTGAATTTGACCACCGACTTACGAAATCTTGACTTGCAAGAACGAGCAACGTATCTCCTGGTTGCAACACAATATCTCCAACTTTGCTGTTAATCCGTTCATCATTTCGATGAACAGCAATGACTCCACCACCAAATTTTTCTCTAAATTTTGTTTCTTTAATCGAGCGATTCGTTAAAGAAGACTGATGTGAGACAACAACTTCAAATAAACTTTGTGTTCCGTTTTGCAAATCATCAAGTCTTATTTGTGAGCTTGTTTGTACACGAAGACCTTTTATGTTTTGAAGTTCAACTATCGTTGAAATTAATCCTGTAAATAAAAGTCGGTCTCCTTCGCGAATTTTATGTTGAGATGTTATTGGGGCAATTCGGTCGCCCTCTTTTCGAATAATTTCAATTAAGTATAAGCCTGATAAATTGCGTAAACCCGCTTGTTCTATTGTTTTTCCTATCATCGGAGCATCAGTTTCAACAACGAGCTCAGACAAGTATTCTTTTGTATTTTCTTGAAAGGTTTCTTCTGATGTTTTTCGGTTTGGGAGTAATCGAAAGCCAATTGTACTCATATACAATGTTCCGACCATTGCAGCCGGAATTCCCACAATCGCAAGGGTAAACATCGAATAGCCTGACATGCCACTTTCAATCATTAGTCCATGTGCTAAAAGGTTAGTTGATGTCCCAATTAATGTTACTGTACCTCCAAATATCGTGGCATAAGATAACGGTATTAAAAATTTTGATGGCGCGATATTATGTTCTTGGCACCACTTGCGAACCACTGGAGTAAACATGACGACAATGGGCGTATTATTTAGAAACGCTGACAATCCTGAAACTGGGATCATCATTCGTAACAATGCTGTTTTTGGTTTTTTTCCTTTTCCCAATGTTCTTAAAACTACTTGTGTTAAAATCCCACTTTGTTGAACGGCCCCAGCTACAATAAATAATAAGGCAACCGTTATCATCCCTTCATTCGAAAATCCTTTTAACGCATCAGCAGGTGACAATACACCAAGGAGTAATAAAACGGCTAACGCACAAAAAACAATAAAGTCCGGTCTTGTGACTTCTTTAATTAAGCAAATAATCATGACGACAACAACAAACAACACAATACCAATCTCAATTGTCATACTACTCCCCAACTTCCTTAATCCATAGTAAACTAATGTGAATTCTTAGTTTTAATCAGTATAAGAAATCCACCATCATTTGTCTATTCTTTTTTTCAAGATTTTTCATTTATTTTCTGTTGTCGATTTCCAGTGAAAAAACTCATACTTTGCGCTTACCCGGAAAATATTTTTCATTTCATTATTAAAATAACAAACTTATAGTCTCCATTGTATGAAATGAAAAAAAGTCGGGACTCCACTTATGCCCAACTCATAAAGAAAGATCATTATAATATTTCATTTTATGCTACATTTTCTTTCAGCACTGAGTTCCTTTTTATAAAAGCGGGAAGTAATTACCACTTCATTATCAGCCAATAAAAAAATGGTGTGTAAATTTTTACAAATCACCGTTGACACATCAATTGTATGAGTGTACTATTCAATTAATACACTAATACTACAATACAATTTAGGAGGGAATTACAATGTATGCATGGTTACACTTAGCAAAAAAAGAATGGAGACTTGGTTTACCCGCGTTTATTATGCCGATTCTTGTTTTTATTATCATTTCTAGCATTGCTGTATTTATTGGCAGTCGTTATGGTTTTGGGATTGAAACATTAATCGGCCTTAGCCTTTTAGCAACCGGTACTCAAGTTTTCTATTTAGCGTATTATTTATTTTATAGTTTATTAACCGAACGAAAGAAGCTTCATTTATGGTTGCACAATCCAATGTCAGGAGTATCGTTAGTATTAGCTAAAATTAGTGCAGGATTAGTTTCTCATCTCCCAACATTACTACTAACGACAACGGTTCTTTTAGTCAGTCTTCATTTTTCACAGCTTGATTCTCTACTTACCATGTCAACGATTTATTCAGTCATTAGTTTTATCATCCTACACATCTTTTTGCTTTCCATTCAAGTAGGTGTGTGTTTACTTTTGTTTTTCGTCATTTATCTCGTCCTATCAAAATATTTTCATTCGTTTATTAGTTTTTTACTGACCCTCATACTTGTAGCGGTTTCAGCCGGATTATATGGTTGGTTTACGGTAACTATTTACGATTCAATAACATCTTGGGGGGAAATACCTCTTCCACTTTTAACTGACATTTCAATATTAGCTACACCAGAAGGAAGTTCAGTTCATGTCGGCGCAGAAGATACATCTATATTTATAGGAACGTATTTTTTTGAAACTATATTTACTCTCGCTATCTTTTTTGGAGCGTGCTGGATGCTAGACCATAAAGTAGAGGTGTAGACAATGACAGATACTTTTCACTCATCAATGCCCATTTATAGCCAACTAGCCGACCGAATTAACCGGAAAATTATTCGTGGGGAATTAAAGCCTGGTGACAAGCTTCCTTCTGTAAGAGAGATGGGGACTCAATCAAATGTAAATCCAAACACAGTTCAACGAACATATCGGGAGTTAGAGGGGATGAAAATTGTGGAAACAAAGCGTGGCCAAGGAACATTTGTGACAGAAAACAAAGCGATTTTAGCGGAAATAAGAGAAGAGTTAAAAAAAGCGGAAATTTCATCATTTGTCAAAGGAATGCATGAAATGGGGTATTCAAATGAAGAAATACAAGATGGTCTTCACACTTTTTTACGAAAGGAAGAAGGTGGAACACAATGATAACAATTTCAAATGTAACGAAACGATATATGACGAAAACAGCTCTTTCCAATATAAATTTACACTTATCAAAAGGGAAAATTATCGGTTTAATTGGGGAAAACGGCAGTGGTAAGTCCACCACATTAAAACTCATTTCCGGCTTAGTGAAGCCAACAAGTGGAACTGTCGTCGTTAATGAATCAAATGTCGACCGCAAAATTTCTTCTCAAGTTGCGTACTTATCTGAACTTGATGAGTATTATAGTTTTTATACCGTTGGCCAAACAATCGAATTTTATGCAAGCCAGTTTTCGGATTTCAACACAAAAAAAGCCGAAGAAATCCTCTCCTTTATGAAGTTAGATAAACAAGCAAAGTTAAAACACTTATCAAAAGGAAACCGTGGAAGATTAAAAATTGTCTTAACCCTAGCACGAGAAGTCCCTGTTATCTTACTAGATGAGCCTTTATCAGGACTCGATCCGATGGTACGAGATTCCATCGTCAAAGGTTTAATTTCTTATATCAATTTAGAAGAACAAACGGTTATCATTACAACACACGAGATTAAAGAAGTAGAATTACTATTAGATGAAGTTATCGCGATTAAAAATGGTGCTGTCATTGGTCAATGTAATGTTGAACAGTTACGATTCCAAGAGCATTTAAGTATAATAGAATGGTTAACGAAAATATATGAAAAGTAAAAATGAATAACATATCTCATTTTCGCGGTCAGAGCAGCCGTTATTTGTGAACATCATACGGGTTTCGGTTTTTTAGCGGCCACAGGAGCGCTTATTCACGCAAAAGCAACGCTATTCGTAACGATATATTATGATTAACTGCTCCTGTGTCCTCCAACGTTCCAAAACGCTAGCAATGTTCACAGATAACGGTTTTCGTGGCCGCTTCCTTACCATAAACAACAAATTTGCTTGTCTCATAGTACCCCAAACCCCTCATTCATTCTAAAAATATAGTAGATTTATGTTATACACAGGTCGAATATTTTATCGTTTCCTAAACAACGAAAAAAAGCTGTTGATTTATCTCCACAGCTTTTTTTCTATACCTGTTTAGAGCAGATTATGTAAACGGAGATATTCTCGGACCTCATTAAAATCATTGACAGGTACAAACGGAACCTCTTTTTCTTTTAATATCGATATAAGAGCCGCTTTAGCAAATGTCACATCAGCATTAACAGCTGGATGGGAGTCTGGCTCACTGTCTCCAAAAAAATAAATCGTTTCATATTCATTTTTCATTTGTTGGATAACTTTTGCTTTATCAATCCCATATCTCTTTGAATATGTAGGGTCATTCTCATTTAATGTGAGATGGATATTTTTTTCGTGAAAATAACCTTTATTTGAAATAACATCGACATTTTCTATCCCGTAGTGTGAAAGAATATGCTTAATATAATAATCTGTTCCTGCACTTAATATATAAAAATCGCCACCACTTCGCTGAACATCTCGGATAAATCGAGGCACAGCTTCATCAATTTGTAAGCTAACAATATCTTCAATTATTGTTGCTTCTTCTTGATGAATGGATGAAAAGACCGTTTGTAGAAATTCAATATCAAGCAACTCTTCTGCTTTCCACTTTTTAAAAAGGTCATGACCTTCTTCAAAGTATTTTTTTATAACAAGCCAATAAAAATCCTCTTTTGATATTGTACCGTCAAAATCAGATACGAAAGCCCATTTTTTCATTGTGTCCCTCCTCGTTTTTTTACACGGTAATATTCCAATATAGTACAATAACAAAAATCATATATAAAACTACTAGACCAAGCGCTAAAAACACGCCTGCAGTAGAAGTTCCCCCTGCTTTTATTACTGTTGCTTCACGGCTTTGTTCAGGGATAGATTGACTATGTTCAACGGTCTGTTCTACTTTTTTCTTATAAAGTGAGTTCCCTTTGATTCCAAAAAACAAAGCGACCATCCCTCCGATTAAATTGTCAATAACGGGTGGGTAATATGGCCAAACGATTCTCATGATGATATCAAATGAAACAAAAAAAGCAAAAAGGAGAAACATCACTTTATACATTTTCCGGTATCCAAGCCAACATACCGATAAGAAAAAAGCAGCCCAGTTCCACGATAGGTCCTTTTGCCATTTCGTTGCATACCACTCATATTTTTCCCCCACAAAGCTTTCCTTTAACTTCTCATTACTGTTTTCAATTTTAGTCATTTTTTCCATTACTCCTTTAACGAATTCTACTTTTATAGTAAGCATTTAATCCGAAAAGAGCAATTTATTATTTTTTAAACTCCACTTGATAAGAATTGTCTCCCGCATGGACTGACACGAGTGTATCTGCATAGCCAACTAACCGATTTACAATTTCATCCGTAATGGCATAAACGAAAGAATACATGTTTTCTTTCCATAAGTTCTGATCATCAATGATAACAGTCGTATTGATAAAGATATCTCTATTTCCTTGCAACTCATAATGAATGATGACTTTTATTGCAGCTCCTCCGTGTTTCGGTTCTTGATAGGAAGGCAAAAATACATACCATTCTTCAGCTGTTGCTGAACGAAAATTTTTCGTGAATTTCATTTTTTCGATTTTAGCATTTTCATGATTTTGACTTAAATCATAAATATTCACTTTTCCAACCCCTAAGTCCGACTTTTTTGAAACAAAAATGACCACTATTCGTGGTCAAATCCGTCCATTTCATCCATATGGCCTTCGATTAATTCTATAATCGTCCCTGCTTCTTCTTTACTAAAAACAAAGTCAGATTCATCCTCAATGACGGTGTCATCCTCTGTCACAATTCGATTTACTCGACGAAGGACACCATCACCAGTTTCTTGGACAATTCCGAATCGATAAGCGACCTCTACTTCGTCTAAATAAGAATAAGCAAGAACTTCAGGTGTTGTCCAATCAACATCAATGATGACTTCTTCAAACACCCCTTCTTCCAACTCTTCACTATCGACATATACGCCTTCTTCTTCATATTCATCACTTTCAACTATTTCTTCGTCCACTAATTCATAAGCATCGATTGCATCATGGAATGTTTCATGAACAACTTCGATAATATCATCTATATCATCAAGAATGATTCGTGCAGTATGTTCTGTTTCTAAATCATATTCAACGATATAAAATTCTTCGTTATGAGGGTCAAATAATAATGAACAAAAATAATCACGTTCACCATCATCAAGTTCAATATAACACTCAATTTTCGGATGCTTTGAGGCACGGTCAATTTGTATTTGCCCTACTTCATCATATTGTTCGCAAATCGATTCCATACTATCTTGCAATTCAGAACATACACGATCAAACCATTCTAAAGACATATCATATCCCTACTTTCTTTAATTAGTCATCTATAGAATACGTCCGTTTCCCTTAAATTACCCATTCCATAAAAAGGAAAAATCCCCTTAATGCACACCTCCTCTCATATTCCAGTAAACCCCTAGTATCAATTGTTTCCTTTATCAATTATGATTAAAATAAAAATTTACTAGTTTGAGAGGGATAATCGATGAAAAATAACATCATTTTTTTCGCAGTCCTACTATTATTTTGTTGCTCTATTCCTTTGCCTTCTGCGCACGCTTCTGTTGAACAACCTTTGATGAGGGTTAAACTCGTAAACTATGTAAAAAATACAACTCAATTAACGGTCGCGTTTAACGGAAACTATACGTTAAACGAAACATTTTTCATTCCCTCGGGAAAGACGTATCAAATGCGAATTGTTAACAATGAACTCGGTTTATTTGATGGGACACATCAAGTCTTCCGAGGAGAAAGAATTTCATTTGTTCCAGCCCAATATAATGAAGCTCATCTCATCCGAATTAACAATCGACCATACCTAGGAACAATAGAATTTCAAATTGAAAATGCATTTATTCGCCCAATGAACACGATTCCACTCGAAGACTATGTAAAAGGTGTTGTCCCAGCAGAAATGCCTGCTTCTTGGCATCTAGAAGCATTAAAAGCACAAGCGGTTGCGGCGAGAACATATGCCCGCAAACACCAACGGTCAATTATTGATGATACGATTTCATTTCAAGTGTATGGCGGGTATGCGTGGCACCCAAATAGTACAAAAGCAGTTGTTGATACAACGGGACAAACACTTACGTTTAACAATGCTCTTATAGATGCTGTTTATTCTTCTAGTAATGGTGGGATGACAGAGTCAAACGCCAATGTTTGGAACGGGACAAGCTTACCTTATTTTCCGATACAACAAGATTCCTTTGATTCCATTGACCCGTGGAACTTTACATTGGCCAAAACACAAATTGATATTTCCAACTTAGATGTTATGAAACCTGAACTGTGGTGGGATTCTACAAGAGAAGTCGATACAACGATTCCTGCAAATATTAAAACATGGCTTCTGACCAATGGCTATTCAAATCAAGATATAAAGCTTGTTTCAATCCCTTTCCTCCACTTAACAAATCCTGGGACTGGAGGACGTGTTCGAAACGGAGCTATAAAAGTCGATTTCTTCCTAAGAGACCGAGGAACTAGAGAATTTTCAAAAAATTCGGACGGAACAATGAAACTCCATACTGTCCATTTCACAAATACGTCTGCGCAACGAATTCGAGCTATGATAGGCATTAATCACATTCGAAGCTATCTTATTGATGAAGTTACAGACCAAAACAATCGCATCACTGTTCGTGGGAGAGGATGGGGACATGGTGTTGGCTTAAGTCAATACGGCGCAAAAAACCGTGCAGATGCGGGACATTCGTACGTTCAAATTTTAGGGTTTTATTATCCACATACAGTTCTGACACCAAAACTTCAATATAACCAACCTGTAATGGGTAATCATCCACCTGTACAATCAATAGAGGAAACAGTAACTGTTCCAGAAGTACTCCCTCTTGAAATCACGAATGTTCAAGTGGATTTCAATCCAAATACAGAGCAAATGATTATTCGGTATCGTTTAAACCAAGATGCACAAATGACGATATCTATTCAAGACTCTACGAAAAGAACAATTGCTACCCTTATTCGAGATATGACGAGATCTGCGGGTGATCGAGCTCAATATTGGACTGTAACAAACATTCCAAATGGGAATTATACCTTTACGATTGAAGCAAAAGCGGGCTCACAGAACAGAATAGCAACAATAGAACAAGCACTACAAAGAACAACAACTCCACCAGAACAAGAACCAACACCTGTAGTCACAGTACCAACAAATCCAATCATTGCCCCTGTCCCTGTACAACCTGTTGCTTCGCCTCCGAAACAAGAACAAGCAGTGGCAATTGTTGGAACACAAATTACAGGGAAAATTAATGTAGCAGTGGCGAATATTCGAAAAAACGCATCAACATCATCCTCTATCATTGGGAAAGCGAGAAGGAATGATACAGTACAAATTACCGGACGACAAGGTGAGTTTTACCGAATTCGGGCTGGAAAGATAAGAGGGTTCATTCATACGAGTCTCATTACTATTAACGAAACGATTTCATCAAAAGATAGAAAAACAACACTTATTGTTAATGGTAAAGTTGCGACATTAAGCCGTGAGCCAATCAGAAGAAACAAGACGATTTATGTCCCAATAAAGCAGGCATCTGAACAAATAGGTTATAAATATAGTTGGAACAAATCAACAAATCGATTGACGATTACAAATCGAACCGACACTGTTTCTATGAGAGTAAATCAAAAACAAGCGACGGTAAACCAACGTAATCGGACATTGACAAACCAGCCTGAAATCCTAGATTCAAATGTTTTTGTATCTTTACGGACATTGCGTGAAACGACAATGGCTGGGACACATTGGGATTCAAAAGCAAATGTGATTTGGATAACGAAGTGACTTTTTTGACCGACGAGCTATTCCACAAAAAGTGGGATAGCTTATTTTGTTTTTTCAATTCATTTCCTTTGTTTTACACATTTTATCTTCTTGTGTATGATTTTTGATTTTTACTCAAATATTAAACGTATTCATGAAAATTAAAATTAACAAGGGGGTTTCATTATGAAAATGAACAATTTTTTACTTTGCCTCTTCCTTATTATTGCTTTTGTAATAACAGGATGTGGAACAGGTGGAGGCGGTGGTACACAGCCAGAACCAACAGCACCAGAAGATACTGAAGAGGAACAGCAACAAGAAGAAGCGACTGGAGATGCAGAAGATTTTACAGTCGCTATGGTTACTGATGTTGGTGGAATTGATGACAAATCGTTTAATCAATCGGCTTGGGAAGGAATGACTCGTTTTGGTGAAGAGTTTGGGTTAGAAGAAGGAACAGATTATAAATATTTGCAATCTTCCTCTGAAGCAGACTATGCACCAAATTTAAATTCACTCGTTCGTGAAGATTATGATCTTGTATGGGCCATTGGTTTCTTAATGGGAAATGATGTGAAAACAGTTGCACAACAACGCCCTGAAGCACAGCTAGCAATCGTTGATATGGTTGTTGAAGGCGATGATGGAGAACTTCTAGATAATGTCGCTAACATCACATTTAAAGAACATGAAGGTTCATTTCTTGTTGGGGTTATCGCAGGTCTTACAACAGAAACAAACCAAGTTGGATTTCTTGGTGGTGTAGAAGGTGCATTAATTAAAAAGTTTGAAAATGGCTTTAAAGCCGGAGTGAAGACAGCAAACCCTGATGCCGATGTGATCGTACAATATGCGGAGTCTTTTAACGACGAATCTACTGGCCAGCAAATCGCGAATGCCATGTACACTCAAGGTGCAGATATTATATATCATGCATCTGGCGGAACAGGGAAAGGGCTATTTACAGAAGCAAAGAACAGAAAAAGAAACAATGAAAATGTTTGGGCTATCGGTGTTGACCGTGACCAACATGAAGAAGGACTTCCTGAAAATGTCACACTGACATCAATGATTAAACGTGTAGACAATGCTCTTTATTCTGTAAACCAACAAACTATGGAAGGAAATTACCCAGGTGGTGAAATTCTTGAGTTTGGGTTAGAAGATGATGCAGTTGGAATTGCCGAAAACACTGAGAATGTTAGTGATGAAGCTCAAGAACGGGTTAACGAATATATCGAACAAATTCAAGCCGGTGACATTGAAGTTCCTCAAACCGATGAAGAATACGCAGAATTTATTGAAAATCTATAAAGGTCACTGTCACCATCGTGGTGACAGTCCCCTTTTTTATCGTTCGTGTTTTCCAATAGGAGGTGAATTGGCGTGGACTATGTCATTGAGATGCGCCACATTCGAAAAGAATTCCCTGGTATCGTCGCAAATGATAACATTACCCTGCAACTGAAAAAAGGTGAAATCCATGCCTTACTTGGAGAAAATGGAGCTGGTAAATCAACTTTAATGAATGTCTTATTCGGTCTATATCAGCCTGAAAAAGGTGAAATTTTTGTCAAGGGAAAAAAAGTGAACATAACCGACCCAAATATCGCAAACCAATTAGGAATCGGAATGGTCCATCAACATTTTATGTTAATCGATAAATTCACTGTTGCTGAAAATATCATTCTTGGGAAAGAGCCAACAACCTATGGAAAAATTAATATAAAAGAAGCTGCCAACGAAGTCGAACGAATTTCTAAACAATATGGTCTTGCTGTTAATCCATATGAAAAAGTGGAGCGTATATCTGTTGGGATGCAGCAGCGGGTTGAAATATTAAAAACACTATATCGCGGCGCTGATATTTTAATTTTTGATGAACCAACCGCTGTGTTAACTCCTCAAGAAATTAAAGAACTTATGCAAATTATGAAAAAGCTCGTAGCAGAAGGAAAATCAATTATTTTAATCACACATAAATTAAAAGAAATCATGGAAGTTTGTCACCGATGTACAGTCATTCGTCGTGGAAAAGGAATCGGAACCGTTGATGTTGCATCATCATCACCACATGAGCTTGCTGCAATGATGGTTGGACGCGAAGTGAACTTCACTGTAGAAAAAGAACAAGCGAAACCAACACATCCTGTCCTTTCGATTAAGAATCTTGTTGTTAAGGACTCTCGTGGGGTCCCCGCGCTTAAACAGCTTGAGCTAGAAGTAAAAGCAGGTGAAATTGTTGGCATTGCCGGTGTCGAAGGAAACGGGCAAACTGAACTAATTGAAGCGATAACAGGGCTAGCTACAAAAGAAAGTGGAGAAATAAAATTAAACGATAAAGAGATTTCTACTTTTACTCCTCGACAAGTAACTCGGACTGGGGTTGGTCATATCCCGCAAGACCGCCATAAACATGGTCTTGTCCTTAACTTTACGATTGGTGAGAACATGGTGTTACAAACTTATGATCAACCGCCTTTCTCTAAATCAGGTGTGCTTAATTATCGGGCCATTTATGAGAAAGCGAGAAAGCTGATTGACGATTATGATGTTCGTACCCCTAGTGAGTATACATTAGCGCGCGCACTATCAGGTGGAAACCAACAAAAAGCAATCATTGCAAGGGAAGTCGATCGCTCGCCAGACTTATTAATCGCAGCTCAACCTACACGGGGTTTGGACGTAGGTGCTATTGAAGCGATCCATCGTCGTTTAATAAAAGAACGAGACAGTGGAAAAGCCGTCTTACTAATCTCTCTCGAACTGGATGAAGTGTTGCATGTTAGTGACAGAATTGCGGTTATTTACGAAGGTCAAATTGTCGCGATCGTTGATGCAAAAGATACGAACGAAAATGAACTCGGTCTGTTAATGGCTGGAGGTTCAACGGAAAAGGTTGGTGATAACAAGTGAAGCCATCATTGCGAGAAAAAATGGACCATATCATTTTCCCTCTTTTAGCAGTTCTAATCGCTTTAACGATCGGAGCTATTATCATGTTATTAAGTGGCTATAATCCAGTACGAGGTTATACCGCCCTTTTCGTTGGAGTAGTCGGAGATACGTATTTTATTGGAGAAACGATTCGGACAATGATTCCTTTAGTTTTGGCTGGATTAGCTGTTGCCTTTGCCTATCGAACGGGATTATTCAATATCGGTGTAGAAGGCCAATTAATCGTCGGATGGCTTGCGTCTGTTTTTGTTGGGATTACATTTGATCTCCCTAGTTTTCTTCACCTCCCTCTAGCTATCGGAGCCGGAGCCTTCGCTGGAGCGTTATGGGGCTTTATCCCTGGCCTCCTAAAAGCAAAATTACATGTTCATGAAGTTATCGTTACGATTATGATGAACTATATTGCTCTACATGTAGTCAATTATTTAATCCGAACGTTTTTATTACAGCCTGGGGAAAGGACTGATATTGTGAAGCCTTCAGCTTCTTTAGCCTCACCTTTCCTGCAATCGTTAACAGACTTTTCAAGATTACATTATGGATTCATCCTTGCCATTATTGCATGTATCATTATGTGGTTTACTCTTTGGAAAACGACAACTGGCTTTGAATTACGAGCTGTCGGTTTAAACGAGCATGCTTCTAGATACGCAGGAATGAATGTAGGTGGAAATATTGTTTTATCTATGGTTATATCAGGAGCTTTTGCTGGGGTTGGTGGTGCAATGGAAGGATTGGGCACATATCAATATATGACTATAATGTCCGGATTTACAGGTGTCGGTTTTGATGGGATTGCGGTCGCCCTTCTTGGAGCGAACACTGCAATCGGTGTTGCCTTAGCTTCAGCGTTGTTCGGTGGTTTACAAATCGGTTCGTTGAATATGCAATCACAAGCTGGGGTCCCGACAGAGCTCGTAGACATTGTCATCGCCTTAATTATATTTTTCGTTGCTTCTAGTTATTTGGTTCGTTGGCTTATTACTCGAATCAAGAAGGAAGGTGTATAAACATGGACCTCCAACAAATACTAGGTCTCCTTATCCCTACTGCTATTTTTTCAGCTGCACCTTTAATCTTTACCGGCATTGGTGGGCTGTTTAGTGAACGAACAGGGGTTGTCAATATAGGATTGGAAGGATTAATGATTATTGGTGCTTTTGTTGGCGTTGTGGCTACTCTCGCATTAGAAAATATCGGAATGGGACCTGCTTCTCCATGGATAGCGTTACTATTTGCTATCGTAGCCGGTTCACTCTTTTCATTATTTCATGCTTTTGCTTCCATTACATTAAAAGCAGACCAAATTGTTAGCGGTGTAGCGTTAAATTTTTTAGCGTTAGGATTATCTGTGTTTCTAGTAAAAAACATTTATAATAAAGGCCAAACTGATTTTATCCAGCATTTAATTTACAGAATCAATGTTCCTGTTCTAAGCGACATTCCGATTATTGGCCGATTATTTTTTGCAAATGCTTATATTACCTCTTATCTAGCAATTATTGTGGCGTTTATTGTCTGGTATATTGTGTTTTATACTCCGTTTGGACTCCGTTTACGTTCAGTCGGTGAACACCCGATGGCTGCTGACACAATGGGAATTCGGGTCTTAAAAACGAGATATGTTGGCGTAATGTTAAGTGGGGCATTTGCTGGAATGGGTGGCGCTGTTTATGCATTAACGATATCGGGAAACTTTGCAGCGAACACAATAACAGGACAAGGGTTCATGTCGTTAGCTGCTTTAATCTTTGGGAAATGGCATCCGATTGGAGTAGTAGGCGCTGCGCTCTTTTTCGGTTTAGCTCAATCGATTAGTATTGTCGGGCAACATATTCCTTTTCTCCAAGATATCCCTCGGGTGTTTCTGTTAACGGCGCCTTATGTGCTAACGATATTAGCTCTTGCTGGTTTAGTTGGGCGAGCAGATGCACCAAAAGCAATCGGTAAACCTTATGAAAAAGGATCAAGATAATAAAGAAAAACGCGGAGCGTCTTTTCTTTCAAGCGAAGAGCGTAGCCCTGCCCGCCTTTGACAGTGAACCCCAAGTGCTCCTCTTGGGCTGAAACGCGCAGGTGCGAAGCCTTCGCTCTTCTAGAATAAGCTTTCAAAGCTTCATTGCTATACTAAAATTTAACTTTTCTTTTGTTTTTAAAAAGAGACAGGTTGTTCAAAGGACATTCCCTTCCCCAACAACCTGTGTTTTTCTTTATATTTTTGAAAAAGTCGGGTTTTTCGTTATATCTATCCATAATTCTGTTTTTTCTAACATTCCAGCAAGTTGATATAACCGATCTTCTTTTCCTCTCGCCGCCATAAATTGAACCCCGCAAGGCAAACCCTCTTTTGTCATGTAAACAGGAACGGACATCGCAGGTTGACCTGTTAAATTGGCAAGTTGTGTAAACGGGGTTCGAAGTAAACTTGTCTCAGCTATTTTATCAACAAACCCAACTTTTTTAAGCAAATGAGCCACTCCGAATTGGTTTACTAACGAAATGAGCATTTTTTCCCCTTTACTTTGCTCAAGTTCTCCAATTTTTGCAGGGGGAAAAGCCGTCGTTGGTGTGACATAAAAGTCATACTGTTCAAAAAAAGTCTCCATTTGGAAAGCGGCTTTATCCCATTCTCGTAAAGATAACACAAATTCTTGAGCTGACGTAGCTTTCCCCATTAAATGGAGGAGCCATGTCGCTGGTTCAACATCATGTCTCGTTACTTTTTTGCCGAGTTGTTCTTCTGCACTATACAAAGTAGCGGCAACCTCGCCGAAATACATCGTTAAATAACTTTTCGCTAATGCTTTTCCATCAACAGGTGCTGTTTTTTCTATAACACGGTGTCCTTCTTTTTCTAGTTTCTTCATTAAATTAAGGACAGCTTCTTTACAATCGCCATCCACTTCAGTTCCTAATGGTGAAGTAGTAGAAAAAGCAATGGTTAATGGTGACTCATTAGGTGTTTGACTATACTGCATATAACGTAATGGATGTGGACTAACGGAAAACGCATTTCCTTTTTCATAGCCGCTTATTTCATCTAGTATGGCCGCACTGTCTCGAACGGACCTTGTTAAAACATGGTCAACTGAAGCTCCTTGCCAGTGGCGCCCATGGGTTGGCCCTGCTGGCGTTCTTCCTCTCGTTGGTTTCATTCCAAACAAACCACAATATGCAGCTGGGATTCGAATAGAGCCCCCTCCATCATTTGCTCCAGCTATCGGCACCATCCCCGAAGCCACGGCTGCACCTGAGCCTCCACTTGAGCCACCAGGGGTATACTCCATATTCCACGGGTTTCTCGTTGGACCATGAAAAGCAGGTTCAGTAATCCCCATTAGGGCAAATTCAGGGACATTCGTTTGACCAACAAATACCGCTCCAGTGTTTCTCACACGCCTCACATATTCAGAATCTTGTTTTGCTTTATAGGATGCAAATGCTTTTGAACCAGATGTTAGCGGTTCTCCTTTTATTTCTTGTGTTATATCTTTTAATAATATCGGGACCCCTGCAAACGTACCCGTTTCATCCTTTGCGATCGTTCGTTTCGCTTGGTCATACATCGTATGAATAACCGCATGTAAAGATGGGTTCCATTTCTCAATTTCTGTTATTGCTGCCTCTAGCACTTCTTCTTTTTTCACTTGTTTTGTTTGAATTAATTCAGCTAATCCTACACCATCATATTGTCGATATGGAAAGGTCCCCATCCTCAAACACCTCTTTATCAAAATAATCGAATTACAATCTCATTCGACAATTTTGAGTAAAAGTCCTTTAACGTTGTCCACGCTAGGTGGACAGTGTCTTTTTAGGGTGTCAGACACCCTGAAACATACCGCCATACACCCCATTCGCCTGTTGTTCCTGGTTCTTCTCCTAGTGTCCACCATCCTGCTCTCCATATACTTCCATTATGGGAAACCTCTGCTCCCCCAGTATAAACTTGCGTACTACTCCAAGCTGGCGCCTCACATTGTGATGGTGGCTCTGGCTCCGGTGGGTCAGTAGGATCTGTTGGTTCTGTTGGGTTTCCTGGCTCTGGAGCAGGTGGTGTTTGTCCATCAAATAAATCATTATGAACTTGTGTTAATAATGTATTGTTTCTATCTCCGCTAAACTCCCAAAACATTGCTCCCCCAAGCCCTAAATTTTGAATATAGGCTGTTTTATAAGCCATCGATTGTTCATCATCATAGGAGATAAATTCTCCGGTAGACGGATTATATAAATAAGGAACTTTTGCTACATCATTCCAATGCCGTGTATAGCCATTTTTATTAATAAAGTTATTTTCAAGATCAGTGAAATCATAAACGCCATTTTCCCAAGTTCCTCCTGTAGCTCGTCCACAATTTTGATATTCTCCATTTCGACCATTGCTACAATTTCCCCACGACCGACCATAGAACGGGACCCCTAATACTAGTTTTTCTGGAGGTACCCCTTTTTCAAGATGTCCTTGGACACCGGCATCGACATAATAAACTTCCGCTTGTGGTACACCAGCAGTAAGCGCTGCTTCATCATAAAACAATGGAGCATTATGAGCACTTACAGTTTGCCACCCACCATTAAAGTCATATGTCATAATATTGATGAAATCTACCACTTCAGCGATTTTATCTAGTTCGTTATTTTCCGCATACGTTGGACTAGCACCTGATGCTATCGTTAGTAAATATGTTTTTCCATCTTCTTGTTCTGCAATATCAAGAGCTTTCCGAACTTCTTGCAATAAGAGTGTATGATTTTGCTTATCTTCTGGACGACGACTATTTCCAGGCAGTCCTCCACTCACAGGATATTCCCAATCCAGATCAACTCCATCCATATTATATGTTCGTATAAAGTCAACAGCAGATTGAGCGAACACTTCTCTCGTTTCTTGAGTAGCAGCTACATCAGAAAACCGATTAGACCATGTCCATCCACCAATTGAAATGATTGTTTTGAGATGGGGATGTTGCTCCTTTAATTTGCTCAACTGATTCAAGTTCCCAGCATACGGTTGGTCCCATGTATCGCCAGTAAAGCGCTTCCCCGCATCAATCCAAGGGTCACCTAACACGACCGTTCCATTTGGAACATTAATTGTTTGCTCATCAGCATTTCTACAAGGCCATGTTTGCGGATTAGGTCCTTCTGGGTCCGCGTTTCCATGACGCCCATTCCAGCAAATATCGGCAAAAGCATAATTAATATGCGTCACTTTCGAACCATCAATATCGCTCACATTATACTCTCGACCGTATGCTGCCCATGACGGATAATATCCTACAATCTTATAATCTGTGTTCATCCCCGACAATTCATTAGCAAAGGTAGTTCCACCACCTCCAACGGGAAACATAACCGATAGTAACATTAGAAAGCTTAACAATCCCATAAACGTTCTTTTTCTCATTTTAGTATTTTTTACAATAGTACCCAATACACTTCTCCTCCTTCATAAGTATATGATAGGTTAATAGAATAGAATCCTTGTCATAAAAGAAAAAACAGCTTTAATCCATAGTTGAAAACATCATGTATAATCATCTATACCAGTTAACCTCTTTTTATCTTCTCTCATTCGTTCACTAACGGAAAGGGTATTTATCCCTAAATTTCAGAATATTCCTAATCGTTTTGTTTTCTATATTTCTTATGCTTTTGCACATAAACAACTAGATAAACGGAATTTTCATCCAAATATATCAAGAAAATCTAGTAATCTATTACTTTTCTTTTAATCTCATATAACTAGACAACTATACAATTTAAATTTGATTTGAACAGTAAAAAATGTATAAATTCCTTCTATTCAACACAAAGTAAAAAAACATCTACTTTGCCTTGAATAGGAGGAAAACCAATGATAAGAACGATGGTTGAGCAATTTCAAGCTTTTGTCTTTGCCTTTTTTGAGCTTGAATACGAAAACGTCCTTTATGACAATCAAGAGCAAACAACATCAGATCCTCATCCCCATTTAAAGGTGTAACGTCTAGGGAGTGGTTTACCTCTGCACACCACTCCCTATAGACGAAGCCAACTTCTAGTCATTCATTCTTTTTTTAACTCCAACCAAAATAACAGAAAAACACTATATCTCCTATTTTTTTCTCTCTCAAACAAATTTTAAAATCCCCTTAAGAGTTTTTATAACGTTTTATACTGTATAAAATTGGTTAGATTGTTAAAAATAACGGTAGGAAAATCTCACCAAAGCTCCATTAGGAGGTGTAATGATGAAGTCCGTTCAGTTTGATTATAGTATTCCTCGATATGTAGTAAGCAAAGTGGCTGGAAAAATGAACCCGTCACTACATTGGCACCCAAAACTTTCATGTATACGTTTACGTGACGTTCAAGAACCTTCCCTGCCTAATGAGGATTGGGTAAAAATCAAAGTTACATATGGTGGCATTTGTGGAAGTGATTTAAACTTAATTTTTTTAAATGATAGTCCCGCCACATCTCCTTACGCCTCCTTTCCTTTTACGGTAGGACATGAAGTTGTCGGAACAGTATTAGAAAGTGGAAAAAACGTTGACAACTTACAAAAAGGGACAAGGGTTGTCGTTGATCCTGTTCTCTCTTGTATTAGTCGTGGCATTTCTCCTCCTTGTAAAGCCTGTGCTAGAGGTGATTTTAGTGTGTGTGCACATAAAACAGAAGGGAATATTTCTCCTGGACTGCTTATTGGCGCGTGTAAAGATACTGGTGGGAGTTGGGGTCCAATTCTTGTTGCCCACAAAAGTCAAATTTTAACACTCCCAGATGAAGTCGATGACTTAAATGGCGTATTAGTCGAGCCATTCAGTTGCTCCTTACATGCGGTATTGCGAAATCCACCACAACAAGGAGATAAAGTACTAGTAATTGGAGCAGGAGTTATCGGTATTTCAGTCATTGCGGCGATTCGAGCACTTGACATTGAGTGTGAAATCATTGCGATGGTCAAACACCCATTCCAAGGTGAATTAGCCAAACATTTTGGGGCAAATGAACTTATTTACCTTTCACGAAATGAAGCGTACATAGACGAAGCCGCCATCATTCTTGGTGCGAAAAAGTTAAAGCCAATTTACGGAGACGCTGTCATTGAAGGCGGAGCTGATATCGTCTATGAATGTGTCGGGAAAAAGAAAAGCATGAATGATGCCCTTCGTTTCTCACAAAGTGGAGGAAAAGTAGTTTTACTCGGTTTGGCGAGTATTATTGATGGAATTGATTGGACAACGGTTTGGTTAAATGAGCTCGAAGTAAAAGGAAGCTTTTGTTATAGCACAGGAGAATATCAAGGGAAGACAATGCGAACGCTCGAAATTGCGATTGAATTAATGAAACAAAAAAAAGTCGACTTAGCTCCAATGGTAACTCACAAATTCCCGCTTGATCATTACCGCGAAGCCATTCATACAGCTGCGAATAAAAGTAGGGAAAATGTCATGAAGGTTGTATTTGAGCATTAATATACACATCCATGAAGGAGGATTACAGCATGAAAACATTTACATTACATGGTACGGCCAATACTTCATTTTTACAATGGCTCTATGCTGGTTTAAAGGATACATTTTCAGCTCAAGGGTTCCACTTTAGTGATAACCATGAGGAAGTCATTCAATTAGTATTAAATTTTGTAACACCTGACGAGTGTCGTCCTTATCGCAGAAAAGCACAAGCGACATTTGTCGTATCGGTTTTGGAAACTGAAGGAACCATTGATAACGTTTTTAAAGAAGCATATCCCTATTTAATTCGTTCCTTATCTAATCACCTGCTTTATATTAATCATGACAACGATGTGACTACTTTGTATTTTCTAACACCTGAACAAGGATGTTATCGAATCGAGTATAAAAAAGGTGATGACGAACAACGCTTATTTAAAGCGATTTATGATAGACTCGAGCCTTTAGCCTTATCTCAATTGGTTATTAATAATGACTTTCAATATGACTTGCCAAAACCGTTGTGGAAAGGCGATTCCGTAACAAATCAGTTAAGTGAGTCTGGGAAAAAACTTGATGAAATGGATTTGCTTCCAGCACCATTTCCTATTGATCAATATTTAACTCCACGGGATATGCGTCAACTTCATAAATTATATGGAATTGGTGGGTTAAGCTATGGAAATTTAAGTGCACGTCAAGAAAATAACAATTTCTGGATGAGTGCTAGCGGCATCGATAAATCAAACATGAAGACAATTGGACAAGACATTCTTTATATAAAAGGGTATAACGAAATAAATAATCAAATTGAGGTGAGTGTGCCACCAGAAATCGCTCCAAAACGGGCGTCTGTTGATGCCATTGAGCATTGGATGATTTACAAGGAGCACCCTGAAGTAGGTGCCATCGTTCATATTCACGCCTGGATGGACGGGATTAAGGCGACAGAAATAAATTACCCTTGTGGGACTGTTGAACTTGCCAAAACGGTCGCACAACTAGTGAGAGAAGAAGAAAACCCTGCTCGTGCAGTCATCGGCTTAAAAAATCACGGACTCACAATTACCGGAACTTCCCTAGAAGATATTTTCAACCGAATTGATGGAAAAATACAACGACAAGTCCCAATGCATTAAAACCAACTTGAACGAAAGAACAAGGCCACTGAAGAGGATAAGTCCTCTTATCAGTGGCCTTACAAACGTTCTAGTGTTTTTCTTCCCCAAAAATTAGTCCTGATGTTTGTACGTTATAATAACGATTCTGCACCATCAATAAATATATCGGTTCCAGTAATATGACTTGATTTTTTTGAGGCTAGAAACACAACTAAATCAGCAACTTGTTCAGCTTTACCAGGCTGATGCTCTAACGGTTGATTTCCTTCTGGGTATTCGATAGGGATTTTCACTTTATCTAAACTTTCCGTCGGATGTGTGTTTTGGCCAATATTTGTTTCAATCGCACCTGGGCAAATCGCGTTCACACGGATCCGATACTTGGCTAACTCGAGCGCTGCCATTTTCATAAATGCCACTTGCCCTGCTTTTGATGTACTGTAAGCAGACATCCCTATATTTTTAAATGTTCGATTTCCATTAATCGAACTCGTTATAATAATACTCCCACCTCTAGTTTTCATATAAGGAATACTATGTTTAACAAGTAAAAAAGTACTGCGCAAATTCGTTTCCAACGTAACATCCCAGTCTTCTGCTTTTAAGTCTTCTATCGCTGCCAAAGTCCCATTTATACCTGCATTAATACAAACAACTTCTATAATCCCATTCAAGTTTTCACATGCTTTTTGAAAGCCATTTTTCACCCTCTCCTCATCTTTAACATCAATGTCTAAAACAATTGATGTCCCTCCAGCCTTATCAATACTCCGTTTTACTTCTTCTGCACGCTCTTCTTTAATATCCATTATACAAACAGCAAATCCTTCTTCTGCTAGTTTGATCGCACTAGCTTTTCCGATGCCAGACCCTCCGCCTGTTACGATTGCGATTTTATTACCCATCTCATCACTCCAGCTTTTAAGATTTCCTTTATTGTTACACGCATAATATAAATGATTCCTCTTATAAAAAAACGTCCTAATAGGAATATTCACCCTTTTAAGACGTTCTTTCATTATATAGTTTCTAGTTTCTGCGACTAACATTCATATCTTCCACTAACCTTTCGAGCCTCGATGTCATATCCTTTAATGACGATGTAATGTCAGTGAAACTTTGATACGTAGCCAATTGTTGTTCGGAAGAAGCGGAAATGGATTCTGTCATTGCTCGCTGATCATCTGAAATATTTGTCATTTCTTCTAGTGACATTTTTAACTCTTTTACTTTTGTGACAATCGTTTGTGAAATGAGATGAGCTTTCTCTACATTTTCATTCACTAATACTGTATTTTCAACAATTAAATCAAAAACCTCATTTGTTGCCTTGACTTGATCAATTCCTTTTTGGACTTGTGTTTGACTGATTTGCATCACATTTGTGACATCATTAGTACCCGTAACAACATCCCGGATAACTGAAGAAATTTGCGCTGCATAATTACTTGACTGGTCAGCTAGTTTCCTTACTTCTTCAGCCACAACCGCAAAGCCTTTCCCCGCTTCTCCTGCTCTTGCTGCTTCAATCGCAGCATTTAATGCTAATAAATTTGTTTGGTCCGCAATTTCAGACATGAAAGTTAATGTTTTTTGGATTTGCTCAGCTCCAGCTTGTAAACGTTGGACGACAACCTCCATATTTTGAACGGAATGAGATATTTCACTCATTTGTTTTTCTGTACTACCCATACTTTGCTTTCCACTTACTGCTAACTGCTTCGTTTGATCTGAAGATTGTTTTGAACGTAATGATTGCTCTGAAATAGTGGAAACGTCGACAGTTACAGCTTCAAGAATATCCGAACTTGTTTTAGCGCTTTCAAGTTGTTTTTCCGCACCAGACACCATATCTTGAATAGAACTAACAATTTCACTATTCGCTAAAGTAGATTCTGAAACTCCAGTATTTAGCTGTTCAATTCCTTCAAAAACTTCGTTAGACGTTGAAATAATATTTTCGATTAACTGGGAAATCACATTGTTATCATGGTTTTCTCGCAACGTAACCATTTGTAAATATTTTTGTCTTGCTACTAGCTGAATAATAATAATGACACTTGTAAACACAAGGAAAACAGCATGCATCATTAATAACCCAAAAGGATATTCAGTTGAACCACAAATTAATTCTGGAAAGGTAAAATAGCCAACCGTATGATGCACGGCAAAAATTCCTGTACTCCACACAATAAGACGAATATTTTCAAAATAAGCCAACCCAGCTAAGACCATAAAAATTGAAAAGTGATATTCTACTAATCCATCACCACCTGCAATAATGGATATACTTCCAAAAGTTAGAGCTAACATAATCAACATCGGTATTCTTTGGTCCGTTTGTTTTTTCTTATACAGCACAAATGAGAGAGCCAACAAAATACATGGAATAATCATAAGTAAAGTAAGAATTATATTTAAATCTGTAATGCTTGTCCCTCGATGACTAAGGCTATAATGAGCTAAAAAACCAAAATGACGATGCAAAATGTGGATCAAAAGAGATAACCCTACAACAAACAATGTGAAATACATCATAATCGCGTTTTTTTGTTTTACCATTGTGCTCTCCCCTTAAAATATAATTCTATAATACTAGTTATTTAGTCCTTTCATTCATTTTACAAGCATCTACTATTTTCCGCAATCTATTTATAAATAAAAGTTTTATAATAAAAATAACATCTTTTTCAAAACTTAACAAAAAAGATCGCTATCTTTTTTGTTAAGTTGATATTTATCGAGTAACAGTCATATCACACACTTGTTTTTCTAATTTTTCCGTCATTGACTGGAGCAAGGCAGTCGTCTCTTGTAAGTTTGCAAACGTCTTTAATTGACCTTCTGAGGCAAAAGAGATTTCTTTTGTTTTTACTTGATGTTCATTTGATACGTCCATCATCTCATTCACTAAATTATTAAGCTCTTCTACCCTCTTTGTAATCATTAATGCTAAATGATAAGCTTGGTCCACATTCATATTTACATTCTCTGTATTTTTCACTATTGATTCAAATACAACGGTTGTCGACTGAACTTGATTCATACCTTTTTCTACTTGTGCCTGGCTTTCGTTCATGACTTTAGTCACATTACTTGTCCCTTCCACAACGTATCCAACGATGGAGGAGATTACAGATGCATAATGTTGGGATTGGTCAGCTAATTTCCTAACCTCATCTGCCACAACTGCAAAGCCTTTTCCGGATTCACCCGCTCTCGCCGCTTCAATTGCAGCGTTTAACGCTAATAAGTTCGTTTGTTCAGCGATGTCAGACATAAATTGAACGGTTTGTTGGATATCCTTTGCACTTCCTTGAAGCTCAGATACGACTACTTCCATGTTATTTACGGAGTTTGAAATAGCCTTCATTTGCTCTTTGGTTTCTTGCATACTTTCTTTTCCATTACGTGCCAAAATCAATGTTTCATCAGAAGAGGTTTTCGAACGAAGCGATTGCTCTTTGATTATCGTGGCATCGTTCGTTACCTCTTGAATCGCATCTGTACTTTGATTTGTTTTCTTAAGCTGCGCTTCGGCCCCAGCCACCATTTCTTGAATAGAAGCTGTGATCTCAGTTGTAGCAGCTGTTGACTGCTGAACTCCTTTTTCAAGTCTTTCAATTTGGACGAACACTTGATTTGATGTTTTTTCTATGTTGTTGATAATGTTTTGGATCATGTTTTCGTGTTCACGTTCCCTTGTTTTCACTGCTCTTTCATAACGATTTCTCGCAATAATTTGAATAAGGATAACGACACTCGTAAAAATTAAAAATACAGCATGGATCATAAGCATACTAAAGGGATATTCAGATGTCCCGCAAAGCAATTCTGGAAATGTAAAGTAACCTAATAAATGTTGAACAGCAAATATAACGGTACTAACAATGACAAGTTTAACATTTTCATAATACGCTAGTGCCGCTAATACCATGAAGATAGAGAAATGATATTCAACAAGTCCATCTCCTCCTGCAATGATAGAAATACTACTAAATGTTACGGTCAATGTAATCATCATAGGGATATACGGATGAACGGCATTTTTCAAATAAAGAAAAAAGGACGAAAAGAATAATAAAATTGGTATAAGAGCAAGTCCAATTAAAATAGCACCAAAATCTGTACTCGTTTCTGTTGCATGGTGCATATGACTTAAGTGATGAAGAAAATGGAACTGTTGATGTAATACGTGAACGATAATAGATAATAGGACGACAAACGCCGAAAAAGATAACATAATAACATTTTTTCGTTTTTGCACAAAGAAGACCTCCTGAGTATGGGAAATAAAAAAGATGATATTATTTACCCAATAAGGAGGTCCTTTAAACCTACTACTTTTTTCCTTGTATTTATTTGTTTTTTAAAACCCGAAGGAGATATTTAAATTAATAGTTCATATACTTCATTTAATTGTCTGTATCTTGTTGGGTCCATTCCATCTTCTGCGTATTCAATTTCTCGTTTTAATACTTTATTTAAAAAAACATGTTCTTCCTCATCCAATTGTCGAACAAACTCTAATTCGCTTTCATTTGATTTACTTTCAATTTTTTCATATACTCGTCGGCACACTTCACTATGTTCATAATAATTCGATAAAGCTTCTCGTAAATATCCTAATGTTCCATCCATTTTTATACACACCACCTTTTTTAGAATTCATTTTATTCTTCTCCGTTTTTCCATCTCTTATTAATAACAATATTGCTCTAATAATTACCTAAATCACACTTGGAATACTAGGTCAAAATAATTAGTGCGAATGCCCATGTTACGATTTGAGCGTTAGGTGAATATACTCTTTTTGAAGGCTTTACGATAACAAACTTGTTGGGAGCGACAATCCAATGGCGATTCGAATTTTACAAGGACACCAACATTCACTAGCACAAAAGGAAGCAGACCCTCACATTAATGTTGTCATTGATGTGATACGAGCATTCACGGTTGCGCATTATGCCTTTTGTTCCGGAGTTAAAGAAATATACCTTGTGGACACAGTAGAAGAGGCATTCGCATTGAAGCAGCAGCATCCGGACTTTTTATTAGCTGGGGAGGTGAATGGACTACCAATTCAAGGCTTTGACCTTGATAATTCCCCTGTTACATTTCAATCAAAAAACCTTCAGGATAAGACCATTATTCAAAAAACAACAAATGGTGTTCATGCAACACTTCATGCGCTAGATGCTGACTATACACTTGTAACGGGATTTTCGAACGCAAAGACTACCGCAAAATATATTCAAGGTCTTCAAGCGCATTCACCTACACTCCAAAATATTAATCTAATTGCTTCTCACCCGACTGGCGATGATGATCTCGCTTGTGCAGAATACATGAAATCCATCATTCTTGACCACGACAACATAACTGTAGAGGAAACCATTCAACGTATTGAACAGTCACATGTAGCCGATAAATTTTTTGATAACAAGAATGAACATTTTTCGAAAGAAGATATTTCATTATGTACAGTTGAAATGCATGAACTCTTTGTGATGGTGGTAAAGAAAAAGGACGGAAAACCAAGAATTGAGAGGTTAGAATTATGAGTAATCTAGAGCTATCATTACCCCTTAGACAACAAAAACCCCGTCAACATGGAATTTCCATCATTATCGATAACGGAGTGCCTATCTCTTTTTTTAAAGATATGATGAAAAGCTCAAGTGAACTAATTGATTTTGTTAAATTTGGCTGGGGTACATCACTTGTAACAAAACATATAGAAGAAAAAATAGCATGTTTACAAGACCATGATGTCGACTATTTCTTTGGTGGAACATTGTTTGAAAAATCTGTAAGTCAAAACAAAGTAGAACAGTATTTTCATTACTGCCAAAACATGCAGTGCAAGTATATTGAAATTTCAAATGGTACAGTCCCGATTTCCAACAAAGAAAAAGCCGAATATATTAAAGACTTTTCGAAGGATTTTTTCGTGTTTAGTGAAGTCGGTTCAAAAGATTGTACGATTTCTAACGAACATCACTCAAAAGATTGGATTGAATTTATTCATGAAGACATTGAAGCTGGTGCTATGAAAGTGATTACTGAGGCTAGAGAAAGTGGTACGAGTGGTTTATGTCAAGAAAATGGTGAAATCCGCTTGCAAATCGTAGAAGATATTGTGTCTTCAGGGCTTAATTTGCAACAAATCATATTTGAAGCCCCTTCGAAAGAAATGCAAACATGTTTTATTGAGAAAATCGGCCCAAATGTAAATTTAGCCAACATTTCCATTCACGACCCGATTGCACTTGAAACATTACGATTAGGGCTTCGTTCTGATACATTTCATCTTTTTACTAATAAAATGGTGGTGACTTTAAATGAGAGAAACTAACAAAGTATTTCATCTTGCGGTACCTTGTAAAGATTTAGAAGAAACTGAACAATTTTATACTCAACTTGGTTGCAAACGAGCAAGAAGATACCATGACCGCGTCACATTTGACTTCTTTGGTGACCAACTCGTTTGTCATTTAAATCCAGAGAAAATCGACTTAAAGCCTTCCATGTATCCAAGGCATTATGGAATCACTTTTACGAACAAACAAGAATTTGAGGCTCTTCTAACATTAGCTGAATCCAGAAACCTTCCTTTTTTTCAAAAACGGATGGTGAGGTTTGAAGGAAAACAAGAGGAACATATCACATTCTTTTTAATCGACCCTTCCAATAATCTGCTAGAATTTAAATATTATCATGATCAAACAATGGTTTATTAAATCTATAGAGTACTTAGCCACTTTGGCTAGGTACTCTTCTTTTTTGACATAACTCTTTATTCATTTCATATAATTTACTAAGACAAGCTCAAACAAAAGTGGAAATGAGGGCGTTTGAAATGGATAAAGGAAATGAAGTATGTTGCTCCTAAAGAAATATTGTATGATTACTGCTGGCGGTATAATCCAAGGGTTTGCCATGGCTATTTTTCTTTTTCCCCATTCCATTCCATCTGGAGGTGCTGGTGGAATTGCAGTCCTTTTAAATTATTGGTTTGCCATACCGGTCGGATTTGCTCTTTGGTTAGTTAATTTTTCTTTGCTTGTTGTCGCCATTAAATGGCTAGGTAATGCAAGTGCAATGGGAACAATGTATGGAATTACAATCACTTCATTAACGATTAATTTTTTTCAAGTTGATATGTACAGGCCGTCAACTTATGTTTGGTTTGATTTACTTATCGGTTCGTTACTACTAGGAATTGGAGTTGGTTTATTGTTAAGGCAAGGTGTATCAAATGGTGGAATGGGAGTTCTCGCTTTATTATTTGCTACTTATCGAAATACACTTCCTGGTAAGCCCCTTTTTTTCATGAACGGATCCATTTTTATCTTAACGGCACTCGTAATTGATTGGGGAATTATTATTAAAGCCATTATCTCACAATGGGTTTCTACAAAAGTTGTCGACTTTATTTATCATATGAAAATTCAACCTTCTTTTAACCCTTCATTCCGAACTCGTAAAAGGTAATATCCTTTCCTAGAGAGCTTAGGAAAGGATATAATTATTATTGTTTTCCTTCTTCATTTTCAAGCTCTATTTTAGAACCGCCAACAGAAACAAAGGAGTAAACTTCCATATCTGACTTTAATTTCGTTAACCCTTCTAAGTACGGTTTAATTAAATCTTTAAAATCCGCCTCAACTCCACCTTCTTGTAATTGACCATATACGTACATTTTCTTTTCTTCCATTAAAAATGCTAAATATCCTACTGCTTCATTATTATCTGTAACGACATTAAGAACTTGTGCATCTTCTTTTAGAAATTCAGGTGAGAAATAAATTTGCAACAAAAGACCCTCCTTACCCCTTATTTATATGGATTCGTTTTATTTTTCTCAATAATCAATTCTTCATTCTTATTATTCATAATAACCTGTAGTGCGTTTGTTATCATTTCCTTTTAGCCAAACGTTATACAATCATTTAAGCATAAGACTTGAAAGGTCAAAAAAGGTCAGATATAATATTGATAAAGATTAATCCCTATCCAACTCGGATAGTTTTTTTACACACTATTGGTCAAAGTTAATCAAAGTCAATAACAAATAAATTTTAGGAGGTCATATTATGAAATGTCAAGTTTGTAACAATCATCAAGCATCTATCCAAGTTCATGTGTCCATAAACAATAGTCAACGTCTACTTCACCTTTGTGAATCTTGCTTTACTCAAGTTCATCACCCAAATACTATGAATAACGTATCTGGCAATGAATTTTTGCACTCCTTTTTTCATCAACATCAAAGACCACAAACGAGAACAAAAGACAATGACAAAACAAATCATTCATTTTTAGATGAATATGGCCGGAATTTAACAACAGCAGCAAAACAAGGAGAAATTGATACTGTCATAGGACGAGATGATGAGATTCAACGGATGGTCGAAGTATTAAGTCGGCGTACAAAAAATAATCCCGTTCTTATTGGTGAAGCGGGTGTCGGAAAAACAGCGATTGCTGAAGGACTTGCCCTTCGCATTGTAGAAGGAAATGTACCTAAAAAAATGAAAAACAAACAAGTATATGTTCTCGATATGTCTACTCTCGTGGCAGGGACGAGTTATCGTGGACAATTCGAAGAAAAAATGAAACAACTAGTATCTGAATTAGAAAAGCAACAGGACACGATCATTTTCATTGATGAAATTCATCAAATTGTAGGAGCTGGAGCTACAGAAGGCTCAATGGATGCGAGTAATATACTAAAGCCTGCTCTCGCTCGAGGAAAACTTCAACTGATTGGTGCAACTACATTAACGGAATTCCGAATGATAGAAAAAGACCCGGCACTTGAACGCCGCTTTCAACCGATTTTAGTAAAGGAACCATCGTATGAAAAAGCGATTGAAATCTTAAAAGGGATTCGGCCACTTTATGAACAGTACCATGAAGTACGTTATTCGGATGAAGTCATCCATGCATGTGTTTCATTATCAAACCGCTATATTCAAGATCGCTATTTACCAGATAAAGCGATTGATTTACTTGATGAAATCGGGGCGAAATTATCACTTGAACAAGAAGATTCTCCAACTGTTGAACTTGAACAACGACTAGAGGAAATAGCAGCTTTAAAAGTCCAAGCAACTGAGCAAGAAGATTATGAAACAGCAGCTACATTACGCGTCGAAGAACTACAAATTGAAGAAAAATTAAAAAATATACCAAACGAAGCTAAAACTGTTACTATTGAACATATCCAAGCCTTAATCGAAAAAAAGACAGGAATTCCTGTCACAAAATTGCAAAAAGCCGAGCAAGAGAAAATGAAAGAATTAGAAAAACAGTTAGCATCAAAAATTATTGGTCAAGATGAAGCCGTTACAAAAGTGGCAAAGGCCATTAAACGTCAAAGAGCTGGCTTAAAGCCAAAAAACCGTCCAATTAGCTTTCTGTTTGTTGGTCCAACAGGAGTAGGAAAAACCGAATTAACAAAAAGCTTAGCCAATGAATTGTTTGGAAAGAAAGATGCGATGATCCGTTTAGATATGAGTGAATTTATGGAAAAGCATTCCGTCTCTAAATTCATCGGTTCACCTCCAGGATATGTTGGCTTTGATGAAGGTGGACAGCTTACTGAAAAAGTAAGACGAAATCCTTATAGCATTTTATTGTTTGATGAAATTGAAAAAGCTCATCCAGATGTGATGCATCTGTTTTTACAAATCTTAGAGGATGGGCACTTAACAGACAGTCAAGGTCGTGTCGTTTCGTTTAAAGACACTGTCATCATTATGACATCAAATGCTGGTGTCGGACAAAAGAAAAATACTGTTGGGTTTGAACAACAAACAAACAATGAAGACCAACATTCATCAACGTTAACAGACTCTCTTCGTTCTTTCTTTAAGCCCGAGTTTTTAAATCGAATCGATTCGATTATTGAATTCAAACCATTACAAAAAGAAGCTCTTATTAAAATAGTCGATTTGCTCATTTACGATGTAGCAGAGCGTTTGGCAGAGCTCCAACTATCACTCGACATTTCTGAAGAAGCCAAAGTAAAATTAGCAGAGTTAGGATATAGCCCAGCATTTGGCGCACGTCCTCTTCGCAGAGTAATTCAAGAAAAAATTGAAGACTCCATTTCAGAATTTATCATTGATAACCCATCTGCTACACATTTTACAATTGAACTCGTCGATGATGAGATTACAGTTTCTGCTAAATAACCCACTTTTGCGGCCAGAGCAGCCGTAATTTGTGAACATCATACAGGTTTCCGTTTTTTAGCGGCCACATGAGCCCTTATTACCACAAAAGTAACACTATTCCTAGCGATATATTATGATTAACTGCTCCTGTGTCCACCAACGTTCCAAAACGCTAGCTATTATGTTCACAGATAACGGTTTTCATGGCCGCTTACTTACCATAAATAACAGAAAACGGAGGGAGCGTCTTTTCTTTCAAGCGAAGTGCGGAGCCTTCGCTCTTCTTGAAATAGCTTTCAAAGCTTCGCTACACCAAAAATTTTATGCTTTCTTAATCTTTAAAAAAAGGATGCCATTGTGTAGGCATCCTTTTTTCTCTTATTCGTATTACACACCTTTATAAGCTTGACGGTAAATCTCAGCTAATTCTGTAACTAACGGTAACTTTGGATTTGCTGTTGTACATTGGTCTTCGAATGCACGGTCAGCTAACAGGTCAATTTTACTTTCAAATTCTTTTTTATCGACACCATTTGCTGCAATACTCATCGGGATATTTAACTCTTTACCTAGTTTAATAACCGCTTGAATTAAGCTTTCTACCCCTTCTTCTGTTGTTTTTGCTGGAAGACCTAATACTTTTGCAATTTCAGCATATCGTTTGTCAGCAATAAAATGCTCATATTTCGGAAATGCAGTGAATTTTTTCGGTTTTGTTGCATTAAAGCGAATAACATGTGGCATTAATATCGCGTTTGAACGACCATGGGCAATATGGAATTCAGCTCCTAATTTATGAGCTAAGCTATGATTAATTCCTAAAAACGCATTGGCAAATGCCATTCCTGCAATTGTTGATGCATTATGAATTTTTTCACGTGCCACTTCATCATTACCGTTGCGATATGCTCGTGGTAAATATTCAAATACAAGTTGGATCGCTTTCATAGCCAAACCGTCAGTATAATCATTAGCCATGATAGATACATACGCTTCAAGAGCATGTGTTAATACATCCATTCCTGTATCTGCTGTAATATGAGGTGGTACTGTCATAACAAATTGCGGGTCAATAATCGCAACGTCCGGTGTTAATTCATAATCTGCTAGTGGATATTTTACATTATTCTTTTTATCAGTAATAACTGAGAAAGAAGTAACTTCAGAACCAGTTCCAGATGTCGTTGGAATCGCAACGAATTGAGCCCTTTCTCCTAATCTAGGATATTTAAACACACGTTTACGGATATCAAGGAATTTTTGCTTTAATCCATTAAAGTCGGTTTCAGGATGCTCATAAAATAGCCACATTCCTTTTGCAGCATCCATTGCTGAACCCCCACCTAGTGCAATAACGACGTCAGGCTCAAAGCTTCTCATCATTTCTGCACCTTTCATCACTGTTTCAATTGATGGATCCGGTTCAACATCAGAGAAAATTTCACAATGGACATAATCTGGACGTTTTCTTAAATAATATAGCACTTTATCAACATAGCCTAACTTCACCATCCCAGGGTCAGTGACAATAAGAGCTCTTGAGATGTTCGGCATTTTTTGTAAATATTGAGTAGAATATTTTTCAAAATAAATTTTAGGTGGAACTTTAAACCATTGCATATTCACATTTCTCCTAGATAGACGTTTTACATTGAGTAGATTTGCAGCACCTACGTTAGAAGAAACTGAATTTTTCCCATAAGAACCGCAACCTAGTGTTAAAGAAGGCAAGTAAGCATTATATATGTCACCAATCGCACCTTGTGACGATGGTGCATTTGTAATAATACGACCAGCTTTCATACGAATACCAAATTGACGCATGATGCTTTCATCTTCTGTATGAATGACGGCAGAGTGACCTAACCCACCAAACTCCAGCATTTCTTCAGCTCGCTGTAACCCTTCTTGTGCATTTGCTACTTTAAAGCAAGCAAGAACAGGACTTAATTTTTCACGAGATAGTGGTTCTTCTGGTCCAACTGTTGTTGTTTCAGCGATAAGGATTTTTGTATCTACAGGGACTTCAACACCTGCTAGTTTTGCAATTTCATAAGCCGGTTTTCCTACGATATTAGGATTTACCGCGCATGATTCTTCATTAATAACAAGTTTTTCAACTTTTGCTTTTTCTTCAGGTGATAAAAAGTAACAATTGTTTTCAATTAATTCGTTTTTAACATCATCATAAATCGGTTTTTCAACGATTACTGCTTGCTCAGAAGCACAAATCATCCCGTTATCAAATGTTTTTGACAACATTAAATCGTTCACAGCACGTTTAATATTCGCAGTTTTTTCAATAAAGCAAGGAACATTTCCTGGTCCTACTCCAAGGGCAGGTTTTCCAGTACTATACGCTGATTTCACCATTCCCGCTCCACCAGTAGCTAAAACAAGAGCAACTCCTTCATGATTCATCAGTTGTTGTGTTGCATCAATAGATGGTGTTTCAATCCACTGAATGCAATGCTGTGGTGCCCCTGCTAAAAACGCCGCATCACGTAAAATTCTTGCTGCTTCACTACTACATTTTTGCGCAGATGGATGGAAAGCAAAGATAATTGGATTTCTCGTTTTAATTGCAATAAGTGCTTTAAACATCGTCGTAGACGTTGGATTTGTGACTGGAGTCACCCCTGCCACAACACCAACAGGCTCAGCGATTTCAATCATTCCATCTTGCGTATTTTCATTAATAATCCCTACTGTTTTATCATACTTAATGTTGTGATAAATATATTCAGTTGAGAATATATTCTTAATAATTTTATCTTCATATACCCCACGTTTTGTTTCGTCAACCGCTAGTTTCGCTAACGGCATATGTTGGTCTAACCCTGCTAGCGCCATTTCCTTCACAATTTTGTCAATCATTTCTTGGTCAAATTCTAAAAATTCCTTTAATGCTACTTGTGCGTTTGCTACTAAGCTGTTAATTGTTTCTGTTACATTTTGTTTTTGTTTAACTTCTCTTTGTGAAACTGCCATTTTTTCCACTCCTTTTTTTATAAAAGACTTTGTGAAGCATTGAGCAAGTTATGTTAAATAGAATAGATTCTATTCACATACGGGATTTCTTTGAATTTTAGTAATTTGAATATCACTAAACATTCTCGTATTCACTTTAATAATACAAACGAAATTAGATGTCCAAACATACGATGGGATGTCATTTCCTTCTTCAATTAGCATCGCTTCAAACTCATCTTCCACAAGTTGTTCAAAAAGCTCCAGTGTATAAGTCTCAGTATCGGTTGAAAAGTTTTTCCACTCACATAGTATCATCTGTTATCAACTCCTTGTTCCTTATGAGTTCATTATAGCACGGAAAAAAATGTCTAATGGTGAACAAACTTTGGCTGTTTTGAAAGCGGTCTCCGTTTATAATTTATCAATTACAGACAAAAAAACCGCATAAAACAAGTGTTTAAGCGGTTTCTACGTTATATATAGTGTTAATGTAATTAATTTACAAATTCACAAAAAATTTGGTTGACAAAGTTTTACACTTACATCATTTGGTTTGGAGTATGTTGTTGGTGTTGCTGATGTTGGATATGTTGTTGAGAAGATTGCTGTTGTTGCTGAGGCATCGACATATGTGTCATAGCTTGTTGGTTCATCATTTGCGAAGATAAACGTTGGTTTTCTTGAATAAGCTGGCTGCAATATTGTTGAAGCTGTTGGATTTGACGAGTTGCTGCACTTTCGTTTTCACTCATTTGTTGTAACTGCCCAGCGATATGTCTTAATTGATTAGCATTTTGTTGCTCCATTTGTTGCATTTGTTGAAGAGATTGTTGAATTTGGTTTCCAGACGTCATTTGTGTAAATTGTTGTTGATACATTTTGTTTCCTCCTAATAATATAAATGGTTTTTTATTACACCGTTAAGGTAACCAAACAATCTGTTTTTATGATACTATTTTTAAATTTTTTTTCTCAAATGACAATAATCAAATAAACGCAGGGAGCGAAAAATGAGTGAAGCAAAACGAATGGATAAAACACGACATGCCACGCGCTGTTAATAAAGAGTATATAAGTAAGAAAGCACCGGAGCGTCTTTTCGTTTCCAGCGAAGTGCGGCGGCCTTCTCTCTTCTAGAATCATCTTTTAAAGACTTCACTGCTGTACCAACATATTTCTTATCTATAAAAAACCGCACGACAATTTTGTCGTACGGTTATATGCCATATATGAAATTTTAAAACTTTTGTTGTTCTGCTTGTTGAACCAATCGTTTTGTAATTTCTCCACCTACAGAACCATTAGAACGAGCTGTTGAATCAGCACCAATTTGAACACCAAATTCTTGGGCAATCTCATACTTCATTTGTTCCAATGCTTGTTCGATGCCAGGGACTAGAAGTTTGTTACTGCTGTTAGCCAATTTCTATCACCTCGCTTTGCTTGGATTACTTTTAGTATGATATTATAGATGGTTATTATTCGATTTGGACCATGGTAATATATTCACTCATTTACAACAGCCAATTATGAAATAAAGTTTTTACATTTTCAGACAAAAAACCTTCCATATCCTCATATTAATTATGGTATATTAGTACTAACAAAAGAAAAAACACCGTTAGTTCACGGTTCAACAATACTAATTACCTATAACTTGAGAATGATAGGAGTTTTTATGAGTCTGAAAAAAAGTGTCCTTATTTTTATTGTCATTTATTTTTTTAGTTATTATGGATGGCTTATCTTTTTACAGGAAACCGATAATCTAAAAGCCATTGGTGGAGGATTCTTTTCTCTTATCGGGATTTTGGTTGCCGGCGTCATCCTCCTATCTAGTGTTTTTAGAACAACAGGAAAATCCAAAGTGTTTTGGTTATTATTGTTATTCGGCATAAGTAGTCATGTAGTGGCAGAATTCATTTGGTTTTATTATGATATTGCAGGTATACATAGAAATCAAATTGAAGTTTATGATTCCTTTTACTCGGTTTACCATTTATTTTTAATCATTGCCATTTTTTACTTAATGTTCAAAAAACACAACAAATATAAAAATGCCAGACTCATTATCGATGCTTTTTTATTTTTAGTAGTTATCGGCACCATCAGTACGTTTTTCATCATTGAACCTATGATTAAAAAAATTCACACTATACAAATGGTCGATTTTACATTAATTTATCCGTTTACTGGTTTAATTTGTTTATTTGGGCTTCTGAATTTATTACTCTATCGGGATCAATCTAAAAAATCACTTTCGCTCTTAACTTTAGGAGTATTAGTTCAATTTATCGTTGATTATATATATTTTCAACAATCCATGACTGACAATTATGAATCAGGACATTGGTTAGATCCTTTATGGATACTTGCGCTACTACTTATCGCTTTATCAAGCTTGTATGACTCAAAATTAGCACTGTTAAAAAAAGACGTTTCAATTCGACCGCTGTCGCTCGCCAAAGTATTACCTCACATCTCAATCATTGTTTTAATGTTCATTATGTTTAGTAATGACAATTATACTACACCATGGTTGTTTTATGTTTTTAGCCTTATTATCGTCATCGTCATTGTGCGGCAAGTGATGACCATGTTTGAAAACCAAACGCTCGTAACTGAGTTAAACAAACAAATTCATATCATTGAAGATATGGCCTATTATGATTCTTTAACAGGGTTACCAAACCGTCTAAAGTTTACGCTTGAACTACAAAAAGCAATTGCTCGCTCTAAACAAAACGGGCACTCCTTATTCGTTTTATTTATTGACTTAGACCGATTTAAGTCCATCAATGATACAATGGGACATTCAATAGGAGATCAACTTTTAACAACTATCGCTGAACGGCTGCGAACGATCGTTGGACAAGATAAAGTAGCCAGGTTTGGGGGCGATGAGTTTCTCCTTTATATCGAAGGGGAGACAACAGAATACATTCAATATTTAGCAGCTGAGCTTGTAAATGAACTTAGTCATCCTTTACAAGTGAACGGTCAATATCTCCAAGTAACCCCTAGTATTGGAATAAGCCCATACATGGAAAATACGTCAATCGATACGTTAATTAAAAATGCAGATACCGCCATGTATATTGCGAAAGAAAAAGGGAAAAATACATTTGAGTTTTTCACATCAGAACTTCAAATCAAAGTGAATCGTAAACGTTCTATTGAAAAGGAATTACGTTTTGCAATTGCACGTAAACAATTTCAACTTTCCTATCAACCACAAGTACATCTACATACAGGTCAATTGGTGGGATTAGAGGTTTTGTTACGGTGGGAACACCCTGAATTTGGCGTCATTTCCCCTCATGAATTTATTCCGATTGCAGAAGAAACAGGGCTAATTATGTCGATTGGGGAATGGGTGTTAACAGAAGCTTGCTTACAACAGAAGAAGTGGGTTCAAAACGGAAGCCCTTCTTTAAAGTTATTTATTAACATCTCACAAAAGCAAATCATTCACCATCAGTTTATCTCTTCATTACGAGACATATTGGAAGTGACAAGAATTAATCCTTCTTTTTTAGGATTTGAATTATCAGAACAAACCCTTGATAAGACAGAGATTGTTCAAGCTCGGATCCACGAACTTCATCATATGGGATTTACGATAGCCATTGATGATTTTGGCACTGGTTATTCGTCATTAAGTCAAATTATGAATTTACCGATTGATATGTTAAAAATTGATTTATCCTTCATCCGCAATTTCCCAAACGAGCATACTTCCCTTATAAAAAGTATGATCGATATCGGAATTAACATGAATTTAGTCGTTGTCGCTGAAGGAATTGAATCCATTGCACAAATGCAAGCATTACATAAGCTTGGCTGTGAATGTGGACAAGGATATTTATATAATCCTCCACTCACCGCAGAACAAGTAGAAGCGTACTTTTTCAATGTGAAAAAATAAGGATGATTCAATGAGGTTTCTCATGAAGCATCCTTTTTTCATGCCTTTATCTTTTAACAACGTCAAAATTATCGCCAATCAGTACCCAGTTTTGCGGAAAGCTCAGTCCTAGCTTCCAATAACTAATGCCTCGCAACCCTAGTCTTGTAAGTAAATCAAATTTCGCTTGGATAGAACGGGCATCTTCAAACCAAACTTTATGCTCATTCCCTTGTTCATCAACATAATCAAGATGTGGTGCCATAGCATCCAAATCAAATTGAATTGGAACATTGTATGATCGAGCAAGCCCAATCGCCTGTTGAGGGCTAATCGCTCTTGCGTACTCTCCTCCAGGTACAAACGGCAATGTCCAATCATACCCATATAAGTTTTGCCCCATCATGATTTTTGACCCTGGCATTTCTGTTAATGCGTACTGCAATACTTCTTCCACCGGACCGATTGGAGACACAGGCATTGGCGGGCCTCCACTATATCCCCATTCATACGTCATAATCACAACAAAATCCACGATTTCACCATGCGCCCTATAATCATGGGCTTCATACCATACTCCAGGTTGATCAGCTCTTGTTTTCGGAGCTAATGCGCTTGAAATGAGTAATCCTCTTTCACGGATCCTACGAGCCGCTTTTCTTAAAAATTGATTATACGCTTCCCGATCAGCAGGTCGTAAATATTCAAAATCAAAATGAATATCAGAAAAGCCAACCCGCTCGGCTTCAGCAAGAATAGTATCCAATAATAAATCTTGTACCGATTCACTCTGCAGGATATCCCGCCCAAGCTCATCACTAAATTGACCTTCTTCAAGATTTGTAATGACCATCATAAGCGCTACATCTGTTTGCTCCGCAATTTCTGGAATTCCAGCAAGTGGCTGCGGATTTAAAGATCCATCTCTTCTTGCCTCATAGCTGAACGGTGCTAAATAAGTTAAATATGGAGTAACATTTCTTGCTTCTTGCAAAAGTTCTGGTGCAACAAATTCTCCTCTCGGCTCAATATAAGCATTAATTTCTGCCTGTCTTGTAGGGAGCGGAGGGATATAAAGCCGTAATCCAATTGGCAGTGGTTGTGTTACATCAAGTTGGTTCACTTCGGCCAAGTTTTCCCATGATACCCGATACATTTGGGCAATCGATGATAATGTATCTCCTGCTCTCACCCAATAAAATCGACCGACAATCGGGATAACTAACGCTTGACCGACAACTAATTGTTCCGGTGCTTCTAACTGATTGGCTTCAATAATCGCTTGAGCGGTCGTTTCATAAGCTTGAGAAATTCCAAATAATGATTGACCTGGTTCAACAACGTGAATTTGCATATCTCCACCTCACTTCACATTAATATTCTCCCTTGATTTTATGAGGGAGATAAAAGATTCAGAAGCAAACAAGTTTTCTTTTTGATAGTGAATTTCTTAAAAGCTCATACTAAGGTAAAAAGGAGGAATGTTATGATGGAAGTTGCCATTATGGGAGCTGGTTTATCCGGATTATCGTGTGCTATCATTCTAGAAAAGAATGGGATAACACCAACAATATTTGAACATCGCAAAGAAGTAGGAGATCGCTTTATAAACGGCGAAGCAATTTTACCTTTACTTGATCCGCCAATTGATGATGCCATTCAATTTTTATCTGAACAATACGGTATATTTTTAAAACCAGTGAATAATATCCAACGGTTAACATTTGTTTCTGAAAATGAAGAAACAACGGTTCGAGGACATCTCGGTTTTATTAATACACGTGGTCGACATAAGCTCTCATTTGAAAAACAACTTATGTCTCAATTACAGGTAGACATTGTGTTTAATTCGAAAAAAACGTATGAAGATTTACTTCATGAATACTCACATGTTGTTTTAGCAACAGGTGATGCGAGTTTTAGTGAAGATATTTCTATTTTCCAAAAGGACTTAACGACTACGGTGAAAGGGGCAACAATTGAAGGTTCCTTTGATCCACGTCACGTCTATTTATGGCTGAACAATACATTTGCTCCAAAAGGATATAGTTACTTACTCCCATTTTCGAAACAGGAAGCAAGTATTGCGATTGCTTTTCCAGAATATGAGCCACAACAGGCGGACTTATTATGGGATGCTTTTATTAAAGAAGTTTCTCATTCATTACAGCAACAAATTCAAATAACAGACCAATTCCAAGTGTCCAATTATATTGTCGGTTTAAACAAATATCCGCGCATTGGCAACACGTTTTTTACCGGAAATTGCATGGGATCCATCCAGCCGTTTATGGGATTTGGTCAATTGTTTGCGTTTCTTACTGGTATTTATGCAGCAGAAGCTATTCTTGGTCAAGGCTCTTACGAAGCGAAAACAAAATCTCTCATTAGGAATTATAAAGACTCGCTTACGTTACGCAGACTATTGGAATCTTGCGATAACCAAAAATTTAATTTACTTGTCAAAAGTCTAAATACAGAAACGGGCAAAGAGGCGATTCGAGCGAAAAACCATCAATACTTAACAACCATAAGTTCTCTTTTAAAGCCTTTCTTTTCAAAATAGGAAACGGACATGGTATGCTAATAGCGGTGCAATGGAAAGGGGGAGTTTATTTGTTAAAGTATTCTTTTATCGTTTTACTAGGAGCATGCAGCTACGGAGTGTTGTCCACTTTTGTAAAGCTAGCGTATGGTAAAGGGTTTACACCGACAGAAGTAATTAGTAGTCAATTTTTAGTTGGTTGGCTTAGTATGGCTATTCTCTACATATTTACTCAAAAACAAAAAATACAAGGAAAAACCTTTATAAAGCTCGCACTTGTTGGAACAACAATTTGCTTAACTGGTACTTTTTATTATTTATCCCTTCAAACATTACCTGCATCAATTGCAATTATTTTACTGTTTCAATTTACATGGATTGGGATTATTTTAGAATCGATACATTCGAAAAAAAAACCACAAGTAAAAATTATAATTGCACTACTATTACTCTTTTCAGGTACGTTACTTGCGGCAGGAACAATAGACGTAACTGCTACTTTTTCTTTTTCCGGAATCTTACTTGGACTTTTAGCTGCTTTATCGTTTGCTTTGTTTATTTTCTTTAGTGGCAAAGTGGCTACGAACATTCCTTCCATCCAGCGAAGCTTTTATATGACATGTGGAGCTCTTCTATTAGCGTTAGTCCTGTTTCCACCAACCTATTTCATCCAAGGTACAACCGACCAAGGGCTCGTTTTCTATAGTTTGTCGCTAGGTATTTTGGGCATTGTATTACCGACACTTTTATTTGCAATTGGCATGCCCAAAATCGGGTCCTCCTTAGGATCGATTCTCGGTGCTGCTGAACTACCAACTGCTGTCATTATGTCTGTCGTTGTTCTTCATGAAGCTGTTACACTTGTTCAATGGCTTGGGGTTGTCCTTATTTTAATCGGAATTGCCTATTCACAAAAAAAAGATCAGTCTTTTGCGCTTCAACAACACACGCATTCAACCGATCATCCTTAAGAAAAAAGCGGAGCGTCTTTTCTTTCAAAGCTTCACTGCTATACAAAATTTTTCTTATCTTTAAAAGAAGGGTGCCCTATCGAAAAGGCACCCTCTACATTACTTTACTCCATTTTTGATCATACTTGCAATTTGAGCCGTTCGTTTAGCTTGAAACTTAACAGCTTCCATCACATCTTCTTTCATATTTCCTTCCTGGTCGACCGTTACACTTGTACCATAAGGGTTTCCCCCTGCACCAAATGTAATCGGATCAGCATATCCTGGTGCTGCAATAATAGCTCCCCAATGAAACATCGTTGTATATAAGGATAAGATTGTTTGTTCTTGCCCCCCATGCGAATTACTAGCAGACGCCATAGCACTAACCACTTTATTAACTAACTTCCCTTGAAACCAAAGGCCGCCCGTTGTATCTAAAAATTGCTTCATTTGCCCAGGAATATTACCAAACCGTGTTGGCATGCTGAATATAAAGCCATCTGCTTCTTCTAAATCTTCAAGTGTTACTTCAGGAACATCTTTTGTTGCCTCAATATGAGCCTTCCAGCCAGGATTGGATTCAATGGCTTCTTTTGGAGCAATTTCTGGTATTTTTAATACTTTTACTTCTGCCCCAGCTTCTTTCGCACCTTCTTCTGCCCACTGAGCTAATTTGTAATTAGTCCCTGTAGAACTATAGTATATTACTGCTATTTTCGTCATAGTCATCCTCCTTTTTATTTCATATTCATTATTACCTTAAATTATAAAATCATTTATTCTAAATGAAATCATGATATAATATGCCAATACTAGGTCTATTAAAAAAGGAGTTACTTACACGAATGCAAACAAACTTATTATTAATTGATGGATTTAATTTATTAAGTCGCGGATATTTCGCAACTTCTTATGGTAAATCAGATGAGGAATTGACGAAGAATAGCCAAGGACTTTATACAAATGCACTCCGAGTGTTTTTTCAAAAACTATGTAATTTAATATCTGATCATTCGATTAGTCATGTTGCAGTAGCATGGGATGTGAAACGAGAAGAAACAACCCGTAGACAAAAATATGATTTTTACAAAGCTACTCGAAATGAACTTCCAGACGCTTTAATTCAACAATACGAAACATGTACAGCTTTACTTGATAAACTAGGAATTACTCAACTTGTCACTCCCCCATTTGAAGCCGATGATGCAATTGGTGCCATGGCGTTAAAATGGACCCGTCTCGAACAAGGACATTGTTATATTTATAGTAATGATAAAGATTTACTACAACTTTTAAATGAGCAAACATCACAAATCATTGCTGGAAAAAAAGGCGATATGATTTATTCAGTTTCACATTTCCGCAATGAATATCAAATCGAACCAAATCAGTGGGTTGACGTTAAAGCTTTGTTGGGGGATAAAAGTGATAATATTCCTGGTTGTCCTGGTGTAGGGGAAAAATCTGCATTGCCACTCATTCAACAATACGGCTCAATTGAACAATTGTTTGAGCAACTAGATGAGTTAGATGCAAAATTTAATCGCTATAAAAAGAAATTAGTAGAAGGAAAAGAAACGTCAATTATTAGTAAAGAATTAGCGAAAATCATTTGTGACATCCCACAACTACATGAACTAGATATGGAAACATTAACGTATGAATTAGAAAGAGAAAAATGTCTATCGGCTTTCTCTGAAATTGAATTAAAGATCAAAGTATTAGCGTAAAGAAAAACATGGGAGCGTCTTTTCATTTCATGCGAAGTGCGGAGCCCTGCCCGCTTTTGACAGTGAACCCCAAGTGGTCTTCTTGGGGTGAAACGCGCAGGTGCGCAGCCTTCGCTCTTCTAGAATAAGCTTCCAAAGCTTTCAAAGCTTTCAAAGCTCCCCTACTATACCAAGATTTTCTTATCTTCAAAAATAGGAAAGACGTAGTAATGTCAACGGTTTGTGAACTACTACGTCTTTTTTATTAGTTGTTGTTATTGTTATTACGATTATTACGGTTGTTGCGGTTGTTTTGGTTTACATCGTTTTCAGCTGCAAATTCTGTATTTGCATTGTCGACGTTTAACTCATTATTATTGTTGTTATTGTTGTTATTGTTATTGTTGTTGTTACGGTTGTTACGTGCCATGTGTACTCACCTCCTTAACAATAACTACTATTCCTCAAGAAATTTAAACATATACAAAAAAATGTAAAATAATTTTATACTAAAAGAAAAACAGCGCCTCGTGAAGTAGAGGCGCTGTTTTTCTTTATAAATATACAAGGATTAATGTCCCTGCAATGAAACAATAATAAGAGAAGTATTTTAAGTTTCCTTTTTGCATAATCCCCATAAACCATCGAAGGGAATAATAAGAAAAAACTAGTGCTAAGAGAAAAGCAATCGTATATGGAATCCATAATACGTTAATTTGTGGGTCATTGATTATATCTGATATTCCTAAAATACCCGTTCCAACACTGATCGGAATATAAAGTAAAAATGAAAAGCGTAATGCTGTTTCTTGTTTCATTCCTAGCCCCATCGCCGCTACAATTGTCGCCCCTGATCGGCTTATACCTGGCAACAGTGCTAATGCTTGTGCAAAACCTACAATGATAGCATCCTTCACTGTTAAATTCCCATCATTTTTTCTTCCCTTTAAATTTCGAATCAGCCATAATGCAACACCAGTAATGAGCAAGCTAATCCCAACAACAACCGTTCCTTTTAATGTTTCACCGATAAAATCTCCAAAGAGGAGACCAAGGACACCAGCTGGTATCGTGCCAATAATTAAATAGACAATAAAGTTGAAATCTGATTTTGCTCCTGGTTCACGTTTCACAATATAAACGAGTCCATTGTTGATTATCATGAATAAGTCACGACGATAAATGATAAGGACTGCGATCAAAGAAGCAAAATTGACGAGGACTTCAAAACTCATTCCTTCTATGATAACTCCTGTCATCTCTTGGATTATCACAAGGTGACCACTTGAAGAAATCGGAATCGGCTCTGTAAATCCTTGTATTATACCAAGCAATGCATATTTTAATAATGTATACAAGTCTTCCACTAACATTTGCTCCCTTCCCTTACTCTGCCTTAACTTGCTTCACTTCTTGTCCAGCCACTTCTTCCTTTGATAAAAACCAGCTAGCTAAAACAATAATAACGAGGACTGTCCAAAAAATTATCTTCCACTCAGTTTTATGCGAAAACCCTTCAGGTAAGAACGCCAAATTTGGATGGGCCATCGTATAAACCGCTAATTTCACACCAACCCAGCCAACAATTAAATAGGCCCCTGTTTCTAATCCAGGTTTACGATGTAACAAGGCTACAAACTTCCCTGCCGCAAATCGCATAATAATGACCCCAATTAATCCACCTGTTAAAATGACGAGAAATTGTCCCCCATCAAAGCCACCAATATTCGGTAAAGACGTCGCAGGTAACATTACCGCTAAAGCAACAGCAGCAAGGATGGAATCAACAGCAAAAGCGATATCAGCAAGTTCAACTTTTAATACCGTTATCCAAAAATTGCTTTTTGCTTTTTCTTTTGCTGCTATTACTCCTCCGTCTTTTGCTTTTAATACATATTTCTTAAGGAGAAAATGCACAGAAATAAACAATAAGTATAAAGCACCAATAGCTTGAATTTGCCATACATTGATTAGAAATGAAATCAAAAACAACGAAGCAAACCGAAAAACAAAAGCTCCTGCTAACCCATAAAACAAAGCTTTTTTACGTTCTTTTTCTGGCAAATGCTTTACCATCATTGCTAACACAACCGCATTGTCTGCTGCTAATAAACCTTCTAATCCTATTAGCACGACTAGTACCCAACCATACTCCAACAATAACTGAACATCCATCTTCATTCGTCTCCTCTTTTTATCATACTGTTCTTGAAACAATTGCTGCCCAAGGTGCCGTGAACCGATAAAACAACAAAGTATGCAAAAAACAGCATGTCATAAATAAAACCCTTCACTACTTTTCCTAGTAAAGACTTTTATCCAAAGGAAAAAGACCTCTACCAGAGTTTGGCAAAGGTCTTGCTAACAACGAATTCGTTGCCACCAAAGCCGGGGTTTTCGTTTAAACCCGGGATGACGACTTTGAATGAACAGCTACTCCCCTTTGAGTAGTATGAAGTTAAACGTATCTTAATCTATAGGAACTTAACCGTCAATAACAATCCTGTGTAAAAATAAATAAAAAAATTTTAAAAATGTGATAGTTTTCAGTAAATTGGACAAACTTATATAGAACAAGGGAGAAATCGTTTTCATTATTTGATTTTTTTATTGACATTCATTCTAATAAAGTGATAATATTAAAATTTTACGAATTTTGATTAACTTCACTTAATATGATATAATGTAGACATTAGCTTTTTAAGGGGGCATATTATGTATCAAGTTGGCGATAAGATTGTGTATCCGATGTATGGAGCTGGAGTTATTAAGGACATTGAGGAAAAGGAAATTTTAGGCGAAACGAAATCATACTATATTTTCCATATGGACCATAGTAATATGCAAGTGATGATACCAACTGGAACAACATCAAACCTTGGCATTCGTCAAGTTGTAGACTCAGAAACGTTAGAGCAAGTATTAGATATTATTTTTGACGGGGAACCAGATATGAGTGTAAATCGTCATCAACGATATCATCTTAACGTAAAGAAAATGAAAAGTGGCGATATCTTTGAAAGTGCTCAAGTTATCCGTGACCTTATTCATTTAAAAAGTCAACAAAAAATTAGTACACAAGACAAATCGATGCTTGATAACGCCCTGCAAATTTTAACAAGTGAACTTATTCTCGTTAAAGGTATTTCCGAAGAAGAAGCAAGTGAGATACTAAATAAAAAAATAAGTTAATGAAAAAAGAACTCTCTCCAATGGAGAGTTCTTTTTTTTTTGCAATTCATCCTTATATTATGAAATTTTTTCTATACAATGTAAAAAGTTGTATTATAATAGTCCCATAAGGATTAAGGGGGAAAGAACGATGTCAAAGGAAGATTACATGATTCAAAGTCGAAATAAACTGTTAACGCTTTTATTATGGATCGGGTATGGTTTGGGGATTATCGGAAACGCGATTGCAAATCCATCAAAGATGATTCCATACGTTATTGTTGGATTGCTAGTAGCAATTATTATTACTTTCTTATCATGGCAAAATATTGCTCCTTATGCGATCCAATATATCGCTGTCATTGCTTTAGCCATTTTAACTTTTGCAATGATTTCAACTTCACCTCGACTTACAAATTTCTTTATGATTTATGTCTGTCTTTCATTTATTACGATTTATTTCAATTATCGTGTCATCATTTTCTCTGGAGTTGTCGGATTAGGATTAATTAATTATTTTTTCCTTACTTTTCAAGAAACAATGTTTTTTGGAGCGGGGAATGATTACCTTCTTGGCTTAAATCTTTTTTACCTTGTCGTCACTATTATATTATTAATGCAAACTCGAATCGGGACAACTCTTCAGCAGCAGGCTGAACGGGATAAAGAAAAAATTGAACAGCAGCAAAAACAAACCGAACACCTATTACAAAACGTATCTCAAACTGTGGCTACCTTGTCAACATTCAGTGACAATCTTAAAGCTAATGTCCAGTCTGCTGGAAGTATCTCACAAGAAATAACGGCAGCCTTTGGCGAAGTCGCAAAAGGGGTAGATTCGCAATCTGCAAGTGTGATGGGGATGAATGATTCGATACAATCGACATGTCAAAATGTATTTCAAGTAGCAGACTCTTCTGTTTCTATGAAAACACGCACAGAAGAAACAAAACAAATTACAGTGGATGGACATACACAAATGGAAAGACTTTCCGAAGAAATTAATAATGTTTATGGCATTATCGATAATACGGTCGTTTTAATGGAAGGATTAACGAAACAAAATAAAAATATTAACGGGTTCTTGTCTAAAATCACTGAAATTTCCGAACAAACAAATTTACTTGCCTTAAATGCAGCCATCGAAGCTGCTCGTGCTGGAGAACATGGTCGAGGGTTTGCCATTGTAGCTGATGAAGTTCGAAAGCTAGCGGAAGACTCCAAACAGGCGACAACAGATATTCGCGAAATCTTACAAGCTATTGAAACACAAACATTGACTGTGACAAATGAAGTAAAAGAAGGACAATTGGCCATTCAAAAAAGCGAACAAGTCACAAAGGACACACTTCAACGATTCAACCAGATTAGCACAAATACAGAAGCAGTTGCCACTCAAGCAACATTGGTTGAAAGTTTAGTAGAAAAACTTCAAAAAGATATTGAAGCGTTAATTACCGAAATATCTTCTGTCACTGCTGTTACACAACAGTCAAGTGCGTCAATTGAGGAGATTTTAGCGAGTGTAGAAGAACAGCATCAACGAATTGAAGACGTTGTTTCTACTTTTAAAGAATTAGAGGAAGTCACATCAAAATTAACAGTATTAATGGAATCCTAAACATGAAACCCCAACGTTTCCTAAACGATTGGGGTTTCATTTATTCCCATGCTTCTTTTACGATATGTTGAAAGAAGGCTGTAAGCTCCCCCTCTTCCTTCCTTATACTTTTCTTTTTCACAACTTTGTGGGCAAAATCATTTAACTGTTGTAAAACAAATGCTTGAATGGCATTAAAGTCAAGCTGTTCTGTTATTTCACCCCGTTTTACTTGCGCCATTTTCAGGAATTGCTCTTTTAGCGAGTCTGTTATATTTACAGCTTGTACTAATGTTTCAAAATGAATAGGTGGAATTGTCCCATATTGAACAATCCACCTACATGCTAATAGCGGTTTTACCACCGTGATATAGGACTTTACATTATCAATATCCACTTTTCTTTCATTTGCTTCTGCCATCTTCCTATAGTGATAAAAACATGTACCAGGACAGAAATATAAAAGACTTTTCTCTTTTAGTTTCTGAAAGATAGCCTCATTTGTCACTGGAAGTTGCGGGGATTGGAACCACTCTAATAAGGATGGGTTTGATTTTATAAGAAGCAAGATCGCTTTTTTCATATCCCAGCCGTGTAGCTCAATCTTGTTTTCTAATAACGTGATTGTATCTGGATATTCAAATAGAGTGACATACGAGTCAAAACGCCTAGTATAAATAAAACGGTTATCATAGTCACTAAAAGGAGAGTGTAACCCTGCTGCCAAGCTCCCTGTTTCACAAGCAAAGACGATTTTCACATCATGCTTTGTTTCAATTTCCTTTATCATTTGATTGATATACGTATGCACTGATAACTCCTTTTTTTATTTACGAAAAATAATGTTCGCCCTCTGTTTCTTCCCCCTTAATATAATCTAACATCTCGAGTGAAACTAGTCTTGAATGAATGACATTATCCATAAGAAACCGGATAAATAACTCATCACGGGCGAGGGAAGCACCCTCTGTTCGCTTAATCATTCGTTCTGCTTCTTCAAAGCTTGAATATTCTTGCTCCAGCTTTTCTCCATTTTTTTCAATTGCCCAAACTTCTTCTTCGGTTGGATAAAGGTAAAATTGATCTTGCTCGTAATTTACGTATAAACATCCATGACTGGAGCCTTTTTCATTATAACGATTTCTTGTCGCATCAATTCGCAATGGCTCTAACGGAAATACCTTAGCTACATATTCGTCATATGCTTCTGTTGTTAACGAACAGCCCGACGCTTTCGCATGACCTCCTCCTCCATAACGGTGTGCAATTTCGGATACATCAATATCGTCATGAATCGTTCGTAAACTAATACGTTTCCCGCCGACATTAATAATAGCAATATAGTCAAGATGAGGACTGTCTTTTCCTAGTTCATTTCCTAATTCTGAATGATAAGATTCCGCGTGAACAATCCCAGTACAAAAACCATGAATAAACGTTTGGGTTAGCTCTCGACGTTTTTTCCTCACATACCGTCCAATCTTATCTTCTTCCATCGCCAATATTTTTTGTTCAAACTCATTGAATTCAAATTGTGTTTCAGTCTGTAATCGGGCCACCATTCTTTCTTCAAATTCATCAATCGACAATAAGAAAAATAGGTCATTTAACTGTTTCGCTGTCAGTTCATTTTTTCCTTCCCATTCCCATGTATCATACAGTCTTACAAGTTCAACAAACTGTTCGACAATAGGAGTTGGGGGCAACAGCTTATTTTCAATGAAATAATCATAAAGTAAGCTCGTGGCAGAAGTTAATCTCCCATCCTCATAAGAGACTTTCACATGTCCCCAACTATATTCATTCAAATGAAGCGCTGTTTTATGATGGTCTAGCAATGTGACATGACCACCTGCTTTTACAAACGCTTCTATTTTCTTTTCATTTTCAGCATGAACAGATAAATCAGTAATCAACAATACATCTTGCTTATGTTTTTTTTCCAAATACCGTTCAACTTGTAAATCTAACCCTGACACAGAATTATAGCGTACCTCTGCTTGTTCGCCGAAAGCTAATTTAGCTAAAATCCCACAACCGACACCATCTAAATCATTATGGGAAAACAAAAAATACATAGCGCTCCTCCTCTTTTCTTTCATCAACAATAGTATGTGTAAACACAATAAAAATTATGGAATAAGAAAAACGCGGATCCATCTTTTCGTTTCAAGCGAAGTGCGGATCCCTGCCCGCTATTGACAGTGAACCACAAGTGCTCTTCTTGGGGTGAAACGCGCAGGTGCGCAGTCTTCGCTCTTCTTGAATAAGCTTTCAAAGCTTCACATGCTTTCTTATAAGTTTAGAAAAGGAGAACACGGTTCACACTTTCTTCTTATTTAATAACCAAGAATATATCTATACTTACAAATGAGGCTATGGTACTATTACTTTAATAACAAAACTTTTAAAAAAGAGGTGTAACCATGACCGCAATTGAACAATTACATGTATCTGATTATAAAAAGAAAAATCTTTTATTGCTCGTCACTTACTCGATTACATTAGTTACTGTCCTAATTCTCTCTATTATTACAAATGCTGTTGAAATGATGATTATATATGGAGCTCAATTAGTTATTCTTACTACGGCTTATTTCATTCAGTTGTACTTAAATAAACCGTTCCCTTTTCCATACGTTGCTATCATTGTTATGAATATTGCTGCAATTTCTGTTATTTTTGTTATCGGAAGTCAAGAAACCATTCTTTTAATCTTTCCCTTTACAGCTTTATTAGCGGCTGTTCATTTAAACCGAACTGTGTTTTTAATCGGCTTTTCATTTGGGATTGTAGGACTTATTTTAAATAAAGTGATGGCGGTTGGACCAAAAAAAGAAGCTATCGATTATCTCTTTAGTTATTCGATGTTACTGTATGTGTTATTAGGAGTTATTTTGCTCGTTGTTATTTCTTTAAATCAAAACCAATTTAAAGCATTAAAACGTTTTACACAGGAAGCTGAGGAAGAAGCGGAACGAAAAGAAAAAGAACGGGTACTTCTTCATCAAAACGTTTCAACGATTATTGAAAATGTAACAGATGCGAACAAACGCATTCAATCAAACTTAACGGCTCAAAATGAATTAAAGACAGCCATTCATGAAGTTTCAGCTGGAAGTCTTATACAGGCCGAACAAATTAGCGATATTTCAGAACGAGCCTTTGAAACAAAACAATCGATGGAACAATTGCATCACCTATCCATTGATCTATTATCAGAATCAGAGCAAGCAACAGGCGTTATCCAAGAAAATCAAAAACAAATGGAATCTCACCATAAAGAAATGGCTGAATTAAAAGAAGGAATCCTCGCTTTAAATAAAACATTTAAAGTGCTTAGTCAAAAAATCAGTGAAACAAACTCGTTCGCAGGAACGATTAAAGAAATAACAGAACAAACGAATTTACTCGCGTTAAACGCTTCGATTGAAGCGGCTCGAGCAGGAGAAGCCGGTAAAGGATTTTCAGTTGTTGCCAGTGAAATTCGCAAACTAGCTGAAATCACAGGAAAAACAACAGAAAAAATTACAACAAACTTAAACGAATTAAATCAAAGTAATAATGAAGCTGTTGAAAGAATGGCCGTTAGCAGCTCAAGAATTGAAAAAGGCGCAGAAACAACGGATAAAGTTTCCCAATCGTTTATTCTCATGGCCAAAACATTAACGAATTTAAATCAAAATATCGAACAATTAACAAAAGTTTCTGTTGGGGTAAAAGAGGGTTCTACCAAAATTGAAGGGGCTACTTCTGAACTAGCTGCAATTATTGAAGAAGCTAGTGCAAGTCTCGAAGAAATGAATGCTACTGTTGAAGATTTAACAAATGACAACTTAAAGGTCGCACAATATATGGATTCAACAACAGAAAAGGCTCAAAATTTAATGTAATCAAGTTTCTATCGGACATCGATTCCGCTATTGCACGAAAAAAAGGCCATTTTCATTTTGTTACGGACATACGTTCCGTTACTTAAAAAAAACAGTGGTAAAAATGCTTTATTCCTTATAGATAGCGGAACATACGTCCGTAAGCAAGCACGGAATCTCAATTTTTTACAAATAGCGGAACCAATGTCCGCACCCAAAAAAGAAAACCACACCACGTGGTTTTCTTTTTTTTATGGCTGTTTTCTTGCTTTATGATGCTCCCATTTTGGGATGAAATCAGATTCCTTTACTTTTTTATGATGTTCTTGCATTTTCTTTACGATTTCTTCTGCTTTTTCAGTTGAAATAACTCCAAACTCAGCATACTTTTTGATGATTTCTTCTTTTGTAGAAAACAACTCTTCATACAAAACTGCCATTTCTTGTTTTTGTTCCTCATTTAGCTCAATGGCTTGTTCTGTTTCTTTATGCAGCCCATTTTCTTTTGCGTCTACAGTTTGTCCCACAAAGGATGCTGTACTCATCATCATAAAAGCTATACCTGTTACTATCATTTTTTTCATATACATACACTCCAATCCTCACACTGTTTTGTTAGTGTGTTTGGGTACCACCAACTTTATACAGAAAGGCACAATTTTTTTTATGTACCTTGGATTTACTCAGTTGTTTGAGCTTCCTTTTGTTGATAATACACTAATATTCGCCGAATAATCGTTCCAATAAATAAACCAATCGGTAAAAATAGAATTGGTAAAAATACTGGACCAAATAATATCCCAAAGATTGTAACCCTTTCCGAATACATTAACCCTATCGTTACAAAATAGGCCCCAAATACAAATGGCAAGTAGAAGTGAGGAGGTGAATCCCCTTCTGCATCACTGTAGGCGTCCCATAAGGAATACATATATAAACATGGATAAAACATCAACCATTGGTAGTCAATAACTTCAATCGCTTCTTGTATTTTCCAATTGAATGAATAAAGAATCGCTAAATTAAAGCGACTCAATACATTAATGACGACCTCTGAAACAGAAAATAAAATACCTTTTATTATTTTTCCATTTAAAAACTGACCAAATCCTGGTAAAGCAATAGTCCATAACAACGCTTCATGTTTTGTAGGTTTCTTTTTTCTCATATTGACCTACCAGTTCAAAAAAAGTTTTTTGTTTTTTTGAAATAGAAACTTTAGATTATATGTATTCTTCCTCCATGTTTTCTTACCTTTTGTTTCACCTCCTATTCTTAATACATGAAAACGCCTCACCTCTAAGATGTGTTCCATCCTATTCTCTCCCTTTACTTAGTTGATAATGTTAGGATTTGTAAATTTGCATTTTTTCATACTGTTGACTTCTTCCAGTTTTTAATTACTTTTTTTAACAATCTTACACAATCCTTTACGCCTTCTTCATTGACTGTTTTTCTTGTTAGCAGTACGATCAAAGTGACCAAGTGGTCATTTTGTTAAAAAGGAGTATTCTTATGGACAATTTTAAGAAATGGAAAGACTTTCTGTTACCATATAAATTTGCCCTTGATGAATTACAAACAAAAATAAACATCATTGCTGAAGAAGCAAAATTTATGAATGACTATAACCCAATGGAACACATTAAAACTCGACTAAAAACACCTCAAAGTATTATGCAAAAGCTCAAACGAAAAAATATAGAGCCTACCTTAGATAATGCAAAAATGAAGCTTTTTGATATTGCCGGATTACGGATCGTATGTCCATTTACTACTGATATTTACATTATCCATCACCAGTTATTGAAACGAACGGATATCAATGTTGTTGAAGTAAAGGATTATATTCGCTTCCCTAAACCAAACGGATACCAAAGTTTACATATGATTATCGAGGTTCCAATTACGCTCTCTACTGGTGTTGAACATGTCTATGCAGAAATACAACTTCGGACGTTAGCCATGGATTTTTGGGCAAGTATTGAACATAAAATTTTTTATAAATACGGAAAAGCCATTCCAGCGTACCTTGAAAAAGAATTAAAAGAAGCGGCTCATACTGCAAATTTAATGGATGTAAAAATGAAACGGATCCATGAAGAAGTAAAATCAATCAAACAAGAAAACGATGATGAAGTTTATTTATATTTACAACAACCATAAGAAAAACGTGAGAGCGACTTTTCATTTCAAGCGAAGTGCGGAGCCTTTGCTCTTCTAGAATAAGCTTTCAAAACTTCACTGCTATAGCAAAATTCTAATGCTCTTTCTTATCTTTTAACAAAAAGTCCTAAAGGGATTAACACCCTTTAGGACTTTTCTATTATTGTTTCTCATCATTATCTTCTTTTTTTCCTTTTCCTTTATCAATAATTTTTTCTAATAGGAAAAGCAATTCTTCTTTCGATAAGTCATCTGATTTTTGAGTTGATGGTAAAGCTTCTTCATCTTTATACCCTTCATTTAATTCCATTCTTTCTTCATGTTTGATTTCTTTTGTGTCTTCTTCTCTTTCTTTCTCGACTACACGCTCTTCAATCAAATAAGCTGGAATTAATTGTCCATCTGTCGTTACATATTTTTTATTTAAATTTCTCGTATCTTTATCAAAGAAACTATATACAACAGGGATGAAGAACAAGGTTAGGAATGTACTACTAATTAAACCACCGATAACTGTAATTCCTAACGGCTGCTGCATCTCAGTTCCTTCACCAAGCCCAAGCGCTAATGGTACAAGTCCAAGAATTGTCGTAATCGCCGTCATTAAAATTGGTCGTGCACGGTCTTTTACTGATTCAATAATAGCATCATAACTCTTCACACCACTTGCTTTCTTTTGATTGATATAATCGACGAGCACAATGGCATTATTGACGACAATACCAGCCAATACAATGAGCCCAATAAAGGCCATAATACTTAGTGGCGTCTGAGTTGCGGTTAAACCAATCATGACTCCAATGATAACAAGCGGAATGGAGAACATAATGACAAATGGATATTTAAACGATTCAAACTGAGCAGCCATTACTAGATAAACAAATACAATCGCGAGTAAAAAGGCAAACATTAAATCTCCCATTGTATCATCTAACAATTCTTGGTCCCCTGTAAAGCGAATTTCTGTTGCTTCATCAAGATTTAAGTCGTCTATTTTTTCCATGACATTCGTGGAAACGACACCTAAATTCGTCGATGATGAAAACCGAAGTGAGAATTCGACGGCTTCTCGTTGGTTTTGACGGTTGATGGCAACCGGACCGTCCCCTTCAGTAATTTCTGTTAACTCAGCTAGCTCAATGTATTCACCATTTTGATTACGAATTAATAACTCACCTAAACTATCGATACTTGCCAATACTTCATCATCATAACTCACATGAACTTCATAAATGTGGTCATTACTCTCATCAACCAATTGTGTGGCAAACGCGCCTCGTGTGACATTATTAACAACATTTGCAATTTGAGCTGGTGCCAAGCCATTCTCTCTCGCTGCTTCTTCATCTACTGAAATTTGAATCTCTGGTACCGTTTCTTCACGGTTATTTGTCACTTCTTCAATATCATCGACATCTGCTAATTCAGTCCGTAATAATTCAACAGCTTCATCTAAACGGTTTTTATCACTATCACTGACAACAAAGGATAACGTATTAGGAGCTCCTCCGAACGAAGCTTGTAAGTTTACCGTTACTTCTGCATCATCACCCGCTGCGCGTTGAAGGTCTCGACGAATCGATTCTGCAAATTCCATTGTTGTTTCATTTCTTTCCGTTTGAGGAACCATCGAAATAAACAATTGAGCTTCATGTCCACTAGCTCCTCCACTAAATCCGTCACTAGAGCCTATTACTGATAGATAATCTTGAATTTCTTGCTTATCTTCTAGAACATCTTCTATTCTAGATACGACTTCATCGGTAATTTCTAGTGCTGTTCCATGTTCTAGCTCAACATCAACCGTAAAAAATCCTTCATCTGATGCAGGAATAAACTCGAGTCCTACTTGAGTCACACCGACAGCCCCAACAACGAGAAGGGTGAATGTTAAAATGATTACTACAATTCTTCGGCGTAATGACCAACGTACAGCTTTCTCTATTCCTTTTAAGAACGAGGAATTTTGGCGCTTTGCTTCTTGATCTTCTTTAGGCGCTTTTAAAATTCTGCTCGCAATCATCGGAACTACCGTTAATGCTACGGCAAGAGAAGCAAACAAGCTAAAGGAGACCGTTAATGCAAACTCTCGAAATAAGTTTCCAATAATTCCTGTAATAAATAACACTGGTAAAAAAACAGATATCGTCGTAAACGTGGAAGCAGCAATAGCACTAGCTACTTCTTTTGTCCCGTCTAGGGCTGCTTTTTTCGAATCCTTACCCATGGATAAGTGACGGTAAATGTTTTCAATAACAACAATCGAGTTATCGACTAACATCCCAATACCAAGCGCTAATCCACCAAGTGTCATAATATTTAATGTGAAGTTTGTAAAATACATTAATACGAATGTAACAATGATTGAAAACGGAATCGCAATCCCAATAATGAATGGACTTTTGAAGTTTCTTAAAAATAAGAACAACACAAGCATTGCAAACAGTCCACCTAGAACTAGAGCATTTGACACATTTCCAATCGCTTCTTTTACGAATTCACCTTGGTCAAAAAGAATGGCTACTTCAATATCTTCATATTTTTTTTCATCTAATAAATCATTTAATCTTTCATTAAAAGCAGTAGAAACCATTGCTGTATTGGCATCAGCTTGCTGCTGCATACTTAACATAACAGATGATTCATTATTTGTTCGTGTAATGGTTGTCACCGTTTCTGGTGCAATTTCAACAGTACTAATATCACGTAATTGAACTTCATCACCTGTTGCCATATCGACAGTGACGACGATATCTTTCACATCATCAACACTCGTTAAAAGCGAGATAACTCTTGTCGTTAATCTTAAATCTCCACTTTCTACTGTACCACCTGGCATAGTTACATTATGACCTTGAATAATGCCTACAACATCATCTTGAGATAAGCCGTAATCACGAAGTTGTTCCTGGTCTAATTTCACTTGAATCTCTTCAATAATATTCCCAGAAACATCAATGCTTGCTACGCCCTCCACTCGGGCAAGCTCTAGTTCTAAATCATGAACGAGGTCTTGAAACTCCGTTGTATCCGTCGTATCGGAACGTAACGTAAATTGAATAACTGGAAGCTGAGATGGGTCAAACTTTAAAAATTGGGGATTACCAGCATCTGAAGGAAGTGGCGTTTGATTCATCCTCGTAATAATATCCGTTTCAACATCATCAATGGAAGCTGTCCATGAGAATTCTAATAGTGATAAGGACACTCCTTCCATTGATTGAGAAGTAATATTTTTCAACCCTGGAATTGTAGATAAATTATCTTCAAGTGGTCGTGTAACTTTATCGACAACCTCTTCTGGACTCGCACCTTGGTAACTTGTGACGACAGCTGCAATTGGAGGGTCAATATCCGGAATTAATTTAAGTGGAATGTTTAATAGTGAAACAACGCCGAGCAATAGGAATAAAATCATTCCAACAATCGTAAATATTGGCCGACGAATCGAGAAACCTGTTATTTTCATGTAGTACCCCTTTCTTGTTCTTCAATCATTACTTCTTTTAGTTTTTTAAATGAATCTCGAAAAACAGTTAAATCTGCTTCTGTCATTTTTGAGACATATTTATTAAAGATAATCGACCGTTTTTGCTCAAACTCTTGTAAAATTCTCAATCCTTCAACATCTAACTGTACAATGATGTTTCTCCGACTTGATTCATCAATCGAACGCTTCACAATTTTCTGTTGTTCAAGCTTTGATAAAATTTGACTTACTGCACTTGCAGAAATGTTTAGTTCTTTTGCTAAATCTTTGACATTACTCGCTTTACCTTTTGCAATTAATAACAGAACATATTGTTGATTTTGTGTTAACTTATTATTAATTCCCATTTGAAACTCACGATGTATGACACGGGAGACATCTAACATCATTTCTTCAATTTCTGTATATATTTCTACGATTCTATCATTGCCCATTATTTTCCCCCTTTGTTTATCCTCCTAAATAATAAAGTGAATTAATTGTTAAGTGGATTAACTATTAATCGAATTAACTATAATACTACTAGGCTAATGTCCTATAGTCAACATTGAAAGAGTTGATTTTTTGTAAACATTTGTAGTGCTTTGTAAACTGTCACAAAATGATCAAAAATAAAGAAAAGTATGTAACGAAGATCAAAAAAAACCACATGCAGTCCATGTGGTTTCTTTGGCAGTTTGTTGCCTTATGGCCAATGTAGTTATCGATATAGGAATGATCTCGGAGTTATCGGACATCTGTTCCGCTAAAGTCAAAAAAAGGACCATTGACAGCACAATTTTCGATGGTTAAAGGAACAGATGTCCGTAAAAAATGAAAATAGCTCATTTTTTCTAACTTAGCAGAATACGTGTCCGTTAAGCGACTCGACTAATCATTTGCTTATGCTTCATGTAAAGATGCTATAATTTCTTCTCTTTTTTTCTCACGTTCCTCTTTTTTCATAATCGGACATGTATAGCAATATCCAGGTTGCTGAGTCGTTTTATAGTATTTACAACACGTTGGCTTCATCCGAAGTTGTTCAGACGGTTTCCATGGATTGTCTATGTATATCCATTTAAAATGTAGTGGATTTTTTTTCAAGAGAAAGGGTAACACAGTTTGTTTATTTGTTATATACTCAATATCTTCTTTTATCGCACGCTTGTTTTCTTCTGAAGCCAACGATTCATATTGTTCGAAAATCCAAGTCATAATGCCATATGCCTGCCTCCACAAATGAGCAACAGGAACATTCCCCGCTTTTGCTAGGTGTAATAACAGCGGTGACATCGTTTCAGAATAAAATGCGGTAATTTCTTTTTGTCTTTCTTCTATCGATTCAACCAATGGCCACCCCTTCCCTGTTTTCAATGTAAAAAACAAGCTAGGAAATGCCCCCTCTCCTACTAGCTGCAAAGAAAAACTACTGAAATCTTTTTCGAGAGTATTGTTTTCCTCAAGCATTAAGAGGTGAAACCCCGCAATAAAATAGCCAAGTTGATTTGCTATAAATGTTGCGGTAGCATCATTAGATATTGTACAAGCTTCTTGTGCATAGCGTGTAAAAAACAACTCAAATAACGTATCATCGAACAAAAATTGTTCTACTGTTATTGACTGTATAACGTTCGGGTGATCACTCGTCATTATTTTTGTATGGGCCAATAACATTTCCTTCATGTTCATCTTCGTTCCTCCGCTACTGAAACTGATTCTCAATTTCATTTTATCGAGAAAAAAAGAAAAAAACAACCCCATCCAAAAGGAAAGAGGATGAAAGTTGTTTTTTTCTTAGTCTTTTTTTAAATTCAATTTCGCTAACGCTTCGGCTAAAGCTGGGTTAAATGGCTCTTCCTGAGTTGAATTGTTTTGTTTCTTTAAATATTGATTGACATCTCGTTTCGATGCTTTTGTATTTTTTTCACGTTGTTTGCGTTCATTAAATGTTGATAATTTTTCTTTATGACCACAACGGCAAACGAAAACTTGTCCTTCACCTTCACCGCGTAATTCTAATTTCTTTTTACATTGCGGGCATCTTGCGTTTGTTACTTTTGCGATGTTTTTTCGATAGCCACACTCACGATCTTGACAGACACGAATTTTTCCTTTTTTTCCATTTACCTCTAACAGCAATTTGCCACATTCCGGACATTTACTTCCAGTTACATTGTCATGCTTGAACTTTTTATCACTTTGCTTAATTTCGGTTACAATTGATGTGGCATAGCCTTTCATTTCTTCGGTAAAGGTTTGTTTTGTTAATTTTCCTTTTGCAATAAGCTCAAGCTTTTGTTCCCATTCACCGGTTAATGCTGCAGATTTTAAATCAGGAGGAACAAGCTCTAATAATTGTTTTCCTTTTGAGGTAATGATGATTTCTTTGCCCTTTTTTTCGATTAAGAAGCTGCTAAATAATTTCTCGATAATATCGGCTCGAGTCGCAACAGTTCCGATTCCTCCTGTTTGCCCTAACGTTTTAATAATATCTCGGTTTGAACTTTCTACAAACTTCCCTGGGTTTTCCATTGCGGACAAAAGACTCGCTTCATTATAACGACTTGGTGGTTTTGTTTTTCCTTCTGTCGGGATTAGCGAGGAAACCGCTAATGTCATCCCTTTTTCTAATTGTGGTAATTGTTGTTCGGATAAATCGTCCGTATCTTCCTCATCAAAATTACCTTCATAGATTTCCTTCCAGCCTAACATTTTCACCTTTTTTCCTTTTGCGATAAAAGATTCTCCTGCTATTTTTGCTTCAATCGTTGTTTGTTCGTATTCAAAGGCAGGAGATAAGACGGCTAAAAACCGCTTGACAACTAAATCATAGATTTTCCGTTCTTTTTCTTGTAATGCCTGTAGATTCGCCCGTTCTTCTGTCGGGATAATAGCGTGGTGATCGGATACTTTATTGTCATTCACAAAAGAAGGTTTTGCCTGAATCTTTTTTGTTAACAATTTATTCGTTTGTCTTGCATATGGCCCTACACCACAGCCACGAAGGCGGTCTGAAATTGTTTCAACAATATCACTCGAAAGATACCTTGAATCTGTTCTCGGGTAAGTTAACACTTTATGTTGCTCATATAATTTTTGCATAATCGATAACGTCTCTTTTGCTGAAAAGCCAAATCTTTTGTTTGCGTCACGTTGAAGCTCTGTTAAATCATATAAAGCGGGTGCTTCTTTTTTCTTTGGTGTTTTTGCTATATCGGTTATAATCGCTTTTTCATTTTTCATAAGCTGTAGTTTTTTTTCGCGCGTTTCTTTATGAAACACTCGTGTACTCTTTGTTTTCTCATCTTGCCAAACAAGGACAACACCGTTTACTGTTTTCGCTGTAATGCCATAGTATGGTTTTGGGATAAACGCCATAATTTCTTTTTCTCGTTCTGCTATCATCGCCAGTGTCGGTGTTTGGACACGCCCACAAGATAGTTGTGCATTGTATTTTGTCGTTAACGCTCTCGTTGCATTTAAGCCAACAAACCAATCTGCTTCTTGTCGAGCGACAGCTGCTGCATATAGATTTTCGTATGCTTTTCCATCTTTTAATTGAGCAAATCCTTGTTTAATTGCCTTATCTGTAACAGATGAAATCCATAGCCGCTTTATTGGCTTTTTTACATTGGCTTTTTCAATGATCCACCTTGCGACAAGCTCCCCTTCTCGGCCCGCATCTGTAGCGATAACAATGGCTCCGACATCATGACGTGTTAACTGTGTTTTTACACTTTGAAACTGTTTTCCTGTCTTCTTAATGACAACGAGTTTCGTTTGTTTAGGAAGCATCGGCAAATCTTCTAATTTCCATGTTTTATATTTTTCATCATATAGTTCTGGGTCTGCTAACGTCACTAAATGACCAAGGGCCCATGTGACAATATACTTGTCCCCTTCTAAAAAGCCATTTCCTTTTTTATGGCATTGTAAAACTCTAGCTATATCTCGTCCAACAGATGGTTTTTCTGCGATGACTACTGTTTTCTTCATATAAACATTCCTTTCTTTCTGCTCCACTACTATACCATAGTAGTATACCTGATTCGAATAAACTCGTGCTACATGTTACTCATATAAAAAGGGTGACTTACAGCCATACTGTAAAATCACCCTTGTTTTTACTATATTTTAAATGTTGCTAATTCGGCTTGAAGTTTTTCTGACATTTTTGCTAATTCGTTTGCACTTTGTGCAATCTCTTCAACAGTTGCGCTTTGCTCTTCTGAAGAGGCCGCCGCTTCTTCCGTCGCTGCAACACTAATTTCAATCGTATCATTAATTTCCTTCACAGATGTTAGTACATCTTGAGCGTTTTGTTTAATTGTTGTTAACACTTGTTTAATTAATTCTACGCCTGATTCGGTTTCCTTTACGTTGTTCACGATACGATTTAATGATTCTCCACCTTTTTGAATCATATTCACTTGGCTGTTAATTGCCTCCATATTGGATTCCATCGTATTGACCGTTACTGTCGTTTCAGATTGCACATCTTCTATTAAACTTGTAATTTGTCCAGCTGCTTCGTTTGATTGCTCAGCTAGCTTTCGAACTTCAGTTGCTACGACCGCAAACCCTTTGCCATGTTCACCTGCTCTTGCTGCTTCGATGGCCGCATTTAAAGCCAATAAGTTCGTTTGATTAGCAATATCTGAAATCACAGTTATAATGCCACCAATTTCTTCTGAACGTTTGCTTAATTTTTGAATAGAATCTGTCGCAAATTCAATCGTATGAGTGACTTTATCTAAATGTTGAATCGCATCATTAATGGCGATATTGCCACTTTCAGCTTCACCTGAAGATATTTTAGCCCACTCTAATGTTTTTTGTACCATTGTATCCCCATTACCGACTTCTTCCATCGTCACATTCATTTTCTCTAAAATTGCAGTAGCTTCATTGGATTGTTTTGAAGACGCTTCTGCTAGGTCATTGACAGTTTTGGCAATTTGAGAGCTCATATCTCCTGTTACATCTGAACTCGCAGCAAGCTCTTCCGCTGTTGCTGCTGTTTGTTCTGATGTTGAAACAACTTCTGATATTAATCGTTTTAAATTATCTATCATTTGATTAATTGATTGTGAGAGTACGCCAATTTCATCTTTTGATTGAACCGATAATTTCTCTACTTGAAGGTTCCCACCTGCAACTTCTTTTGCAATTTCAGTAATTTTTACTAATGATCTTACTCCACGTTGAATGACAATGAAGACAATCACTGCCATAATAGCTACCGATATCACTGCAAACATCACAACTGTAAATTGAAATTGCGATACCATTTGATAATAAGGAGCCGCTGATTGACCAACAAATAACATGCCAATCCTTTCTCCACTATCATCTGTAATTGGCTCATATATCGTAACAAGCTGTCTACCAACAACCGTTGCTTCCCCTAGATATGTTACTCCTTCTGTTAACGTCTTTTGTTCCACTTCTGGAGATACTTGTGTTCCTACAGCCCGCTCTCCGTTCTCTAAAAGTACACTTGTCGCTACCCGGGTATTTCCTTGAAAAATCGTGACGGCATTGTTCGTTAATTCTGACACCTCATCAATAATCGAAAAATTATCATTCATCAATGTTGTTCCTTTATATAACGCACCATCTTGAATCGACCATTCTCCTGGAATTTCACGGTCTAGTAACCCTTTTGTTACTTTTAAATCATCAACTAAATTTTCAGAGGCGACTAACATCACATCTTTTTTAACCGTATAAACGGAATATGAAATAATAATCGACACTCCAATGATAAAAAACAAAACAAACAATAAAGTTAATTTCCCTTTAACTGCAAGTTTCACTTGTTATTCCTCCTCTTCTCCAGCCATTGCTTCTTCTACGGTATTATAAATAGGAAATACTTGATTAAGCTTTGCGATTAAAAGTAATTCCAATAAAAAGGGATCTTCGATTACTATCGACATCTTTTTTCCTTCTACTGCTTTCAAAAACGTAAGTAAAATTCCCATCCCTGTACTATCGATTACAGTTACTGATCGTAAATCAATGATATATTCCATCACTTTTTCGTTTACGTTTTCTAGCATTTTATGTTTGATCTCATCGCTATTCGCATATTGAATTTTTCCTTGTAACGAATAGATTTGAACATGTTCAACTACTTTTTGTTCTACTATTTCTTTTTGAGTTGTCATTTGCTTATGTCCTCCGTTTTCTTATCGTTGTAATGACATCGTTCCCGTTTCCCTTTTGAAACGAGACATCATCAACAAGTTCTCTTACTAAAAGTAATCCTCTTCCTCTATCTTCAAACAACGTCTCATCGATTTGCTTTTCATTTACAATCGCTTGACAGTGTTCAATATCTCCACCACCATTATCGGTCACAGTGCCAATAACTTCTTCTTGATTTAATTCTATTGACACGATTAATGAATTCCTCTCAGTTTTATCCCCATATTGAGATTGCACAGATTCATAAGAATTAATTAAAATTTCGTGTAAAGCAAAATAAAAGCGGTGTTGTGTCACCTCACCAGATTGCTCAATCACAAATGGAACAACTTCATCTAAATACGAGATGGATTGTAATGAGCAAGGTAATGTAAAATTAATTACCATTTGTTATCACCTCTTTGTTGCTAAGATTTCTACATGTACAAAACAAATATCATCTTCATAATGCGGAGCAGATAATTCTTTTTTTACATAATCGACGATAGAGCATTTGGATTGAATTGCGATTTCTACATGATTGGTTATCATTTGTCTTGCAGAGGTTGACTCCGTTTTTAGTGCATCAATTAATCCGTCTGTATACAACATGACTTCACATGTTTCGGTAATTGGAATCTGCTCCGATTCAATTGAAATCTGTTTTATGAGCCCTAAAGGAAGCGACCCCTTTTCTAAAGGATACAGCTGTTTGTCAATAAGTAAATATCCAGGCGGATGTCCTGCATTACTATACTCCACCATCATGTTTTCCACATCAATAACGAGATAAATTCCAGTGACATACGTGATCACTTCTTCAAAATCACCAAAAAGGCGGTAAAATTCTGTATTTAGCTTTTTCATCATTTCTTTTGGACAAATACTTTCTGTTGAAGCTAATTGAATGAGCGCCTTTAATGACATTCCGATTAAAGCAGACGATACACCATGTCCCATTACATCAAGTACAAGGACCCCGTATTTTTTTTCATGAATCGGAAACCAAAAAAACAAGTCACCTGAAAGCTGTGAAGATGGTAAAAATATATTGTGGATGCGTAGATATTCATCTTCATAATCTTTACTTAATACAGAATTTTGAACTTTCCTCGCTAGTTCGAGCTCTTTTTTCGTCTGAATTTCATACGTTTTTAACTTACGAAACACCGTTTCTAACTCAATTGCGTTACTAATGAGCAAGGCATAGCTTTGGAGTTTTTCAACATCTTCTAACGTCACTCGATAAGGCATTGGGTCTAGCGCACACAATGTACCAAATACCGTATTGTCTTCTAGTAAAATCGGAACACCTGCATAAGATCCAATTGAATACTCTTTCGTGACCTCCAGATTTTTAACTAAATAAGACAAAGACGTATTCTCAATAAAAAGCGGTGTTGCTGTTTTGGCAACAATCGAGCAATATGATTTTTCAAGTGGTTCATCAACAAAGCTCGGAATCGTACAACCATCATTTGTATTAATGACTTCCACAATTTTAAACCGTTGCTTTGTCGTTGTTGCAATAAAAAACGTCCGAGCTTGTAATGTGTCTCTCATTAAACGTAAGACATTTTTGGCGGTTTGTTCAAATCTAGATAGCACGTCTTCCATTATAGAGCTCCTCTGCATTATATAGTTTTAACTATAAACTATAATAAGGGTAAAATCTACTAGGAAATTTATACTACTCATTTCTAAAAGTGGAAAAAGAGATCCCAAGGTTCTCCTTGAGATCTCTTTAACTATTTATTTCACTCTATACGTGTTGTTTTATCGTCTCTTTCAGAACATAACGTATTTCAAAATACGTCACTTCTTTCGGTAAACATTCTTTAATCGGTTTAAGTTTTTCTGCACCTACTTGATTAATCGCCTCTGTGATTAACGGGATATGTTCCTTAGTAATAAATTGCTCGAGAGTAATGTCTAATCCTTCTTCAGCGCATTTTTCCATATGAGTAAGAACGGTTTCTATTGAACATTCTCGTTCCTTTGCAATTTCCTCAATCGTCAACCCGCTTTGAAAACGGTCAAAACTAATATGGTGGCTTGGTGTCTTTGTGTCGCGAAGCTTTACTTCACTTTTCTTTTCAACGATAACTTCCTTTTCCTTCGCAAATGGTTGTAGAAATAAAAGGAGGTCTTCCCCGTATTTCCTTAATTTTTGCTCTCCCACTCCACTAATTTGCAACATTTCCTCTTCAGACAAAGGAAGGACTTTACTAATTTCCCGTAACGTTTTATCAGAGAAAATAACGTATGGTGGCACATTTTCAGCCGTGGCAATGTTTTTTCGCCATTGTCGTAATTGCTCAAAGAGCTCACTATTTTCCTGCAAAACAGCGGCTTTCTTTTCTTTTTTAAATACTTGCTGTTCCCCTTTTAATACAGACACAGCTTGCATCGTTAATCGCAATGTCGGATATGCTCCTTCGGTAGGCTCTAAGTACTGCTCAGCAACTAAAAAATCAATTAACGCTGCTACATTTTTACTTGTCCAATGTTGGAGTAACCCATATGTAGATAAACGATGAAAACCTAATGATGTCACTTTTTGATTTTTTGAACCTGTTAATACTTGGGCAACAAGTGTTTTTCCAAATGATTCATTCATTCGTTTCACACATGAAAAGACCATTTGAGCTTCTTTCGTTAAATCAATTACTTCACTATCCTCAAGGCAATTTGAGCATTTGCCACACTCTTCAAATACATCGTTGAAGTATCGACCAATATATTGCTGTAAGCATCCGTCAGTATGACAGTAATCAACCATTTGTTGGAGTTTTTTATACTCCCGACTTTTTCGGTCTTCACTTCCTTCTGATTGTTCAATGAGAAACTTTTGAATGCGAATATCATCAGCAGAGAAAAGCAAAATACATTCACTATTTTCCCCGTCTCGACCAGCACGGCCTGCTTCTTGATAATACGCTTCAATCGTTCTCGATAAATTATAGTGAAGAACAAAGCGAACATTTGACTTATCAATGCCCATTCCAAACGCATTCGTTGCTACCATAACTGTAATATCATCACGGAGAAAAGCATCTTGAGCTTGCTCTCGCTCTGCTTCATTTAACCCACCATGATACTTCCCTACTTTAAATCCCTTTTCAAACAATTTTTGATACAATGTTTCCGCCTGCTTGCGTGTCGATGTATAAATAATGCCTGAATTATGGGCGTTTTTCTTTAAGTAAGAAAGGACATATTTAAGCTTATCCTGTCCCTTTGCGACTTGCAAATGAAGATTATCTCGTCTAGCTCCCGTAACGACAGTATGATGTTTTTCAATTTGTAAATAAGAACAAATATCAGCTTGGACTTGTTCTGTTGCCGTTGCGGTTAAAGCTAATATAACAGGTTTCGGTTGGAGAACGGAAAGAAATGTAGAAATCCCCATATAACTTGGGCGAAAATCATGGCCCCATTGTGAAATACAGTGGGCTTCATCAATGGCTAAAATGGAAATATCCATTTTTTCAATTAACGACTGAAAATACGAGTCTTGTAAACGCTCTGGCGCGACATAAACAAGCTTGTAGTCCCCACTTACCATTTTATATAAACGCATGTCCACTTCTTGTTGCGTCAAGGAGCTATTAATATACGTTGCTGGAATTCCCGCTTGTTTCAGTGCATCGACTTGGTCTTTCATTAACGAAATTAGGGGAGAAATGACAAGTGCTGTACCAGGCAGTAATAGTGAAGGAATTTGATAGCAAATGGATTTCCCACCTCCAGTCGGCATAATCCCAAGACTATTGTTTTTGGCTAGTATATTGTCTACAATTTCTTTTTGACCTTTTCGAAAAGAAGGGTAACCAAAATACCGTTGTAACAAAGCTTCTGCAGTTTGCATGATGTTACTCTCCTTTCTTTTTTATCCTATCGATTACTATATCATATTTTTTGAAGGGCTTGTTCACATTAATTTTAATGAGTAACTCGCAACTTGAGCTAGACTCTTTTTTCCTACTTTCTAGCAGGAATATTCTCACGTTTACGTCGTAGTATGATTGTTATCAGTTTAATATAAGGCTCTATTGGACACTTCTCTTCAGTTGCCCACTTGTTTTGTCTAATAGCGCCCCTTAAATTGGTTATATATGTTAAAAACAGTAAGAAAATATCGATAATTATAAAATTTGAGAGGATGAGTTGGATTATGGATAACATTGAAAAATTCAATACTATTGCTACACTTGCTGTCGCTAACTATAATTTCAAGCTTCAAGAAATCAAATTTTTAGCGGAAGAAACGAATATTTTATACAAATTGACGGATGACAAAGGCAATCCATTTATATTAAAGATTTATCAGGAAGACTCATGCTCTTTAGAAAATATTCTTATGGAAGTTTATATGATGGAACTAGTAAGCCAAAAAGGCGAAGTTTCTGTCCCATTCATCATGACAGCCAAAGACGGGAGTAAAATACAAGAAATAAAGATCGATGAGGATAGCGAGCCTAAACAAGTTGTGGTTTACAGCTGGTTAGAAGGAAAAGAGTTAGATGGAAACGAAAATGAAGAGAGATTCGTTCAATTAGGAGAACTCACTGCCAAATTACATAATGCGACTTACGGTGCCACGGTTCCGAAGACTTTTTCACCTAAGCGATGGGATTCGGTATTTTACTACCATCAAGAAAACGTCGTCTATAAAGATAGCAAATACCAGCATTTCTTGACAAAAGAATACCATGATATCATGGACAAGATTATCCCCTATTTAAATCATCAATTATCGTCATATTATCAAAAAAATGAAGAGAATCTCCAACTCATTCATAGTGATTTAAACCCATGGAACATCTTAGTTCATGAGAAGGCTATGCATGTTATTGACTTTGGCGATATATTGTTGGGATTACCACAACATGACATTGCTATTCTATTATACTATTACCGATATGAAGAAGAATTTAATTATAAAGAAGTTCAACAGCTTTTCTTTAAAGGATATGAAAGAGTAAGACCTTTACCAATGTTTGAAGAGTTTGACTTAGAATTGTTAATGACCGCTAGGAGAGTAAATTTTTTAAACTATATTTTAACAGTAAGTGAAGACCCAAGTAACTTCATTGAAAAAAGTCTGCTTAGAGTGAAGGAGTTTATTAATACGTATAACCCTAAAATATAAATTTTCCCCTCGTTTTATCCCATAGAGCCTTTGAATCCTAAAACGCCAAAGAAAAAGGGCCATTTCCCCTTTTTTCTTTGGCTTTCTATCTATTTTAAAGCGGGTCCTTTTGATGCTTTCACTTCATATAATCCGTGCTCAAAATTTAATACATGATCTGGCTTTGGTTTGCCACGATTCGCACGATGCCCTGCAATATGTTCTTCACTTGTTTCCCACTTTTTCCAGACTTCTTCAGATTCCCATCTTGTCATGACAATCACTTGTTCATCTCCACGCCTTACCTTTTTTACAAGCACGCTTGAATCAATAAATCCTTCTGATTTTTCAACTATCCCTGCTCCACCAAAGCGTTCTAGGACTAAGTCAGATGTTCCTTCTTTTACAGTTATTGTTTTTGTTTCAATAAACACTATGTATCATCCACATTCTTCTCGTTTCCTTTATTGTATTGATAATAATAATTATCGTCAATTAAATTAACTCGACACCATTTCACCAATAGAATGAGTCGTGTTCTTTCAGAATGAAGATAAAAATGGTATAATCGCAAAGGAGATTAGTATTGGAGGAATTAATAAATATGATTACAGTAACAAATGTTAGCTTACGATATGGTGATAGAAAGCTTTTTGAAGATGTCACGATCAAATTTACACCAGGAAATTGCTATGGGTTAATTGGAGCCAATGGGGCTGGAAAATCCACGTTTCTAAAAATATTATCAGGTGAAATTGAATCACAATCTGGTGATGTACATATGGAAAAAGGCCAGCGATTAGCCGTTCTTAAACAAAATCACTTTGAATATGAAGAACATGAAGTCATTAATGTTGTCATTATGGGCCATGCTCGTCTTTTTGAAGTAATGAAAGAAAAAGATGCGATTTATATGAAAGCTGATTTCTCAGATGAAGATGGAATTAAAGCAGCTGAACTTGAAGGAGAGTTTGCTGAATTAAATGGTTGGGAAGCAGAATCTGAAGCCGCTATTTTATTAAAAGGTTTAGGTGTCGATGAAAGCCTTCATAATAAAAAAATGGCTGATTTAACAGGTGGAGATAAGGTAAAGGTTCTCCTTGCCCAAGCTTTATTTGGCAAACCTGATGTTCTCCTTCTTGATGAGCCAACAAACCATTTAGATATCCAAGCGATTGAATGGCTCGAAGAATTCCTTATTTCCTTTGAAAATACAGTAATTGTCGTATCCCATGACCGCCATTTTTTAAATAAAGTGTGTACTCATATCGCAGACCTTGATTTTGGAAAGATTCAAATTTACGTAGGAAATTATGATTTCTGGTATGAGTCTAGCCAACTTGCTTTGAAAATGGCTCAAGATGCAAATAAAAAGAAAGAAGAAAAAATCAAGGAATTACAGGAATTCATTGCCCGATTTAGTGCCAATGCTTCTAAATCAAAGCAAGCCACTTCTCGTAAAAAATCACTAGAAAAAATTGAATTAGACGATATTCGCCCTTCATCCCGTCGTTATCCTTTTGTTCAATTTACACCTGAACGTGAAATTGGAAATGACGTGTTAGTGGTGGAAGGATTAACAAAAACAATTGACGGAACAAAAGTGTTAGACAATGTAAGCTTTCGTATGAATAAAACAGACAAAATCGCTCTTGCCGGTTCAGATGAAATCGCAAAAACGACATTGTTTAAAATCTTAATGGGTGAAATGGAGCCAGATAGCGGTTCTTACAAATGGGGGATTACGACATCCCAAGCTTATTTTCCAAAAGACAACTCCGTCTATTTTGAAAATAACGACATGGATTTAGTAAACTGGTTACGTCAGTTTTCACCACAAGACCAAAGCGAAAGCTTCCTTCGTGGCTTTTTAGGAAGAATGCTATTCTCAGGCGAAGAAGTAAAGAAAAAAGCAAGCGTCCTATCTGGTGGAGAAAAAGTTCGTTGTATGCTTTCCAAAATGATGTTAAGCAGTGCTAATGTATTGCTACTTGATGAGCCAACAAACCATTTGGATTTAGAGTCAATAACTGCACTGAACAACGGCTTAATTGCATTTAAAGGAGCTATGATTTTCTCCTCACATGACTACCAATTCAATAACACAATCGCAAATCGCATTATCGAAATTTCTTCTAACGGTGTTATCGATAAAGAAATGACATACGAAGAATTCATGGACACAAAACTAAAACAAAAACACGCTTAATAGAAAAAAGAGTCGAAAGGGTGGGTTTCCCTTTCGACTCTTTTTTTTCATTGTATGTGAAAGAGCCGGAGCCTTTTTCAAAGACAATAGCGCTCTTCTATTGGCGCGCTCCGTGTGATTTCACATACCCCAGAAAGGGTGGGTTTCCCTTTCGACTCTTTTTCTATTTTTCCGTTTCTAATTTCGGCTGTTTTCCTAACACCACCATCGCTAAAAAGACAAAGGCTACTCCTACCCATGTTAGACCTGTAAGCATTTCTCCAACAAAAAAAGCACCTAATAATGTAGCAGTTAATGGCTCAGCAAGTGATAAGGTCACTGCAGTCGACGCGCGAATGCCATGTAACCCTCGCACAAAAAAGATATATGCTATAGCGGTTGCCACAATTCCGATATATAAACTTGACACAATCCCATTAATTTGGAATAACCAAGATAAATCAAAGAAAAACAACAACGGAACAAGCAAAATGGCACTACATGTGAACACAACAGCAACAACAACATCAGGAGGGTGAGTCTGTAACAATTGTTTACTCGCTAACGTATAAAGAGCAAACGACAAACCCGCTCCTAATGCAAGTGCAATACCAAAGGGCTGTATTGTAACGGCACTATCGTTTAAAAATAAGAAAACACAACCTGTTATTGCTAATCCCGTTGCTAACCACCAATATTTAGTTGGCTTTTTCTTCTGAAACGCCCATTCGATAATCCCAGCAAGAATTGGAGCACTCCCAATAGCAACAACGGTTCCTACAGCAATTCCGGTTAATTTAACAGCCGAAAAGAAAGCTGGTTGATAACATGCCATTGAAATAGCGGCAAGAAGTAAATGAGAATAAGACCAATTTGCCCATGTTAACTTTTTTTGGAATGCTACGAATAAAAATAATACACTTCCCCCAATTGCTAGTCTCATAGCGCCATAGGCGATCGGGTGGGCCGAATCTGGTGCTAGCGCTTGTGCTGTTCCTGTTGTGCCCCACAGGATGGCAGCAAGCAATACAAAAAAAATCGAACCTTTCAAGTTAAACCACTCCCCGTCTTTTACCGATGCAGCTTTGCATAATGTGAAATTAATTCTTGAAGAATAGCATCTGTCTTATCAAAAGTAAAGCCGAGGTTTGTAGCTCGATCCGATCGAAGCGAATAGTGGTCTGGTAATACAAATGGAGAAACCTTTTTGTCTCCATCTTTGCAAATGATTGCTTTTTTTCCTACTATCGATTCAATCATCGTTATAAAATTCCCGATTGTAATATCATCTACAGCTGAGCCGTTAATCGGTCCTTTAAATTCAATTTCACCTAGCCAATGAAGAAAATGTGCAGTTTGAGTTGATGTAATAAAATCAATCACTTTCGTTTGATCAGGAATAATCATCGGTTGTTCGTCTAAAATAGCGTCAACATGAAACTTTAATCGCTCTGTGTAATCATCTTTACCAACGACAAAAGGAAGCCTTACCATTGTCACTGGAAAGTCTGCTTCTGTAGCATATACTGCTTCAGCTTGACGCTTTGCTTCCTGATAGCCGAATATCCCTTTATATTCTGTTCTTCTTTTGAATAGTCCTTGTTCATATTCATATGGATTAAACTCGTCTTCTGTCCGCTTTTCTCCAAAGTCATAAACTGCTCCACTAGACGTAAATATTAACTTTCCAATCTTTCCATTTAACGTTTTGCAAATATCATATGCTTCAATCGGAGAAAAACAACTTTGGTCATACACGACGTCCCAACTTTTATTTTTAAACGGTTCACGAACAAAGTTTGAATCTTCACGATCTACAATGATACGTTTGACACGGTCACCAAACCTATCTTTTGCTTTTCCTCTCGTTGCAATCGTGACGTCGACACCATGTTCAAGAAGTCTATCGACAAGCCTTTTTCCAAAAAACATCGTTCCACCTAATACTAATGCTGATTTCATTCTTTTCCCTGCTTTCTCCTCTATTTCCACTCGATCCTACTGTATGTATAGTTCTTTTCCATTCCACATAACCTAAATATTAAAAAAGGAGGAAAAGTGATGGACTACAATCAACTTACCCAAATTGTATTATTGACTCAAGATGCAAAAGCACTTGGTTGGGACTTTTCCGTTGAAGAAAATAGACTAACTGCCATTGACAGCAATTATCAAGAAGACCCTGTTCAATTTGACTCTACAGACCAACTACTAGAATGGTTTGAAGAACAGTTTGACAAAAGAGATTCCATTTAATCTTTGATTCATAGGTTACCAAATATTTCGTATTTTCACAATCATTCAGAATCATCAATTGCTATGTTCTAATTAATCACCTCCTTTTCATATGATATGAGAGGAGGTGATACTCTTGGATTTCAACAAAATCCTTCGTTTACCATCGTATTTATATTTATTAGCACAACATAAAATTGAAGTAAAAAAATATGAAAGAGATATTATCCATGAATATAAACGACTTTATTTTCCACAAAAAACCATCGAAATGTTGAAATTAAAATTACATCGAGTATATCATAGCCATTCCAAGCAAGCACCCACTTCAATCGAACGAAAGCTTATAGATAACATTCAAAAAAAACGTAAGCTCGCAAATCAAAATAATATTACTCGTACGAAAGCTTATCTTGATTTCTATAACAATCATCCTGAAATACACTGGTCTCTACTCGCCCACCTTGTTTCCCGAAATGGTGGTTGGAATATGACCGATTTAAAAGGTAGTTTACTTTCTCCCTTTTTAACATCAGAACGAACATCAGACTTCTTTTTATTTTTAGAAAGAGCAAATGCTTATATTTTTTATGATGCATACCCACAATTACTTCTCTATGAAGCTAGTAAAAAGGAGAAAAAAAATTATTTTCATTTACTTCGATATTTTTCCGTCTCCACCTTTATGAAACCTTTTTGGGACCATTTTTATGCACTAAAAGACTCCAAATTATTAACGGTTGCTTTAATTATTAATGAACAACACTATATTCAAAAACGAGTCATTGAACATCCTTTTTTCAAACAAAAAGTCACAAAAACGATGCTATTCCAAGCACAGGATGCCTTTCAATTTACTCATGTTACATTCCCTTATGTTGTTTCTCATAATAAAATAAAACTAACAGGAATCTCGGTACAAGACTTTACTGATATCACCCAACGAATATTAATTGGCAAGCAATTATATATGCAATTATTTGGAATTTCCCCTCTGACACAACATATAAAAGCGTTCACTACAATTGACCATACTGGGTCTCGTGAAGATTTTTGGCCAACTGTATTTTCAAAAGACAAAAAAGCAGTAGCTGAGAAAGAAAATTTTTTTCTAAGTAAAAAAAGAAAACCTTTTATTTATAGCCCTGCTCTTGAGGATGTATGGGGATTGATCCATCATGCAACACCTAGTAAAGAAGATTGGTATACACCCGAATCACATGCATTTGTCTATTTTTCATCAATTGAGCAACCAGGTTTTCACGATATATCAGAAACATACTATAAGCAATTGCTTAAGCTTTCAACCATTACCGACCTTAAACAATTGCTTCCTTAAAGGTATTAATCAAAAAAAAGCTGGGACAACATTGTCCCAGCCTCTTCTTCTTTTTCTATAATTCTTTTGCCATTTTTTCTAATGTGACATAATCCGTTTTTCCACTTCCAAGTAACGGAATTTCCTCGATATAATGTACCTCTGTTGGCAAGTATAACGCCGGATGTTTATGAGAACGACTATACCGTTTAATTTCTTTTAAATCGGCTTCTTTCACGTTTGTAAAGAGAATGATTTTTTCCCCTTTTCTTCGGTCCGATGTACTGACGGCTGCAAAGCCAATATCATCGTAACAATCCATCGCAATTCTTTCCACGACTTGAAGGGACACCATTTCCCCGCCAATTTTCGCAAATCGCTTTAGTCGTGCAGTAATGGAAATAAAACCTTCATCATCAATTTCAACGACATCGCCAGTGTTGTACCAGCCTTCTGAAGGGACAAATCCTTTATTATGAATCAAATATCCTTTCATTACATTAGGACCTTTGATAAGTAAACTTCCACCCTTTTCTATTCCTTCAACCTTTTGAATTTTATATTCCATGCCCGGAATAATTTTCCCTACTGAACCTGCTTTCGTATAAAGCGGTGTATTCAGTGAAATGAGTGGTGATGCTTCTGTTGCGCCATACCCTTCTAAAATACGGATTCCGAACTTTTGGAAAAACAATTCTTTCGTATCTTCCTTTACATTTTCTGCCCCTGCTATCGCATACCGTAATGTATGTAGATCAAAAGGATGGGCATTTTTTCCGTATCCATTTAAAAATGTTGGTGTACTTAATAATAACGTAACATCTTCTTGGTAAATAATTTCCGGTATGACTTTGTATTGAATTGGTGAAGGATGAATGACTAGTGATATTCCTGATAATAAAGGTAAAAACGTACCAATCGTTAAACCGAAACTATGGAACATCGGGAGTGGATTCAACATTTTATCATTCGAATCTAAATCCATCACTGACATTGCTTGATGAATATTCGCAAAGATTTGGTCGTGTGAAAGCAATACACCTTTTGGTTTGTTTTCACTTCCTGATGTAAACAAAATAATATCATTGCTTGATGTAGTTGCTTTTTGAGAACTTGCGTAATTTTTTAAGCCAATCATTTTTTCTTTCGATGTAATTTGCTCTCTAGCTTCTTCTAAATAGATAATTTCATAGCCACTTTCTGTTAGCGCATCAACGACATGCTGGAGTTCAGCTTTTTCTATAAACAATTTTGATGTTAATATTGTTTTAATTTCTGCTGTTTCACAGCAATCAATTAATGTTTTCGGTCCCATTGTAAAATTAAGGACAGCAGGACTGACACCAATTTTAAATAAAGCGAATAACACGACCGCTTGACCGATAGACGAAGGAAGAAATACCCCAACTCGATTTTCAGCTAATGTATTTTCCAACTTCCCACTTAATACTTGAATACCTAAAATAAGTTTTTTATATGACAGGGCATTTGTTGGGTCTTTGATTATTGCCTTTTGGTTATCAAATTGTTTTGCCGCATCAAGTAATTCGTTAAAAAGGTTCACATCTTTTTTTATGAAATGATCGGTATATCCATTTGTTAATTTACGATAAATCGTCCATGCTGCTACAGAACGATTTCCTTCTTCATTACCAATCGAAACAGAAAACGGTTCCCCAATCGACACTTCAGGTTGATTGTCTAAAAGATTTAAATTAATACCAGCGCTGTTTACCATTGGTTTTATCACAACTGGAACAATCGTTGCTTTTGTTTTCAAAGCAATCCATGCGATTTCTTCGTAAACTTTTAACACCCTACCAATTCGTGAAATCCGCATTTCTGGGAAAAGTAATATCGGTTCTCCCTCTTCCACAAACGAAATAATCTTTTTCATATGTTCTGGTGTTAACCCTTCAAACACTGTCACTTTCCGTCCTACTAAATTTTTTTCATTGTTTTTATATTCTGTTTCATCAAATACGATAAAATGAACATTGCGAGGTACCTTTGTATGTAAATAAGATAAATCTTGTTTTGACACATGGTTCGCCATATAAATAATATGATTCGCTTCGACCTTTGCTTTTGGTTGCTGGCGTTTTTTCTTAAATAAGTTAAACATCTCGTCTTTCCTCCAATTTGTTGCTCTCCGTTATTCTGGTGTTCTGTTTCATGTATCCCCGTTTTCAAACTAGACGATCCAATCCAATTATACATGAAAGGATTTCAATTGAAAAACATTGATTCCATGATAAAATGAGAAAAAGGATGTTTTGGGTGGGATGAATATGAACAGATGGGTTTCAACAACAGAAAAAAAACAATTTCTTCGATGGTTTTTAGATAATCATCGACTAAAGCGGACAGAAGCTCGAATGATTATTGAATATATCGTAAAGCACCCTCATCTCCTTGAAAATATATCATTTACTGAACGCGTTCCTCAAAACGGAAAAGCAATTGTTATTTCAAGCATTAACTCAGATGAGCCAGGGTTTGAATTTTATTATCGAAAGCGGAAATCTGATAATATTTCACATGCGCTCGGCGAATTAATGGGGAGTCCATCAGATAGAGTATACTTACTCATTCATTTTCATGGAAAAATGCGCAACCATCATTATACACAATTAGTCGAATCACCAGCACTAGACAATATTAAACGATATGAACAGTTTCAAAAATATTCAAAAGAAGCAGATGTCGTCATTGAAAAAGCGATGTTAGAAACGAAAAAAGCAGAATTAAGAAAACAAATTGATGACGCCCTTGACGAAATGAATGAACCTCTATTTAAAAAATTAGTTGCCGAATTAAATGAGCTTGAACAAAAATTGGCCTAAACCTCAACTAGGTATACACAAGTTACGTTCCATTTAAAAAACCCTCTCACCTTAATTATGTTAAGGAAAGGGGGTTTTTCTCTTATTCTAACGCTTTTTCAATTGCTTTTATTTCTTCTTCTGTAAACCGGCTTAACGCAATGTCCAATGTTAACGATTTTAAGTCCGACTCCAACCCTTGTTCCACAAATTGACGATATCTCTCTAGTTCTTCTTCCGTAAACCGGCTTAACGAAAATTCAATCGCTTCTTCGGCTGTTGCAAAAGATAAGTCTTCTTCTTGTTCTTCTGGATTTGAAATTTGACTCGTTTCTACAACTGTCGAAGCAGGAATAGCTTCTTGTTCATGCAATGTTTCGTTGACAAGCATAGTTTTAAATGCGTCTGTTTCCTTTGAGTTCAAATCACGATGTATTGAATGATCTTTTGAATATTTTACTTCCCCTTGATAACTTTCAGAAAACACATAAGCCCCTGTACCTACTGTTACTCCTAATACGATAACACCAATAACAAGTAATAAAATATCTTTTCCCTTCATTGTAGTTGCTCCTCTTCTCTTAAAATTCAAATGATAATAGAAGTGTTGCCACAGCTACAATGTTTTATACTAGTTTTGAGGCATTATCCATAGATTACTATACGACAAATTCCTACAGTTTTCTTTGCAATGATGACAAGACTCATTGGAATAAAAGAAAAATAAAAATCTGTCATTCCACCTTCTTCTAGTAAAAGCGGTATCAATGTAATTGCTAGAAAACTAACACTGAAACGAATCGACAATTAATTCGTAACATGTTTCTAGCTGAAACTATGAAAACTTTTCTTAAAATGCGAGCTCGCACATGTTATTTATTTATCCATTTCTCCATAAAAATTAATTCATCACTTGTATAACCTAATTTTTTATAAAATCCTTCCACTTTTCGATTATGTATTTCAATGAGTAAATTTAGTTTCTCACACCCTATACGCCGTAACCTTTGTTCCAAGTTTTCTAACAGCTTCCGACCTATTTGTTCACCTTGAAAATTTGGATATACAGCTAAATGATTGACCCAACCTCTTCTCCCATCGTAGCTGCCCATCACCGCGCCGACTATTTCGCGCTCTGAATTTTCAGCTACGATAAATAATTCGGGGTCGCGTTGTAATTTATGTTTAATTTGATTTATCGAATCTGATGAAGACAATGAAATCCCTGCTTCTTCCCACAAACCCATGACAGCTTGATAATCAGCTAAACGAAACTCGCGAATACGCATACTACTCACCTTTCTTTGTTAAAAAGTCATGAAACCACGTTGTAATTTGTTGTTTTTCCAATTCGGTAAATTGAAAATTAGGAGAATCACACCCTTCTTCTTGCAACACAATTTGAAGCACATCTTTTTCTTTGTTTACAATGAGTAAAGCTGTCGGGTCTTCCATTGACATTGGTAGCTTGTCACTAGTAAATGAAACAACGTAATGAGACCAAGGATATACGTCATAGTTATCAACGAGTGAAAAGTCCGTAAAAACCACTTCACTATACTGTTCGAATTGGAAATCAATCATAAACAAAACCTACTTTCTTTTACTTTCCTTGATTTTAACAAGAAAAAGTTCAATACAAAAGAACTAACATTTTGAGAGTCGAAATATTTTCATTGCACTCTGCAAAGTTCCAGACTACAATAACGATGTAGTTCTGAGTAAAATGATACGGAGTGGAAAAAGATGAAAAATGAACAACAATTAGGAATCTCGTATGCTATGAGTGCATACTTACTGTGGGGGCTACTTCCCCTATATTGGAAATTAATTGACACTGTCCCAGCCGATGTCGTGTTAGCCCATCGCATCATTTGGTCATTTGTTTTAATGACCGTTATTTTATTTTGTTTACATAAATTTGAACCATTTCTCGTCGAACTTAAAACCATTATGACGTCTCCGAAACAACTACTTGGATTGTTATTAGCTACGATCTTTATAAGCGCAAACTGGTACACGTACATTTGGGCAGTAGCGAATGATTTAGTTATCGAAACGAGTTTAGGCTATTATATGAATCCATTAGTAAGTGTTCTCTTAGGTATTATTTTCTTAAAGGAACGGCTATCCATTTGGCAAATCATTGCCCTTATCCTTGCTTGTTTAGGAGTAATGAATATGGTCTTTAATGTTGGGCATGTACCATGGGCTGCCTTAATGTTAGCTTTTTCATTTGCTTTTTATGGCTTATTGAAAAAAGTTGTCAACGTCGGAGCTTTAACAGGATTAACGATTGAAACATTGTTATTGCTTCCCTTTGCATTACTTTATGTTCAATTTTTCAAAGCAAATGTAACGCTTTTTTCTTCAGGCTTATCAGTAGAAATGGCATTGCTTATTGGTGCTGGTGTAGCAACCGCTGTTCCACTTTTGCTTTTTGCAAGTGGCGCTAGAAGGATTCCTTTATTTATGATTGGATTTCTACAATATATTGCTCCGACAATTACCCTTATTTTAGGTGTCTTTATTTTTCAGGAACCATTTACTAAAGTTCATCTCATTTCATTTATGTTCATTTGGAGTGCACTTGTTTTATTTTCTGTTGCAAAAACAAAAAGCTTTATGTATCTTGAAACAAAATATTTCACGAAGAAAAAATCGTTTGAAGGTTAATCGAGGATAAGAAACTGAAAAAAGTGGGACCTTAAAGATAAAAAGGAGGGACCATGATGGCAAAAGAGCGTACAGAAGATACAGGGCACCGTGATGAAAGCTATGAAGTAAAAAGCGTTCCAGCCAATCAAACAAAGTTTGAAGCTTCGTATGAATATGCTAGTGGCAATGAAACAAACAAACGTAAAAAAACAGATGTCTAATGTAAGGCACTGAATGGGCTACCCTTCAGTGCCTTACATTGTCTAACCGGTTATTTTTCGTGTATGATAAGCTAAGGAACTTATGATAGGAGATGTAAGTGTGGCAACAGAAATTTTTATTCTTTCCGGCTTCTTAGGAAGTGGGAAAACATCTTTATTAACTCAATTGCTTCAATTCGAAAAAAATCAAGAGCGCAAAGTCGGTGTCATCATGAATGAACTAGGTCAAGTTTCCATTGATTCCACCGCTGTTTCAAAAGACACTCCTTTAGCCGAGCTATTAAACGGTTGTGTGTGTTGCTCATTACAAGACCAATTTGAATCTCAATTACAACAGCTTCTATTCACCCATTCTTTAGATGTCATTTATGTCGAAACGACCGGTGCGGCGCATCCTATGGAAGTATTTGATGCTTGTATGTCGCCTTTATTTGCGGACAAAATTATTGTTAAAGGCGTCATTAGTATTGTAGATTTATACCAATGGAAGCATAGAAAAAACGTTTCACCTATCGTTCAACAGTTGATGAATGAACAAGTCCGTCATGCCGATTTACTACTGCTAAATAAAATGGACTTAGTATCCGAACAAGACCAGGCTTCGACTTTATATGAAATTCAATCTTTAAACTCTCATGCGTTATGCCTATTAACGACAAAAGCAAAAATTAATCTATCTGTTATTCAACAGCTACATAAAAAAGAAATAGATAATCATACACCAATTGAAGTCTCATCACATCTCCATTTAAAAAGCATGACCTATACTTTTTCAAAACCGATTCATCGAAATGAATTTGAACAGTTTTTACAATCACTGCCTGAAACTATATATCGGATAAAAGGATTTCTTCGGTTTACAAATTCAAACGTACTTTATTCATTTCAATATTCATACGGTGTGCCGCTTTTTATTCCTGATATGATGAACTATCCGCTCACACTTGTCCTAATCGGTGAAAATTTAAACACCGACAAGCTACATGAAGCATTAAATCAATTGGAAAGTGATGAGCGACCTAACCCCGCAGGAATCGAGTGACTTCGACTCTAGAGTAAATCCATACAGCGAAATAAAAAGAAGCCGTCCTCAAGAATTTCATATTCCTGAACGGCTTCTTCTTATTTCGTTACTTCTGTAAAATACTCTTTATAAAATCCGCCAACTTTACCTGTATTGTCAATGACAAAATAAAATTCTTCTGTTTCATTTTGTACATCATATTGTTTATCTACAGTCAAAACATTGTTTACTTTATATTTTTTCGCTTGCGTATGTACACATTTTACTTGTTTCACAGGGGCTGTTGATTGCCATACTAAATGTTTCATCTTTTCACCTCATTATGCAGTCTACCCTCATTATAATGAATTTCCTTCATTATGCAACCTTTCATCTTTCCAGCTTTCTTCGATTATCCATGGTGCCGCTTCGAGCAACGAGGAAAAAACCGCATCCGCTTTAGCTGTATCTTCTTTTTTCTTGCCGATAAACACTGTAGCTACTCCTGCTTTTTTCCCAGCTAAAATATCTGGTTCCCGATCACCGACCATCACACTATTTTGCAGTGATACATGATGTTTTTTCGCTAATTCCTCGATCATTTTTGCTTCAGGCTTCCGACAAGGACAACCCGCTTGTGGTTTATGCGGACAATAAACAATATCATCAATCATAGCTCCTTGTTCATGTAATCGTTCTTTCAAATGATGATGCACTTTTTCAAGCATGGATTCTTTCATGAACCCTAGTCCAACTCCTCCTTGGTTCGTTACAATGAACACTTTAAAACCTACTTCATTAAATGCTCGAATGGCTTCTGGGACTCCTTCTAAAAGATAAAGTTGTTTTGGATGATTGACAAACTTCACTCGATGGCTTAATACTTCATTTATGACTCCATCACGATCTAAAAAAACAGCTTTATGCATATTCTTACTCCTTCTTCCCTATTTCTCATTTCCCTTGCTTTTTCTTACTATTTTCCCCAAAAAGAAAAAACCGATTCCTTAAAAAAGAAACCGGTGATAATTATTAATTTCTAGCATAATAATCATTGATTGATTCTAAAATAGATGGCTCTTCATTCACTTGCTCTACTTGACTTTTTTCCTCAAGAATTGGTGCTCTTTTCATGTTGGTCACTCTCCCTTAATTAAATTTTCTGATTTATCTGTACTTTTATTATACTAATCTGTTATATAATAGTCAACAGATTATTTTATAAAAAACAACAGATTTTTCGTCATTTTTATATTTCCTTAGAAATACACTAATAAAACAGCTGAGTTTAAACTTACTTGGACAATTCTGTATTGATACAGTTATGAACAAACGAGAAAACAGGCTAAAACACATGGCAAACCATTGTTTTAGCCTGTTCATAATTACCTTTATCTTTTTTCATCTTTTTTACTACTGTTAGATAAAAAGTCTTTTTCGATCCACGCTGTCAATTTTCTTCGGTCATAGGCTTGGTATAACATACTCGATAAACGAATCGGGTCTCCAAAAAAATAACGCTCATAAAGAGTTTGTCTCGTACCAAACGCACTCATGCAACAATCCCACGCCAGTCGAAATAACTGGACTCGCTCTTTAGCATCTTTTGTTTTCGATTGTAAATATTGATATAAATCTTCGTGAATATCCGACTCAAAGTCCTTTTCTGTCGGAATCGATACCAACCCGCTAGCTCCTAAAAGTTGTAAAATTTCTGTTAATCGTGGATAAATGCGAGGAAAGGTATTAATGGCTGCAAATAATGGATATAAAGCCGGAAGCATAAACCCGTGCTTTTTCGTCGCACCTTCCTCAGAGGCAATAAGGAAGGCTTTCATCGTTTCAAGAGCAACAATGATTTCTGCTATCTTTTCTTGAACATGCTGGTATTGACCAGAATTAATCGTATCGACAAGTAACTGTGCGACCCCTAAAATAAATTCAGTTTTGACCACTTGCCTAGAAACGACTTGGTGGAGGGCTAATGGGGCAAATGCGCCTTGTACCGATAACGTATCTGTAACCTTTATGTTTTCATAATAAAAGACACGCTCCCACGGAACAAGGACGTCATCAAACACAACAAGTGCATCACATTCCTCAAAACGAGAACCTAACGGTGAATTAAACTTTGAATCAGAAGAACGGAACGATTGTCGACATATAAACTTTAACCCTTTTGTATTGCTCGGAATTGAAAAGGAATACGCATACGATTTATCCATTATCCCTGGTTTGGAATACACAAGAATTTCGTCTGTTATTCCTCCTTGTGTCGCTAAAAGCTTTGCTCCTTTTATAATCAGTCCTTCTTTTGTTTTCTCTTTAATTTTAGCAGCAATAATTTCATCCGCTTCCTCAAACAATTGGTAAGGAGAACGATTGACTTGAGGGTCGATAAAGGTATGTGTGAAAGACCAATCGTTCTCCTTTGCTTTTTTATAGAAGGCCGAAACATTTTCTGGAAAACAATTTTCATGCTTTTCAAAAATATGTTGAGAAGCAACTAAAGATACTAATACAGTATTCATATAATCTGGGCTTCTCCCCATCATTCCTGCATTTGTTCTAGCCCATTGTTGAAACATGCGACGCCTTTTTTTTATATCTTTTTTTGTTCTCGGAAGCAAAAAGGAAGTTCCAACTCTTGAGCTCGATGTTGGTGACAGGTACGTCATAATATCACTTATATTCTTATCATGTTGTAAATCATAAAGTTTCGCTTGGCTATCCATTACCCCTTTAAAAGCTGGGTGCATAGAAATGTCACCTTGTACTTTCTCGCCTTCTATCCAAACTTCATTTTGCAATTTATCAATTCTTTTTTTGTACTCTGCTCCTGTAATCGCACCCATCATTTCACCTCAAAACAAGAATATAATCGTTTCCTTGACCTTATCTTTATAAAATATGCACGCCAAACTTTTAAAGTGAAAATGCAGTTTTTATCGGTTCACCAATACAAAAGATGGAGTAAGTAAAACGATAGAGGTAACAATACAAATACAACACAAAGAAGGTTGGGATTGTCACATGAACAAGAGGTTTTATGAATCATTGTTTTTACATAATCCAAACGCTTGTTACTTGCTTGATAAAAATGGGAAGTTTCTAGATTTTAATGAAAATACGATTAAATTAACAGGATATGCAAAAAACGAGTTGTTTGAAATGGACTTTCTACCCTTGTTCGAAGGAAGGGACCAATCCTATATTATCGATAAATTTCAAAGCACATTAAAAGGTGAAAAATCCCATTTCAACACTAAAATTATTACGAAACATCACCATGAAGTATTTATTCACATTACATGTGTTCCGGTACTCATTGAAAATAATATTTATGGTGTTGTTGGGATTGCAGAAGATATTACAAATGAGGTTATCCGAAAAAAAGAACAAGAGAATGAACTAAGCATCGCCATGCAAACTCAATTTAGTTTACTTCCACAACCACTTACATCTGGGAGGGTACATATCGAAGGTGTGTACTATCCTTCTGAAATGTTATCTGGTGATATGTATTGTTTTGCAAAGCTTGATAAGTCTCGCTATGCTTTAAGTATTATTGATGTGATGGGTCACGGCGTCACCGCATCTCTTATTGCCATCGCTTCGATTTCGTATTTACGAGGTCAACTGACGCCAACCGTTAATCCAATGAGCTTAATGGAAGATTTAAACGAACATATTTTTGAGTTGTTTAATCTTCATTCCGCGGTTCCTACGTTTGTTACCGCCATTTCAATCATTATCGATGTAGACAAAAATATAATCGAATATACAAATGCAGGTCATCCTCCTGGGATTGTTATTACAGAACAGGAACAACTTTTATTATCTTCATTAAATACACCTTTAGGATTAATGAAGGACTTGCCATTCAAAAGTAAAAAAATCAAATTTGACGGAAAAGCAAGAGTGATTGTATATTCAGATGGTTTTGCCGAAACTTTCTCCCCTTCAATTTCTAGTTTTACAACTCAATTTTCATCTTGTTTAAGAGCTACTTTTTCATTAAACAATAGTCAATTTGTAGCAAAACTAAAACAAGACTTGCCGGATGACCAGCTGAATCAAAGAGATGATCTTTCCATGGTAAGTATGACAATCGAAAAGCGGTAAGTAACAAAAACTCTCCTTATTGGAGCTAAGCTCCAATAAGAAGAGTTTCTCTAAAATTAGTATTGTGCTCTCGCTAGTAAGACCGTTACCCTTGCAATAGTAACACTTCCGGATTTTCTAACAGTTCTTTTATTTTCACTAAAAAACTAACCGCTTCTTTGCCATCAATAATTCTATGATCATAAGATAAAGCGATGTACATCATCGGACGATTTTCCATTTTTTCTTTATCAATGGCAACAGGACGCCATTGAATTTTATGCATGCCGAGAATTCCAACTTGTGGAGTATTTAAAATCGGTGTTGACAATAAAGAACCGAAAATTCCACCGTTCGTTATCGTAAATGTTCCACCCTGTAAATCAGATAAGCTTAATTTCTTCTCTCTTGATTTTTCTGCTAATCTAGCAATTTCTTTTTCAATACTTGCAAAATCTAATCGATCCGCATCTCTTACCACAGGTACAACCAAACCTTCTTCTGTTGATACGGCCACACCAATGTCATAGTGTCTTTTTACAATGATGTCGTCCCCTTGAATTTCCGCATTTAAAAGTGGATATTTTTTTAATCCCGCTATAATCGCTTTCGTAAAAAATGACATATACCCTAATTTCATATCATGCTCTTCTTGAAATTTCGGTTGATGACGTTTGCGAATATCCATAATCGCAGTCATGTCAACTTCATTAAATGTCGTTAGCATTGCCGTATTTTGCTGAACGTCCATAAGACGTTTGGCAATGGTTTGTCGGCGTCGTGACATTTTTATTTTTTCAATTGGCTTCTCTGAAGGATGAGGCTGTTCTTGTTTATGTTCTGTCAGACTAGACGTTTTTTCTTCTTTTTCCGAATGGTTTTCAACATCCTGTTTTCTAACACGCCCGAGCGGATCTGTTGTTTTTACTTTTTCCAATGATAGCCCTTTTTCTCTTGCTAATCTCCTTGCTGCTGGTGAAGCAATTGGGTCATGAAATTCTTTCTTTTCCGACCCTTTTTCGCTTTCACCACTGTTTGATTTGTCAGATTCGTGTGATTGGTGTGATTGGTGCTTTTCTTCCGTAGTATTCTCACTTGCTTCCTCATCAATTAACGCAATCACTTCACCAACTTTTACATTATCCCCTTGTTCTTTTACTTGCTCTTTTATCATTCCAGATGCCTCTGCAGTTACTTCTATATTTACTTTGTCTGTTTCCAATTCCACAACATAATCACCTTTTGAAACAAAATCGCCAACTTCAACTAACCATTGAGCAATCGTTCCTTCTGAAATGGATTCTGCTAATTCAGGAACTTTAAGTTCTTTCATTTGCATCCTCTCCTCTTCTATTTCAATGACAACGCTTCAGTGACCATTCGCTCTTGTTCTTTTTTATGCGCAATCGAAGTTCCTTCTGCTGGACTTGAACGAGCAATTCGACCAACATAACGAATAGGTAAGTCAGTCATTTCTTTTACATGTTGAAAAATATATGTCCACGCCCCCATATTTTTTGGTTCTTCTTGTACCCAAACTAATTCAGTCACAGAAGGAAGCTCTTTCAATAATTGGCTTACATGCTCTTTTGGAAATGGATATAATTCCTCAACTCGAACGATTTGAGTATGTTCACCTAAAGAAGCTGTTTCTCCTTTTTTCATTAGAAGGTCCACTGCTACTTTTCCGCTTGCCAACACAAGAGTTGTCGCCTGTTTGTTTGTGATTTGTCCTTGCTCGATAATAACCGGTTCAAATGCCCCTTTTGAAAATTGTTCATTTGGAGATGCGGTTTGTTCATGGCGCAACAAACTTTTCGGGGTCATCACGACTAAGGGGCGTACTTCCTCTTTTGTTAACATCGCGGCTTGACGTCGAAGCAAATGAAAATATTGAGATGCCGTTGTCACATTCGCAATCGTCCAATTATGTTCTGCTGAAAGTTCTAAAAAGCGCTCTAGTCTAGCACTAGAATGTTCAGGCCCTTGCCCTTCATAACCATGTGGTAATAACATGACTATCCCAGATTTTTGACCCCATTTCGCCCGACCTGATGATATGAATTGGTCTATTATCACTTGTGCTGCATTGGCAAAGTCTCCAAACTGAGCTTCCCAAATAACAAGTGTGTCTGGTGATTGGATATTGTATCCATATTCAAAACCGAGTACACCTGCTTCTGATAATGGACTATTATAAATGGCAAAAGAAGCACTGTTTTGCAAAAGGTGCAATGGAGAATAAGACTGACCATCTTGATAATCATGCAGGACTAAATGACGGTGGGCAAATGTACCTCTTTCCACATCTTGACCTGTCATTCGTATTGGGATGCCGTCTTGTAATATAGCTGCAAAAGCCAATGTTTCCGCGTGAGCCCAATCTACTTTTCCCCCGTCGATAAAAGAGCGTTCTCTTCGTTTTAATATTTTCTCGAGTTTCGGAAAAACAGAAAACTTCTCTGGCCATTGTAACAATCTATCATTTATTTTTTGTAATTTTTCATGCTGCACATTTGTTGCCACTTGAGAAAATCCTTTTTTGACTACTTTTGGTGGAGATAATGTTGAAGATGGCTTATTTTCTACCCTTTCTATTTTTTCGTAAGCTTGCTTCAGTTTTGCTTTTATTTTCTCCTCCATTTGTGCCATTTTTTCTTTAGTGACATATCCTTTCTCCGTTAACGTTTGTGCATACTGTTTTCGAATACTTGGATGTTTCTTTATTTGTTTATAAAGCATCGGTTGTGTCGTTTGAGGTTCATCCATTTCATTGTGGCCATAGCGCCGAAAGCCAATTAAATCAATGACAAAGTCTTTATTAAATTTTTCCCGGTACAAATAAGCAAGCTTCATTGCCGCTACGCAAGCTTCTGGGTCCTCCGCATTAACGTGAACAATCGGTATTTCAAACCCTTTTGCTATATCACTCGCATATTTCGTTGAGCGCGAATCACTGCTTTCTGTCGTAAAGCCAATGCGGTTATTCGCGATGATGTGTATTGTCCCCCCTGTTTGATATCCTTTTAAACCACTTAAATTTAATGTTTCCTGTACAATTCCTTCACCAGGAAAGGCAGCATCACCATGAATTAAAATCGACACTGCACGGTTGACATCTTGCTCAGGAAATCCCGGCTCATCATTTGTTTCTTGTGCAGCACGTGTACAGCCAAGAACAACTGGATTGACAAATTCTAAGTGACTTGGGTTGTTTGCCAATGTGATATGAGCCTGGTTTGAATGTTTCTTTATATCACGGTCTGCCCCTAAGTGATATTTTACGTCTCCTGTCCAACCGTAATTAATTCCAACTGACCCTTCTGAAGGAACCAATTCTTTATTCGGAGAATGGTGAAACTCTGAAAAGATGAGTTCGTATGGCTTTCCTAATATATGAGCGAGGACGTTCAGCCTTCCTCGGTGTGCCATCCCTATCACTATATTATTAATTCCTGCTTCTACCCATTTCTTTATCCCTTCATCCAAAATCGGAATTAATGTATCCAACCCTTCTATTGAAAATCGTTTTTGTCCAACAAAAGTTTGGTGTAAAAACGTTTCAAATTCTTCTACTTCTATTAATCTTTCTAAAAGCGTAACCTTTTCATCTTCTGATAAAGCAGGAAAAACATCTCCACTTTCAACTGTTTTCGTTAACCACTCTTTTTCCTCTTTCACATGAACATGTTCAAACTCAAAAGCCATTGATTGTGTATATACTTCTTTTAATCGTGCAATGACTTGTTCACCATTTTGAAGTGGCAGATGCGGACTAAGTATATGACCTGGCAAAGCTCGCAAGTCCGATTTGGAAAGATTAAATCTCTTTTCATTAAAGAGTTGATCATTGTCTATCTGGTCTGCTGTTAATGGATTTATCTTTGCTGCCAAATGTCCTTGGGCTCTAATCGCTTCTGCAAATTGAACGGCACGGACTACCGTTTCTAATGGCGGCTCTTGTCTTGTTTCCCTTTCATTTTCTTGCTGTTCACTTTCTTTTGGTGGTCCCCATCTTTCAAACAATTCCATTAACTCTCGGTCAACGTCACGATCTCCTTCTTTATATTTTTCATACCTTTCTAATACATACCCTAGGTTTGGTCCGAAAAATCGTTGCCACGGATCTTGATTCATGAAAAACCTCCACTCCTATTTAATCCTCATCCTTAAATTTATGTTCTCTTTTATTGTAACAATGGACAAATTTTCCTCACAAACGATCTCTCTTACTTTTTTATATCCTTTCTGTATAAATAAAAACCTGTTATTTAAACCGTTGACTATCCGTACTGCCCCACAAAAATAAAATGAGTAATGAAAAAAGGACGATGAACAAAGGCACAACATTCATTTTCACACCTCCTTATCTTTTTCCCTTTACATACTCTTTATCGTAAATAAAAAAACGGAATACCAAAAACAAACTCGGGACAAGGACAATCAATCCTATTGATAAAGAAATCCATAACGCTTGACTCATCACACTCGTCGTAAAGCCGTTATATGCTGTTACATGAGGGTATAGCAAATAAGGAAAATGTGCCTTCCCATACCCTATAAAAATAAACGCATATTGTATGAGCATAAAGCAACATGCTCGTCCAAATTGCTGAAACTGTAAATGGTAGATTGACCATAGAGCAGCGATTAAGGCTAAAGAGAAAAGCAAGGAATTAGTCATGACACGTTCAAATAAAACAGGACTGTGTTCGTTCATCAAATATAAACACACACTGGAAAAAAGCAACACAAGCCCCGCTGTATACAATGTCCTTTTTTTCATTCGTTTTGTTAATGACACTTGGCCAGCACGGTGACTATAAAATGTAAAAAAACTTGCAGAAATATATAAAACACTTACAACCGACAACACAATCAAGCTCCATGTATAAGGATGGGTCATGAGCTGTGTATAATGAAGAATCCATTGGTTATTTTCTTCAGCGTAAAACAACCCTTCAGATAGTGGGAAAATAACAACAAATGACGCTGGAATGAACAATCCTGAGATACTATATAAAAACAAATAAATGCGATTTTCCTTATTCACATAATGATTGATTGCGTAATATGTGCCTCTAATTATGAGCAACAATAAAGATACACTTACTGGCAATAACAGTAATGTTCCATAATAATAGGCGGTTTCTGGAAAGAATGTGACGAGCCCCACAAAAAAGAAAACTAGAAATACATTGGTTACTTCCCATACTGGAGATACATAGCGGGAAAGAACAGGCTCTGTCCATTTTTCTTCGTTCCTTAACCGACTAATGAAATGATAAAACCCCGCTCCACAATCAATGGATGTGAGTATGAAATAAAGAAATAAAAAGACCCATAACAAAAGTAAGCTTATCGTTTCGATTTCAACACACTCCTTACCGAATCCGTCTTTCTTTTAACTCTTTTTCAACAGGATTTTGTTTAAACATCGCTCTCATTACGGCAACTAACGAAATGGATAAACAAACATAAAGCAAACAAAAAAGAATAAGCATCCTATCCACATGTGAAGAAGCCGTTGCTCCTTCAGAGGTGAGCATATAACCAACTAATATCCATGGTTGCCTTCCAAATTCAGTAAACATCCACCCAAATTCAATAGCAACCATTGATAATGGCCCACCAGCAACAATCATCCATAATAACAGCTTATTATACTCATTGACTAACGGAATCCAACTAACAACGAGGAAAAGAACGGAAACAAACAAGAGATATACACCGATGAAGACCATGCCATCAAATAAATAATGGATAAATAGAGGTGGTCTTTCTTGTTCCGAAAACTCATGCAAGCCGATTACTTCAGCTTTTGAATGACCGTGTGCTAATATGCTAAGGGCATATGGTATTTTTAGTGCATATCGAATTTCCTCATCTTCGGTCAACACACCTCCAATGATGAGCGGTGCTTCTTTCTCTGTTTGAAAATGCCATTCTGCAGCAGCCAGCTTTTCAGGTTGATAGTCTGCTAGAAACTTTCCAGAGAAATCCCCAATTAAAGCTGTTGCCATCGCGAATACACACGCGGCTATCATCGATAGACGTAACGCTTTTTTATGGTAAACATGATGTCTTCCTCTTAAAATTGCAAACGCTGAAATCATGGCTAACAAAAAAGCAGAGGTTAAGTAGGCTGATGATAGAACATGTGCAACTTTTGTTGGCATAGCTGGTGTAAACATCGCAGCTACCGGTTGAACGTTTGCAAGAACCCCATCCTGTATAGAAAACCCTTGAGGGGTATTCATAAATGCATTGACCATCGTAATAAAAATAGCAGACGAGGAAGATCCAATGACAACGGGAATTAACAGCAATAAATGTTTCATCCTGTTTTTAAAACGATCCCATGTATATAAATAGATACTAAGAAAAATCGCTTCGATAAAAAAAGCAAAAGTTTCTAAAAACAATGGCAACCCGATGACATGACCTGCAATTCTCATAAAGTTTGGCCAGAGTAAATTAAGTTGCAACCCAATTGCTGTTCCTGTAACAACACCAACGGCAACCGTAATGACAAACCCTCTCGCCCATCTTCTTGCTAACAACAGATAATGTTCATCATTTCGCTTTATCCCGATCCACTCACATAATAAAATCATCATCGGTACTCCGACACCAATCGTCGCAAAAATAATATGGAAGCTTAATGTAAGTCCTGTTAAAACACGACTATAAAAGACGGGATCATATTCAATCATTTTTCTCCTCCTATATAAATTTAGATAGGAGCGCTACGCCTAACATACAAGAAACAATAATACAAAGAATAAGCAACCATTTTTCATGAACATCTGAACTCTTTTTCATCCGATTTCCTCTTTTCTTGTGCACGGTTGTCCCTCTCCTCTTTCCATCATATTCGTTTGTTTTCTATTTTAGACGAGCTCATTTCTATTAAAATAATCACTATTATTTTAATTTTCTAAAAATATTTCTTTCGAATGTAGAAAAAACTATTTGATTTTTCCTTTTTTGTAGTACAATGATGAAGTATATAGAGAAAGAAGGAGTGGGACAGTATGGTGAAAGCGGTTATTTTTGATTTAGATGACACACTTCTATGGGATAAAAAAAGTGTAAAAGAAGCGTTTCGCGAAACCTGTTTGGAAGCAAAAAGACATGTGGAATTGGACCCGAATGAGTTAGAAGAGGCGGTTCGAGCTGCAGCAAAAAGATTGTATTCAACATATGAAACTTATGAATTTACACAAATGATTGGTATTAATCCATTTGAAGGACTTTGGGGGGACTTTACGGATAAACACCATCTACAATTTCGCAAAATGAAAGACATTGTTCCTCGGTACCGAAAAGACGCATGGACAGAAGCATTAGCTGCAATTGGAATTGATAATCCAACATTAGGTGCTACACTTGCAGAACTCTTTCCAAAAAAACGGAGAAGCTTACCTTTCGTGTACAAAGATACATTTTCTGTGTTAAATGAATTAAAAAATAAGTACCAACTTATCTTACTGACAAATGGTTCACCAACATTACAAAACGAAAAACTAGATTTAACACCACAATTGGTTCCTTATTTTGATCATATTGTCGTTTCTGGTGCTTTTGGACGAGGAAAACCTGACCCGGCTATTTTTCAACATTGTTTATTTTTAACGAATCTTACTGCCAACGATGCCATTATGGTTGGTGATAATGTGAATACCGATATTCTAGGCTCTAACCGAGTCGGAATGAAAAATGTCTGGATTAACCAAGAAAACAATCAAGTCACTGACCCAGAGAAACAACCAACCTTTGAAATTCAATCATTAAGTGAACTACCTCAGGTTCTTCAAACCGTACCTGTATAAGCTATAAGAAAAACGCGGGAGCGTCTTTAGAATAAGCTTCCAAAACTTCACTGCTAAACTAATATTTTTATTCTTAGATATAAAAAAAACCGGTAGACATTCTACCGGTTTTTACTATTCAAGCTCAAAGTCTTGTAATAATACAAACGAAAATCCTGCTTCTTTTAAAAGCGGGATTGCGGTTTTTACACCTTTTCCTGTTCCGCTGTTCGGTTGATTCATATGTAATAAAGCAATATCACCAGGGCTCGCTTGTAGCAAAGCCGAAGCAACCGCATTAGCTGAGTATGTTCCACCTGCATCACCAAGAAGCGAGTAATTGACAACTTGTAAACCAAGTTCCTTTACAATTTTTACTGCTTCTTCATCATAAAAAGCAGTTCCGGAACGAAACAGTGTTGGTGAGCGTCTTGTCAGTCTCTTAATTTCCTCTTGATTCCCAAGTACTTCCTCTACGACTTCTTCTGGTGAGGATGTTCCTTTTATCCCCCAAGCGCTTTGTCCATTGACTGAAAGAGGTAAATGCTCCGTACCATGGTTTTCAATTTGAAATAACGGATTTTGAGCCAGTTCTTTAAACGTATCCCTATTTTCATGAATCCAGCGTTGATTGACAAAAAGTGTTGCCGGAATTTCTTCTTCGATGAGAAAAGTCAACAGCGCTTCATCATACTCACTCCCATATGGACCACCACAAGCATCAAAAGTTAGAGCTATTACTTTCTCATCTGTCTTCAGCTTTGTCAACACACCAGATACCCTCTCTCCCCATTGATGTGTGTGTTGATTAATATGAGAAAGATCAACCTCATTTCCCGATCCGTAGTCTTCCATACCTTTCATCTGTTTATCTATCATTTCTTGCTTGATTCCATGTTCCATTCCTTTTTTTCCTATGGCTTCGTTTGAACACCCTATACTCATCAAACAGAGAATGAAAACAAGGAGTACCCTTTGTAATTGCAACGTGCGCCTCTCCTCTTGTCTTGAGCTTATGAACCAGCTTCTTCAATAAAAGCTATTTTCTTTTTTTCAAAAACAACTCTATTTTTTTCGAGTTGTTTACACTCTTGTTTGACCGTTTTTAATACGGAACTCGTTTCTTGTTTCGCTTTTAAAATTTGGTCTAAAGACTCTTGTATTTTACCATGCACCATCCAGTCAATAAATAACCCATCAAAAAAGAAATCTGCAAACGATAAAAACGAACCGAGCTCAATTTGGGCATTCACATGATGTTTTACATCTAATAACTCTTCATAAAAATGCCGTAATTTCTTTTGTGCCGTATGAATCGATTTTTTCGCTGAATCGAGATGGTCATGCTTAATCGCTGTTGTTAACAATCCACCACCAACCATATCCCACGTAGACCATCCTTTTGCTTTTTCTAAAAAATCTATCGCTAAATCTAAAGATTGAATTGCTTTTTTTCCTGCTAAAATAGCATCCTTATATTCTTGAATGGCTCCTTTTAAATCAGCCTCATGTTCTGCCATCTCCAACAATTGAGCTTCCCAGTTTGAATCCCCTTGTTTCATTAATTTTTCTTTTTCTAACAGAAGGGCATAGTATCGTTCGTCTGCATCCGAAACCGTCTTGAGCAATGCAGTCCATTCCTGAATTTCTTCTTTTATATCTTCCACAGTCTCTCTTGCTTCATCATAGGCTAACGTTGCTTTGATGACTTGCTCTTTTTCTTCTGCTAATCTCTCTTCTTTTTTCCCAATTAAACTATAAAAAATCGTGTACAGTGACATTCCTTCAAGCCGTTGTACATCATATGCCTCTTTTTCCATTAGCGACTTTAACTTATTCATCTTTTCTTCTTGGTGTTTCAATTCTTTTTCCGCTCTCGTAATATGCTCACTCCATTTACGTTTCAACCAAACTTTTTCTTTTGCTTGATGCAACTCATTTGTAACCTCAACTAACATAAGTTCACCTCTTTATTGGTAATACGATTACCTTCTGAATAAGTTTCATTTAATTAGGTACGTGCCTACACACGTTTGTCACTAGATTAATAAACTATATTGGATTCTAAGCAATAGGAGGGATGAAAACCACCTTGAGACAATATATTATACTTGGAATTACGTATGTCCTTGCTCTAGCATCCTTTTATTTCTTTGTTGTCAATCAAACTTGTGATTGTACGAAAGTCATCGTTCAACCCGTTATCGAGGAACGCGATGAGGATGAAACGGACTCGGATGAAAATGGAGATTCTCAAAATGAAACAAACGGTACCGATGAAAACGGTGAATCTCAAGATGAGTCAAACGGCACTGATGAAAACGGAGATTCTCAGGATGAAACAAATGGTACCGATCAAAATGGTGAATCTCAAGATGAAACAAATGGTACCGATCAAAATGGTGAATCTCAAGATGAGTCAAATGGAACTAGTGAAAATGGAGATTCTCAGGATGAACAAGATACAACGGTAAGAGAAGAAGCGAGTGGTGACGACATTTTATGGGGTGTTGACTCCGCAAGCTTAACAACTGAAGACTTTTACCGATGCGTTACAACGAATTTTGGTGACCCCGAAATTTGGGGAAGATATCTGGAAGATAAAGAAGGAGTTTCTTTTGGACTAACGTCAGAGGAAGTTGAATTACTCCACCGCGAAGGTGTATCCATCCTTGTCATTTACAATCATTTTACAGATGGAACATCGTATGATAAAGGTGTTGCCGAAGCTGAAGTGGCGATTGAATATGCCGAAAACATCGGCGTTCCTGAAGGTGTAGCTATCTTTGCTAACGTTGAACCATTCTATCCCATTGATTCAGCCTTTATTCAAGGATGGTATGATACAATCGAGCCTTCCATTTACACTCCCGCGATTTACGGTGTATTTGCCGAAGATGGCGATAATGATGTCCGCATTGCATTTGAAGCTGCCATTGAAGAAAATCCCGATATCCTAGACAATGTTATCATTTGGACAAATCAACCACAAATAGGTATAACGACCGAAGATAATGCACCAGAATTTAACCCAGCTGCTCCAGAAGATTCGTTAGCATGGGCTTATCAATATGGGATTGATGCAGAAACATGCAATATCGATACAGTATTATATCAATCTTCAATTCTCGATTATGTCTGGCGTCCAGACCAATAATAATAATCTTTAAGGGATGTCGTTCATGGCATCCCTTTTATATCGTTGTCACCATGCTATCGGAAATCTATTCCGCTATTTTATAAAAAAGTCATAGATCCTGATTGCTATCGGACATACGTTCCGGTATTAGTGAAATACCAAGCTAGTTTTATCGTCTTTTTCTTCATATAACTGAATAGATGTCCGATAGCCTTCCGAAATAGGTCAATTATTAAGAAATAGCGGAACAAATGTCCGTTAAGGTTAAGCCGGCCACGAATGTGCACTAAGTTTAAGTCTAGAACTTTCTCTATCATCCTTTATTTTCCATAAGTTTCTTTAAAAAAATTTGAAAAACCGCAGCGATGACTGCGGTATCATTCTATGCATTTTTTCTTTCTTTTGTTGTTGTTCGTTTTCTTGTTGTGGTAGGTTTCTTTTTCTTTGTTTTGTCGATAGACGCTTGCAACGCAGCCATTAAATCGGTAACATTGTTTGGCGTTGCTTTTTTCTCTGCACCCGTGACAATATCTTCTTTTCCTTTTTTCTCTTCAATTAATTCCATCAATGCTGTTCGGTATTCATCATGATAATTTTCTGGCTTAAATTCCGTTGTTAATTGGTCAATTAACATCATTGCTGTGTCTAATTCTTTTTTTGTTATATTATCTTCTGCAGGCACATTTGGGACTTCACCGACATTCCGTACTTCATCTGGATAATGGATCGTCTCCATTACTAATGTATTTTTATATACTCGTATAACCGCTAAATGTTCTTTTGAACGAATGATAATTTTAGCTACTCCAATTCTACCGGAGTCTTCCAATGCTTTTCGTAACAAGGAATACGCTTTGCTTCCCCCTTCATTTGGAGCCATAAAATATGTTCGTTCAAAATAAATGGGGTCAATTTCTTCTAATTTGACAAAATCAATGATTTCAACAGCTTTTTCCTCATTATCTTTTTTTAGTTTTTCTAATTCTTCATCATCAAGCACTACAAATTTATTTTTGGCATATTCATAAGCTTTTACAATGTCTTCCGCTTGTATCGGTTTTTCACAGACCGGACATGTTTTTTCATAATTAATCGGCGATTTACATTCTTTATGAAGATTTCGTAATTTTATATCTTTGTTTTCTGTTGCAGCATGCAACTTAATCGGAATATTAACGAGTCCAAAACTTATGCTTCCTTTCCACATCGTATGCATGGCTACTCACCTACTTCATCTTATTTGTATTAGTTTTCGAAGTTGGCGTCTTTTTATGTATGACTTCTTCCTTTTTTTAAAACACTATATAGTAGATCTGAATTTCTGGAGGTAAGAAAAGTGAAACCTATGATGCCGACATTGTCATTCGAAACCCCAATCGGTCCCGATTGGCGATATGAAATTAAATATGATGGTTTTCGTTGTATTTTACGTTGGCAAGAAAATCAACAGGTCGAGTTACTTAGTAAGTATGGAAACGATTTAACAAACCAATTTCCTGAAATTATTGAATACTGTCAATCCATTCATGATGTAATAAAACCGCTGCTTCCATTGTCTCTTGACGGAGAACTCGTTGTTTTGGACAACCCTTACAAAGGGAATTTTGAACATATCCAATTGCGTGGAAGACTAAAAACAAAAGACAAAATCAACACCTATTCCAAAGAAATTCCCGCTACTTTTATGGCGTTTGATTTATTAGAACTCCACGGTGTGAACTACAAAGAAAAATCATTTACAGTCCGGAAAAAGCAGCTTGCAGAGATTTTTTCAACCGTTATCACTGATAGCCCTTTTCTAAAAATGGTGACAGCGTTTACTAATAAGGATACCGTTTGGAAAAAAGTAACGGCATCGCTAGGCGAAGGAATTATTGCAAAGCATAAAAATAGCAAATGGGAGCTTGGGAAACGAACAAAAACATGGTATAAAATTAAAAATTGGCGTGTCGTTTCAGCTTTTATAACAGCCTATCAAAAAGATAATGGATTTTTCCATGTAGCGATTTATAACAGTAAAAAAGAAATGGTCCCGATTGGTCTATTTAAAAACGGACTAGAAGATGAACAAAAAAAAGCGTTAGTGGAAACTGTTCGCAAAAATCAGACAAAAGAAGATGCTACTTATGTTTATGTGAACCCGAGTTTATGTGTCGATATTCAATGTATAGAATTATATAAAGGGCATTTACGTGAACCTTATTTTAAACAGTTTCGTTTCGATATAGGGCCTGACGACTGTACTGAAGAAAGGCTCAAATTAAGTTTAGAACCTTTACCTGATACAGTCACGATCACAAATCCAAAAAAATTACTATGGCAAGATAAAGCGATATCAAAAGAAGATTATTTACAATTTTTACGGACGATGTCACCTTACTCCATGCCATTTTTACAAAACCGCTTATTAACCGTCATTCGCTTTCCCGATGGCGTTCATAAAGAAGCGTTTTATCAAAAAAATTGTCCGGATTACGCACCTGATTTCGTCCAAACTGAAAAAGCCGATTCCATTGATTATATCGTTTGTAACAATTTAGAAACGCTCATATGGCTAGGGAATCAGGCAGCCATTGAATTTCATGTTCCATTTGAAACAATTCATACGAAAACACCAACGGAAATTGTCTTTGATTTAGACCCACCATCAAGAAATGAGTTCACTCTTGCTGTTCAAGCCGCCTTACTCATTAAAGAAGTCGCCGATGGGTTACAGCTTTCCTGTTATTGCAAAACTTCCGGAAATAAAGGGATGCAAGTGTATTTCCCTTTACCAGACAATATGTATAGTTACGCAGATACAAGGGCCTTTACAGCCTTTATTGCCGAATATCTTATTTCCCAAGAACCAAAATGGTTTACGACGGAGCGCTTAAAGAAAAATCGTGGGAATAAATTGTACGTCGATTATATTCAGCATGGGGAAAGAAAAACGATAATTGCTCCCTATTCAGCTAGAGGGAACGAAGACGCTTTAGTCGCCACACCATTATATTGGGAAGAAGTAAACGATACTCTTTCGATTGAGAATTTTACAATCGAAACGGTTCCAGCCCGTGTGAAAGAAAAGGGTTGTCCATTCTCCTCCTTTTTTGAAGCAAAAAAAACACAACCTTATGGACCAGTGCTCGATTTTTTAAAGGAAAAAGTGTAATAAAGAAAAACGCGGAGCGTCTTTTCTTTCAAGCGAAGTGTATGATGAAACAACAAACACATCCCATGTCCCATTTTTGCGGTCAGAGCAGCCGTTATTTGTGAACATGATACGGGTTTCCGTTTTTTAGCGGCCACAGGAGCGCTTATTCACGCAAAAGCCACTCTATTCCTAGCGATATATTATGATTAGCTGCTCCTGTGTCCTCCAACGTTCCAAAACGCTAGCCATGTTCACAGATAACGGTTTTCATGGCCGCTTACTTACCATAATCAACAAAATTGCTAACGCGATAATCCCGCCCAAGTGTTGAATGATTCACTTGGGTCTTTTCTTTCAAGCGAAGAGCGGAGCCCTACCCGCTTTTGACAGTGAACCACAAGTGCTCTTCTTGGGGTGAAACGCGCAGGTGCGCAGCCTTCGCTCTTCTTGAAATAGCTTTCAAAGCTTCACTGCTACACCAAATTTTTATATGTATGAAAAAGGATCCGATAATCATAGCGATTCGGATCCTTCCTTCGTTTTTATTTTGAAAATACATTATCTAATACTGGAACGATTTGTTTCTTTCTAGAAACAACACCTTTTAACGTTGCCACATTGTTTTCTAATGTCACTTGAAACGCTTCTTCTACCACTTTTGTTTCATTCCCTAACGCTAATACAACAGAATCATTATTTAAAATGTCCGTGACAACAAAAACGAACAAATCAAGATTTTTCTCGGAAACAACCTTTGAAATCGTTTCTTCAATTTCCGCCTGTTTGCTTAACACATCGTTTGTATCAACAGCGTTTACTTGCGCAATTTCTACTTTGCTATTTCCCATTTGAAACTCTTTTGCATCAAGAGAAATTAATTGTGCGATTGTTTTATCACCTAAATCTGCTCCTGCTTTTAACATCTCAAGACCATAGGCTTCAGAATCAACACCAGCAATTTCAGCTAATTCTTTAGCTGCCGCAACGTCTTCATCTGTACATGTTGGTGATTTAAACAATAACGAATCCGAGATAATCGCTGATAACATTAACCCTGCGATATCTTTTTGGATTTTAACGCCCTTCTCTTTGTAAATTTTATTTAAAATTGTTGCCGTACAACCGACTGGCTCAGCACGGTAATACAACGGGTCACTCGTTTCAAAATTTGCAATTCGATGATGGTCAATGACTTCTGTCACTTGAACATTCCCTAAGTCGTCTACACTTTGTTGACGTTCATTATGGTCAACTAAAATAACCTTTTGAACTTCATTTGCAACAGTTTGTACGAGGCGTGGTGCACTTACATTAAAATAATCAAGAGCAAACTGAGTTTCTCCGTTTACATCGCCAAGGCGAACAGGCTCAGCGTCTACACCTATTTCTTTTTTTAATTCAGCATATGCAATTGCTGAACAAATCGTATCCGTATCAGGATTTTTATGACCAAACACTAACACTTTGTCCATATTTCCACTCCTTACCTTGTCTTTATTATTCATACCAATTTCTATCTTACCTATTTCTTCTAAAGACGTAAAGATAAGAAACAGAGAAACAAAGAAATTTTTCTTTACAGTTTAAATTTTTGTACAGTTTCTTGAAGTTCATCGGCTAGTTTCGTTAATGTCGTAGAAGCTGCTGTTATTTCGTCCATTGTTGCCACTTGTTCTTCTGTTGAAGCTGCGACATTTTGGGAATATGCTGCTGCATTTTCTGCAATTGTAGAAGCTTCTTGAATGGATGTTACCATTGTTTCCGTTCCTGCTGATATTTGCTGTACTGCAGCGGATACTTCTTGTACTTGAGTTAACACGTCATTAATGGAATTTGAAATCGTTTGAAACACCGTCCCTGCTTGGTCTGCTAATGTTAGCCCTTCGTTAACCGACGCATTCCCTTCATCCATCGCCGTAACAGATGTATGAATATCTTGTTGGATTTCATGAATTAAATGACTAATTTGATTGGCTGATTCATTCGATTGTACAGCAAGCTTTCGAATTTCTTCTGCCACAACCGCAAACCCTTTTCCATGCTCACCCGCTCGTGCTGCTTCTATCGCTGCATTTAAGGCAAGTAAATTCGTTTGATCAGACACAGCCGTTATCATCGTAATAATTTTATCGATTTCATTAGATTTTTCTTCTAGGCGTGTAACGACATCTGTAATTTCATTCGTTTTGACATTTATCTCTTCCATTTGTTTCATTGTTTGTTCAATGACGCTCACACCATGACTTGATTTTTCTTCTGTTTCTACCGTATGGTTTGTCACCGTTTGAATGTTGTTTGCAATTTCTTCAATCCCTTGAGAAATTTCTCCTGTTATATTTGTCGCATTCACCGTCACTTCCACTTGCTTTTCAGCCCCAACGGCTACTGATTGAATTGAATTCGTAATTTGTTCTGTCGCCTTTGACGATTCAATTGCACTCGCATTTAACTGCTCAGCTGATGCAGCAACTTGACTTGAATTAGTCATAATTGTTGAAATCATCGTTCGTAAATTATTTGTCATTTCATTAAACGATTCATTTAATTCATAGATTTCATCTTTGCTTTTGATTTGAATCGGCTCTACTGTTAGATCTCCTGACGCTATTTGTTTTGCTACTTTCGTTAACTTTTGGATTGGTGTGGAAATTAAAAACGCTATTAAGATTCCACCACCAATGACTACAAGTAAGCTTACAATACCAGTCACACTAATTCTTAGCAAAGATTGTTCCGCTTGATTCGTCGTCTCGACTTGAACATTCGTTCTGACTCCTTCAAGAAAATCAGAAAAGGCTAACGTCTTATTTGTCAACTCTTGCCCTAATGGTAAGATTGAAGAAGCGACAACTAATGCTGCTTGTTCTGGATTAATCGTAACAATATTCGCATTGCGATTAATCGCTTCTATATATTGATTATTCATTTCTTCAATTTCACTTAAATGACCGAGCGTTTCTTCTAAAGTAGCTATACCACGTGCTTTTTCAATTAAGCCGTTAATTTCATCATTTGTTTCTGCAATACTTTCTAAATATCTTGGGTCAGTCGTTAACACATATGTACTTACATTACTTGCTTGTTTGTGAGCGTTAGCTTCAATCTTCGTAGAAATATAGTGAAGCTCAGAGACAGTATCCACTAAATAAGAATACGACTCATTTGTTTTTGTAATTGTAAAGTAAGAAAATGCGTTGGCAACGAAAATGAAAAATGCAATGATTAATACAAATCCAATTAGTTTTTTCTTGATTGTCAGTTTCATAATATTTGCTCCTTTTATTTAGTGCATCGAAATAGTCCTAATACTTATGTACTATACAGGAAACAATTCTATTTTAAAAGCTTTCTCAATATAGTTTGAATAGCAATATTTTTCTGACTTTTCTCCTATAAATACAAGTACATAAATATAAAAGAGACGTAGATTTAACTACGTCTCTTCTCTTACATATTCGCATATCCTTGTAATCTTTTATAAATTTCCATAAAGTCATCTTCAGACACTCCTGGAGCAAACTCTTCTGGCACTTCCTCAAAATCAGGAACAGGTGCTCCTTCTGGACTTCCAATGACAACTTCAACCGGACTTCCATCTTCCGGATGTGTACCTTTCCATATTTTATCAATATCACGATAATCTGTTTCACTCCATGTGTAAAGTTTACGATGGATGCCTTGTGCTTCAAATTTTCTCGTCGTTTCAAATGCAGCATTATCAAGGCTTGGAATAGGAATCATTTTTGTGACGTCAGCACCTGTCATAACTTCTAATGCTTTTGCATAAGCTACAACATGGACACCACCACGGACGAGCAAATAACCGATCATCTCACGTGCAACAGGATTATCCGTCATCTCATAAACTCGCATTTTATGTGTACGGGCTCCACACTCTAAGAAGAAATTATGAAGCAAATCTAACAACAAGTTACCACTATTAAACACATTATCTCCCGTCCATGGTCTTCCATGTGAATCGCCTGGTAAAGAAGCTTGTGCAGTGGCAATATAATGATAGTGACTTCTATCATCTACCGCATTTTGCATCGGAGTTATATCTGGGTTCCCTGGGAATGTTGAACCTGTCATCATTAAATTCACAGTGTTTGAAACGAGTTCAACATGACCAAACTCTTCGGCTGTAATACTTGCAATTAAGTCATAAAAAGGTTTAAATTTCTTTTTATTTCGAAAATTAAACGATTGAAACATATAATTATTTAACGTGGACATCTCACCGTATTTTCCACCTAATAATTCTTGCACAGCGGAAGCCGCGTTTGGGTCGGGATTTTTTGGTCTAGGTAAGTCAATGAGAATTTTATCCATCCGCTTAATCAAAGTGAAAACCTCCTATTCTAGTGTTTAATACGGCATAACCCAAATGATCGTTTGTGTTCTTACGAAAAACTGTGCTCCAGATACATCAATGACAACGTGATCAGGCTTTACATCACAAACGACTCCTCGTAAGCTTTCTTTCGTCGTTTGGACGACAACATGTTTGCCTAAAAATGATTGAAATGCTTGATAGACATAAGGGTCGACAAGTGAAACCATTTTCGGGCTACTTTGTTCATATCCAGCTCTTTCTTGGTCTTGGTTTGACATTCAATACCCTCCCTATGTTAGTCATTCATTTCATCCTATGTTGCTTTGTCTTCGTTCATTCATATTTTTCCTGCCAAGAAAGGAATAAGAAAAATGCGGGAGCGTCTATTCTTTCAAAGCTTCCTGCTATACCAAATTTTTTCTACTTTCTTAACTTTCAAAAAAAGAATGTAAATCTCACATCTCCGTGAAATTTACATTCTGAATGTCTTTTCTTAATTGTAACAATGCTTTGTCTTTTTGCTTCGCTTCGATCATAATATCCACTTCATAACCTGAAATGTAATGAGCTAAGCTCAAATAATCATCAAGAAAAATATAATCATGATGAGCTGTATCCTTTTTATGCTCTCGTCCACTACTAATGTGAAATTTCGGGGTTCCTATGCCTTCCCACGTGCGGAGGACATCTTGAATATATACCTTTGACTCTTTTTCTTTTGCTTCGTTACAAATATGATGATGGATATCAAAACAAACCGGTACTTTCGTCTTGGCTGAAATATCCAACACATCAGCAACCGTGAATACTTTATCATCATTTTCTAATCTAAGTTTCTGTTTAACTGCTGGACTTAACTGAAGATACTCGTCAATAAATCGTGTTTTTGCTTTTTCTTTGTCACCATAAGCTCCACCGACATGAATAATCATATCTGTACCACCCACTAGCTCAAGTAACCGGTTATGATATTCTAAATCAAGGATAGCATTTCTGACTACTTCTTTACGTGGTGAATTTAATACCGTATATTGCCCTGGATGAACACTTAACCTCATGTTCTCTTTTGTTTTCAGTCTTTTTATTTCATTTGTAATTTGCAGAACATCCTCATCTTCCCACCATTTCCAATCTAGAATCGGATGACTGCCAAACGGGACAATATCACTACTTACTCGATAAAACAAAATGTCGTGGGCTTTATTCCACTGAAGAATGGCTAACACTTCTTTAAAATTAGAAATTGTAAGCTCTTTTACTTTTTTCATCCCTTCTTTTTCAACAGTACCAAGTCGGCAAGTTTTTAATTTCGAAGGTAGGGAAAGGTTAATACATGCATATCCAAATCTCATCGTATATCTCCATCTTTTTTTTCAGAGTTATTTTTTTTCCTAAAAATAAAGGAAATTAACAAAATCATTTCATAATGGTATTTATTATATGACAAGTTATGGTATAAAGAAACTATACGTTGAACGGCTTAAAGGAGTAGGAAACAGTATGAAAGTAAAAATCAAATATGTCCCTCTCATGATTGTGGTACTCATCCTTCTTTCTATCGGTTATGCTGTTTATTTCGTAGACTCCGAACAAACAAGCACAACAGTAGAAACATTAGGGGATTTTGGTTCTTATGTAGAACGTCATCACGCTGAATTCGAGTATTCACTCCATATCCTCTTAGATGAATATAAATTTTCTAATGTCGATGGGTTAGGAAGTCTTGTAACCGACCTTTCTAATGAAAGAAACTACCTTGCTATTAGTAATAACCCAAATGAGGAAACACTAGAACAATTAAAACAAGAAACTGAAACTTCATTAGAAGAATATGTAACGAATATGAAGCACGTTGACCCAGCAACACTTCCATATGCGCAATTGCAAAATGCTTGGTTTTATACAACGGGACAAATGGAAAATCAAAATGATATTCACCTCCATACTTTAGGTCTTACGATTGATGATGAGCATTTTATTGTGCAAATCTCTTATACAACGGCATATCCTGAGTATAAAACAGAGGCGAAAAAGCTTTTTTTAATGGCCAATTCTTTAAAGTATAAACAGAATATAGAAGAGTAAAGCGGAGATAATAAGGGCAGGAGGTGTGATCATGACTCATCCATACTTATGTCCGAGTTGTAAAACAAATCGTTCAAGGTTTAATATTATTGAACAACAAGCCACTCCGGTTAAGCTTCATCCACAAACAGGGGAAGTTGTTGAACAGTTCACAAATGATAAGTTAGATCCTTTTCATCTCCCTTACCGTGGACCAGAAAGAAAAATTCAATGTGGTTCTTGTGGCTTAATTGAAGATGAACAAATGTTTAAAAAACGAGCCATTGCAGGACAGTAAAAGGGGGATGACCCCTTTTTTGTTTTGCATTTCTCCATAAAATGTTAAGATGAAAGAGAATTGAATACATAGATAAGGGTGATTTTATGAGCAATTTACAAACAAATTTAGAAAAGTATGCTGAATTAACGGTAAAAGTTGGGATTAACATTCAAAAAAACCAAACCCTCGTTGTAAACGCACCGTTAAATTCCATTGACTTTGTTCGTCTTGTCGCAAAAAAAGCCTATGAAGCAGGGGCAAAAAACGTTCATGTGGAATGGAATGACGAAGAACTAACATTACTAAAATATAAAATGGCTCCAGATGAAGCATTCCATGAATTTCCCGAGTGGAAAGCAAAAGGGTATGAAAAAATGGCTGAAGATGGCGCAGGATTTTTAAGCATCGTAGCTAACAACCCTGATTTACTAAAAGGAGTAGACCCAGAACGAATGGCCAATGCGAATAAAGCTAGTGGAAAAGCGATGGATACGTTCCGTTCTTATGTTCAATCCGACAAAGTCGCTTGGACTGTTGCTGCTGCCGCTTCACCAGGCTGGGCGAAAAAAGTATTCCCTCAAGACGATGAAGCAACAGCAGTCGAAAAACTATGGGATGCTATTTTTGCAGCAACAAGAGTGACAGAAAATGACCCTGTTTCTGCTTGGAAAGAACATACAGACAATTTAACAGCCAAAGTACAAACATTAAATGAGAAAAAGTATAAAAAGCTTCACTATACAGCAAAAGGCACTGACTTATACATCGAGCTGCCTGAAAAGCATTTATGGGCAGGAGCCGGAAGTGAAAACGAAGCAGGCACATACTTTATTGCAAACATGCCAACTGAAGAAGTATTTACTGCACCACAAAAAGACGGTGTAAACGGTACCGTTTCTAGTACAAAACCTTTAAACTACGGTGGAACATTAATTTCGAACTTCACTTTAACATTTGAAAACGGAAAAATTATCGACTATAAAGCAGAAGAAGGCTATGAAACATTAAAACGTTTAGTCGAAACGGATGAAGGTGCTGCCTTTCTAGGAGAAGTCGCACTCGTTCCACATGATTCACCGATTTCAAACTCTAACATTATTTTCTACAATACGTTATTTGATGAAAATGCTTCAAACCATCTTGCTATCGGAAGTGCGTATGCCTTTAACCTTGAAGGTGGGAAAACGATGTCTAAAGAAGAGCTAGCGAAAAACGGATTAAACACAAGTATTACACATGTTGACTTCATGATTGGTTCTGCCGATATGAACATCGATGGCATTACTGCGGATGGAACACGTGAACCATTATTCCGTGATGGAAACTGGGCATTTTAATTAAAGTGGAACAAGAGGCTAACGGGTACAAAGTAACAATTTTGTACCCGCCTCCTCCCCAATTACGCTTTCGGACATATATTCCGCTATATCATTAGATTCGAGGTTATTTTTCTTTTTTACGGACATCTGTTCCGTTATTTCCCTTTTCTAGTCGCAAAAACACTGGATTTTCGTGAAATAGCGGAATAGACGTCCGATAGCACTGAGGAAACCGGTTTTTCTGCCCATTTAGCGGAATAAATGTCCATTAACACTCGCAAGAAAGGCGGTCGATAAACATCGACAGCCTTTCTTATATTAGCGTTGTGCTTCATACACAGATGCTTTGGCCCACGCTTTGATTTGCTCTCGCTGTTCATTTGATAGCGTTTCTTCATATGAGTTTACTATCTCTTCTAATTGCTCGACAGTGCGCGCACCAGGAATCGCTGTTGCAACTGCCTTTGGAGTTAACACATATGATAAGGCGGTCGACAATAACGGCACGGGTAACGTTTCTATTTTTTGAATAAGTGTTTCTACTTCAGCTTTTGAATAATCTAAGTACCCATTTTCAACTACTTTCTTTTGCCATTTGTCTGTTAACAACCCTCGCGCCACTGGTCCCCTTGCAATGACACTTATTTCATTTTCATGGAGAAAGTTTAACATTTCTTCTTCAGGTCGCCTATCAAAAATACTATATTGCATCATGACACTGACGATATTTGATTTTTTTGTATATTCTCGAATAACGTTCGGTCGGATTGAGGATATTCCGTAATAGCGAATTAGTCCTTCTTTTTGTAACTCCTCAAACGCTTCAATTGTTTCATCGATAGGGTCTTGGATTGTTCCACCATGAAGTTGATATAAATCAAGGTAGTCAGTTTGTAATCGTTGTAAACTTTCCTTTACGGCTGTTTTTATGTATGATTTTGATGGATCCCAATGCCACCCTTGCTTATCTTCATTCCAGCGATTTCCTACTTTTGTAGCTAGAATAATGTCTTGTCGTTTTCCCTTAAGGGCACTTCCCACAAGCTGTTCATTCAAGCCGTACTCATATAAATCTGCTGTATCAAAAAAGTTAATTCCGCGATCGATGGCTTCCTCTATTACACGGGTTCCCGTTTGTTTTTGCTCAGATTGAAATGACATACAGCCTAGCCCAATTTCCGATACGAACAACTCACTCTTTCCTAATTGATTTTGTTTCATTTTCGAACACCACCTCTTCCTATTTCTTCAAGTATTACGTCCTTTTCAACCCATGTCAAACGAAAGAAACTAGACTAAATGTGAGCCTGTCATCATAAGATACATTAGTTATATACATATAGGAGGAGCTGTAAAATGACAGTAATTTATTTCACAACATTTGGGATTCTTACGCTCTGGGTTATCATCATGGTGTACTTATGTAAAACAGCGTTAACAACAATGATGAGTATGACGATTACAATGACAATTAGTACAACTGCTGGTCTTATGATTGGCATGTTATTAACTACTTTGTCCCCTTACCCTTATTTTATTTGTACTTTTATTAGTATGCTACTTGCTGCATTCATAGGAATTATTGTCGGTTGGCCAAAAGGCCTTCTTGTCATCCTTGACGGGATTATTTCTGGAGTGATGGGCGGAATGATGGGAGCGATGTTAGGCTTTATGTTACCTCAAGAATCGATGATTAGTTCGATTCAAGTGATGAGCGTCATCGTTGCAGGGATATTATTTTTACTTTATTTATTTTTAGCAAGCCATATTCGCGCACCTCGTTTTCTCCAACACCCGCTCCCGTTTTTTTCTGTCGTTTGTTTGTTTTTATTATTAAATCACTTTACACCGTTTTCAATCCAGGATCTTCCTGTCATACAAGAACATATTCATACATGGATCGTATAAACTAGTACCAAAATTTTTATTTCTTATAAGCCAAAACATCCAAGGTCAAAGAGCGACCGCGCCCATTCGGTCTCCGCTCGCTGCGCGCAAAGGGGAAACCCGCCCCTTTGCTTTTGTGGCAGCGGCTTCTACCGGGGCTTCGCCAAAAAATCCAAGGTCAAAGAGCGACCTTGGATTTTTTGGCTTTAGTATCGTAATGGAATGATCGATGATGCTTGTTTGCTTATGAGGAAACTGGCTATAGCATAGGCTTCTACTTGTTCTCGGAATCTTTTTTCACTTGGTTGTTCGATGATTGTTACTGTGAATGTGTCTTGTGTCGGGACTGTTTCTTCATGCAATACTTGTTTGAGGAAGTAGGATGTTTGCTGTAATCCATGTTTGCCTACGTCCATCACTTCAAAAAAGGATATAAACCCGTGCATGACTCCATTGTATCTTTGGGCTCGAACAGGAACACCACTTTCAGCTAAGCGTCTTGCATAGGCTTCACCTTCATCTCGAAGTGGATCAAATTCTGCTGTTATAATTAATGTTGGAGGTAATCCTGATAAATCTGGGGCTTCTAGTGGTGAAGTATATGGACTTGACCACATATATTCTTCAGGTGTATATTTATCTCTTGCCAAATTCATAACTCCTCTTGATAATAGAAAGTACCCACTATCATACTGCTCCCTTGATGGAAAGGAAAGGTCATTAAAAGTTGTGAGTGGATAATATAAAATTTGCGCCTGCAACTCTGGACCTTGTTCATAGTTGGACATTAACGCCACAGCCGTTGCAATATTCCCACCTGCACTATCCCCTGCTACAACGACTTTCGCAGCGTCCCCATTGAATGTGTTAGCCGATTCGACCGCCCAAACAAGCGCATCATAACTATCTTCAATCGCTGTAGGAAATACATATTCAGGAGCAAGGCGATAACCGACAGAAATAACAACACTGTTTGTTCGCGCAGCAAGTGAGCGAACAATATTATCATGTGTATCAATATTGCCATACCCTTCTAAAAAAGCTCCTCCATGATAATACATAACAATCGGATATGGCCCCTCTCCACTTGGGCGGTACATCCTTGCCCTTATGTTTGAACCATCCCGAACAGGTATCATCATTTCCTCACGCTTTAACGTTGATGTTCCACTCCCCGCCAAAAAACTAGGTCTTTTAATATCTGGTGTGACAAGATTTTCATTAACGGCATGTAAGACAACTGCTGTTTTTACAGGTAATCTTCCTTCTTCTGTTGTCGCCCATTGTTGAACAGAAAAATAAACGATTCCAGCAAAGGATAAAAGTAAAACGCTTATATAAACAAAGAATATTTTAAATATTCCGAAAGCTTTCGTTGGTTGTTTTTTACGATTAATAATCATCATAAACCTCCTATCTGAGATAAGAATAAGGTTGTTTATATTATATCAAAAAATGTGGAAAATAAGGGGTTTTAATTTGATTTTTTCACACTATTTTTACATACTTTTTTAGAATTTATTGTATGCAAACATTTTCATTTTTGTGTCCTTGTTTATGTAACAACCCTTTCATAGAGTATTGTTACGCAATCTATTCTTAATTAACCGCATTTTTCACACAAAAAAACTGCTCCATTAATGAAGCAGTTCTCGTATCTTAGTATCGGATACTATAAGCTACGCTCTGACATTTTCAGCATCATGACAGCTAAAACGATACTTACCACAACTGCCATTCCGCTAATTCCTAAAATTGCTGCGATTGCGCCACCCATCGTATCACTCCTTACCGATTTAAATTTCTACTGTTTTCACTATGTTAATAGTAACATATTAGGGATGGACAAATTGTGACAAATCATTGAACGCCCGAGTAAGAATAGATAACTGTTACATTAGCTTCGATTGTAAATTCCTTTGGTTCTATTGGTGGAGCCATTGACGCATTTGTACTTAAGACAAAGTCTGAACGTAATTCATGTACAGACATTTGATGCGGCGGTTGCTCTTTAATTTGAACAGGAATTAGTGAAAGGGAGACAGGAAGGTGGGAAAGAAGAACTTCTGCTTTTTCTCTTGCATTGCTCATCGCCAATTCCAATGCTTGATTATATACGAGTTGTGGTTCAGCGACAGAGAATTGCAATCCTCTTGCTATATTAGCTCCCGCTGACACTGCAGCTTCGTAAATCAGTCCACCTTGTTCAATATTAGAAAATGTCACATTTATAAGATGCTCCACTTCAAAGCCTCTTATTTGGGAAAGTCCTTCCGTATAATCATATACAGGGTTGACCCGAAATGAATCTGTCTCTATTTGTTCACTTGTTACGCCAATTTGTTCGAGCTGATTTCGAACACGATTCATGACCACGACATTTTCTTCTAAGGCTTGTGCTGACGTCTCTGCTCTTGTTACAATTCCAATCGTAATGTTCAAAACATCAGGATAAACATTCACAATTCCTTTTCCAATGACTGTTATCGTATGTTTTCCAATCGACCCATTTTCATGTTTATTCAACGTTCATGCCCTCCCCATTTTGCTTCTTCATTTCCAATATATTCAGCTTCTTCTTTTGAAATAAATCTTTTTAAACTCGCACACGCTAAAAGAAAAGGAGGGGTATCGATGAAAAAGCGAAATCCACAAAAAAATAAAGCATTAACAAACAATCAAACACCAACAGAATCAATGTTTAATGAAGAAGTCGCAAGTGAAATGGTCGCTGATAAGCAAAAGAAAAAGAAAAAATAGGGTATTAAAAATTTTTTTGCGGTCAGAGCAGCCGTTATTTGTGAACATGATACGGGTTTCCGTTTTTTAGCGGCCACAGGAGCGCTTATTCACGCAAAAGCAACGCTATTCCAAGCGATATATTATGATTAACTGCTCCTGTGTCCACCAACGTTCCAAAACGCTAGCCATGTTCACAGATAACGGTGTTCCTGGCCGCTTACTTAAACAACAATACCCCAAACCCCTAGTAGAGCAATGTTAGACACAGGTCGACTCTTTTATAGTTGCCTAAACATAAGAAAAAGCTGCCGATTGTCTCGACAGCTTAGCTATTTCACCACGATTATCCGTGAACGAATTCAATTTCTTCTTTATTTCGACTATACTTAATTTTAATGTCGGTGTCATTAAAATACCATAAGTCTTCTTCTTCGATATAAAACGTAACGCCTTCAATTTCTGTTTGAATGGCATTATGCTTTGGCTCTTCTTTCATTAGTCCTAATGAGAACCCTTTTTGAAAATCTCCACATCCACCATAACGGACAAAAATTCTCATATAATCTTCTTGTTGTAAATTAAATTCTTCCTTAAACCATTGAAATGCTGGTTTTGTCACATCGATTTCCACTGCACTTCTCTCCTTTTAGCGATTATCAATTGTTTCAGGATATAAATCATGATTCATTAAACGATAATCGGCCATTTTTTCATACTTTGTTCCTGGCTTCCCATAATTTGTATATGGGTCAATTGAGATACCGCCTCTTGGCGTGAATTTCCCCCATACTTCAATATATCTAGGATCCATCAACTCAATCAAGTCATTCATAATAATGTTCATGCAATCTTCATGAAAATCTCCGTGATTACGAAAGCTAAACAAATATAATTTTAATGACTTGCTTTCGACCATTTTTTCGTCAGGTATATAGCTAATATAAATAGTCGCAAAATCAGGTTGTCCTGTTTTGGGACATAGACTAGTAAATTCAGGGCAATTAAACTTAACAAAATAATCTCGATTTGGGTGTTTATTATCAAACGCCTCCAAAATCGAAGGGTTATATTCATATTGATAAGGAACTTGTTCTTTCCCTAACATTGTTACACCTTGTAATTCTTCTTCTTTTCTCCCACTCATCTTTTTTCCTCCTCGATTTGAAACAGTAACTCCTCTTTCTTTTCTTATTTACTATACCATAAAAATTAGATTTATTCTTTTCCAACACTTGCTCGTTTCAACCGGAATAGAATACCCATTTCGGAGCATATCCATTTAATAAGCCAACCAAATAACGGGGGAGAAGCGTATGACAAACGATTTTGTCTTTCACAATATTTCACAAAAAAACATGCGTTTCCAAGATGTGTTTGCCCATATTCAACAGTTTATTAAAAGAAATAACAAAGGGACGTATCGGCTTATGATTGGAACTGATTCACAAGTACACCCCCGTTCAACAAGATTTATTACGGGAATCGTCATTCGAAATGTCGGACACGGAGCATGGGCTTGTTTAACGAAACACGAGCAACCTAGGCGCATTGAAAGTTTGCATGAAAAAATATCGATAGAAACCGATTTAACAGAAGAAGTCGCTTCTCTTTTTACAATTGAATGTAAAAAACAATTGTATGATTTAATCCTACCACATGTGAAAGAAGGAAGTTCCTTAACGATTGAAGGTCATATCGATATCGGGAAGGGAGAACGCAACAAAACTAAAATTTATGTCGATGAAATGATGAACCGTATTGAAGTACTAGGGATGAAACCATTAATAAAACCTGACTCCATTGTTGCTTCCTCTTATGCTAACCGATTTACAAAATAGCTTGCCTATTTCTTTCCTTTAGGAAACTTTTTTTACCGTAGTGAATAATATAGTAACAAATACCACCGGTAAAATGAAAAAAGGAGGACAATGGAATGGCAAACAAAAAGAAAGTCGCATATTATACGTTTCTTTTCCAAAAGCTTGGCATGATTACTGATGAACAATCACAAGAAATTTACGCAAATTTAAATACTAAAAATATGAATAAAAAAAATAAGGGTTAAATGACCCTTATTTTACTTTTTCAAGTTCAGTTTCAGCTTTTTGTTGTTCCCTCATAATTTGCCATTGGGTTTTCGCCATTTCAATATAGCGCCGGTCTTTCGTTTCATCTTTCATATGAATTAATTCTGAAAAATAAACACTCGCTTTTTGAAAATCTCCGACGCGACGATATAACTCTCCAATTATATACGTTACATGAATTTGTGACATCTCTGTATCGGTATAATCACCCTCGAAATACGACTTTTCATATGCTTTAAGTGCATATTCCATAAAACGAGGTTCATTTTCTTCATCACCTTGTATTCGGTAAATCCACGACAATCTCATATGAAGCCCTGCCATAACAATCGGTTTTTCTTTTTTGATTTGACCGGCAAAAATCGCAAGTTTAAATGCTTGAATGGCTTGGGTAATCGTTCGCTCTTCACTATAATCATAGCGTTGTTGCCAATGAGCTGAAATTTTATCCTTTAACTCCTGTTTTCTTTTTGGATTGAAATATGAATCGGCATCATCTGAAAACGAATAACCACAATGTGGACAAACATTCACATGGTAAAACAAAGGATTGGCTTTTTCATTTTCTGTTTCATAGTTCGAAAAAAAATCTGACTCGATGTTTCTCACTTTTTTCGCACTTGACCGAATTCTTTTTGTTTGAAATGTTGTTTTACATAGTAAACAGTCTACTTCTTTATTATAAAATGGGTCTATACTCATGATTGCACCTCCCGAAATCAACTCTTCTATCTTTATAATAGCACCTTACTCACAATAAATAAAGGTTTACACTTAAAACAATAGGACTTTTTACACTTAGTTGTGTGATTTACAACCTACTCATTCTCAGTCATACTTACATTATCCAATAATAACTAAGGAGGACATGATATGTTACGAGTAGATACCCCTTCTCTTTTGCTTGATATCGGAAAATTAACTCAAAATATAAAAGCGATGCAAGCCTTCTCGCTCCAACACCATATTGCTTTACGACCGCATATAAAAACTCATAAATCTGTTCACATTGCTAAACTCCAACTAAAACACGGCGCTGTTGGCATAACCGTAGCAAAACTATCTGAAGCCGAAGTGATGGCAGATGCAGGAATTGAAAACATCTTTATTGCGTACCCCATTTCTGCTCCAAAAAAGCTAAAAAAACTTCTTGATTTAACATTGCAAGCGAACATTACAGTAGCCATTGATAGTATAGAACAAGCAAAAATGATAAATGAGTTTTTTCAAAGTTCAAATCAAATGGTCGAAGTATGGATAAAAGTCGATAGTGGTCTTCATCGTTGCGGTGTGACTCCTGGTGAAGAAGCTCTTTCTTTAGCCAAGTTTATAACGTCTTGTTCACAGCTGCGCTTAACTGGCATCTTTACACATGCTGGTCACTCCTATGCAGCTAAAACTACTGACGAACTTCTTCTTATCGGAGAACAAGAAGCAGCTGCAGTAGTGGAAAGTGCTTTATTATGTGAACAAGCCAATATTCCAATTTTACACCGAAGTGTAGGCTCAACCCCTACGTATCAAATATCTGGTGCAATGGCAGGTATTACAGAAGTTCGTCCTGGCAATGCTGCATTTTTTGATATGGTCCAAGTCGGTTTAGGTGTTGCAACAGTAGAACAGTGTGCGTTAACGGTATTGGCAAGCGTCGTATCTACAAAAACAAATCGAGTCATTGTTGATAGTGGAAGTAAGACCTTAACATCTGAACGAGGTGCTCATGGAAATGAAAGTATAAAAGGATTTGGCTATATTAAGGAACACCCTGACTTAACAATTGAACGACTTTCTGAAGAACATGGAATTCTCACGTTCTCGTCTCCTCACACGCTACAATTAAATGACACTGTTGAAATTATTCCAAACCATGCTTGTCCTGTCGTTAATTTATTTGACTCGTATTTTGTACACAAAAACGGAGAGCACATTGACACTTGGCCCGTTGATGCTCGAGGCTGTAACAAATAAAGCATTCTAGAATAAACACTTATTTTGTCACATTTTATCTAACCAGATGGTTTTCATTTCATTCAACGATTGTTACTAGTATAATAGTGAAGACAACGATGCTTAGGAGTGAGCCCATTGTATGATTATGCTAGACATTTAGCGATGGAATTTTTAAAAGGGGACCATTTCACAAGTTGGTCACTCATCCAACAACAAATTGATGATGGGATGAGCTCTTATTTTATTTTTGATTACGTTCTTCGTGATGCGATGTTTTATATTGGTCATATGTGGGAAAATAATGAAATAGGCGTTGCTGACGAACATTTGGCCACTTCCATATGTGATTATGTTTTGACAAGATATAGTTTTGATCGCCACCCATTAACAAATCGTGAAAAACGCGCGATGTTTTTTTGTGTTGAAGGTGAAGAACATTATTTAGGTGCAAAAATGGCTTCTTCCCTTTTTCAGGAGGCTGGTTGGGATGTAAAGTATTTAGGTCCTAACCTTCCTCTAGAATATGCGATCTTTAATGCAAAAAAATGGCGCCCCGATGTTATCGGTCTATCGATTACATTACCTTTACATTTACCGAAATTAAAAGACTATGTTTATTCACTAGAACATTTGCCACATCGTCCAAAAGTCATTGTTGGTAGTCGCTTAATTGAAAAATATGACTTTACTCCGTTCATCTCAAATCAAACAGTGCTCGCAAAAGAAGTAACGGATATAGAGCCATTTATCGAGCAATATTTAATGAAAGTCATTGAATAGCTCAGATTACAAATGGAGTTGGTTTTATTGAACGAAGCAGTTGTGCATCATCCGGTTCCTTACTTTATTATGGACAAGCAATTAACTATTAAAGATGCGTCAAACGAAGCATCCGAACGATTTCCGATTTCAACTTCTTCCTTTCTTGACCTTGTTGATTCAGAAAGCCAACAAAAAGTGATTCACCTTTTAACGAAAAGGGAATCAGCTGTTTTCGAAGCAAATATGAAAACAAAAGAAAATCCACTCAGCTTATTTGATCTTTATCCAAAGTGGGTCAATGATTCTTGTCATCTAATCTGTATTGAAAAAGCGGAAAACATTCATCATATTATGCAATTGATTCATCGTTTACGAGAACAATTAGACCAGACAAATTTTGATGAATATACAAGCAACATGAAACGCGACATCATCCCGAGTATCCTGAACATTAATATGAATGATATGAATCGACTCTCGATTACAAATGCGTCAGGTCGAGTCGAAGAAATACCAAACAAAGTGGAATCGATTCAAGAGTTAATTAGTATATTTAGACCAGATTTAATTGAAGTGGGAAAAAGTGATTACTTGGAGATCATTGACCGTCATTTAGATGAAATCCTAGCTATTTCCCATTACTTAATCGCGATTACCCCTATATTTAATAAGAATAAGGAAGAATCTGAGTAGAATCTTCCATTCAGTCTGTCGGATAGTCGACAGGCTTTTTTAAGTTAGGCACGCAATTCACAGAATGGTGTTGAGCAGAGTAATGAAGATGTAACATAAGAACACCTTTGAGAGTCATATCTCAAAGGTGTTTCCTTTTTCTTATTGTTGGATTGGCAGTTTGAGCGTTACTGTTTTTCCTTTGTTTTCTTCACTTTCAAACAGCATTAAACCATTATGGTTTTCAATAATACGGTAGCTAACCATTAAGCCAAGTCCAGTGCCTTTTTCTTTTGTTGTATAAAAAGGTTGTCCGATTTTATCCATTCGGTCTTTAGGAATCCCTTTTCCTTCATCCTGAACTTCGATTACGACGAAGCGATCCTCTTCCCTTGTTGTAATGGAGATCGTTCCACCGTTTGTCATCGCTTCTATCGCATTTTTGATTAAGTTGATGACGACTTGCTTTATTTCTTTTTCTACACATTGAATCGTCGGCAGATTTTCACCATAATTACTTTGAATTGAAATATTGCTTATAATCGCTTGGGTTTCAAGCAACATCGTGACATCATGAAGGACGCTGTTAATGTTCGTATCTTCATACTTTACAACATGCGGTCTTGCTAATACGAGCAACTCATTGATAATCGATTCAATTCGATTGAACTCAGACAACATTATGCCTAAATATGATTGGTTTGAGTCCCCTTCTGCCTGCATCAACTGGATAAACCCTTTTAACGCGGTTAAAGGATTTCTGATTTCATGCGCTATCCCAGCTGCAAGTTCTCCTAAAGCCGATAACATTTCAGATTTCCTCAAAAGATCTTCAGCGATTTTTCGGTCTGTTATATCTTCAGCTACCCTTAAATATTGGGTAATGGAATCATCACTATTAATGATTGGTAAGAAGACAACAGATTCCCACCTTAGCTGACCTTTTTTGTTTTGCACTAAGCAATCACCAGACCATTTTTTCCCTAAGCTGACGGTATCCCAAGAATTTTGAAATTCTTTTTGACCTTCTCCGCTATTTAAAATGTCATGTAAAGGAGCGCCCACAACTTCTTGTTTCGAATATCCGAGTTGCTCTGTAAATCGAGCATTTACATATTCAATCTCGCCACCAGTGTTTGTAATGACGATACTAGCCGGTGATTGTTCTAATGCAAAGGAACGAAGAATTAAGTCATTATTCGTTTTCTTTATATCTGTAATATCAACAAATGTGATGACAACACCTTTAATATAATTTTCCCGTGTTCGGTAAGGGTAAATGCGCAAACTATACCATTTACCATCTTTACTATTCACTTCTTTTTGTAAGCGATGATGCTTTCGTAAGACTTCTGCAGCATCAAGAAGTAAATCGTCATATTGTAAATGATGTGAGATATGAGCTAACGGGCGACCGATATCTACTTCTAACAAATTAATTAATAATGTAACTTGTGGTGTAAACCGTTTAATTTTTAAATTTTCATCTAAAAAGACAGTCGCCACATTTGTACTTACGAGTAAATTATCCATATCATTATTTAAATCAATTAACTGTTGAATTTTTTCTTCATGCTCGGCATTGACATTTAATAATTCGTCATTGACAGACTGAAGTTCCTCGTTAGAACTTTGCATTTCTTCGTTTGCTGCAATTAACTCTTCATTCGTAGATTGATATTCTTCATTAGATGTTTCTAGCTCTTCAATGGTTGTTTGTAGATGTTCTTTTGTAAAGCTCAATTCATTTTCTAAATCCATAATCAATTGTTGAATATTATCGTCTAAGTCATACCCAGTCGTTTCTAGATCGCTCTTTACATTTTGGTCATTATTTATAACCTCAAAGCATATAAATGTTAGATGCTGATTTTCTTCACCAAACGGTTCGACCCTTAAATGAATTCTTTCATGGCCATCTTGCATTTTTAAATTCGGATACAATACCTTTTCATTTGTTTCCCTCACCTTTTTTAACGCTGTATTAATGGCGACCGATAGATGAGTCGGAAGTAACTTTAATATATTAAACGTAATACTCCCGTGGGGAATCCGAAGAAATTGCGTTACATTCCCACCTGAAATCACGACATTATTCTCATTATCCACGATAATAAACGGATGAATATATTGTTCTAATAATATTTTATAAACATCATCAAGTCGTTTAAAAGGACGATTATCTAAATATGATTGATACATCTGGTCACTCGTTCTCATGTCACTTCTTTTTGACTCAAGGTGACGTAGTGATGTCGCTTTTGATTCTCTTCCATTGATATTTTTATATAACTTCCATTTCGGATCTACCGAATGAAATAAATTTGTAAAATTGTTCACTGATTCACTAGGTCCCAGAAATAAATAGCCGTTTGTTTGGAGCGAAAAGTGAAACATCGATAATATCTTTTTTTGTAAATCAGGTTGAAAATAAATAAGCATATTTCGACAGCTTATAAAATCTAAATTGACAAAAGGAGAATCTTTGGCAATGTTATGCGGGGCAAATATAATCTTTTCTCGAATTGTATGGCGAACTTTATAGTAATTGTTCTCTACACTAAAAAATCGCTTTAACCGTTCTTCCGTTATACCAATAACCGATTGTTGAATGTAGGAGCCTTCAGAAGCTTTTTTTATCGCCTCTTTATCTAAATCCGTAGCAAATATTTTAAAGTCCATTGGTTCAGGGAAGTCTTCTAAGTATTCTGCTAGCAACATCGCTAAAGAATAGGCTTCTTCTCCGGTTGAACATCCTGCTACCCACAACCGAATTTCTTGTTCCCCTTTTGCGATTTTTTCATTGACTATCTCTGGAATCACTTTATGTTCAATGACTTCAAACGCTTTTTTATCTCGAAAAAACTCTGTAACATTTATTAATAAATCATTTTGCAAAGAAACGATCTCAGACGGATTTCCGATTAAATATTCTTTATATTCATGTAATGTTTTAAAATTTAATTTATTTACATTCACTCTTTTTTCTATACGCCTAAGAATGCTTGCTTTCTTATAGCTAGAAAAATCAACCCCGCTTTTTCTATTAATTAAAGCAAAAATTTGTGTTAAGATATCGTCTATATTTTGGTCGATAAAGTTCATATAATCGCTTGGCTTCATCCCGGTTGAGATTTCATTAATAAACGTTGCGATTTCTTTCGAAGTGAAAACATGGTCAACCTTACCAGTTTGGAGCGCATTACGGGGCATGTCTTTAAATTTGGCTGTTTTTTCACTTTGAATTATAACCGTACCGCCTGCTTCAAATATCGATTCTACTCCTTTTGTTCCATCCCAGCCCTTGCCTGATAAAATGATCGCAACAGCATCACTCCCTTTCTCCTCTGCTAGAGAGGTAAAAAAGTGATCGATCGGAAAATTCATGGATACCCCTGTTGTATATTCCGATAATTCTAATACTCCATTATAAAAGGTGACATTGTGTTGTGGTGGAATTAAATAAATATGATTAGGCTCTACAATTGTTTGATCCGTCGTGTGAACAATCTTCATATTTGTTTTTTTTGATAATAAATCTTTCATATGACTCTTATAATTTGGAGAAAGATGTTGAACAATAATATAAGCTAGTCCATTCATTGGATTTATATTTTCAAATAATTCATTTAACACTTCAAGACTACCTGCTGATGCTCCGATTCCAACAATTTTAAAATTTGTTACTCTATCATCTATTTTTTCTATATTTGACGTATCGTTATGAATTGGAAGTTGGCTAACTATTCCTTTTGTATCCAATAACGGTCACCTCTCTCTAGTTAGCACAAATGCTGACCAAAAATAAACTCTATTTTTTATTCTAGTGTAAATTAACTATTCTCGCAATGCTTAAACGACAATGAAAGTCTTCGTATTTTGTCAAATTTTCACTAGTTTTGTTATAAATCATGTAGTAGGAAATAATTTTATCTCAACATAAAGGTTTACCCTTTTTTAAGACAAGAAAAACATGCCAAATGATTAAAAATACTGGCATGTTTTTAGCGGATATTATTCCCGGTTAAATGGTGCGGACATCTATTCCGCTATGTGAGTAAAAATGAGTCTTTTTCAATTTTTAACGGACATCCGTTCCGCTATTACAGGAAAATCAGCGACAAACACGCATTGTTTCCGCATATAAAGGAACATATGTCCGATAGCTTTCTCCAAACTACCCTTTTTCATAAAATAGCGGAACACATGTCCCATTACAAACAAGGAAGGCTGTCGATCGTTATTCGACAGCCCACATACTAAAGGTTACAGGATATATTTATCAATATAGTTCACAAGCTCAACGATTTCTGGCTTACTTACTTGTGCAATAGCTCCCACACTTTCTCCTTTATGTTGTAAGTCTGAACTAATAATAGAAGAAAAGATAATGACCGGAACCTCAGTAAGCTTTGGATGCTGTTTAATTAATTTTGTAAAATGATGTCCATCCATTTGTGGCATTTCAATATCAGAAATAATTAAATGAACATGTTCTGTGATGTCTGTCTCTTCTTTCGCAACCTCACTTAAATGCTCCCAGGCTAACTTGCCATTTTCAAAAAACTGAACATTTTCATATCCTGCAGCATGGAGAGTATCTTGTAATAATTTTCGTAAAATCGCCGAATCTTCTGCCACAATGATTTTCTTCGTTGACCTTTCTCGCGGTCCAAGAACAGATAATTGGGATGTTTGTAAGCCTGCTTCTGGATTAATATCTACAACAATTTTTTCAAAATCAAGGAGCAATGACATTTCGCCTTCAAGTTTCACAATCCCAATCGTTTGGGCTTGCTCTCCTTTAGAGAGATGACTTGGCTTTTCAATTTGTTCCCAAGAAATGCGATGAATTCTTGAAACATTATGCACGTGAAATGCTACTTTTAATTTATTTAATTCTGCAATAATAAATTTATCTGTACTTCCATCTGCTGAAGGTGGGAAATGTAATACTTTCGCTAAATCCACAACAGGGATAACTTCATCCCGTAATCGAATAACACCTTCTACAAAGGGATGTCCATTCGGAGTTTCCGTAATTGGTAGTGGTTGAATAATTTCCCTTACTTTTAATACATTAATTCCAAATGTACTATTCCCAACATTAAACATAATAATCTCTAGTTCGTTAGTACCGCTCTCAAGTAGTATTTTACTGTTGTTCCCTTCAAACATTGTTAGTCCCTCTATTCTCTCTTCAATTTTTTCTTCCAACTAGTTATTTATTACTAGTTTAATGTATAAGGTCACATTTATACAACCTTTTTTCTTATTTTTAACTTAAAACTTTTAATTTTTATTTTATTACCTTAATCCAAGCCCGCTCATTATCCCATGATATGGTTAATTTTAAGTTAAACGCTTGAGAAAGCAATTCTGGTATCATGATTTCTTCTTTTTTTCCTTGAGCAAAAATTTGCCCGTCTTTTAGCAATAAACAATGAGTAAAACAAGGTAATATTTCATCAATGTGGTGTGTCACATAAATCATTGTTGGTGCCGCTTTTTCTTTTGAAGCAGCTTGAATAGAATTTAAAAATTGTTCCCGAGAAAACAGATCAAGACCATTACAAGGTTCATCAAGAATAAGCAAGTTTGGGTTTGCTATCCATGCTCTAGCTAACATGACTTTCTTTTGCTCTCCTTGTGACAAAGTTCGGAAAGGTTGGTTTGATAAAGCTTCGATTTGAAATAATGCTAATGTTAACTCTACGTCTTTTATATCGGATGCTTTTATCATTTCATAAACACCAACAGACGCAAATTTTCCACTTAGGACAACTTCAAAAGCTGTATCATTCGGCCTCGTAGAAAACCTCTCATCTAATGCTGAACTGACCCACCCTATCTTTTTACGAACTTCTTGGACATTCACCGTGCCATAACGATTCCCTAATACATGTACACTTCCGGTTACTGGCCACTCATAACCTGTCACAACTTTTAATATTGACGTTTTACCCGAACCATTTAATCCAAGTATTGCCCAGTTTTCTCCTTTTTTTACTTTCCACGTCACATTTGAAACAATTGCTTTGTTTAGTTTCTTTACTGTTATGTTGTTCAAATAAATCAATTCTTTAGGCATATTCATTTTCAATCAACCTCTTTAAACGAGTACACGTCATTAGGACGTTGCTTTCCATTGATTTCATCAATGAGCTTCTCCACTTGCCATTTTAAATGAAACTTTTCTTTTTCTTCTGTGACAAATGGTATGTCTTTAATGATTATTTTTTTCCCGTTTGTATGAATCATTTCAATTTCATTTTTATACAAGTATGGAACCTCCTTTAAAGAGTCTTCTTCCTTCTATTTTAACAAAGCGCGCTTTAATATTGTCAATCTTCTTTATACCTTTTTAAAAGAAAAGCAAATAAGGATAATCGAACTACTTCGCTCGATTATCCTGTAAACGATGTCACCATCTGCTTTGTTTTGCATTTACTATTAAAAAGGAGTGACGATTATGCTAACGGTTATTGTCTTCTGCTTACTTATTATTGTTTCGGGTGTACAGAAAACATTTTTTTCACCTTCATATGAAGAATTTCATTTATATAAAAAAGAATGGCCAACATCTAAACAGAAAGAAAAATAACTTTTTTTAAGAAGGTAGATGGTTTAAAAAGTTTTGGTAGGCAAACCCTCTAACTTCTTCTTCCGTAAAATGTTTTAACAGTTCATTAATGAGGTTTTGATAGTCGCCGGCATGATGCAGACCAGAAACTGTACTTGGAATGCCGTCAAAATCAGAGCCGAAGCAAATTTGTTGTTTCCCACCAAGGGAACATACATGTTCTATATGGTTTACAATACTCGCAATAGTCGCTGATCCTTCATTTTCAAGAAAATATGGATGAAACACTACACCAATAGGGGCTTGTTTTTTTATCATCGCCTTTAGTTGTTCATCCGTTAAATTACGACGATGAGAGCATAATGATTTTGCATTCGAATGGGTCGCAATCGGATAATGAGCCGTTTCAAGAACATCCCAAAATCCCGCTTCACTAATATGAGAAACATCGGTCAAAATTCGATGTTCATTGTTTAATGAGATAAGTTCCCTACCTAAACTTGTTAATCCAGCTCCTCTTGGTTCACCAATCCCATCAGCACATAAATTCGCCTGATTCCATGTCAAACCAACTGACATCACTCCAAGGTGGTATAATAACTTCAATCGTTCCAAATCATCGCCAATGGGATCAACCCCTTCTAATGTAAGAATGGCACCTATCTCATTTTCCTCTAACTGCAAAATATCCTCCCATGATTTGATATGTTTTATATGAGGATTTGGTGTTATGACTTTCTCAAAGAAAAGTTGAATTTGGTCAAGAACAACTTGAAACTTTTGGTCACTTTTTATCGTTGGTTCAACAAATATCGCAAAGCACTGAATCCAAACATCCCCCTCTCGTAACCGATGGATATTCGTTTCAATGTCGTTTGAGGTGAAGTCTCTCCTTCTATCCTCCCATAGCTTCAATAGTGCATCACAATGTGTATCAATCACTCTCATTTAAGTTTCCTCCTTTAATCTACCCTTGGCAAACAAACATTTATTGGAAATGTCCTTTTATCAAAAAAAATCTAGGTGTCTACCCGTTCCAAAATTTAAGTGCCTACATATGATGAAGTATAAAAAATGTGAGGAATTATGGAGGGTAGTTAGCATGAAAGACGATAAAAATTTACCGAACTTACTTCATCAATCTTATAGTGACTTTTTAAAATCGATTGATTCTTTTTTTCATCACTCATTTAAAAATTTTCATAACCATGGAATGTTCCAACCTACTTTCCCTGTTAAAACGTATGAGACAGATACTGAATTTATTATTGAAGCAGAGCTACCAGGCGTAAAAAAGGAACAGATCAAGTTAGACATTCATCAAAACCATGTTCGTATTGCAGTGAAGCATGTTGAATCTATCAAGGAGCAAGATGATTCAAGTCAAGTTGTTTCTCATTATGAAAGTGAACAAATTAGTGAAAGAATTATTGCATTACCGTTCCAAGCGACAAATCCAAAAGCTAAATATGAAAATGGTATCCTAACAATCCGATTTCCTAACCGAAGAAAGACAATTAAAATTGACTAACAATAGGTAAAGGAGTGATTGACATGCATTTTCCTCAATACCCTATGTACGGACCCGGCTGGCCAATGAATAACGCACAATTCCAGCAAGGGCCGCAACAGCAACAGCAACAACAACCACAACAACAAACACAGACACAGCCTCAACAACAAACACAACAGCAAACCCAACCTCAACAAGGGTTTCCACAAATGGGGCCAAATCCATTTATGCAAGGACCAGGAATGAATCAAGGACCTTTTGGGCCGTATCAACAAAATCCTTATTTTCATGGGCCAGGAAATATGCCATCAAAACCGATTCCTCCATTTCTCGCCCCGTTTACGAGTGAGAATGGAAAGTTTGATATAAATAAAACAACAAAAACTGTCGACCAAGTTGTTAAAACATGGAACCAAGCTGCACCACTCGTGAAACAAATGGGGACATTTTTTGGTGTTACAAAACAACCTTAATTAAGAAAAAAAGCAATGGCACATCACCATGATGAAGTTAGGTGGTTGCTCATTGCTTTTTTATTCGACTAACCTCTAACTTTTTGCGCATAAGCAAGCGTTTGAGCACGGTTAATCAGTTTAAGACCTTGAGAATCTACAAAATCAATTTTTAAATAATCACCGATTTCGTCTTCAGCTTTTTGATCAGCTAAAAAAACAAAATCATCAACTTTCATTACTTTATCATCTGCTCTCGCCTCATCCAGAGTGAGAAAATACTCAATCATCGTGCTTCACTCGTACGTATCTCTTGCAACAACACGTATCGGTTTTTGAAAGTCTGTTTTTGCTAAATAAGCTTTCGCATTCTCCGTAACCACAATGTTCACTTCGTTCACCCCTTTACTTTCATCGGTTGTCTTTTTTTGTATGTCGCTGTTCTCCATAACCATTCAAACGGACCATATTGGAATGTTTTTAGCCAATAATAGCTAACAACCATTTGAAGTCCATAAATGATTATCGCAAAGAGGATGCTTAACGCAGGGCCTACTTTCGCAAATAAGCCGAAACCAAACCCATAGAAAATTGTGACACAAATAAACGATTGAAACAAGTAATTTGATAGCGCCATTTTCCCAGGAAAGCTAAACAAACGGAATAGTGGTTGCCATGTTTGCTTTTGAACAAGCAATGTCACCGAAGTCATATAGAAAATACAAAGTGCCAAACCTGAAAAGCTTCTAAACATTTCTGCTAACCCTAAAGATAAAAATGACGGAATTGGTAACACTTCACCTTTATGTACAGCAAAAAGAATGGTAAAGACAATCCCCCATACTAAGCTTTTTTTCCAGATTGATTTTACCCAATCCAAGTGGTCCTGCACTCGGAATATATCAATACGTTTTGTAACGTATAATCCAAATAAAAACAACGGTAAAATCATCGGCACAGCTAAAATCAAATTTAAGATGACAACAGGAAGCTCATTTACTAATCGAAATACAAGAACTTCTCCATAGGTTCCTGTTTGCAATACTTCATTTGCTTCATGAATAACTTCTGTCGTTACGCCAATTTCTTCTGGTAAATATTCTAATAACGCTGCATTCATGATGCCGAAAAATCCAATTAATACCGCAAAGCCAATAAATAACCATCGTGCCCAGTTTAACACCGTTTTCGGTTTTAAATCAAAAAACAAGAGTAATAGAAAGCCTGCTAACGCATAGTTTACTAAAATATCGCCTGACCAAATGAAAACAAGATGAATAAAGCCAAACAAAAGCAAAATCGTTAGTCTTTTTGCAAATAATCCTTTTGCCTTTACTCCTTTTTCAAACGCTTTTTTCAAGAATATAGCAAATCCAATCCCAAATAAGATTGAAAACATAGGGTAAAATTTCCCAACAACAAATAAATCAAGAAACCAAGACGCTGCAACATTATAACTTTCGGTCCACTCATTCGGACTCAGTCCAAAAGAAATAAACTTCGGCTCTTGGTAAAACAACATATTCGCTAATAATATGCCAAATAAGGCCACACCCCGAATAGAATCAAGAAGATGGATTCGTTCTCCTTGTTGAATTGGTTGAACGTGTAACGCATTTTCTTTATGTAGCAACATAATTCCTCCTCTACTGTATACACCCATATTATACATGATTTTCCTCGTAAAAGAACAAAAACTAATAGTAGCTTTAAAGATTTTTGGAACTGTCGCTTGAATCCGCTACCGGTATGGAGGGTATGCTTTTTTTTAGTTGGAGACTGTAAACTTTCCCTTTTTAATTTTTAAATACAAGAAACTTATGAAAGTTTATGTTACTATATAATAAAGATTGGAAAAATTATACTGTATGGAAGGAGATACTACTATGTCTATTGGGATTATTTCCATAATCACTTTTGTTGTATGGTTTTTGGCAATTCAAGAATTTGCTAAGCCTGAGAAAAATCAGAGTAACAGAAAAATAATTACATTGACATCCACAGGTTCCTTACTAACATTAGTTCTGTCCATCTCACTTTTTCACAACCTCCAAAACTTAAATTTTTAAGAAGGAATTTCACTTCCACATTTTTTCCGCAAACGCGCATAAAAACGCCTTTGAGAAATCGTTCCTCAAAGACGTTTTTATTACATTGCAGCTTCTGTTTGAGCTTTTATTTCTTTATCTTTTTTATCAATCAACACTTTATAAACGATTAAACCCGCCATGCCGATAAAGGATGTTCCACCTAAACAATAGTACAATAAAGAATGGCTATAGGATTCAATGACCCAACCCCCAAATAGTGAGCCAATGATTCCTGAAACACCAAAGAAGATCGTAATAAATAAGACATGACCTGTTGCTTGTAATTCCTCTGGTATTAGTTTTGTTACATATTGAAACGCACATAAATAAAAGACACCAAAAGTAATTCCATGGAAAAGCTGAAACCAAAGAATATGACTTGGTTCTGTTAATTGCCCCATTAAAATCCAGCGTATCGTATATAACCCCGCCGCAATTGTAATAAACGTAATCGCTTGAAATCGTCGAAACCAGAGTGCACTTGTTGCTAATATTACCGTTTCTGTGGCAACACCGGCAAACCAGGCCCATCCAATGAGGGATTCATCTCCTCCTAAACTTGTAATATAAATCCCAAGGAAACTATCATTTGTTCGATGACCGATCGATACAAGCATAATAACCGTTAAGAAAAATAAGAGCCTTTTGTTTTTTCGAAGTTTTAACGCCCCAAGTAATGTCACTGGTTTATTTGTTGTTTTTACATCTTTTAAAAACAAAGCAGTAATAAATAAAATCGCCGCTAAAAACCAAAATGGATACATTAAATAACCAATCCCGATAATGGACAGTAAATACCCTATCGCTAATGAACAAACCCCAAAACCGATCGAACCCCACATTCGTAGCTGCCCAAAACTAACATTATGCTGTGCCGATGTTTTTTGGGCCAAACTATCCCCGAGTGCGGTTAGTGGAGGAACAAATAAAAATAAGAAAAAGACCAACACGAGAAATCCTATAAAACTACTCATTTGGAACAAAATAAAAGAAATCAAAACCGCTCCAATAATCGCAACTAACAATACGTTTTTTATCGTTTTATATTTATCACTTAAAAATCCCCAAATCGGTTGTGCAAATATGGATGCGAAAGGTCCAATCGCTAACAACCATCCGATTTGGGCAGCAGTGAGTCCTTGTGATTGGTAATAAACAGGCATATAACTCGTAATAATCATTAATGTTGCATAAGCAAAAAATAAATAAGCCATAACTGGGCTTAATGTTTTCCATTGTTTCACGTATTCGTGCTCCCTTCTGTGAAAACAGACGGATTAATCATACCTCGTTTAAAGATAAAATTCTAGAATAAGTAATCGGAAATCTTACCAAAATAAAGAAGGTGGTATCATACCTTTGATACACACCTTTCTATCATTACAGTAAACCGTCTTTTTCATAAAGATAAGAGTAAGGAATATCAATAAATAAAAATAATTGTTCGCCAATTGGATACGAGTAGGTTCGGATCATCTCGTCTTTTTCAATATCCGTATATAAGTCAGACAATAATCCTTTTTTTTCATAGTTCATTCTGACGATATTTTCTAAAAAATAAGGTCTCCAGCTCCAATTTTTTGAACGACTTTCCTTTTCTAACGTCCAATCCCCACTTTCAGTTCTCACAGCATTTGAAGATTGTTGAAAACCATCATGGTCGCAAATGTACACCCGAAATGTTAAGTCTGTTAATGAGTTCGCAATCGATAATACAGCTGCATCAAAATCTTCATAAGATTTCACTGCTTTTAACGTCGCTTTTAAGCGTAGTCCGACTGTTTCTGTTAAGGATAATTGCGATTCGATTTTTTTCCTCTCATATTTTATAAAATGATGAAATTCCTTGCGAATCGAATCCTTGCAAAAATCAGCTTCTACAAATTCCGCTTTCGGCACGCTTAAATAATAGCCTTGATAGTATCTCCCACCATTTTTCCAAGCGAAATTTAATTTTTGATAATTATCAATTTTTTCAAAGAGCAATGTTGCTCCTAACTTTCGAGTTAAAGAAGATAACGAATGTAACACATCACGATATAACTCAGGAAACGCATCTCCTTCAATAAATCCAACATTGACTTTTACAATACTCGGTTTTAACACAGCCATTCTTTCTAAATTCGTCGTGGCGTTATCAATCCCACCAATTGAAATGCGAACGCCTGTGTTTTGTATGTACACGAGCAGATGTTTAATATGGTTATAATTTTCAACGTAATCACTTTCTTGAATTTCCAACACAATTTTTTCAAAAGAAAGCCCTTTTGATTCATATGCTCGTAATTTTGTAAAAAGACGCTCACCATCATCTTTCAACAAGGATTGAATATTTATATTTAAACAAAGAAATTGGTCTAGGTCATGTTTTATATAATACTCTAATGCTAATGTTTGGATATGGTCTTCAATCTCTTCCTGATATTCATAAGGAATTGATTCATCATGAAAAAACCAGCCTAAACTTTTCACACCTTGAGTCGTCATGATTCTAGCCAATACTTCATATCCGACAACTTCTTGTTTATCAGCACTAATAATCGGTTGAAAATACGGCAATACTTTATCTTTATTCATTAACACATCTAACGGATCCACACGTCCACCTCCATACCCTCTTGTAAGAAGATTCTTCTATTATAGCATAGGAATAAAGATGACCGCCTTGATTGATTATTTTACATATGGATTTTCAGGCACTTCAACTTTCGACCAAGAATTCACTTTAATATAAGGTGTCAATCCATCTTCTGTTTGAAGATAAGCAAGTTCCCCTTTCATTTCAATCCACGGGTCTTCCCCATGGATATGCGGCAATTCTGGAAAATGAACGATAAATTGAATGACCTTCGCATCGGCTATGCAATGTGTTACATGAAACCTTGAAATAATATATTGATGTCTTTCTAATCCTTCTGCTTTATGTAACATCCCTGTTAATGTAATCGTTGCTCCATGGTATTGTGTCGGATTAAATGTAATATCAGCTGCCTTTTCAGAAAAATTTTCATTTGTTAATACCAGTTCTTTCTGTTGGTGAGGAGAAGCTTTCACCACATTCCCTTGTAAGTCTGGAACCATCGTTCGATTCATCGCAACCGAATGATCCAAAGTTTGAATGGGCAAAAATAAACTCGCACAAATAATAACGACCAAAATGCCGTAAGAAAATAAAGAAGGAAACGATAGAACCTCACCTTTTTCGTGGTTACAGCCGAAATAAGAACACATTTCATCATGATCGTCGGCTCCATTTTTTGTCCAAATCGTTTTAACTTGCAAAAAGAAAAATATTAAAAATAATAGAGAGGCTGCCTTTGTTAAAATAATATATTCAGAGTGAATAAATTGTTGGAGTTTTCCCGTAGCAACTAAATAAAATATAACGGCCGAAAGCAATCCTAATAACAAGGCTCTTAGTAGACGTTCTGGATGAAAGGTCACACTCAACACTCCTTATAAAAAATAAACAGCCAATGTTAGACCATAAACGACTGCTGTGATGGAAACAAACAAACAAAAAACAAATCGAAATGAGAAGACGGCTCCAAGCATCCATGTATTCTTTAAATCAAACATCGGTCCATAAAGTAAAAAAGCAAGTAAACTTTCGGTTGGGACAAATTGAGTAAAGGAAGCCGCAATAAAGGCATCTGCTTCAGAACATAAGGAAAGAAGATACGCTAAAATCATCATCATCATCGTCGACATCATCACATTATCTCCAAAGGCGAACAATGAAGAACTAGATAAATATGTTTGAACACTTGCTGCTAATATAGCCCCGACAATAAAGAACTTACTCATTTCAAAAAATTCTTCAATCGCATGTGTGCCCATATAGGAGAGTCTTTTCGAAAAAGGAGGGCGTTGCTGTTGTATGAACGGCTGTAATGTTTCCGTTGTATGCTTTAACTCTAAGCGATGCTTAAATACAGAGTACACAATGAGTGCTACTATAAATGCAGCAAGAAATCCTAAAGAAAATCGCATGAGCATCATCGTCACATCTTGACCAAATGCCATATACGTGGATAAAGCGACAAGAGGATTAATGAGTGGCCCGGTCAGCATAAAGGCGACCGCCGCATACAAAGGGACCCCTTTCATTAACAGCCTACGAACGATCGGCACGATTCCACATTCACAAGCTGGAAACAAAGCACCTAAGGAACAGCCTGTTATCACCGCAAGAATAGGATGTTTCGGTAACATTTTTTTCATTTGTTGTTCGGAAACAAACACTTGAATTACCCCTGAAATGACAACACCCGCTAGCAAAAAAGGAATCGCCTCAAAAAATAGACTTAACGCCAATGAGCTCATCATCAAAATGGATGCTGGTACATATTCGCTTCCAATTGAAATAGGAGAAGCTGAATATAATACGATCAAAATAATCGCTAACAACATAAATAATGTTACATCATTTAAAAATTGAATTCGCTTCATCTACATGTCCTCCATCATATCGCTATTTAAGATATATGCGGACAAGTGTAATTCTGAACCGGAATCTTTTCGATTCAGAAATTTTTTAGGCTATTTTCGTAAAGGTTGTTCCTACCTTTTTAAAGCTTCACTGCTATACCAAAATTTTTATGCTTTCTCATTTGTCTCATTTTTGCGGTCAGAGCAGCCGTTATTTGTGAACACTATACGGGTTTCCGTTTTTTAGCGGCCACAGGAGCGCTTATTCACGCAAAAGCAACTCTATTCCTAGCGATATATTATGATTAACGGCTCCTGTGTCCAGCAACGTTCCAAAACGCTAGCAATGTTCACAGATAACGGCTTTCATGACCGCTTACTTCCCATAAACAACAAAATCGCTAACGCGATAAACCCGCCCCAAGTGTTGAATGATTCACTTGAGTCTTTTCTTGCTTGTCTCATAGTACTCCAAGTCCCTCATTCATTTAAAAAATTTATTAGAGCAATGTTTTACACAAGTTAACTATTTTATAGTTTCCTGTACAATAACGAAAAACTGAGTGAGGAAACCCACCTCACTCAGTCCTTTTTTGTTTCCTGCAAATCTGAAAGCCTGCACTCTACTCCATGTACGCCTTTATAATACTCAGGTTACATTTCTCCTCCATAGACTTCACAGGTTTCATCGGATTGCCACCATCCATTAAATCAAAATCTCTTACTACATCAAAAGATGTCTTTTCCTTTTCATGACACACTAAACAAACATAGCTGATAGAAGCCTTCTATTGGACACTTTTCTTCGATTTTGCACTCGTTTTGTCTAATAGAACCTTTCTACTAGACACTTCTCTCCGATTTTGTACTCGTTTTGTCCAATAGAACCCTATATAACACAAAATTTAAACACCCTCCGTCAAGAATAAGCTTTCAAAGCTTCACTGCTACAACAAAATTTTTATGCTTTCTTATCTTAAAAAAAAGCCAGCTATGAATTGTCTCATAACTGATTTCCATTGATAAATTCGAGCATTTTCTGAGCCACTTCTTGTGGTCTTTCTTCCGGCACTAAATGACCTGTTTGTTCATAGACGATGAGCTCTGAGTGGGGCAAATCACGGTCAAGCTTTTTCCCAATTCGCAATGGTACAATTTCATCTTCTTTCCCCCAAAATAAAAGAGCTGGCTGTTGAATTTTATTTAATTGTTCCGCGGTTAAGTCTCCTTCCCTGTGCCTCATTAATCGAATAAGCGCATCATAAAACCCTTCATCTTTAAAAGGCCTCGTATACTCGACTAAGGCATGCTCATCAACTGCGTTTTTATTATAGACGACATGAAGAAGGGCATCTTTATAGTCCCGCTTTTGAAACCACCACTTCAATACTCGACTAGAGAAAGGAAGATAAGAAGCATATAAATAGTGCTTTTTTACACGCTTTAAATAACCAGAGCTTGAAAGTAACACAAGTTTCTTGACTTGTTCCGGATAATTTTTTGCCATGTACAAAGCAACCTGTCCACCCATAGAGTGACCAACTGCTATAATGTTTTTCACTTGAACCAATTGTAAAAATCGAAAAATAAGTTTAGCGTAACTTTCAAAAGAATAAATAAAGTTTTTTGATTTTTCGCTTTTTCCAAAGCCAGGCAAATCAATCGCTAAAACAGGATATTCTTTACCGATGAGCGGCATTAAGTATCGAAAACTATACGAACTTGAAACAAGACCATGAACAAGAACAATAACAGGTTCTTCTTTTGCTTGCTTTCCTCGGTAATATTCATAATGGACTTCTACCCCGTCAATTGCCATTGTTTGCGCTTTATAATAATCTTCTGTTTTTACATGTTCCCACATATTGGCTCCTCCTCTTTTATCCATGTATGAATAGTTTTTCCAATACGAATCCAAACTATAATGAGTTTAACTAAATCTATTAAGTCTAGGGGAGGTACTGTTATGAAAAACAGTAACAAAAATCAAAATCAACAAAATGAAAAACAACAGACAACATTTGATGAAGATGTCCAATTATATGTAAATGAAGAGCTTCAAGTCGATTCTGGTGATTTAAAAGATAAAATCGGTCTTGTCAAAAAAAACATATAGCGCGGTTATACGTGCCTGCTATGATTTCGCATAGCAGGCCTTTGTATTTTAAGCCCATTCTTTTTGACTTGCTTTAATTGTATTCATGATCGTGGTCATCATTTGTTGTTCCATCTGTTTTCGCTTTTCTCTATCTGTCGCTTCGTTAATATAAGCATCAATGACCTCTTGAGCTTCTGCTGCTTTCTTTAAATGGAGCGTTCCCGTTTTCATTCTCTTTTTATATTCGGTTTCACAATGTTCAATTTCTTCTTTATTGTCGATTTCCACTTGAGGATTAACACATAATTCAAACATATCTATGACCACATCGCCTACTCGAGTAGGGTCAATGACATGTGGTGCCGTCCCATCCACTATCGCAAGTTCCAATTCCTCTATGATGACCATATCATAGCTTGATGGGTCAAAACCACAAATAAAGTAAGTGACATTCATTCCTTGTTGTAATGCTTCGTTTGCGACTCTTTTCATTAACGTTGATTTCCCACAGCCTGAACGGCCTTTTATGATAAATCGCTTTTTCAAATGTTCCGTTAGTTCATCGATAAAATGAACCGCTCCTTTTGGTGTAGCTGCACCGAAAAATATTGTTTCTGTATGGCCACCCTCTTGCTCTCTTTTTTTTCGGAAAATGGATTTAATTAAGTTCGCTGTCACTTCATCTGCTTTTGCAAAGCTCATTTCACTTAAATAAATCTCTTCTTTTCTTTCATGAAAAGGCTTTGCTTCTGCAAAGGCTTCATATGCTAATTGAACATGGTAGTCTCGTTCTTCTTGAAGTTGTTTTAAGCGCTCTGAATATAATTCAAGTTTTGATTTAGAAATGGCTTTATTAAAATGAATGACGACAACCCTTTGCTCAGAGAAATTTTCACCAAGCTTTACGACAATTTCGTTAGATACGATTGCAATTTTTGATTGAACAAGCCGAATTCCTTCAATAAGCTGATTGTTATTTGGAGAATGAAAATAATCGACGGCTAATCCTTTTTCTTCAAAATAGGAAGCTAGTTTATATAATTCATCACTCGTATCACGAACAGCTAATCCTTTCAGAACAAAAATACAATCCAATTCTTTGCTTAACTCTGGAAGTACTGAGTAAAACCCAATTCGCGTATTTCCGCTCACATAATAATGTCTGTTTGTTTTCATGATGTCCTCCAAAATAATTATTTTACAAAAAATGATGATTGGAATCTAACCTAACACCTTGTAAAATAGACTAATATCTATTGTAAACTTATGCGGCATTTTATCTGAATGTGACATACGCACAAGCTAATAATTTTGAAAGCAGGAAGAACATGGTCTATCGACACTTTCTTAGGACTTTATTCAAAAATTACATTATAGGATCTCTTATCGCCGTATTTGGGGTTGGAGGCGTTCTTATGTTTACTGTAACACCTTCAACCGTCGTAAACATAAAGCCACTTTTAACTGTATTACTGATTTCACTTCTTTTTATGGTCATTTCAGAAGTACTTATGTTTAACAAACATATCGCACCAATCAAGCAGGCATTACTTTGTGAACATCCAAATTTTGCAACACTAGAGAAAGCCTATCACCAAACCCATCGATTTCCGGTATTAACAGTGAAACGAATTCTAGGGCCACATTTATTTGGATTATCAATACCAGCGATGTTGTTAACCTATTTCTTTATTTCTACTGAACGAATGACACTTTCCTATCATTTTATTATGTATGCGTTTATTGGAGCGATTATCATTGCGGGGATGCATGCATTGATTGAATATTATCAAGCAATGATTGCAATTGAGCCTGTCCTGCAAGAACTATATGAAAAAGCGAAAACGAATCACAAACAAATATTATCGATCGACGGTTCTATTTTAGTATCATTAAAAACGAAATTCCGCTTAAGTATTATTTTTCTTGGTGGGTTTCCCCTTACTTTATTTGGACTCGTCGTTCACTTTACATTTATTGAGCACTCACTCCAAGCCCATATTCATTATTGGCTGAGTATTTCATTTTTGATTGGGGTCTGTCTTCTCCTTTCTTTGTATGGTTCAACATTGTTATATTATCACGTGACAAATCCAATATGGCGTCTTCAAGCTGATATGAGAGAAGTAGAGAAAGGGAATTTTGAAGTTGTGGCCCCTGACTATAATTCAGATGAGTTTTCAGGGCTTCTATACGGATTTAACCATATGGTCCAAGGGTTAAAAGAACGAGATGTCGTGAACAAGCAATTAAATGAAAGCTTTATTGCTACATTAGCAGCGGCGTTAGATGCACGAGACCACTATACAGCTGGTCACTCTATACGTGTTGCGACGTATGCTGTAGAAATTGGGAAAAGAGCTAACCTTTCAGCCGAATCTCTTCAATTACTAAAAGAAACTGCATTATTACATGATATTGGAAAGATCGGGATTCCTGATCATATACTTTTAAAAGATGGCCCATTGTCGGATGAAGAATATGAGGAAATTAAAAAACACCCTGTTCTCGGGGAGGAAATTTTACGACAAGTTCAGCCGGAAGATGTTATGAAACGGTTTTTACCTGGTGTACGCTCTCATCATGAACGGATCGATGGAAAAGGGTATCCTGATAGACTACAAGGACATGATATTCCAATGATGGGTCGAATCTTAGCCGTTGCAGATGCGTATGATGCAATGACATCAGACCGTCCATATCGAAAAGGAATGACAAGTAAAAAAGCGGCTGAGATATTAAAAAGCGGAAAAGGGACACAGTGGGATGCTCGTTTCGTCGACTATTTTACTCAATGGTTAGCGGAAATGGAAGAGAGAATGTAAGTGGACAAGACTCCAATTACATTCTCTTTTTTTTATGAATTTAAGATTGAGACAAATCATATGGTGTTTCTTGATAAACGTAATAGTTTAACCAATTTGAAAATAATAAATTCGAATGTGCTCTCCACATTAACACCGGGGCAAACGAAGGGTTATTTTCAGGAAAATAGTTTTGTGGTAAGTCAATATCAACTCCTTTATTGACATCTCGCTCATATTCTTCCTGCAATGTACAGCAATCATATTCTGAATGACCCGTTACAAAAATTTGTTTCCCATTTTTAGAAGCGACAATGTACACACCTGCTTCATCTGAATCACTTAACACCTCTAAATCAGGAATTTGTTCAATTTCCGATTTTTTCACTTCTGAGTATCGTGAATGTGGTGCAAGATAAATATCATCAAACCCTCGTAAAAGCTTAACATTCGGAATATTCACCCGATGCCAAAAAACACCAAACATTTTTTTATCTAGAGAATATTTTGAAATTTTATAATGATGATAAAGACCAGCAAGCGCTCCCCAACAGATATGTAGTGTGGATGTTACATTTGTAACACTCCAATCCATAATTTGTTGAAGCTCCTTCCAATAAGTTACATCCTCAAATTCTAATTTTTCTACAGGTGCCCCAGTAATAATTAACCCGTCAAATTTTAATTCTTTAATTTCTTCAAACGTCTTATAAAACGAAGATAAATGCTCTTGTGATGTATTTTTCGATGTATGCGAATCAGGATAAATAAATACAACATCGACTTGTAACGGTGTATTTCCTAACAACCGAAGCAATTGTGTTTCAGTTGTTTCTTTTACGGGCATTAAATTTAATATCGCTATTTTTAATGGACGTATGTCTTGCTTATAAGCTCGACTTTCATCCATTACAAATATATTTTCTCTATTTAATATGTCCTTGGCTGGTAGGCTATCAGGTACTTTAATTGGCATGACGTCGTCTCCTCCATTACAAATATTAGCAGATGCCATTGTTGTTGATTATACAATATGTTTTTACGATGTGTAAAAAATTCAAAACGATCCATCCTAATAACAAGACGTTATAGAAAGGGTGTTAAAATATGTTTTCGACCATAATCCGCCATTTTATCAAACTTCTTGTCCTTAAACAAGGCATAAAACTTGTTAATCATTTATTTAAACGATGGGAACAACGAAAAAGATAACTTTACCCTTGTAATTAATTAAATTATCATGAAATTAGACAATTCGCAATTTATTTTTCTTTAAAGGATGGGGAGTTAGATGAATGTTTATTTAGAATGGAGTTATAAGCCTGCTAAAGGAAAACAGACGATTGTTTTTCGCTCAGACTCTTTTCCAGTCACCTCAATCCTTACATTGGTTGATGATATCGAAAAAACAGGGCGAGTCAAAGAATTATTTTTTGTCGATGAAGAAGGCTGTCAGTGGTCAAAAAAAGAAATCCTGAAATATATAAAAGGCGTAGAAGACGAACCTCATGACATTATCGTTCATTTTGATGGTGGCTTTGACCATGCCACTAGCAATGCTGGCCTAGGCATAGCCATTCAGTTTAAACAAAACAACAAAACGTACCGCCTTCGGAAAAACGAAAGGATTCACAATATCCAAACGAATAATGAGGCTGAATATGCGGCCCTTTGGTTTGCCCTATCTGAGCTCGAAGCATTAGGCGCTCATCACATTCCGATTATGATTAAAGGAGACTCACTCGTTGTCATTAACCAATTAACAGAGGAATGGCCATGTTATGAACCTGAACTTCAACAATGGGTGGACAGAATTGAAGCAAAAGTAAAAGAACTTGGTTTTCAAGCTCAGTTTCAAGCTGTTTCTCGCAAACAAAACAAAGAAGCTGACCAACTAGCGACACAAGCGTTAGAAGGAACCGAGATTTCGAGTAAAAGAACAGTGGAAGAATAAACAACATAAGACAAGCCATGATTTTGGAAAGGTTTGGACATGCTAATAAATAACATATCTCACTTTTGCGGTCAGAGCAGCCGTTATTTGTGAACATGATACGGGTTTCCGCTTTTTAGCGGCCACAGGAGCGCTTATTACCGCAAAAGTAACTCTATTCCTAGCAATATATTATGATTAACTGCTCCTGTGTCCACCAATGTTCCAAAACGCTAGTCATGTTCACAGATAACGGTTTTCATGGCCGCTTAAATTACCACAAACAACAAAATCGCTAACGTGATAAACCCCGACCCAAGTGTTGAATGATTCACTTGGGTCTTTACTCGCTTGTATCATAGTACCCCAAACCCCTAATTCATTCTAAGAATCTATAAGCGCAATGTTATCCACAGGTCGACTTTTTTTAGTACACTAAACAATAAGAAAAACGCGGGAGCGTCTTTTCGTTTCAATCGAAGTGCGTAGCCTTCGCTCTTCTAGAATAAGCTTTCAAGGCTTCACTGCTAGACCTAAATTTTTATGCTTTCTTATATGATAAACAAAAGGATGAGTCAAAGGAATTTATCCGTTTGTCTCATCCATTTCTTCTACTTCTTCTCTTGATAATTCTTCGGTAATAATTAACGTTGGAAAGTCTGCCAATGACCGTTCTTCATCCGTTTCTAATAGTTTTATGACAGGGCGATGTAAATGCGTATCAATTTTTGTAACAATAGCTTTTTCGGACGTGTTTAATCGAATAAACGTCCCAGGTAAAAAAGAAGGAACTCCTTTAAAAAGAGCATTGACAACAGCATGTGAATAGTGCGAATCACTTTTTGCCATTAATCGTTCAATCGCCTCATAGGAAGTAACATGATGCAATGAAATCATGTTCTCATATTCATTAGCGATACTACACACTTGCGCAAATTGAAGAAAATCTTCCCCGCTAATTTTACGTGGGTACCCTTGTCCATCTAAACGTTCATGATGTTGATACGCAATATGAGCAGAGAGTAGATTGATCTCTCTAGCATTTCGAATAATGGAAAACCCTTTTTCTGGATGTTCTTCAACTCGATTGGCTACTACTTTTCCAATATCATGTAACAAACAACCAATGGCTAAATCACGTTGCTGTGATTCTGTATATTGCAAAAATTTTCCGATTTGTAAGGCAATTAATGTGACATTCACACTATGTGCATAAGGCTGAAGTTCATCGGCAACAGAGGTAGACGGGATTAATAAGACAGCCTTCCTCTTTCGAACTTCGTATAAGAGCTTAAAGACACATTGTTGCAATTCTTTTATTGGTAACACTTTACGTAATTTCACTCGTTCAAATGAATCTTTAATTAATTGTGTTGCATCAATCCACGTTGGCATATCGACCATTTCTTCAAGAGTAATTCCATGCGAAGAAGCATCTTCAATCAACAAAAATGTAACACCAATTGATTTTAGCTTTTGCAAATATTTGGGATGAATTCTGTTTCCCGCTGCTAATAACACTCGACCTTTCGCATCATAGACCGGCTTGGCTAACTGCATAGAATGCTCTTTATATTCCTCAATCTGAATTAATCTCATAGAAGGTTCACCACTTTCCAAACATCACAAAAACATATTGTACTATCGAATACTGACCGAGTCTACTATCATTTCAATTTTTCCATTAGTTGCATGGCGAATTCATTAGATAGCCTTGTCACTCCTAATGGCTCTCTTTTTCGACCATACTCTTCGTGATGAAAATCAGAACCACCTGTTCGTAACAATTGAACATCATACGTTTGTTCTAATCTCAATGTAAACTGCTCATAATGTATGACGTCAGCTTGAGTATGGTCCCGATGGTATACTTCAATTCCGTCTAACTGCTTCTCTCTTACCCATTCTTCAATCAATTCATCTAACCCGTAATACACTGGATGTGCAACAATAGCGACTCCACCTGTTTGATGAATCCAAGTAAAAGCTTCTTCTGGCGTCATTTCTTTTTCTTTTGAAACGTAACACGGTTGTCCTTCTGCTAAATACCGGTCAAAAGCTTCAGCAACATCTGTGACATACCCTTTTTGAATCAATGCTTTAGCTACATGCGGCCTTCCTATACTTCCACCATCTACAAACTGAAGTACATCGTCAGCTTGCATTGTAATACCTACTTGATGAAGTTTGGAAAGGATAACATCTAGTCGGTTTCTACGCTGAATCCTTTGCTGTTCTAACATATGTAATAGTGCTTTATCGGAAATGTCTATCCCGTATCCTATTATGTGAACACTTTTCCCTTTTGCTTTTGTTGAAAACTCAATACCAGGAATTACTTTTATACCAAAAGCTTGTCCTGTTTCAATTGCCTCTGACACTCCTGCTACCGTGTCATGGTCAGTTAAAGATATAATCGTTAACCCTTGTTCCTTACACTTTCGAACGAGCTCTGACGGTGAATACCCACCGTCAGAGGCGGTCGAATGCATATGCAAATCCGAATTTTTTTCTATCATTCATGTGACTCCTTATTCAACTCGTTTTCTTGTAATTCCCATACTAACTGGCCTGTTCGCAAGTGATCAGTATAGACAAACTCAAAAGATTGGTCAGTTGTTGGTACTTTAAAAGCCACTTCACCTCGGACCGTTCGTCCTTCACTTATTTGTCCACCTAGAATGCCTTTTGTTTCCGTTCGGGTTGTATGTTCGTAACCATAACCTTCTTCATCATTCAACGTTAGTTTATGCAATGAAAATTCGTAACTTGAATGTTTATCATTTGTTACGGATATATCTACTATAACATAATTCACGTCTGAATTCCCTTCATCATGCTTCGAATATACATCATTAACTGTCATTGTAATACCGTTTATTTCTAATGTGTCACCAACACCATGACTAGAATTCGATGTTGTCTTAACGGTCATCTCTTTATTTTCTTCATTACCAAATGTTATATCTCCATCCACAAAAGTAAAAAAACCTAATGCAACAACTACAAAAGATAGAAAAACTAATAAAACGACCTTTGCTCTCACCATTTTATTCTCCTCACTCCACTTCATTATCCTACTTATGAATATGAAGAAACGATCAAAATGATGCAATGTAACCGTCCAAATTATTAAGAAAAACGCAGGAGCGTCTTTTCTTTCAAGCGAAGTGCAAAGCCCTGCCCGCTCTTCTTGAATAAGCTTTCAAAAAAAGGTATCCATTGTCTTTATATTGACAAGGACACCGTTATATCAATCATCTTCGTATTATTGTTTCCACCATGTATCGTACACAGTTACAGGTAATTGTCTTTTATGTTCAGTTTGAATATAACGTTGTACAATTTTTTCCATTGTTTCGCGAGACACTTGCTTTCCTTCAAGAAAGGCGTCTAATTGTTCGTATGTCATTCCGAGGGCATCTTCATCGGGTAGTCCTGGTTTATCATCTTCTAAATCAGCAGTTGGTGCTTTTTGATATAAATGTTCTGGGCAACCCAACTCTTGTAATAACTGCTTTCCTTGTGTTTTCGTTAATCCAAAAATCGGTGCAAGATCACAAGCGCCATCACCATGCTTTGTGTAAAAACCTGTTACTGCTTCAGCAGCATGGTCAGTGCCAACAACTAAACATTGAAAATGGGCTCCAATGTCATATTGTGCTTTCATACGCTCTCTCGCTTTTGTGTTCCCTTTATTGAAATCTGATAAAGACATAGCGGTCGCTTCATAAAACGACTGAGCAGCAGCATCTACCGCTGGTTTAATATTAATGGTCACTCGCTTGTCCGGTTGGATAAAATCAAGTGCATCTTGTGCATCTTGCTCATCTTGTTGAACACCGTATGGAAGTCGTACCGCAAAAAACGTGAAAGACTTCCCATGATTTTCCCTATTTAATTCTGTAATCGCCATTTGACATAGCTTTCCTGTTAACGTAGAGTCTTGTCCACCGGATATACCTAGCACTAAACCATTCTGTTTCGAATGTAATAAGTAGTCTTTAATAAAATCGATTCTCCGTCTAATTTCCTCAGCAGGTTGAATCGTAGCTTCCACCTTTAAGTCTTGAATAATCTTTTTTTGTAATTCCAACATATATCCCCTCTTTTCTTCCTGCATACAAACTCTCCTTTCTTATACACGGTTTTTCTGCTTTTGTCCTCCATCTTGTATCATTTCCTTACAACGTATCTTTTTTGAAGTTCAACTCTTTTTTTCCCTTTCATACACTTCATGCCACTCTGGTAATTGCTTACGAATTGATATCGGACGAAACGTTTCTTTTTTGACACAGACGTGCAAACTTGTTCCTGACACGCAAGTTTCTCCTTTTTCATTTACAATATCATACCCATAAGTCACTCTCAATCCATCATAGGCTTCAATCCACGTATGAACGGTAACCGTTTCTCCATATTTCGTCGTATGCTTATAATTTAAATTAATGTTAAGGACAGGAGCTAATACTCCATCTGCTTCCATTTGGGCGTAGCTAAAGCCTAGCTCCCGAATTAAAGCCGTTCTTCCAAGTTCACACCACACGACATAACTGCTATGATGAACAATACCCATTTGGTCCGTTTCTGCGTATCTAACTTCGACTGGAATACGAGATATTTTCAATTTTATTTCCCCCTACATATTGAATAAATCGATAAAGTCAGCTTCCCGTAATGTTGTTAACGCATCTGTCTCCCAATGTTGTCCCTCTTCTATCATTCGACTGGCATGACGTTGAATGGCGCGGTCAACAATATCTACTGCAAACCTACCATTTCCGTCTATGGAAATCTCTTTCAATTTATCATCGATTTTTTTACGAAGTGATCCATCAATGTCATAACCATATTTCTTTGCATATTGTAAACTAATTTCACTTATTTCAATAGGTGAATAATCCGGGAAATGAATATGTTTTTTAAAACGAGATTGCAGCCCCGGGTTTTGTTGTAATAAATGAGTCATTTCATCTGGATAACCCGCTAAAATGACGACAAGGTTTTCATTATATTTTGTCATTTCCTCCACAAGCGTATCGATAGCTTCACGACCAAAATCTTTTTGACCACCTGAAGCTAGTGAATACGCCTCATCAATGAAAAGGACACCACCTAACGCTTCTCTAATTTTTTGCTTTGTTTTTATCGCCGTTTGTCCGATATAACCAGCAACCAAATCAGAACGTCCACAAACAATGACATGCCCGCGCTTTAAAAGACCAATTCCATTTAAAGCCGAAGCAAACAATCGAGCAACGGTTGTTTTTCCTGTTCCTGGATTCCCAGTAAAAACCGAATGTAAACCGATCGGAACGGTAGGAAGACCTCTTTGTTCTCTTATTCGTTGCACTCGAACAAATGATGTTAACTGTTTCACTTCTTTTTTTACATTGTCTAATCCGATTAATTGTTGCAATTCATCTAAAGAGGATTGTTCATCTTTATTTCCGTGTTTTTGCGTTCGAACAGCTTCTTCTGTAAGGACGGCAATATCTTCATAATTTAATTCTTGTTGGACGTTTGTTTGGGCTCCTTTTTGAAAAATCGCATCCATGACTATATTTTTAACGGTTCTCGCATTTCCAAATGTGTCATCGATTTGTTCCTTTTCAATTCGTCTTGATAATTCCACCTTTGCGTGATTCGAAAAAAAGAAATCATTATTTAACGCGATTTGTTCAGCAATTTGTATTAGTTCATCTTTCGTATAATCGCGTAAATGAATATGATTATGCTCCGGAAAACGACTTCGCAAACCTGGGTTAGCAAACAGAAAATGCCTCATTTCTTCTGGATAGCCTGCTAAAATCACTGCAAATTTCCCAGCATATTCATGATTTGTCATAGCTGCTACTAATGTATCAATAGCTGTTTGTCCATAATCATTCCCAGACGACTGGTCTCGTTTTAAGCTATAAGCTTCGTCAATAAACAAAACTCCACCTAATGCCTTTTGAATGAAATTCATCGTATTTTCTTCTGTTTGACCGACAAAACCACCAACTAATTGAGAACGATTCACTTCAATGACTTCTTCTTTTTCTAAGACACCTAATTCATGATAAATTTTAGCTAGCGTTCTTGCTAATCTCGTTTTACCTGTACCTGGATTTCCCGTTATCACCATATTCAAACTAATATCATCTTGCAAATGGAATCCACGCTCTTTACGGATATGTTGATATTGTAAATAGCGATATAGTGATTTGACTTTTTGCTTTACTTCATCAAGACCGACTAATTGCTGCAACTCAGAAAGAGCGGAAGAGTTGTCGTTTTTCCGTTCGAATAAAAGCTGTTCCCACTCCTGATTTAATTGTTCTACTCGTTGAATCATCGTTCTAACTTCGTTTAACTGAGTCGCCGAATAGTAAATACCTGTTACAGATTGCTGATACGCTTTTGTCGCTTTCGTTACAAGATGCATTTCCGCTTCTATACTTTCTAGTACTTGTAGCCATTTTCGCAACTTCTCTTCTTGCACATCTTCAATCTTCATAGCTATATCAATTGCCTGTAGAAGGGCCGATTCAACAGCCGGATAAACAGAAAAGAAATGTTCGGCAATTGCAACATAATCTTCGGCTAGCTTTTTCTTTGCACTTCCATGATCCGTTTCTCTAATTTGTGGAAATACCTTTGGTAAAAATGGAGTTTTCACTTTTTCAATGAACAACTGAAGCTGAACCCATTGGAATAATCGCGAATTTTCATCATGAACTTGCCTAAGCCAAGTTGTCACCATTTCATCTTCATAACTCACTCTTTTAAATCGAGAGTATGCTAGCAATGAATAGATGTCATCATGAACCTTTTCAACCTCTTCTTCCTCTCTTCGTTCTAATGAACGTAACAGCTGTAATGCTTCGGCTTCAGCAGTAAAATCGTCAGGCCTTTCTTTCCATTTCTCTACTTTCGTTTTGATCGCTGTCCATTCATCCGTTTGTCTTAACATTATTATCACCACTTTGGTTCACATTTGGTTTCTTTTTTTGTTGTCTTGCCAGCGTTGTTCCTATATATACTCCAGTTAAAACGAAAGCTGCACCAATTGCATGTACGAGCATAAATGATTCACCTAAAAAAACAGTCGCCATAATAACGGCAGACACAGGCATAAAATTAATAAAAATCGATGCTTTAGCCGCACCCACAATTTTTATTCCTTGATAATACATAATAAAGCTAACAACTGTTACAAATACACTCATATGAGCAATGGATATCCATGTTTGTGGTGTTGCTTGAACAACATCGGTCCAGCTTGTTTCAGCGAGCGCAAAAGGAAATAAGAAAAGTGTCCCGAATGCGACCGCATAGGTGGTTGAAACAACCGAACTAAATTTTTGTAACACAACTTTTCCAAGTACGCTATATAATGCCCAACTAATAACAGCACCAAGTAAAACAAAATCAATTGGCTCAAAGCCTAGTCGAAGCATATTGACGACATGCCCTTCGGATATGATGATGGCCGCACCACATAATGCGATAGCCATCCCAATAAGATGTCGTTTTGTTAATTTTTCCTTCAAGAACAGTCCTGACAATACTACAATTAATACGGGATTTGCGGCAATAAACAATGAGCTTTTTATGACGGGAGCATGCTTGCTGGCAAGAAAAAAGCAAATATTATAAATCGCAATGCCTGTTAATCCGAGGAGGGCAAAACGGACCCAATCTTTTTTTGTTGGAGTGGGACGATGCTTTTCTGTTACCCACATAATCGGAAATAACAAAATCATTGCTCCAAAAAACCTCAAAAAAGCAACCGTCGTTGGCTCAAAGCTTTCAACCGCAATTTTTCCGGCGATAAATGACTTCCCCATGTGCTTGTCGCTAATGCAAGCATAATATATATTACCCAAAGCTTTTTTCTCTCCATTTCTTCCGACCTTTCTCCTTGCGCTAAAGACGCTATGTCTATTATTGTAACACTTTTTTCAAGAATCGAAATTAAAAAAGCACCTCGCCATTTTGACGATTGTGAATTGATTTGCTTTATTCGTTCAATTCAAAGGACTAACTTCCTTAATAAAAATGTTCTCTCAAAAAAAAAAAAAAGAAAGCAATCTACATTGCTTTCAACGTTAGTGACAATAAACGCCCTCTTCCATAAATCCACGCATATAGCCACCAATAATATTAAATTCGTCATCAAAAAACTCAATCGGATGATTTGCGCTCCACTCCTCATTCGAAGCTGTCATAGAAAGGAACCCTTGATTTTCAACTTGTTCCTTCCGTGATAACCCTTCATAGTGAATATCAACCGATGTTACATTTGCAGGTTCATTAATTTTTCCGAATGACACATACGTATAGTCAAATCCATCTATTTTCCAATCACCAAAACGAATAAAAAACGTACGGATTTTATGGTCTGTTTCAGATACAGGAATGCCACCAACAGTTAATGTTGTGCCTTCCACTCTATAATACAAATCATCTTCTACTTTAAATAATTCTGCTACAAGCTTTGATTCATCTAACTCGTATAAGACTGCATGCGTATCATGCTGATATGGCTTTTCAACTAGGATTGAAATGTCATAGCTTTCCTCATATCCTCCGGCAATCGCTTCTTCTAATGAAGCATATGGTGTAATATTCGCATCTTTTCTACTTTCAATACTCGCCATCGCCGTAGCATAGCCACCTAGTACAAACAAACATAGAATTAATGAAGAAATAACAACCGATGTTTTCTTATGCAGATAATACCCAAACAACAATAATAATCCTAGAGAAACAACACCTACTATTCCATTCCATAATGTTAGTTGTAGCCCAAGTGGTAATAACTGCTGTGGATGCATTCCCAATATCATCGTAAACAAAGCCGATGGTTCTTCAAATTGTAATGTCGTCGCTACTTCATGTGGTGGTGTTTGTTCTGTCATAAAAGCAGAGATAACAAACACTACTAATGCGACAACACTTTCAAATTTAAATGATTTCTTTACTCGTTCATTTGAATAAACCTTCATTCTTCGCTTTAATAGAAAACCATGGACAAATCCAAAGATAAGCAAAGGGATGAATAGCAAATGCTTCAATAATAATAATTGGCCATAGGTTAAGACCCAAGAGTGTACATATTCAGGAACAATGTAATTCATCAACATAAAGCCAGAAGCGGTAATGACAAACACGGCTCCAACAGCTAACGGTGAAAACCATTGGATAAACTCTTGAAAATCAAAATCTGATTTCGTAAACCATGCAACAATAAATAATGTTCCAATCCAAACTGTTGCCGAAAAGAAATGCAGTCCATTGGCCACTGTTCCCCCAAGTTGGTCAAGTGATGCGGCATGGCTGGAAAAACCGACGACAAAAGTAAGGCAAGTCATTAATAGAAACGAAAGCCATGCTTTTGATTTAAATCGTGTTAACACGATTAGTACCGTTCCAATGATGGCTATGCCGATCCATGATTGACCTACTGCATATGTTCGAATAACCGTACTATATGTCTCCCAAAATGGTGCATCAAATGTCCTCGTAATATAAACACTTAACGATAAAACAGGAACAAGGCACAATACGATTATCGCAAAAATAACCCAGCGAATAACTTGTGGAGAAATCAAAAGAACTTGGTGCTTTTTGTTTGTCATTTGGATAATAAAATACCCAATAGCAAAAGCTACAAGCGGATAAAGAAGTGCATTACTAATACTTACAATCATTTTTGCATGACCCTTATAATGATAAATAGAACAGCAATTAAAGCAGCTAATCCTAATACTAACAGCCAAATATTCGTCGTTTGCTCTGTTTCTTCTGCTTCAACTGGATCCAATTCACTTTGTTCTTCCTCTAGAACTTTATCTGTCAGTTCTTCTTCAACAACTTCTGCAGGTTCTTCTTCTACCTCTACTTGTGGTTGTTCTGCCGTAACGGAAAACGAATATGAACCACTCGTTCCATGTCCATCTGCACCAAGCGCTTCCCACACAACCGTATAATTCCCTTCGTATAACGGTTCTTCTAATTGCGCAATGAGGACAGGGGAATCCACTTCAATCGATTCAACAACAATTGAAGTTCCATCATCTTTTGTTATCGATAATGTACTATGGGATTCAATTCCAGCATCAAAGGAAAGTTCTAACTGTTCTACAGCTTCATCGACGACTTCCCCATCACCCGGATACGATTCATACACATAAGAATGGGCAAATACGAAAGAAGGAATGAACATCATCAGAAAGAATAGGAGTATGATTTTTAGCTTCACATTTATGCACCTCCACGATTTTCTACTATACTTTCACACTCTTGTAATTATAAAGTGGGATTCTACCTTATGCAAATAAGAGAAACCTTGTATAATTAAATAGTATCAAGATTATTAGCTCAAAGGAGGTTCCAATGGTAAAAAAACTCACGATCGCAATCATGACGATTGCCATTGCCACTTCAGTTTATTTTTTTGGACAAGATATTTTCGTATGGCTTCAATTGCATGCGAAACAATATATACTATTAACCATTCTACTTGCTACATTGCTCGCATTATTTCCTGTTATCCCTTACCCTCTGATCGGAGGCGTGTTAGGAGCTACATTTGGCCCAGTGCTCGGCTCACTTCTAACATGGATTGGCTCATCAGCTGCTTCTATTATTATGTTTATCGTCGTACGGTATGGGTATCAAGATTGGGGGAATAAAATGCTAAAGCAATATAAGCCGATTCATCGAGTTACTGTATTATTTGAAAAAAATGCGTTTATAACGATTTTTCTCACTCGGCTTATTCCTATCATTCCGTCCATTATTGTAAATATTTACTCAGCATTAAGTAAGGTTCGATTTATCAATTATGCAATTGCATCGTCCCTCGGTAAAATCCCTGCAATGATTTTATTTGCTGCTGTTGGGAATTCTTTTGTCACAAATCCACAGGAAATGTTTTTTATCATCCTTTTTTATGGAGCCTTTCTCGTCATCGTCATTGGTTGTTACCAATTATGGAAACGCCGTATTGAAATTAAGGTATAACGGAAACAAAAACAAGCTTTCATGATATTCATCACGGAAGCTTGTTTTATTTTTTACGTGTAAACAAAACAATAACCCTTCTTTGAATAAAGAGTAAAACAAAAACAACAACAGCCCCTATCCATGCGCCAAACGTATTTAAAATAACATCATCAATATTGGCAACTCGATGAGTAAATAAAAATTGACAAATTTCAATTGTAATAGAGGTGAACATGGCCAGTAAGGTTACTTTCATAATGGATGTTCGAAAAAATGTAAACGCAAGCGGTAAAAGAAAACCAAATGGAATAAACAATATAATATTTCCAATTAAAATCCGGATCGGGTCCATAATATCTTTACTAAACACAGAGATGCGATAAATACTTCGGAAAGGAGTAAGATTATAATTTCTTCCGCCTGGTCCTTCAGGCCCTAGTGAAGCCCCGTAGTTCCAAGCAAATAGTGTAACATATATAACGGCGAGTAAATATATAAAAAAAAGAATCTTGCCTATTTTTTGTATCGATTTTTCAGTCTGTTTTAACGGTTTAATGAAAAACACTTCCTTGCTATCAATCTTCTGTCATTATCATTATTATGCTTTCAGCTTCATTAGACAAGTGTTTTTTTTACTATAATGGTTTTAATCCTCGGTCTCCATTCTTTTTTTCATCAATGTTAAAACTTGTTCTTTTGGATCCCAGCATTGAAATTGATAGGTTGGTTCAGTTTGATAACCTAACCGCTGACAAAAGCGTATCCGTTTACCATGTTGTTTCATTACTCGATAATGTTTACACGTTGCACAGCAATGGTATGGATTCATGTTAGTCTCCTTATTCTTTTGCTATTATCGTATCATATATCATTATATTCACAAGAAAAAAAGCTAAGAACAACACGTTCTTAGCCTTTTGGAGGAACATAGTCTGGATGCTCGTTCCCTTTTGTATTCATTTTTTTTCCGTTATTCGAGTTAGATTTTCTCGGTTGAGTTCCTAAATGGTCTGGTCGAAAGGTTGCGTGTGCAAATTGTGTTTTTTTCATTTGTCTCTCCCCCTTTCCCATATCATTATTATGACCGAATGGGTGGAGGAAAAACCGAGGTACTATTTACTAACTTGATTTTTCCGCTCGTTTTTCTTCCCAGCGTTGTTCAAGTCGATCTAATGCTTGTTCATCATTTAATAATTCACGTTTATTTTCTTTTATTAGCTCATCTAACGTTAGTTTCTTCACTCTTCTCACAATTCTCACTCCATTCTTTTTATCTATTCTGATAAGTTTGGAATGAAAATATACATCATTTTCCGGAAATTTTTACCCTTTAACTTCCCGACCACTAGCGTAGATTTGTCCAGTTTCATCAACAGTTAACACATAGACTTCCTTCACATTACGAAATCCTTGTTTCCGTACTTGTTCATCTAGCCATTGAATTGTACCATATTTCTTTAAATTTGCTTCAATAATATGGCCGTCCTCAATTAAAACAGATGGATATCCTTTCGATTTTGGCGCTTGCCCCATGTCAGTAGGCGTTAGCGAATCGTATTTCGTCTTTTTAATGACACTAATTTGACCATTTGCTTCTAAAACGGCATAATCAATTTCTGATAAATCAGGTGCATTATTTAAGCGTAAATCCATTAGCAACGATTCTAGTGTAATTTTAGCTTTCCTTAACTCCTCCACGAGAATTTTTCCTTTTTCTATAATAACAATCGGCTCTTCTTCAATTACCCTTCGAAAGCGTGGTGTTTTTAATGCTAAATACGACAGCCCTAAATGCAACCCACCAATTAAAGCTGCGGCTGCAAGCGGACCTCCTAGCGGCATATCTCCACTTGAAAGAGGTTCACCAACAACATCCCCGATAATAACTCCGAAAATAAAGTCAATCGGATTTATGGCGACCATTGAGCGTTGACCTAAGATTTTTACTAATATAAATATATATACATAGACAATAAGTGCTCGAATTAAAAATCCATATACAGGTAAATCTTCAGCACCAGTCCAGAAATCAAACATCATTACCCCCCTAATGAGAAAATGGTGATCCCTTTAAAAGAGACCACACGAGGTTGCTCAGTTCTTTTTCTCTCTTGACATTTTTTCCGACTCTACTTCAGCGTATGAAGCAAATTCATCTTGAAGGCTGTTTTCTTTGCCTTGCTTTTTTGCATTGTTATTTCGTTGTGCGTTCGGGTTTCCTTTTTTTTGTCTTCCCATAAACAAATCGCCTCCAAAAAAAATATGAAACATCCGTCATAGTTTGGCTTAAATTGATAAAAATATTTACGAGAAGTTTTTTAGGGGGCTAAGTAAACATGACAAAAAAAACGAATGAACAGATTCAAAATATTTTGGAAACGTTACAAGAATGGAAGGGGTCTAATATTTCCATTCAAAAGACGGAACGAAGAGATATTGACAATAATTTAATGGAGTTAGAAGATGTTGAGGTCGTTAAACAATTAGATGATGAAGATGATTATGTTGACCCTTATACAATTGAATTAAAAGGTAGAGGAACTGTTTTGAACGCTGCTGGTTCAAAGCCATTACCACTTCAAAGTTATGAATTACCAATTAACCAACTTTTATCCTTTGAAGCTTCTCAGGAGTTTCTGACGATAAAAACAGATAGAGCAACATATGTAATAAAAAAATAATAAAAATTTTCACTGTATAAGACGAAAAAGAGGCTGGGACATAACTAGCCAGAAATAATTGAAAAAGGTTCCGAACATCCAAAGATGATGTTCGGAACCTTTTTAGTTGGAGCGTTAGATGGATTATTATCATATTAGCCGCTCCTGGCAATGTACTTTCTCAAGTTCACCGCCAGGAAGGCAAACCCTAATTCATTTTTCACCTTCTCTTTGCCTCTCACTGACAGACGAGTGAAATGCAAATTAGCCTTCAAAAATCCGAAAACTGGTTCCACATCGGTTTTACGCCTACCGTAGATTTCACCCGTTTTCTCTTCTGAAAGCTGTTGTCTTACGTATTCTTTT
>NZ_JHYI01000010.1 GCF_000621445.1 Alkalihalobacillus bogoriensis ATCC BAA-922 | reverse complement strand
GAAGTCTTTTTGACACAATTCAATACACACACTATCTAGTTTTGAGGGAATCATGAGATGAACTCAACTGAATAATAGGATTGCTCCTGCGTCTACAAGCCATGCTTCGAGGTAAGCTTCCTCGTCGCAAATCTGCGCAGAAGTGATCGAAGTCAGAAGGTTTAGTGACGATAGCGATGAGGTCACACCCGTTCCCATGCCGAACACGGAAGTTAAGCTCATCAGCGCCGATGGTAGTTGGGGGCTTCCCCCTGTGAGAGTAGGACGTTGCTAAGCCAATCAAAAACACATGATGTCATAAGACGTCATGTGTTTTTTTTTCGTTTGGGCATCTATTCCGATATTTTTTAAAAAAAACAACAAAAATTCTTTGTTTTTTTGATTTAACGGTATAGATGACCTAAACGACCATATTCGAGAAGTAACACCCCTTATTAAGCAAAGGGTATTAATATTTCATTAAGTAAGTATTTGTTAGCTTATCATATAATGTTCGTCTTTCTTTTCCAAACGACATGAAGTAGGTAGGGAAAAGAACTAATTTCAAACACTCTCTCTTTAGATAATGCCTTTTTGTTAATGGTTGCCTATTTTCATCTACTAATGTTAAATCGGCAATCATCATACCAAATGTTTGTTTTTTAAACATAGGATAAATAAATTGGTAAATTAAAAAGATTGAACCTAATATTACATAATTAATAATAAATAGATGTGGTTCATTTTCTAGTATATCTTGTCTGGCTCTTTCGGGATTGCCAATAAATAGCGTTTCAGTATTTGTCATGATCCATAAAGTCGTACCACCTGCAACCATATATAACACCATACCGAGAATTACGGCGTCATAAAATAAGGCAATGGTTCGGATAATGCCACCTGCTCGTAAATCGCGGTGTAGAAAACGGTCTTTTAGTTCTTTTTCTGTTTGCGTTTCTTGCTTTAGTTCCATAACATTCCCCCCCAGTAGTCTGTTCATAGTATACAATCATTATACCATTGGATAACTGTATAAAAAAGGAAAAAATGTTTAGTTGAACGAAATAATAAGAACAAAAGGAACATATTCAAGGTTTGAACACGTGAATAAATAGTTTGTACAAACAATTAGGTTCTATTGATTCCAACTCTCATTTTTGCGGTCAGAGCAACCGTTATTTGTGAACATGATACGGGTTTCCATTTTTTAGTGGCCACAGGAGCGCTTATTCACGCAAAAGCAACGCTATTCCTAGCCTATATATTATGATTAACTGCTCCTGTGGCCACCATCGTGCCAAAACGTTAGCAATGTTCATAGATAACGGTTATCATGGCCGCTTCATTACCATGAACAATAAAAAAACCTCTCATAAAGGAGAGGATAAAACGGATTTATTTAGATATTTGCAATAAGTGTTCTGGTAATTTTTGGATGGATTCATTGACAAGGTCTAATTTTTTCTCCATCCGGTGAAGAAGGTACAATGTTACGACTACAGGGAATCCAAATTCACTTAATAATGGTAACCAAGGTTCCACACATTTTCCTCCTTTCTTAAAAAGAAGGAGACAAGCTCCTTCTTAATTAAACTAAAACTTCTTCAACCGTTCTATCGACAATGCGAGCAGACTTGATAGCAACAATATTACCACCTGTTGACGTAAAACAATTTGTCATAATAATCCCTTCCATAGCTGTCCGAATGGCGATTGGATCTGCTGGGTAAATAGGATTATCTAATGAAAGTGTCACTGTGGCTCCACTTTCATTTTGAAATAATAATTCTAATCGTTTGTTCATTGCTTTCCTCTCCTTTCAATAAATTAAAAAACAAACTTACGCAAGCGAATACACGTTATTTCGTTCAACTTTGTTTGAAATCCAGCCTTGCAATGGTGTTAATGCTTCTGCTGCGGCTAAAAGTTGTGCGTCAGATGCATCGGTTTTAATGTTGTTAAAGCTTTTTGTTTTAAATGTGGGTTCACCTTTACTATCCATTCCCGTTTCAAACACAATCACTAATCGAGTATTTGTTAACATTTTTTCACCCCCTTTCCACACTGTAAATATGTGAAGACATAGAAATAGGGGAGAACGTTCTAAACTTAAATCGCTTTTTCTTTGCGATGAACAGGTTTTGCAGACAATATATTTTGGATAAGGAACATTCTTCTTTGTTTTCTTACATGGCAAAAGCCGATGAGTAGGTGATCGTCTAGTTGTTGGATAGTGACTTTTCGTTGTGTAATCGTACCGTTTTTTGACATATAAATGATTTCAACTGGTGTTTGAGCAATAAAAGATCGCTTTAAAATACCTTGCATATTTTTTTCAACCTCCTATATAATAATTATACGAACATTTGTTCTATTTTACAATATGCAACTGGAGGCAATTTCATGCTTAAGGATAGAGGTAATATAAAGTGGACGGCGATGATGATTCCGGAACATGTATCACGATTACGTAAGGTAGCGGAAGAACTCACAACCGTTAAAAAGCCAATTGTTGATATTCAACAATTAGAGGAATTTGAGTATTTCATTTGTGAAGCAATGGAACACAATCATGTGTTGACGTTTGTTTACTGGGATGACGGAAAGTATGGTATTGTACTTGGCAAAGTTCATTATATAGATTCGGTGAACAAGCAATTACGTGTTGTGGACCAATTTGATGAAAGGCATTATATTCCGATTGCTCATCTTGTTGATGTACGTTAACGAACGAATAAAAACTAGATATAAACACAAAACTACATTAGAAATTGGAAAAGAAAAGGTGGTTTTTTTATGGTGAATGAAAACTTTGACAAGTTTATAGAGGAACAAAAAAATCGTAAAGCGAAATATCCAGATGGAGAAGAACATCTAGGTGAGAAGAAATTAAAAGATGAAGTAAAACCTCGAAGTATGGGGAAATCTGTTGGTGCCCGTGGTAGAGATAATAGGTAGTAATAGCGACCCTCTCAATTTTTTTGAGAGGGTATATTATTTTTTCTTGTAAAAACTAATGGTATTAGTTATAGTTAAACTAATACTATTAGTTTTAGAATTGGAGTGTTCTTGTCATGAAACTAACGAAAGAAAAGTTTTTATATCAAATCACTTTTATGCCACGTTTTTTTCCTGTAAATTGTTACTTGGTTGATGAGGGAAGTGAATTCACATTAATTGATGCAGGGTTATCAATTCATGCAAAAAAGATTTTGAAAATTGCAGAAGAATTAAAAAAGCCCATTACTCGTATTGTCATTACCCATGCACATGATGATCATATGGGTGCATTAGAAAAGTTAAAAAAAGCAATACCCCATGTTAAAATATATTTATCAAGACGAGATGCGAAAATTTGGGCGGGGGACCAATCTCTTTTACAATCTGAACCGCAATTACCGCTTCGTGGTGGTATACCGAAACAAAGTAAGGTAAAACCTGATATATTAGTAGATAATGGAGATAGGATTGGCTCTCTTTTAGCCATAGCAACACCAGGACATACTCCAGGTATGATGGCATTTATGGATATACGAACGAACGCATTAATCGCAGGAGATGCCTTTCAAACAAAAGGTGGGTTAGCCGTTGCAGGTCAATTAAGATGGTTATTTCCATTTCCTGCATTGGCGACATGGAGTAAAGAGTTAGCATTACAAAGTGCTGAAAATCTCCTTCAATATAATCCGAGTTTGTTAGCGGTTGGTCATGGAGAAATGATAAAACAGCCTGTAGAAGCAATGAAAAAAGCAATTAACGAAGCAGCGAAAAACGAAGCAAAGGTAGGAGTATAAAAGATGTCACCACGAATGGGACTTGATTTACAAACAATTTTATTAGCAGCAACGAATATTGTAGATGAAGGTGGGATTGAAGCGCTTACGATGGCGACATTGGCTAAAACATTAAATGTACAGTCGCCTTCTTTATACAATCATATTGATGGATTGCAAGGTCTAAAAAAACACCTAGCCCAATATGGGTTAGAAAAGCTTTATAAAGGGATGAAAGAAGCTGTCAATGATAAACAAGGAGAAGAAGCAATTTTATCAATTGGTCATTCTTATTTAGAATTTGTTAGAACTCATCCAGGGTTATACGAAATGACATTAAAAGCTCCTGATGCAAAGGACGTTGAAATTGAAAAGGTTGCAAACGAAATTGTTTACTTGATGATTGATGTAATAACACCGTATCATCTTGAGAAGGATCAAACGATTCATATGGTGAGAGGAATAAGAAGCTTATTACACGGCTTTGCTTCTCTTGAACAAGCTGGTGGCTTTGGTTTTCCACTTGATTTAAATGAAAGCTTTGAAAATATGGTTCGAACATATCTTATAGGTATGAAGCACATTTCAAAATAAAGAGGCGATTTCGATGGATGTAAAGATAGTCGAAAACTACAAGGAGAATGACATTTTACGGGAAAGTTTTTTTCATTTAGCTAGGCAAACATTTAACATTGATTTTCAACCTTGGTTTAAATCCGGGTTTTGGAAGGACCAATACAAATGTTATTCCTTTGTTTCGAATAATCAAATAGTAGCAAACGTATCCGTTAATAAACAGCGTCTTTTCATGAATTCAAAAACACATAAGGTCATTCAAATTGGTACTGTTATGACACATCCTGACTTTCAAAATAAAGGATTAGCAAAGACACTGATGAATTACGTACTCGACAAGTATAATGGCGAATATGATGGTTTTCTTTTATTCGCCAACCAAAGAGTATTAGACTTTTATCCGAAATTTGGATTTACCACTGTTCTAGAAACGAATTACTCTGTTCTGATGGACCATGACCAAAACTGCAAGCCACTTCTTAAATTAAATCCTTTATTAAAAGAAGATATCACGTTATTATTTGACTTTTATCATAATAGAACAATTTCTCACTTTGACGTATTAGATACAGAATATCTTTTTGGCTTTTATTGTTTAACTGTATTTCCATCGGATATTTACTTTATCAAAGACTTACATACTATTGTAATATATAAAGAAGAACAAAAAACGATTCACCTGTATGCCGTGTTAAGTAAACAAGAAATAAAACTTCGAGATCTCATTGAGGCTATAAGTTCAACAAAGAAAACAAACATCGTATTTCATTTTACTCCTTCATTTCCTGACTGTGAAGCTGTAGCTACTACCAGTACGAATGGAAATGACACGTTTTTTATAAAATCGTCTTCGATTGCATTTCCGGAAAAATGGAAGTTTCCGTTCGTAGGACATGCTTAAATATAAAAGTAATAAGTGTAAATGACAAAGCGCATGTACATACTTGTTACTAAAGCGCTTCGATTGTAGGAGGTAGTTATGCGTTTAATTTGGGTAGGACTTCTATTTCTAGTTTTTATAAGCATCATTTCAACAGGTCAAGGTCAATCTGTTTTCACAAATTTTAAAGAAAAAGCTAGTGAAGTGAAAAGTTATGTTGATAATATAGCGGGGTATGAAAACAGTGATAAGATTAAGGAAAAACAAGTTGGGTTTGATATTCTAAATGAAGAAGGTAGTGTGAAGGAACTTGAAGACCCGTTTGGAAACAAAAATTCACACGATGAATTCCAGCTTCCGATTGAACTTCTTTCTACACTCTCAATCGAAGACATGTTTGACTATGTAAATAAACTGCAACAAGAATTACCAGAAGAAGAAATTGAAAAGCTACAAGAGCTTATAACAGACTGGTTTTCCTATGAAAACAACTAAAAAACAACGGGTCACTTGTGACTCGTTGTTTTTATTTCTTTCGTTTAATAATAAATCCATTATCTATTTTTTCAAAGCCGATTTGTGGATAATAATCCATGGCAGTTGGTGAAGAAAGTAAGAGTAGTGCAACTTCCTCGCTTAACTCGTTTTGTAATAATTCAATCAGTTTTTTTCCAATTCCATTACTTTGATAACGTTTGTCAACAGCTAAGTCTGATAAATAACAACAATAGCTATAATCAGTTAGAGCACGAGCTACTCCAACTACCTCTTCGTTGTCCCATGCGGTAATTAAAATATCAGCTTCGTTTAGCATCCTTTCTAACCGAGTTAAATCTTCGATTGGTCTTCGTATACCTGAAGTAGAAAACACTGTGGCCAACTGTTTTACCGTAATACGTTCATTAACTTTATACTTTATTTTCATTGTAACCTCCAACAAATTCATACAATATTTTCTTAATTATGGCAAAAAGAATGAAGAAAATCTAGTAAATGCAAGTAGATTAGCAATAAAAGTACATCTGCTACTATAATGATCCAATTTTCTGTTATAATCATAGAAAGGAGTAAGTTTACATACATTTTTGGCATAAAATAAAATGAGAAAGGTGACATAATGAAAGTAAAAACTAAATTATACTTAGGGTTTGGCTTTATTTTAATTATTCTTTTAGTACTTGCTAGTTATATGCTGTTTACCCTTAATCAACAACATAAGTTTATGGAAGAGATTGTACAAGAAAACTATGAACGTGTGAAGCTTGTAAATTCCTTAAAGAGTGACACGCAGGTGACGGGAAGAGAAATTAGAGAGCTGTTGTTACTCGACAATAAAGCAGAAATAGAAAAGAAAATTCCTGAAATACTAGCTTTGCGTGAGCAAGCATCAGCAACAATTGATTCATTATTACTAGTTCCTTCCCTAAATCCTGAAACTAGGGAAATACTAATCAGCCTTCGTTCATACAATCAATCGTATAGTGATTATATTGATAGCATTATTAATGAAGTTTCAAATGGTACGACCGAGAGCGCTAGGCAATTACTCATTGATGATTCTACGAATATACGACAGATAATTATTACTGAAATTGATGATTTTACAGCTCATGAGGAAGAATTAATGAATCAGTCTTTACAAGAGTCTGAGCAAGCGTATGAAGTGGCTTTAAGCGCATTAACTATTATTATTATTGTAAGTATAGCTTTAGTTTTAGTAGTGAGTGTTTCTGTTGTAAAAAGCATATCGACAAGTATAAATAAAGTCAGACAAGTCATGACAAAAGTATCAAACATTAAAGATGGAAACTTTCCTCGAGTTGAGGTGAATTCAAAAGATGAAATTGGAGAAATAGGTCTGGCATATAACGAGATGGCTACGTCTCTTGAAACGAGCTTCAAACATGAAAAAGAATTAAAAGAATCATTACAGGATGAAAATTGGATTAAAACAAAACATACTGAGTTAGCGATCGAATTTCAAGGCATTCAAGATTTGGAAGAATTTGGACAACAATTTCTTTCTAAAGTTTCACCATTAGTTCAAGCAAGCTACAGTGCTTTTTATGTGACAAATGGAAGTGGCACGATGAATAGGGTTGCCGCTTATGCGGGGAATGGTGAAGAATTACCTCAGGTAAAATTTGACATTGGAGAAGGGCTTGTTGGCCAATGTGCAAAAGATAAAAAAATATTATCGTTTGACACATTACCAAGTAATTATATAGTGACAAAATCTGGTCTTGGACAGGCCAATCCAACAACGTTACTTTTGCTTCCCATAGAATTTGAAGGGGACATTTATGGGGTATTAGAAATCGCGAAATTTGAGCCGTTTACACCAATTGAACATCGCCTCCTTCAACAAGTATGCGAAACATCCGGATCAAGCATTGACCGAATATTAGATCATATGAGAATTGAAGAGCTTCTATCGGAATCTCAAACGTTAACAGAAGAATTACAAACGCAGTCTGAAGAGCTTCAACAACAACAAGAAGAACTTCGTTTAATTAATGAACAGTTACATGAACAATATAAACAATCTGATGATAAGACAAAAGAGTTGCAGCGGATTAAAGAAGACCTTGAAGAGAAAAACCGTGGCATTAAATTAAGTTCTAAATATAAATCTGAGTTTTTAGCAAACATGTCACATGAATTGCGAACCCCTTTAAATAGCATGTTAATTTTATCGCAAATGCTTGCTCAAAATACGGATGGGAACTTATCAGAAAAGCAAATTGAACATGCACATACGATTTATTCTTCAGGGACAGATTTATTAAATTTAATTAATGATATCTTAGATTTATCAAAAATTGAATCAGGCAAATTTGAAGTCTATCCTGAGGAGGTTTTACTAAATGACATCGAAGCGTTTGTGAAGCGGCAATTTCTTCCGGTATCTAGACATAAAGGGGTATATTTCTCGATCGATGTTCATTCTGACGCGCCTAGCATTTTATTTACAGATGACCAACGCCTTAAACAAATTTTAAAGAATTTATTATCAAATGCCTTCAAATTTACAAATGAAGGAGGCGTTACTTTAAGAATAAGTAAAGGCTTAGACAATGATTCGCGTTCCAAAATAAAATTTACGGTGATCGATACAGGAATTGGTATTGCCAATGATAAATTAGAAAGTATTTTTGAAGCGTTCTATCAAAGTGATGGTACAACGTCACGAAAATACGGTGGTACTGGCTTAGGTTTATCGATATGCAAAGATTTAGCATCACGGCTAGGTGGTTTTATTGAAGTTGAAAGTACTGAAGGACAAGGTAGCTCATTTACTTTACACTTACCAGATTTTGAAGGGTTGCCAGGGCTGACTAGTTCAGACATAGAGGTCGCTGTATCAGAAGAAATCGCAGTAGAGGAAGAAGTAGAGAAAGAAGTAGAGGATGAGAATGTCGTTGCTGAAGAAACAAAAGAAGAGTCGAAGCATCTACTAGAAAATAAAGTTGTGTTAGTTGTTGATGATGATATGAGAAATGTATTTGCGTTAACTACAGCATTAGAATCGCAAAAGATGGATGTCCTTTTTGCAGAAAACGGAAAAGAAGCTATTCATATGCTAGAAAACAACACATCGATTGATATTGTTCTAATGGATATTATGATGCCTGAAATGAATGGTTTTGATGCTATGAGAGAAATTCGTAAAAAAGAGGAATTTGAACAATTGCCGATTATTGCATTAACAGCAAAGGCAATGAAAACAGATAAAGAAAAATGCATTAATGCTGGGGCTTCAGATTATATAAGTAAGCCAGTCAACATTGAACAACTTGTGTCTTTAATTAAAGTTTGGCTTTATAATGAGGGTGAGAGACATTGTTAGTAGAAGAACATTCGACGATTAGTGAGCTGGAAAAAATCGAAATAGAATTGCTACTTGAAGGGATTTACCGTCACTATGGTTTTGATTTTCGCGACTATGCGTTTTCGTCAATTCGAAGACGCATCGTTAACAGAAAACAAGCAGAAGGGTTAAATTCCATTTCTGAATTACAAGCAAAAGTTCTTCATCACCATGAATATTTAGACCGATTATTAAATGATCTATCAATAAATGTTACAGAAATGTTTCGGGATCCAACGTTCTTTAAATCATTTCGTGAAAACGTTGTTCCACATTTGCGGAAATTACCTTTTATTCGAATTTGGCATGCGGGATGTTCTTCTGGGGAAGAAGCGTATTCTATGGCAATCTTATTAAAGGAAGAGGGTTTATATGACAAAGTGAAAATTTACGCTACAGATATGAATGAAGATATATTAGAACGAGCGGCAGAAGGTAAAATTCCGCTACACCAAATGCAATTATATACAAAAAACTATCACCAAGCTGGTGGTACACAAGAGTTCTCTGAGTATTATACAGTTTATCAAGATTATGTGAAACTTCACCCCACTTTAAGAAAAAATATGGTGTTTGCTCATCATAATTTGGCAACTGACTATTCTTTTAATGAGTTCCATGTGGTGATATGTAGAAATGTTATGATTTATTTCAATAAGCACTTAACTGACCGAGTGTATGATCTTATTTTCCGTAGCTTAAGTGAAGGGGGTTTTTTAGGTCTAGGAAGCAAAGAAGCGATGACTGGGAATGACAAGGCAAATCTATATCGTGAAATTGATTCCACTGAAAAGATTTACCAAAAAGTTTCAACATTTGACTAAAGGGGGGTATTGTAAACATGGCACCAACAGATTCGCTCTGGGTATGGAAAAAGATAGAAAAGAAACAGAGGGATAAAGCATGAGTGATAATAATAAAGTGAACATTTTAATGGTAGATGACCGACCTGAAAATTTAATGGCATTAGAGGCTGTACTTGTATCAGAAAACTATCACTTAATTCGCGCGCAATCAGGTGAAGAAGCGTTACGATTTGTGCTTCAATATGATATAGCTGTAATTTTGATGGATGTTCAAATGCCTGGGTTAAATGGGTTTGAAACGGCACAAATCATTAAGCAACGAAAAAGCTCACGACATATTCCGATATTGTTTATTACAGCGTTAAGTAAGGCAAATGAACATGTCAATAAAGGATATTCTAAAGGAGCTATTGACTACATATTTAAACCATTTAACCCAAACATCTTGAAAAGTAAGGTAGAGGCCTTCGTCCAAATTTATTTGAAACAAAAGGAAATTGAAATCCAACGAAATTTATTAAAGCAACAAACGATTGATTTAACAACAAAGTCTAACAATCTAGAAATGATTATTCATGAGAAAACGAAAGAGCTTGTTCGTTCTAATAAAGAATTACAAGTTTCACAAGAACGGTTCCAAAAAGTGTTTCAATTTAGTCCAAACTTAATGGCTATTCGATCTTTGGCAACACACCATTATATCGATGTAAATCGGACGTGGTCAGAGTTTACAGGATATGAGTTGGATGATATTATCCACCGCTCAGATAATTTTTTAAACATTAAATCGTCGGATGGAAAACTAGATGGTACGATTCCATTCGACATACAAGATTCTCTTTTTAATGAACGTGTTTCATTTGAAACTAAATCGGGCGAGGTTCGTGAAGGGCTATTGTCCACTGAACAAGCGATGATTAATGATGAACCATGTATCATTAGTACGATTACGGATATTACAGAAAGAACGCAAATGGAAAAAGAAATCTCTCGTTTAGATAGGTTAAATCTTGTTGGAGAAATGGCTGCTGGTATTGCACATGAGATAAGAAATCCGATGACGACTGTTCTTGGATTTTTACAACTAATGAAAATCCAAGAAGAAATGAGGCAGCCACAAGAATATATAGATTTGATGATTGATGAATTAAATCGGGCTAACGGCATCATTACTGAATTTTTAACATTTGCGAAAGACAAAGCGGCCGATAAGAAAATCCAATCATTAAATGATGTTGTTATGAAGTTACATCCTTTGCTTAGAGCGGAAGCATTAATGGGAAACAATTCGATTGAACTCAAATTAGAAGAGTGTCCACCTTTATTTTTAGACGAAAAAGAAATTAGACAACTCATCTTAAATATTGGTTTAAATGGGCTTGAAGCGATGACTGAAGGTGGCGTGTTGACGATTCAAACGTATAAAGAAGGACAAAGTGTTATACTTGCCATTAAAGACCAAGGGCCTGGCATTAAAAAAGAGGATTTAGAAAATATCGGAACACCATTTTTCACGACGAAAGAAGATGGTACAGGATTAGGATTGGCGATTTGTTACAGTATTGCCTCAAGACATTCTGCGTGTATCGATATTAAAACGAGTAGTAAAGGAACGGCCTTTATTATTCGTTTTGAACAAAAAGAAGCTGAGGTGGAATTAGAACCATCCCATTAAAGGGACGGTTCTTTTTTGATTTTACAAAATGTGCTCAGTTAGTGTTCCTTTGAAATTTACTAGTTGTTCGTTTAGCTCTTAGTTGATCTAACTTTTCTTCAATAACTTTATTTTTTTCAAAGGTTATCTCGCTTTGGAGTTTAAAGTTTCCAGCTTTTTGGTTAGTGAGTTCAAATGTTAGCCAGCTGCCTTCCTTACTTCCTTGTGGCAATGATAGGATAGGTACGGTTATTTCTTTTTTCAGTTGTTCAATAACAATGACAGCATTTTGTTGATCGACGATTCGGTCAATACACCCGAGTATACGCATTTATTCGCCTCCGATACATGCTTTATTTTCTTCGATGATATCAGCTAACCTAGCAGGTCCTATTCCATTAATTGTTGTTAATTCATCAAGCGATTTAATTGGCCTTAATGCTATCACATCAGCGGCTCGATTTTCTCCGATATGGATGATTTGTTCAATCTCTGTAAGTGACGCTTGATTTAAGTTAATACAAGCAATTGTGTTGTCTGTTCTATTAGATTGTTTATTTTCGTTCAGATTTGTTTTTTCTAAACTAATGTCATAGTTTCTTCCATTAGTTCGAACGATAATTGTCCCATGAATATCTGTTCCGTAAAGTGCGATCTCATTGGATAGAACGCGGTCTATCACCTCTTGATGAGGGTGACCATAAGAATTTCCACTACCTGCTGAATAAATCGCTACTTTAGGATTTATTGCTTTGAGGAATTCGGAACTTGTTGATGTATTTGATCCATGGTGACCTAATTGAAGAAACGTTGATTCTACTTCTAGATTTTTGTTTATGATTTCGTTTTCTGTTTCATGTTCGGCATCTCCGGTAAACATGAATGCCACATCTCCAAATACGGCCCGTAGTGAAATTGAGCTTTTATGTACATCTCCAGTTAGTTTTTTAGGGTTTACGATTTCAAGAACGAGTGGGCCAATGTCATAAGTATCCCCAGCTCTAGGTTCGTGATAATTAACCCCAGAAGATTCGATCGCATCGAGAATCCGAGAAAACGTATCAGAAGCTACCATTTCGCCGGACATCCAAACTTCTCCTACATCGATTGTCATTAAGATTTGGTCGAATTGTCCAATATGGTCAGCATGTGGATGAGTGCCAATTAAAATATCAAGATGGGTAATGTTGTTATATTCTAGATAGTCTAGTACATCTGTTCGATTCCAATTTCCAGCATCAATTAAAATTCGATAATCGATGCCGTCAGAGGAGTACTCAAATAATGTTGCATCTGCTTGACCAACATCGATGAAATGGACGATTAATTCAGGTTTATCAATCGTCTCGGTACTTTCACCTTGAGGGCTTAGTTGTTGTTGCTCAGGTGTAAGACTTACTTCTTCTTGAAAAGTACATGCGCTTAAGAGGAAAGCAAGAAAAAGAAATAATGTATTTTTTATCATGTTGTCATTCATTGCCTTTCAGATTAGTCTACCACTACTAGTTTAATTCTTTCATTAAGAATGATTGATTATTATATAGAATCATTCATTAATGCTTGCATTTGAGAAAAAAAATCTTCATTATATGCCGTTATATGATGAACACGAGCTTTGCTTAACGGGATGTCATGTTTACATCCTCTTGCAATGCATGTGACGGTTTCTTGCTCTTTTTTTATTAAGTATTGCTTTCTTTTTTTGCATGACGGACATGTCGCACTAATAAGATGAACTTTCGGTTTTTTAGAAAATGCACCTTTCGTTATATCTTTTGTTTCTTTTGATAATTCTTGAAACAATACCGCGTTTGTGGCAGCCCGTCCTGTTCGTTTTACAAGGGTATCGAGCTTTAATTGTGGTTTAGGATTTCGTACAGGTCGTTTAATGACTTTAATCACATCATATTCGTCGATTTCTAATAATCCGTACCCAATAGGGATTTCTTCTTTTTGGAGTAATCCAACAGGTGTCATAATATAAGCATAGTTTGCAAGAGCATGATAGCCGTAATTGGCATGGAGAACTTCGTCTCGTTTAAAGTCTTCTTTTGTTACTTTCACTTCAATAATTCGTGCTTCTTTCCGTTCTAAATTAATGCCTAGCGCATCCGCTTTCAGCCGCTTTCTTCGAATGAATAGTTTTACTTCGTTTGCACATAAATCTGTCATCTTATCTTTTAGCCAATAAAGGGCTTGCCTTTTTAAATGTTCATGAAGCTGACTTTCCATTGTTGAGTTTCCTTTCTAGTCTTTTGTATTATCATAACAAAAATCATTGTCGTTGTGGGATTTCATTGTGATTTCGCATGTATGACAAAAAAAAGAGAGGTTACACTACGAACAGGATTGGTGGAATAAGGAGGATAAAACGATGAAAAAAGGTGGAACAACGGTTTTTTATGTGTCGGTAGCTATTTTGCTACTCCTTGTCATAGTTGGAATTGCGATTCCTGACCTATTAGAACAAGCTACGGCAAACATACAAGGATTTATTTCCTCAGCATTTGGCTGGTATTATTTAATTTTAGTTACACTTATTGTTATCGTTTGTTTATATTTGTTAATTAGTCCAGTTGGGAAAATAAAGCTAGGAAAGCAGGAGGAAGAACCTGAATTCACAAGACCAACATGGCTAGCGATGCTATTTAGTGCAGGTATGGGAATTGGCTTAGTCTTCTGGGGAACCGCGGAACCGATTAGTCATTTTATCGTTAGTTCACCTACAGAAGAAGCTGGAACGGCTCAAGGTATTCGTGATGCGATGCGTTATACATTTTTCCATTGGGGCATTCATGCTTGGGCGATTTATGGAATTGTTGCGCTAGTATTAGGTTATTTTACATTCAGACATGATGAAAAAGGGTTAATTAGTGCTACTTTGAAACCGTTAATTGGTACTAAAGCAGTCGAAGGAGTGACTGGAAAAGTCATTGATATCTTTGCGGTATTAGCGACGGTCATTGGTATTGCAACTACACTAGGGTTTGGCGCGATTCAAATTAATGGTGGGTTAGCATTTTTATTTGGGATTCCGACAGATATTATTGTTCAATTTATAATTATTGCAGGCGTTACTGTGCTCTTCTTACTTTCCGCTTGGTCTGGCTTAAGTAAAGGAATAAAAATATTAAGTAATGTTAACATGGGCTTGGCGGGATTATTGTTTTTATTAATGTTTATATTTGGACCGACCGTTTTCATTTTAAATTTGTTCACAGATACATTAGGACAATATTTGCAAAATCTACCGGCTATGAGTTTTAGAATCGCTCCTCTTAATGAGGTCCGTCGAGCGTGGATTGAAGGTTGGACCATTTTTTATTGGGCTTGGTGGATTGCTTGGGCACCGTTTGTCGGTATTTTTATTGCCCGTGTATCCCGAGGACGTTCAATTCGTGAATTTGTATTTGGTGTCTTATTAATTCCATCAATCATTAGCTTCCTATGGTTTTCAACCTTTGGAGGATCGGCGATTATGTTAGAATACAATGGCATTGCCCAAATATCGAGTTTTGCAACGGAAGAGTCGTTATTTGCGGTGTTTGCCAATTATCCACTTGGATTTTTTGCCTCAATAGTTGCGATTATTTTAGTCGGTACCTTTTTTATTACCTCTGCTGACTCAGGCACGTATGTACTCGGAATGATGACAACAAACGGCTCACACCATCCAAAAAACGGAGTGAAAATGACGTGGGGGATTTTACTATCTGCGATTTCGCTCGTTTTATTATATACGGGAGGCCTTCAAGCATTACAAAATACGATGATTGCGGCAGCGTTACCATTTTCTGTAATTATGGCAATGATGACAATCAGTTTTATTAAAGCGATCCATAAAGAATCGAATGAACTTGGAATTGGAAAAATAAAAAGAACACGAGGATAAAGAAGAAGAGCGGGGACATGTCCCTGCTCTCTTTTAAAAAGATAAGAAAGCATAAAATTTGGTCTAGCAGCGAATCTTTGAAAGCTTATTCAAGAAGAGCGAAGGCTGCGCACCTGCGCGTTTCACCCCAAGAAGAGCACTTGTGGTTCACTGTCAAAAGCGGGCAGGGCTCCACACTTCGCTTGAAACGAAAAGACGCTCCGCGTTTTTCTTAATTGACCCATATATCTCGAATAATAAAGTAGCTTATACATATTGATAGTATGGCAATTAAAAAACCATATAAGAGTGAAAACCCAGTAAGACCCGCTGCAAAACCGAACAGAAAAATACTTGGTACCGTCATATAAAAAATAACGTCCTTCACCGCTTTGTCGATTTCATCTTTGTTTTCAGTCCGGTACAATCGATAAAAAGAATGGGATGTGACCTCTTTCCAATAAGATCGTGTTAAATGAATAACACAATAGATTCCGAAAAGTAACACTATCCACTTTACCCAAAATGGGACAAAAACGATGGCAAGAATACAAATAATTGTAATTTGGTATAAATGGGCAAATCGGTTTTTTCCACGTAAAATAAATTTAAGTAATAACTCACGAAGTAAATTTTGATTATTTTTTCTTTTGAAAATAGAAGCAGAGTTGTAAAACAATAACGGCCTTTCTCGTTTAAACAAAGGTTTTGTTGTGTGATAACCACGCGCTTGAATAAACATCGTATTAACTTTAATTTTTGTTGAATTTCACGTACACAATCTTCAAAAAAACACCATGTCCTTTTCATTCTAATCCGATACAGTAAAGGCAAAGTAAATACGATGATACAAAGAATTAGCAATTGTACAAGAATTATTTCATGAAAAAAAATGGCATAAACCGTTAATGAGGCGATAAACAAAACTACTTTTATCGCCATGAGCTGCAAACCAGAAAAAGAAACAAATACGATTTGTTTAACAAATTGAATGAAAAGTCGATAAAAATATATAAATGAAAGTAACAGTCCAATTTGATAAAAAGAATAATGGGCATACAAATATAAAATTGGGATGACAATGGCGGAAATCATCATCGTAAAAAATATGTTTAAAACAATTGAGTACAGGATCCCGAATCGCATAAGTGCACCATGCCATTTTTTGTTTTGGCGCAAAAAAAGTAAATCGCCTTCAGTTAAAAACAGTCGAATACAGCCTGTCCAACAAAGGATAAATAAAAATAAAAATAGAAAAGGGAGAGGTACCGATTCGACCCAACTCGCTGTTCCTTGCCATAATAAATAATATTGGTAGAATACAAGAGCAATAATAGGCACAATGATATAAAGCCAAATAATCCAGTCAACAGCTGAGCGAAATACGTCATATTGATAGTGCCATTCTTTTTTTAAGCGGAACCAAAATAATGAAAATGGACTACTCATCATCAGATTCCTCCATTAATGTATAAAAACAATCTATAAGAGAGCCTTCAGCAACACTTACATCCTGAAGTTGTTGGAGCGTTCCTTGAGCGATGATTTGTCCGTTATTAATCAGGTAAAACCGATCACAGGTTTTTTCCGCAGTATCGAGTACATGTGTACACATTAAAATAGCTGCTCCACGTTTTCTTTCTTCCTCTAATATTTTCAGAAAATCTTTTATCGCTTTTGGATCAAGCCCAATAAACGGTTCATCCACAATATATAGCATCGGTTGAATCAATATAGCGATTATAATCATCAGCTTTTGCTGCATTCCTTTTGAGAAAGAAGAGGGAAGCTGGTGTCTTGCCTTTGTTAATCGAAACAACTCGAGGAGTTCTTCCGCTCGTGAAAAATAATCGTCGGATTCGATTTGATTCACGGTTTTTGCTAGTTGAATATGCTCCCATAACGTTAGTTCTTCATAATAAGTAGGGTGTTCAGGAATATAAGCATATCGTTTATTTTCATGAATGGTGACCTCGCCATCCACATAGTTTATCAAGCCAAGAATGGATTTGATTATTGTACTTTTTCCCGCTCCATTCGGTCCAATCAATCCGACTAATTCACCTTTGTTAATAGAAAGATGAATATTTTCTATCGTATTTTTATTTTCTTGATAACCTGCCTCTTTAAGCTGCAATGTTACTATTTCGATAGGAAATCACTCTCACTTTCGGTAAACTTAATTTATAACCGTGATTATAATTCTATCAAAAATGTTTTATTTTTCCAAGTTTGTGAGTGTTGAATGTTATTTAGAATACAAAGGAGAGAGTTATATGAAAAGAACTTTATTATTTGTATATGGAACATTACGGAAAGGAGAGTCGAACCATCATTATGTAACAGATGCCATCATACGAGCTGAACAATGTTGGACTAAAGGGGAATTATACGATACGACATTTGGCTATCCGGTTATGAAAAAGGGGATAGAAAACGTGTATGGAGAATTGTATGAGGTAAACGAGCAACAATTAGAAGCGATCAATGAATTAGAAGGGTATGAAGGGGAAGGAAAAACAAATTTATATGAGCGCGTAAGTCAAACCGTTTATACAGATAAGGGAGAAGTGGAAGCATTACTATACATAGCGGGGGATCCGCTTATTCAATGTGAAACAAAAATTAAATTGGGAGATTGGAAAGTATACCGATTTGAAAAGGAACAGAATGACTTTTTATATTTTGCATATGGGTCTTGCTTAGATAATGAACGTTTTATTAAAGCAGGGGTTCATGATTATTTTACGGATGTCGTTGGTGTTGGTAAATTAAAAGGATACACACTAAGGTTTAGTCTACCTACTACTGATGGTGGAAAAGCAGATATCGTAGAAGAAGGAGGCTTTGTCGAGGGGAAAGTGTATAAAGTACCTTGGCTAGGACTTGAATATTTATATGAACGAGAAGGCGTGAATATTTCATTATATCGACCAGCAATTATTTCCGTTGAAATTGAAAACGAGCATTATGAAAATGTAGTAACGTTTATCGTCGTTCATAAGAAAAAAGAGACAGCACCTTCTCCATTATACACAACAGAAATTTTACGAGGAGGTAAAAATATTCTCAGTGATTCTTATATGAAAGGTGTAGAAAATCATATTCGTATTTTATTATAAGATTGTTTTTTATTTTCCGGGTAAGCGCAGAATCTGACATTTTACGTTTTGTTTTGCTTTAATTTCAGCAACGGCAAAAGACAAGAATGGAACCGTTTTACGTCGAAATGACGTTGAAACGGTTTTTTCATGTTTCAACCATTACATAATTTTGACTAACAAAGTAAATCTTAAGTTTGAAATCAAATTATGGAGGATAATTGTGGTCACATTTGGTTTTTTGCTCTTTACAGTTTCTTTATTTGCCCTATTCGTCATATTTGACATGCTTGTATATGAGACAACATTGTTGAGAAGTTTTTATTACTTATTAATGTATGATACGGGTCCATACCGGACGGTTCTTAATATATTTGCATTTGTTGCTTTGTTTATTTGTGTGTTTGAAGACCGAAAGCATAGGAAGAAAAAAAAGAAATAGAGGAATGGAATTATAATGAGAGAACAAATTTCGTTGTGGCAGTACTTTGTTTTAATGACGGCCTTTACGATAGGGACAACGATAATCGTTGGAGCTGGACAAGAAGCAAAACAGGACCTGTGGATTGCCGAAATTTTTGCAATTTCCACTGGAGTGCTTCTTTTCCTATTTTACAATTTTATTAGTCGAATGGCAGGCGGTAGGGGCTTATACGACATTATTGATTTTGCTTTGGGTAAAAATATTGGAAAGCTCATCGCCTATAGTTATCTTTTATACTTTTCTTATCTTGCATTGAGGGTGCTACGGGATTTTTGTGAACTTATTGTAACGACAATACTTCCAAAAACTCCGATTGAAATCATTTCCATTTTTATGACGATAATTATTGCATATGTGTTATTTCATGGTCTTGAAGTGTTTGCAAGAACGACGGAAATTTTCATTCCGTATTTTTTAGCACTTATTATCGGTTTGGGAGTTTTACTGTTGTTCACTGGAGTTCTTGATTTTAAGAAGATGCTTCCAATTTTTTCTGAAGGATTTGCACCAATTCTTGAGGCGGTTTATCCAACGATGATTGTGTTTCCTTATGGAGAACTAGTGGCGTTTTTAGTTATTATAGGTTCAACTACAAATTTTAAGTACGTCAGTAAGGTAAGTGTGGGTGCGATTTTATTAAGTGGATTTCTTATTACATATGCGGAAATGCTTCAAATTCTAGCTCTTGGAGTTGATATAAGGAATCGAGCGAATTTTCCTCTTCTTGTTGCTGCACGGGAAGTTGAATTACTAGAATTTATTGAGCGTGTCGACATTTTCATTGTTTTCATTTTATTAATTGGAATTTTTGTTAAAATTGGCGTGTTCTTTTATGGAGCATTAAAAGGAGCTGAATATGTATTTAATAAACCATACCGGACCTTTTTACTTCCATTTTCGCTAGTATTACCTTTGTTTTCTATTTTAATTGCAGAAAACATCGTAGAGCATTATGAAGAAGGTCTTGAGCTCGTTCCATATTTTTTCCATATTCCATTTCAATTTGGCATTCCTCTTTTCCTTTTTCTCGTACTGTTCGTTAAAAATAGGATGAAAAGTCAAAAAGGTAAGGGGTTGAGCGCTTGAGTATTTATCGTAAAATGCTTTCTGCTATGATGGCAAAAAAAAAGAAAGATAAAACTAAATCGAAGTTCACACCTGACGAACTTATTCCTGAAGGGGGAAGTCAAACAGAAATTAAATCAAATTTACAGGAAAATAAAGACCGGTTCACTTCACTATTTCACCAAAGTTATGATTTCTATCATGAGCCCATTCAAATCGGGAAACAAAACGGATTAGCTATCTATATGAAGACGATGGTTGATTTAAGCCGAATTTCACAAGAAGTTAAACAGTCACTAACGCTTTCATCGTTAAACCAATATTCCATTCAATCGAAGGAAGACCTTACAGCGTTTCAACAAGAATATTTTTCAAGTCATTTCTCAACGATTCTTCAGTATGAACATGAAGTAGTATGGCATATTTTATCAGGGTATATTGTATTGTTGGTGGAAGGTGTTAATTATTGTATTGCCGTTCATGTAGCTAATGATGAAAAAAGAGCAATTGAAACATCTGATATTCAAACAATTATTCGCGGTCCGAAAGATAGCTTTACGGAATCGTTGTTAACGAATATGTCACTTGTTCGGAAAAGAATAAAAAATCCAAATCTCGTGTTTGAACAATTTATCGTAGGGCATGAGACGAGAACAGACATTTGTGTTTGTTATATTTCAACTATTGCTAATGAAGAGATTGTGAATGAAGTAAAAAGAAGGGTTTCTTCTATTAAAATGAATGCAATTTTAGATTCAGGACAAGTAGAGGAATGGATTACTGATAAGACATTAACGCCGTTTCCGCTTACATATCATAGTGATCGTCCGGATACAATTGCGTCAAAATTAATAGGTGGAAAAATAGCCATATTTGTTGATGGCAGTCCTTTTGTGACTTCTGTCCCTGTCGTGTTTGCTGACTTTTTTCAAGCGAGTGAAGATTATTATCAACATTTTATGATGAGTTCATTTATTCGGATTTTGCGATATATTGCTTTTTGTATTGCGATAGGTCTTCCTGGTCTTTATATTGGGTTAACGTCTTTTCATCATGAATTAATTCCAACAAATTTATTAATTAGTATGCAAGCGCAACGTGAGGGTGTTCCATTTCCAGCATTTATTGAATTATTATTAATGGAATTTACGTTTGAAATTTTACGAGAAGCTGGGGTGCGGATGCCTAGAGTCGTTGGACAAACGGTATCGATTGTTGGAGCGCTAGTAATTGGTCAAGCAGCAGTAGAGGCGGGGATTGTATCGAATGTTCTCGTCATTGTAGTAGCATTAACGGCAATGGCGACATTTGTATCGCCGATTTATTCGTTTGCTAATTCAGCGAGGTTATTACGGTTTGTTATAATTCTTGTTTCGGCAGGGTTTGGAATATTTGGAACACTTTTTTGTTTATTAATCATCGTTATTCATTTAGTTAGCTTACGTTCATTTGGTGTTCCTTATTTAGCCGCAATCGCTCCTTTTATTGTGGAAGATAATAAAGATGTGTTTGTCCGCTTTCCGATAAAAACGTTAAAGGAAAGACCGAAATTTTTAAATACAAAAACATCAATGATGCAATCAAACAAAGGAGATAAATCACAATAAAATGAAAACAAACTATGTCCTTATTTTTTTAATGGTTCTATTTTGTTTATGTGGATGTTGGGACCGCCAAGAATTAAATGAAGTATCGATTGTTGCGGGGATTGCGATTGATAAAGGAGAGAACGGACATTATCTTGCTACAATTGAAGTGATTAATTCCAGTGAATTATCGATGCAAACAGCACAAGGCGATACAGCTGCAATCTTATTTTCAATTGAAGGAGAAACATTAGCTGAATTAGCTCATAAAATGAATGTTGGCATTACACGAACACCAATTTATGGGCATATGCAAACATTAGTTGTGAGTGAAGAAGTGGCGAGAGAAGGGGTAGCTCCTTTTTTGCAATTTTTAGAACGGAATATTGAGTTCAGAAACGACTTTAATATGCTTGTGGCCAAAGGGGTCAAAGCTAAAGACATTATCGGGACGACATATCCAATACAAGAAGTTCCGTCAGTTAAAATAAATACTCAAGTAGAAACAATGATTACAGAGTGGGGGGGAGACCCGAATGTACGATTAACCGATTTTATTTCGGCAGTAAGCTCCTCAGGAAGACATCCGATAATGGCAACAGTTACAATTGAAGGTAATGAAGAAAAAGGAAAATCAGTTGAAAATAATAAAAAAGTTGACTTAGATGCCATCGTTGTATTAAATGGGATGGCTCTTTTTGAGGAAGATAAATTAAGTGGTTTTCTTACGGTGGAGGAGACCCGCAATTATTTATGGACACAAGATTTAACATATACGACATTAAGCGTACCATGTGAAAACGACAAAGAACGCTATTTAGGAGTACGAGTGAGTCAGTCAACGACTAACATAAAAGCTAATGTGAAGAATGAAACTCCAGAAATTATCATTGACCTTATTGTTGAAACTGAATTAGAATCTAGCCAATGCAGTGATATCGTTGATGATTTAGACACATTCAAATCATATGAGAATCAAATTGGACAAGAAATAAAAGACAAAGTTGAAGCAACAGTTCAAAAAGTACAGGAACAATATGGAATTGATGTTTTTGGTTTTGGAGAAGATGTGTACAGACAACAACCGAAATCCTTTAAAGAAATGGAAGACAATTGGGATGAGTTTTTTAAGAAAGCCAATATACAAGTTGAACCTACTGTTTATTTACGTAGATTTGGCATGAGAACTAAAGATTTCTTGAAGGATATTGAGGAATAAAACGAAACAATTCCCTTACAGTTTTATAAAATGACTGGAAACACTATAGAAGAAAAGGGGGAATGAAAATGAGCACACAAACAACTCATAAAAACTTATCTGTTCAAGAAGCGATTGAATCAAGGCATAGTGTTAGAAAATTTAAAGAAGAAACATTAACGAAAGCAGATATCGAGGAAATTATACAGTTAACCAAATTAGCCCCGAGTGCTTGGAATCTTCAACCATGGCGTTTTCATGCCGTGATGGACACAAAGATGAAACAAGAATTACAAGAAGCGGCTTATGGTCAAACTCAAGTAACATCTGCTCCTTGTGTCATATTAGTTGTTAGTGATATGGAAGATGTAATTGCCCATATAGAAGAAACGATTCATCCTGGAGTACCAGAAGACAAGAAAAAAGAAGAAATAGCGAATTTATCGGCATTTTTTGGTTCCATGACTATAGAAGAAAGAGGCCAGTGGGGCTTAACACAAACAAACATTGCACTTGGGTTTTTATTACTGGCAGCGGAAGGTCTTGGTTATTCCTCAGTACCAATGTTAGGATTTGACCAAATTAAAATAAAAAGCCTGCTGCAACTAAAAGAACATGAAAAAATTTGTGCGATGGTCCCAGTTGGTCATAAAGCCGAAGAAGGGTATCCACATCATCGTCATACATTAGAAAGAATAACTGTATTTCACTAAAAAAATTAGGTTATCGATGGCATGCCGCGATAACCTTTTCCTCTTTTCTAGCATGATGAAACTGCAAATGAATGGGATAAAAAAACATTGAAAAATAGGCTAATATCAATTGACGTTTCTTTAATTTATGGTACGATACTTTTTAGACTGTTTTACTATAAAGGAGGGGGCGTAATGAAATTACGTGTGTCAGCCGTACAATATCACCTACATTCAATTGCTACTTTTGAAGAGTTCGAAAACCAAGTAACCCACTATGTTAAGACGGCAGCTGAATTTAATTCAGACTTTATCCTTTTCCCGGAATTTATTACGACCCAACTTATGTCCATCCCACAGGCGAACCAAGTAGAGCCTTCGATTTCGCAATTACCACAATATACTCAATGGTATTATACTCTGTTTACAAAGTTAGCGATGGAAACGGGCATGCATATTATCGGTGGTACTCATGTCATTGAGGAACAAGGTCGTTTATATAATGTTGCTCATTTATTTTATCCTGATGGTAGAATTGGAAAGCAACCAAAGTTGCATATTACACCAACAGAAGTAGAGGAATGGAATATTACTCCTGGTGAAGGATTACAAGTGTTTCAAACAGATAAAGGCACAATTGCAGTGTTAACATGTTATGATATCGAATTTCCTGAAATTGTGAGAATGGCGAAAGCGATGGGAGCAGATGTTATTTTTTGTCCTTCATGCACTGATGATTCTCATGGCTTTTATCGTGTGCGTTATTCTTGCCAAGCTAGAACGATTGAAAACCAAGTTTATGTAGTGACAACAGGAACAGTAGGTGCCTTGCCAACGGTAGACTTTATGCGAGCGAATTATGGTCAGGCTGCGATTTTAACTCCTAATGATGTCCCTTTCCCTCAAAAAGGAATTATGATGGAAGGCGATATTAATAATGATATGATTATTACATCCGATTTGGATTTACAGTTATTATATGAAGTTAGGGAAAAAGGGTCTGTTACAACGTGGCGTGACCGTAGAGTCGATTTATATCCTGATTGGGAAAGATTAACGAAAAAAAATGAACTAATTGGTTTATAACGGAACTGGAGGAGAAAACGAATGTATAGAAAAGAAGTATTTGTATTTGAAAATGACACTCCTGTTAAAGCGATTGTTCGGAATTATACTCTTGATGATTTTGATGATTTATATACGATACAACAAGAAAGTTTTCCTCCTCCTTTTCCATCTGAACTTCTATGGAATAAACAACAAATTCACAACCATGTGTCCCTTTTTCAAGAAGGGGCATTATGTGTTGAAATAAATGACCAAGTTATTGGTTCGATGACAACGTTACTTGTATCATTTGATCCAATACACCCCCTTCATACTTGGGAAGAAATAACAGACAAAGGGTATATTCGAAATCATAATCCTAATGGAAATACTCTTTACGTTGTTGATATTGGAGTTAGACCTGGTTATCGTCGTCTACAAATTGGGAAACTGTTAATGCAATCGATGTATGACCTTGTCATATATAAAAAGCTCGATCGGCTGTTAGGTGGTGGACGAATGCCTGGATTCGAAAAAGTAGCAACGGAAATGTCAGCGGACCAATACGTTCAAGCTGTCTTATCAGGAAACAGAAAAGACCCTGTCCTTTCATTTTTACTTCGATGTGGGCGAACACCTGTTGCACTCGTTCCTAATTATTTAAAGGATGAAGAATCTTTGAATTATGGGTTATTAATGGAATGGAAAAATCCATTTAAAATAAAATGAAAAAACCAAAAGGAGATCATCCTTTTGGTTTTTTTGCTCATGGAAAGTTTGATATGGTAATACTAATAAGTAAAATAAGAACTTGAGGAGTGTGGGACATTGTTTTTTTCATCCAGGGAAGAAATACCAAAACAAGAGAAGTGGAATTTTAGCGATCTTTATGAATCGACTACAGAATGGGAACAAGATTTGCAACAATCATTAAAGTTAGCCGAAACATTAAAATCGTATGATAATAATATTTCAAACGCACAAACTTTATTTGAATTTTTAACAACACAAGAAGAGCTTTCGTTTATTTTTAAGAAGGTTTATGTGTACGCCATGTTACATGTAGATGTAGACACAAGAGATACAGGTTCTCAAGCTTTGTTAGACCGTGCAAAGCAAGTTAGTGTGAAAATTAATTCCGCAACTTCTTTTTTTATGCCATTTTTATTGAGTTTAAAAGAAGAAACATTAAAGGGCTACATTGCAGAAGTAGCCGGCTTACAATATTTTGAAGACGATTTATTTGAATCCTATCGTTATAAAAAAAACGTATTAGCAAAAGAGCAAGAAGAAGTATTATCTCAATTAGGAGAAACTCTTTCTTCCCCTAGTCATACGTTTAGTATGATGAATAATGCGGATATTAAATTTGGTATGGTTACAAATGAACGTGGAGAAGAAGTTGAATTAACGAGGGGAATGTATGCGAAATTAATAGAAGATGAAAATCGGATGAAACGGAAAGAAGCTTATAAAGCTTATTATAAGCCTTATATTCAAATGCAAAATACGATCGCATCGACCCTAGCTTCGGCAATAAAGACAAATGTGACATTGTCTAAAATGCGTCATTATCCTTCTGCCCTACACAAGGCCCTTTTCAGTGATAATGTTCCGACAGACGTCTACTCTACGTTAATTAAAACGACAAATGATCACCTTGAGCCACTTCATCGTTATGTGGACTTAAGAAAAAAATGGTTAGAAGTGGATGAATTACGAGCCTATGATTTAAATGCACCACTTGTTGAAGGGGTTAAATTAGAAATCCCATATGACGAAGCATATAAAAAAATGTTAGAAAGTTTAACTCCTTTAGGTGATGAGTATGTCAACATTTTAAAGTCGTTTAAAGAAAAGCGTTACCTTGATGTATGGGAGACGCCAGGAAAGCGTTCAGGTGCGTACAATATCGGTGTGTATGGTGTTCATCCGTTTATTTTACTCAATCATAGAAATGACATTGACAGCTTGTTTACGTTAACCCATGAATGTGGGCATGGAATGCATTCTTATTACAGTTCTACGTACCAACCACAGATTTCAGCTGGTTATTCTATCTTTGTAGCAGAAGTTGCTTCAACGGTCAATGAGGTACTACTGATTCGACATATGCTGAAAACAACAAATGACAAGAATATGAAAAAATATTTACTTAATCATTTTATCGATAGCTTTAAAGGGACATTTTTCACTCAAGTAATGTTTTCAGAATTTGAAAAAACAACTCATGAAAAAGTGGAAGATGGTGAACCGCTTAACGTTCATGTTTTTAATGAAACATATGAAGCGATATTTAAGAAATACCACGGAGATACACTTGTATTAGATGAAGAAGTAAAGTATGGATGGTCGAGAATTCCTCACTTTTATCGTCCTTTTTACGTATATAAATATGCGACAGGTTTTGCTTCAGCTGTTTCCGTTGCGGATAAATTGTTAGAAGGGGAAGAAAAAACGAGAGAGCAGTATCTTGCTTTTTTAAAGGCTGGAAGCTCTGATTATCCATTAGAGTTATTAAAGGCAACTGGTGTTGATTTAACAAAACCAGATACCATTAAGCATGCCCTCTCACTTTTTGACTCCTTAGTTGATGATTTTGCAAAACTGTAATTCTAAAAAAAGCCGTGTCTATTCGGCTTTTTTTTGTATTCTAGCGATTGTCATTTCATCATAAAGTTTTTGATGTAGGAGGAAAATATCTTAATTCCATCTATGGAGTTACAATTGCCCTTCTTTTTGCTTTATCTTTTTTATTATATATGGAAACATATACCTACATTTAAATTTGAATAAAATATTGGTATCCCTGTCATACTATAAGTAATCTAATAAAGAGAGGTGATACAAGATGGCACGAAACAGCAATCAACTTCTAGTTTCAGGTGTGGAACAAGCACTAGACCAAATGAAGTATGAGATCGCGCAAGAATTCGGTGTACAACTTGGTCCAGATGCAACTTCTCGTTCAAATGGTTCTGTTGGCGGAGAAATTACAAAACGTTTAGTTTCTCAAGCTCAACAACAATTATTTGTTAAGTAATTCCTATTTCGAAACTGCTAGTAACCAAAAAAAATCATTGAGAGGGGTTTTTCAAGATGGCACGAAACAACAATCAACTTCTAGTTCAAGGTGTAGAGCAAGCTCTAGATCAAATGAAGTATGAGATCGCACAGGAATTCGGTGTACAACTTGGTGCAGATGCAACTTCTCGCGCTAATGGTTCAGTAGGTGGAGAAATTACAAAACGTTTAGTTTCTCAAGCTCAGCAACAATTATTCGGAAGATAATTAAATATAATGGCTAGAAACGTACAGTTATTCTGTACGTTTCTTTTTTTGAGCAAAATCTTCGACTTTTTATTTTCTTCCTATTAGTCTAAAGAAAACGGAAAAGAGTGATTATAGTGTTAAAACGAAAAATTTCACGAGTGTGGAACGTCGATATAAAAAAGCATAATGAAAGTCATTCTTCTGGATTTGTGATTGAACCAGGTCATTGGGAAGAATTTGATCCCTTTCTTTTAATGGCAGAAGATTATTTTAAACGTGGAACATTTGGACCGCACCCTCATCGTGGAATGGAGACTGTTACTTATGTTATAGATGGGAAATTAGAGCATGAAGATAATAAAGGAGGAGCTGGAGCCCTTTATCCAGGGGATGCTCAATGGATGACAGCAGGGAAGGGCGTTATTCACTCAGAGGAACCAGCAGTTGGTGAAACAGTCCACTCATTACAGCTTTGGGTAAATTTACCGAGCGATAAAAAAATGACAGAACCACGATATCAAAATTTGCTTGGGGAAAAAATGCCAATAAGGGTTGAACGTGGTGTGATTGTTAAAGTGTTTTCAGGAAACTCTGGAGATGTTCAATCTGAGACAAAAAACCATGTACCAATTACAATGGTTGAGATAAAATTAGAAAAAGGAGCTACATTCGCTCAAGATATTCCTCAACATTATAATGGATTTTTCGTTATTCTTGAAGGAACAGGTACATTTGGCTTAAATGAAGTTGAAGGAACAAAAGGGGATGTTTTGCTTCTTGAGCAAACAGAAGGAGAAGGACATACAGAAGTAGATATATTTGCTTCAGAACCAATGCGACTTCTCTTGTATGCTGGACAACCGGTCCGCGAACCAGTTGTCGCTAGAGGGCCGTTTGTCATGAATACTGAAGAGGAAATTAATCAAGCATATGCTGATTTCCGAAACGGTAAATTTATTTAAAGCTTTTCTAAGTAATGTTGGAGTCATAGCAGAGTTTTGCAAAACAAATGTATTTGGAAATTGCTATAAAAAGAGTTACCTATCAAGCTGTTGATAGGTAACTTATTTTTTTCTATACGATTGAACCTTTGTTTGGTAAACTAAAGTAAAGTTCCATTTTTTCGATTTAGAGGTGATTATTGGTGATTGAAAAGATAGAGAAACAAGCTTTTTGTGGAATTGGTTTTCATTGGTCAGGAACGTATCAAGAAGCGGCAAATGGAGAAATTAGAAATTTGATTTCCGAATTATTAAAAAGGAAAAAAGAAATTGTCGGAAAGATTGATGAGTCTATTATCATTGGTGTATCTATCCATGACCGTCCAGATGGATTCACTCACTTCTGTTTTTTTGAAACGAATAATATTAATCATATTCCGAATGAAATGGTGTCCGTGCAAAGACCTGCTAGTAAGTATGTTCAGTTTCATCATCCAAAAGAGGAAGACATTGCAAGTGCGTATGAAAAAGTTGCAGAGTATATTAAAAATAACAATATTCAAGTAGTGGAACTAGAATCCGTACCAAAGTATGATCTTTTGCCAATAAAACAAGAAGTTTATAATGTGAATGAAGTTTTATCAAGTACCCCTTCTTATCTTATAGAAATCCCGGTTCAATCATTTTAAAATAAATGTTGTCATTCTTTTAAAGGATTTGTATAAACATGTAATTAGGACAACCCATACTGAATGGAGAGGTTTTGATGTCAAAAAAGAATATAACCATTTGTCTATTATTAATTGTTATGGTTGCTTCTGTCCTGTATTATTCACCTGTCCTTTTTCAAGAAGGCAATCCATTATCGATCGCTTTAGGAATTGCAAAATTAGAATTAACAGACGAGGAAATCATTCCCTTTTCAGAAAATGCAAGAGAAACGAAATATGTGTCCCGTTCCTCAGAAACGAGTTATAATGAAGTACCTGCATTACTATTGCAAGGAGGGGAATGGGAGTTTGAGGATCAAATGGGTTCAGCACTAATTTTTGTTCAAGATGATAAAGAGCAAATCATTACGATGAGTAAATTCACAAAACACTATATTATTTGGACGTTGCATCATACATAAGAAGACAAGCATGAGTGGAGATGTCGATATGCCATTCATGCTTGTTGTTTTATTTTTAGGTGATATATAATTATATTATGTAAACTTTTGGAAATTTGTAGAGGAGGAGCTACAGTGGGAAATGAGCTTTTTTTTAAAGACAATTTCTTTTCAGCTGGATTAACAGATATTTATAATGAGAAAAAAGAAAAAATCGGAAGCCTTGATTTAAAAAGTGCTTTTTCATCAAAGGTTGATATCGTGAATTTAGAAGGAGAGATGATAACAAGTGGATTTTTCCCTGTTTTTTCTGCGAAGTGGAAAGTGGTCGATTATAACGAAAATGAATTAGGTGTATTGCGACAAAGGATGACATTTTTTTCGAAAAAATTTGAATATTTAACGAAAAATCAAGTATGCTATACGATTCATTCAGAAGCATTTTCCAAGGAATATGAAATAAACAATCAAAAGGGCGAAGTTGTAGCTCATTTTAAAAGAATAAATGGTTTTTTTGAATCTCCAGCATTTAAACTCGTAAATTCATCTGAAGTTTTGACAAATGAAGAGCTTATAACTGTTGTGATGGGAGTCAATATGATAACGAAAAGAAATAATTCCTCATCGCATACAACACATGGACACACACTGTAATAAGGAAATGGAGTTGAGTGATTATGAGTCATTTTTTTTCAAATCAGATTTCAATAATAAAACACCTTGAAGAGTTAAACATCGGAAAACCAAGTCTAGCTGTACAAAATAAAACAATAACAGAATTAGATGAACATTGTATTGATTTTATCCAAAAATCACCTTTTGTCGTTCTTTCTACGTCCAATAAAGCTGGAAAATGTGATGCTTCTCCGAGGGGGGATGAACGAGGATTTGTGCTCGTATTGGATAACAAACATCTTGTTCTACCAGAAAGACCCGGAAATAAAAGGATGGATTCAATACATAATATCCTCTCAAATCCTCAGATTGGCTTATTGTTTACAATACCTGGCGTTGAAGAAACATTAAGAATAGCAGGAAAAGCTTATATTATAAACGACTCAAAGTTATTGAAAAAAATGGCAGTTAACGGAAGATCTCCCCAGCTCGGTATAGGTGTAGAAGTTGAAGAATGTTTTATCCATTGTGCAAAAGCGTTTAAGCGGTCAAAATTGTGGGATTGCAGTTCCTGGATTCAGGAAGAAGAGCGACCTAATGCAGCTGCAATACTTGTCGATCATATTAAAATGAAAGAATTAACACTAGAGATAATAAAGGAAAACTTAAAGGAAAGTTATTTGAAAAGATTGTATTAATAGAGAAAGAAAAACAAACTTCATGAGAAAACAGTGTAAAAAAAAGATTTGACAAAGCCCTAACAGTCCTTATATAATTATCTTAAATTCAAGATATTTTTGTCGTATTATCTTGAATTCAAGATAATTAAACTGAAATGAGAAAAGATGATGTTTGTCTTTTAATTTTTTTGGGTAATTATCTTGAAGTAAAGATAATTTATATTGTAAAATAAAAAGGAGTGGAAAGAAATGTCAAATGTAAAATTAGCTATCATTTATTACAGTTCAACCGGTACAAACTATCAACTTGCAAAGTGGGCAGAGGAAGGCGCAAAAGAAGTAGGAGCAGAAGTTAAAGTAGTCAAAGTCCCTGAGTTAGCACCTCAAGCAGCTATTGATTCAAATCCAGGTTGGAAAGCTCACGTGGAAGAAACAAAAGATGTTCCAGAAGTAACGTTAGACGATCTAGAATGGGCTGATGCGATTATCTTTAGCGTGCCAACGCGATTTGGGAATATGCCAGGTCAAATGAAACAATTTTTAGATACGACAGGTGGACTATGGTTTAATGGCAAATTAGTAAACAAAGCAGTGAGTGCAATGTCATCCGCTTCTAATGCACACGGAGGACAAGAGGCAACTATTTTAAGCTTGTATACTACGATGTATCATTGGGGTGCTATTGTTGTCGCACCTGGTTATTCAGACCCAGTTACTTTTGCTGCAGGGGGTAATCCTTATGGAACAAGTGTGACAGTTGACCAAGAAGGAAATATGGTAGAAGACGTTCAAGAAGCAGCAAAATATCAAGCAAAACGTACAGTAGAAGTAGCCGCATTACTTAAAAAATAAGATAAATGAGGGTGTCTGAGCAATAGTGTAGACACCCTCGAATTTATTGTATAAAAAAAGTTGAACGAATGGAAAGAGGCATAAGGGAATACTACTATCGAAAATAGACAGAAAAGAGGACATATTTATGGATAGAAAAGCTTTGAAAGGAATTCATCACGTTTCTGCCATTACTGGTAGTGCAAAAAAAAATTATGATTTTTATACAAAAGTGCTTGGATTACGCTTAGTCAAAAAAACGGTAAACCAAGATGATGTTTCGGTCTACCATCTGTTTTATGCGGATGAAAGAGGAAATCCAGGGACGGATTTAACGTTTTTTGAATTCCCGATCGCAGGGTCAACTTATCATGGAACAAACAGCATTACGCTAACTTCATTACGAGTTCAAAATGATAAGGCACTAGCATATTGGAAAACTCGTTTCGTTGAGTTGAAAGTGGACCATGATGAAATTTCAACGAGAACTGGTCGAGCAACATTGTCATTTCGTGATCCAGAAGGCCAACGACTCGCATTAGTGTCTGATGAGCATAATTCAGGTGTAGCTGGAGGGAAACCATGGGATAAAAGCCCTATTCCAGTTGAACATGCAATTTATGGTCTCGGGCCTGTTCAACTTACGGTAAGTCGTCCTGAAATAACGGCGAGAGTGTTAACAGACATTCTTGGTTTTAAAGAAACGAGAAGTTTTCCTTCAACAACGTCAGGTCAATCCGAAATTCGAGTTTTTGAAACAGGTGAAGGAGGCACAGGTGCAGAAATTCTTTTAGAAGAAAGAGCAGATCTTAAAAGAGAGCGACAAGGAAGGGGAAGTGTCCATCACGTTGCATTCCGAGTCGAGGACCAAGATGAACTTTATAAATGGGTGGACCTTTTAAATCAATTATCAATCCCGAATTCTGGTTTTGTTGAACGTTATTATTTCCGCTCATTATATTTTAGAGAACCAAATGGTATTTTATTTGAATTAGCAACTGATGGACCAGGCTTTGAAGGAGATGAAGATTTTGAACATTTAGGTGAGAAATTATCATTACCTCCATATTTTGAAGATAAACGTGAAATGATCGAAGCTCGACTGCAACCGTTAGAAACAAAAGAATAGGAGATTGTGTATGGAACATATATTTAAACAAGGAACAAATCCAAATGCACCTGTCTTGTTGTTATTGCATGGAACGGGAGGAAATGAACGAGATTTATTGCCATTAGCTGACATGATTGCACCTGAAGCTTCAACATTAGGTGTTCGTGGAAATGTACTTGAAAATGGGATGCCTCGCTTTTTTAGAAGGTTAGCTGAAGGTGTTTTCGACGAACAAGACCTAATTTATCGCACAAAAGAATTACGAGATTTTATTGATGACATGGCCATCCGATATGAATTTAATCGTTCTCGTGTTCTTGCTATCGGTTATTCTAATGGCGCCAATATCGCCGCAAGTTTACTTTATCATTATGAAGATGTTCTTTCTGGTGCGATATTGTTTCATGCTATGGTTCCCCTACGTAATATAGAAATACCTGACTTAAGTAAAACTTCTGTATTTATTGGTGCTGGCAAATTTGATCCGTTAATTCCTGAACAGGAAACGAAAGAGTTGGCTCAGCAATTACGACAAGCGAATTCCACAGTATCAGAATTTTGGACGAATGGTGGCCATCAATTAACAAAAGATGAAGTGGAACAAGCAAAACTATGGTATGATAATAATTTTTCGTAAAATAACAATAAAGTGATTTTCTAGTCAACTACTGTGGTAGATGAGACGTGAAAATCACTTTTTTATATTTATAGGACTTTTTACACTGATATATGTACAAGCTTTTTCATATAATTTAATGTTGAAATGTCTTACACAAACAAGGAGAAATACATATGTCAAAAAATCATGAACCACGTTCGCTTTGGAATCGCCTTATAAATCCTGGTAAATGGACAGATTGGTTATTATTGTTTTTCTTTTCCGCTTTAGCTTCACTACTTGTATATTCCTCGATTTTTAATGATTTTATTTATCGGGTCTTTGTTATTTTGTTTTTGTTTATTCTTACGATTACTGTAAATATAAAACTAAATAAAATTCTAAAACAACGAAATAAAAATGAAATGAATCTTGACCCGGTAGAAGAGGTCGAGGAAGATATGGATGAAAAAGTTGATGAGTTGAAACAATTGGATTTGGGAAGAACGCAGCTACTGGAAGAATTGTTTTCTAAAGCAAATCTAAAGGAAATCGAGAAGGAACAATATCGAGAACAAATTCAAAAAAAGAATGCTGAGATTTCAAAACTACAGCAAACTTTATTGTTGACAAAAAAGTATTTTTCTAAAGAAGATCCGATCAAAGAGATTGTTCCTTTATTTCAAAAAGACACATTGTTAGAAGGGTCGCTTACGAAAATCAATGAAGAGTTGGCCTATATTAAACTAAGTTTGTCAGATAAAACGAAAAAAGCTCTTCAAAAAGCAAATGTTGTAGATGTTGATTTTAATTTAACGAGAGCTGGTTATAAAGCATTATTAAAAGAATTTGAAAAAAAATAATCTAAAAAGGGAGTTTCATTCGATAGAAGGATGGGACTCTCTTGATCTCATAAAAAGATGTGTTTACGCTACTTGTTATATAGGATTATATTGTGAATTCACGTAAAACATAGTATGTTTATATAAATAGTAAAGTAGAAATGAGGGTCAGTATGGAAAAAGGATTAGCAGGAAAAACAATTGTGTTAGCAGCTTCAAGAAAAACCGATGAAATGACGACTTTAATTGAAAAGCAAGGAGGAACGGCATTAGTAAGGTCTATGCAAGGAACCGTATTTTTAGCTGAAAAAGAAGTAGAACCTGTGTTGAAACAAATCGTTGAAGAAAAACCGGACTTTTTTATATTCACAACAGGAATTGGGACTCAAACATTATTGGATGTTGCCTCACGCCTTGGGATTTATGATGATTTTTTATCGGTAATTCAAAATGCGAGTGTAGCTTCACGTGGATATAAAACGTTTGGGGTCTTAAAGAAATTGGGGATTCAACCTGTCGCAGTTGATGAAGATGGGACAACTGCAGGATTAATCCAATCTTTAAAGCATATTGATTTGCAAGGAAAACGAGTTGCCGTTCAGCTTCATGGTGATGCTTCTCCAAAAATGATCGGATTTCTAGAAGGTAAAGGGGCGTCTATTCTTCAAGTGTTACCTTATCAACATACTGCACCTGATGATGTGATTGTAGAAACTTTGATTCAAGAAATGAAAGAAAAGAAGGTGGATGCTGTTTGTTTTACAACAGCGATACAAGTTCGTTCATTATTTAAGTACGCAAAAAAAATAGGAACGGATAAAGAGCTCCTATCTTTATTTACAAATGAGATTGATGCTGTTTCGGTTGGGAAAGTCACTTCAGAAGCGTTAAGAGAAGAAGGTGTGGAACATTATGTCGCTCCTGAATTAGAAAGAATGGGAGCTATGATTATTGAATTATCGAAGTATTACAATCTACAAAGTGAATAAAAACATGGAGAGAACTTCTCTCCATGTTTTTTTCAATTGCCTAAAGAAACAACAAAGCAAAGATCGTTGACACTGTCAAACCAATGACAACGGGAATAAAACTTCTCCGCACTAATTCCATTACAGAGATTTTGGCAAAACCTGCAATGGCAATAATCGGTGACCAAGCAACAAGTGTACCGCCACCTACCCAAATAGCACCCATTTGCCCAATTGATGCAAGTGTGGCAGCATCTGTTCCTACCGAAGTACTTAATGCTTCAGATAACCCACCAATAAGTGGTAATGCAGAAAAACCTGATCCATCTAAACCTGAAATCATTCCTAATAAAAGAACACCGAACCCTGTGATAAACGTATTTTCAGGTATAGCGTGTTGCCCAGCTTGCACTAAATCAAATAAGAAAGCTGGTGCATGATCACTATCAACCCCAAAAATTTGTGCAGCGAAGTCTCCACTTCCAATAAAGAAAAATCCAGCAATCGGAATGACGACACCCATTACTTTAAAAGCAAAGACAAATCCTTTTCGAATATAATCACCAACATTATCAAATGCAGATTTTGCATTTTGTGCAAATGAAACGGCGATGACAAGGAGTACGGCAGTTCCCCCAATTAATGCAGCTCCAGCACCGCCTTCCATTGAAGGGATTGCGCTTGTAAAAGTAGCAAGGATAACATAAACGACAATCGCTAGAAAAGCGACTGGAACAAGAACCGCAAAAAGAAAACTAAATTTCTTCGATTTCTCTGTTTCTTCTGTGTGAGAAGGGCTAATTAAGTTATCATCATCGTCGTCTTCGTTTTCCCACTTCTCAAGGTTTTCTTTTGATGGAGCAACTATTTCTTTGCGGATGGATAAATATACAAGTGTAAGAGCAACAACCCCTGTTATTAAGGATAAAATGAGCGCTTTTTCCGTAATAATCGCTGCATCTAATCCTGCTGTTGATGCGGTTAATGCTGGTGCCGCTTGAATGACAAAATCTGATGATAAGGCCATCCCATGACCAGCTATAGAAATGGCTAGTGCGGCACCGATTGGAGACAAGCCTGCTCGGATTGCCACGGGGATGAGAAGAGCACCAATGAGTGGAACAGCAGGAGCAGGCCAAAAGAATAATGATAAAGCATATGTTACAAAAACGAGAATCCAAAACGATGTTGTTCCATTTTTCATTACTTTTTGAAACGGCACAATCATTTGTTCATCCGACCCAATCGATTTAAGAGCATGAAGTAACGCTGTCATAATCGCAATAATTAAGAAAATATGAAACAATTCCCCGGCTGCTGTAACACTCGCAGTAAAAATCGTTTGTAACCCTTCTATTACTGATCCAGAAAATATCCATCCTATGAGAAAAGTCATAAACAAAGCGGGAACGACTACATTTCTTCGAAGTAACATCGTACCTATAATAATGCAAGTGCCAAGTAAGTACATCCAATGAGCGACTGTTAGTTCCATTTTAATAAATTCCCCTTTCTAAAAAGGTGAGATAACCATTCTTAATGGTGAAGAAACACCGATAAAATACTATATGTAGGCATTCGGTAATTGGTGATCAAATTAATTTGGGAAACGCTTACCCTTTTCTAGGTCTACAAACCTAATTAAATTATTTTTCCAATTTTTATTTGCTTTTTATATATAACATGCTATAATAAGATTAATTATTGTTGTTCGGATAATTGGATAGAAGAAAGAGCTTAATAAAGTGATTTTCGTCTTGAAAGATTTTGAAGAGCAAAAATAGTAATACAAAGTGGGAAAGTCCACACAGGAGGCACAACAATATGGTACAAGGTACAGTAAAATGGTTTAATGCAGAAAAAGGTTTCGGTTTCATCGAAGTAGAAGGACAAGACGACGTATTCGTTCACTTCTCTGCAATTCAAGGCGAAGGTTTCAAATCACTTGAAGAAGGTCAAACAGTTACTTTCGAAATCGAGCAAGGTCAACGTGGACCACAAGCAGCTAACGTACAAAAATAAGTAACCATTATAGAAAAAGATTCCTTCATTGGAATCTTTTTTATTTTGTTTTTCAAACGAAAGTAGGGAAAAATAAAGAAAAAACTATGAAAGTAGGTGTGGTGGCATGAAAGATTTTGCTATCCTTGGTTTGTCAGAACAATTACGTGCTATAGTTGCTGAGCAAGGTATAGTTGAACCAACACCGATTCAAATTAGTACGATCCCTCCCGCGTTAGAAGGAAGAGATATCATTGGACAAGCACAAACGGGTACCGGAAAAACGTTAGCGTTTCTTTTGCCACTTCTTCAAAAAATACAAGTTTCTAATAACAAAATACAAGCTTTAATTCTTTCTCCTACGAGAGAGTTAGCGATTCAAATTACAGAAGAAGCGAACAAAATCGTTCGAAAAATGAACGATATACATGTTGTTGCTGTTTATGGTGGACAAGATGTTGTGCAACAAATTCATAAGCTTAATGGGAATATTCATATAGTAATTGCGACTCCAGGTCGTTTGTTAGACCATATTAGAAGAGGAACCATTGATATTTCTCAAATCAACATGCTTGTTCTTGATGAAGCTGACCAAATGTTACATATGGGTTTTTTACAAGAAGTGTTAGCGATTATCGAACAAACTCCGACTACAAGACAAACGTTAATGTATTCAGCTACATTACCTGTAGAATTGAAAAGTGTTGCAACATTACATATGAAAGATCCTTATGATATAAGGGTTAAAAGAGAAAAATGGACAATAGCTGATATTGACCAATATGTTGTGGAAACTACAGATCGTGCTAAACAAGAAACATTACGTAATGTTCTCGATGAACAACAGCCGTTTTTAGCGATTATATTTTGTCGAACGAAACGAAGGGTTAACCGACTTCATGAAGCGTTACATGGGTTTCGTTATCTTTGTGATGTTCTCCATGGAGACTTGTCTCAAACAAAAAGAGAAGAAGTCATGATAAGGTTTAGAAAAGCCGAAATACAATATTTAATTGCAACAGATGTTGCGGCAAGAGGATTAGATGTCGAAGGAGTAACTCACGTGATTAACTATGATATTCCTCATGATATCGAAAGCTATATTCATCGAATCGGAAGAACTGGTCGGGCAGGAGAAAAAGGAGTTGCGATTACATTAGTCGCACAAAAGGATAAAATACACCTTGCACATATTGAAAACGAACTGAAAGTATCCATTGAAAAGGTAAAGACAAAACATAAACGAAATTAAATGAGTCTTTAAAAAGATTGTAATATATACCTCCATTCCTCCTTTGTAAACCATGGTATAATGAGTTAGATAATGAGGCACCTAAGTCACTAATGATTCCATAGTGCTTCTTTTTTTGTAATATTTTGTATTTGAAAGTAACAGGAGGAAAAGGCAGGATGTCGATAAAGAAAAAAATTCCTTTTATTTTTTCACTCGTCGTACTAGTGATATTAACAACATTTAGTGCGATTCACTATATACGCTGGGAAAACAAGGTAATGGAGCGGTATGAATCTGATATTTCAATGATTACTCGTGAGGTTACGTATCATGTGAATCGCTCAAAAGAAACGACTCAATTCATTGAAGAAATGATGGGTCGAGAGCTTAGAACCGCCTCCATTGCAGTCAAGCATATGATTGATGATGAGTATGACAATGTCACTAATGAGGAACTGGTAGAAATAGCAAGAGAACTAATGTTAGCTCATATTACATTATTTGCAAAATCTGATGATGATATTATAGGAGTTCGTTCTTCCGACCCTTATCAAATTGATTTGTCTACAAAAGAATGGGGCTATTGGTATGAGGCATTTTCACAGCTATTTGACGTCCAGCCTGTTACTGTGGATGAAGGTCAGACCTTAAAGCATTATTGGTCAGGTCCCATTGAAATAGCCTCATCAAACCCGAATCACCGTGATAAATGGGGATACTATTATGATGGGACAACTGATTTTCTCATTAACCCTTATTTTCGCGATGAAGATGTTTTAGATTTTGAGCGTCGTTTTGGACCCTATAGCGCAATTCAGCATTATGAATCAACACGTGAAGGATTACTGGAGTTAACTGTATTTAATCCTAATAATTTTGGTAAGAACGAAAAAACGGTGAATTTAAATGGAAATACGTATGTTCGGATTTCAGAGCAACCGATTTGGTATGGAAGTTATCATTATGAAAATACGAAAACGGATGCTGCACATATTAAAGAAGCAATGGATTCGAAAACGACAACATATTATAAAGAAATGATAAACGGGAAAGAAGTTCAAAAATCGTTTGTTCCAGTTTTTTCGACGACAGGGGAACCGTTTGTTGTAGGTGTTTCCTATGATTATTCAGTAATCGGTAACCAATTAAAAGAAGATTTAATGAATCAAATTAGTGTTTCTGCACTTTTTTTCCTATTAGTTCTTATTATTTCGGTTCTTTTATCAAAGTCATTGACTAGTCCAATTTCCTATATTGCCGATTCTGTTAATGAAATTACAAAAGGAAATTTCAATCGAAAAATTGAGTTGCAAAGAAAAGACGAACTTGGGCGTTTAGCTACAGACGTTAACCAGTTAAGTCAACACTTAAAAGAGTACATTGATGATTTAGAAGAAAGTAAAGCGATTATCCAACATCAAGCATACCATGACCCATTAACGAATTTACCAAACCGAAGATATGTCCAAGAAAAACTGCAACAATTAAAAGAAAAAGCAGAAGTAGAAGGTTCGAACATCGCTTTAGCTTTTATCGATTTAGACCGTTTTAAACAAATTAACGATTCACTTGGTCATAGTCAAGGAGATGAATTGATTTGTAAAGTGGCAAAGCGGATTAAACAATGTTTCCCACCAGAAATTGGTATTGTAGCTAGACAAGGTGGAGATGAATTTATTATCTTACTAGATGATATGGATCAAAAAACGATTGAAACGAGAATGAGTTCTTTATTAAACAATCTTGAATTCCCTGTGAATTTATTAGGGACAGAAGTGTATATACGTGCAAGTATTGGAATAGCACAATATCCAACAGATACAATGAATATTTCTGAATTACTAACTTATGCGGATATGGCCATGTATACAGCAAAAGCAAAAGGTGGTAATCGCATCGTTGTTTACAATAGACATATGAAAAGTCGTTCTGATGAACAACTTCATATTGAATCTCGTCTGCGAAAGGCGATTGAACAAAAAGAAATTGAAGCTGTATTCCAACCTATTTTTGATGTTGAATCAAATCAAGTTGTGGGGGCAGAGGCGTTAGTACGTTGGGAGGATGCGACATTAGGACCAGTTTCACCAATAGATTTTATTCCGTTAGCTGAAGATACCGGTCTTATTACTGACGTATGGGAACAAGTGATGCGGAAGGCCTTACAACAAGTAGCAGAATGGAACAAAAAGATGGATAACCCTTTAACAATCGCTGTCAATTTTTCAGCGAAGCAATTTCATGAACCAAAGTTTATGGTGAATAAAGTGAAAGAACTACTTTCCGAATTCCATGTGAAACCGGAATGGTTTGAAATTGAAATTACAGAATCGATTTTAATGTACGATACAGTCAACACAATAAAAGCATTACAAGAGCTACAACAATATGGAATTAAAATCTCAGTTGATGATTTTGGGACAGGATATTCTTCATTAAGTTATTTGAACACATTACCGATTAATAAGTTAAAGATTGATCAGTCCTTTATTCAAAATATTGATGAAAATAACAATAATTCCGAAATTGCTGAAGCGATTATTAAATTAGCTCATACGTTAAAATTGGAAATTATTGCTGAAGGTGTGGAAAAAGTCCATCAAAAACAGTTTCTTGTCTCTCATCGTTGTAATCGAATGCAAGGTTATTTATTTGCAAAGCCTTTAAAGGCGTTTGATTTTGCAGCAATTATATAAATAGAAAAACCTCAGTTCAATGAATTGAGGTTTTTTCTTTTTTGATAGGTAGGAAAGTATAAAAGTTTTGGTCTGGCAGTGAAGCTTTGAAAGCTATTTCAAGAAGAGCAAAGGCTTCGCACTTCGTTTGAAAGAAAAGACGCTCCCGTGTTTTTCTTTATTACATTGTATACCCGCTGTTATGCTGTTGCATTGTTGTATTCCCCATTGTCATCGTATTCATCGGCTGGAACATTGCTGTCATTTGGGTTGTTTGTTGTTGACTAAATGTCGGAGGTTGATAATAACCGTTTTGGTTCATCCATGCCCAAATTTCATAAGCCATTTCTTGACAAAGATTAGCTCCATTTACATGATACATACGAAGTTGAGGGTCAGCACATTCGTTAGCCCATTGCATTCCCATCATTGAACCAGTTTTATGAACGTTCAAGGCTAATGTAGCAATCGTTTGGTCTGATAATGTTGTGGGGTTTGTTGCTGGTGTTGACATTGTTGTTTGGTTTTCGATTCCAATAGAATGTTGCGATTGGAAACTAGGGGGTTGGTGTGTAACGTGAGCACCTTTTCCAGTCATCAAGTTAATCCCTTGTTGATAAGCAGAAATCATTTGTTGTTGATGCTTTTTAAGGATAGATTGTAAGGTTTGGTCATTACATTGAGACGCAAACACCCCATGTTGTTCGATTTCTGCTGCTTTCGTTCTTAAGGCTTCTGATGTTTCTAATAATTCGTGAGCTGCTAAGTTCATATTTAGTCCCTCCAAAAAGTGTATTAGGATTGCTCCCATTGCTATTGTTAGTTAGTCTGAAAAAAGCATACAATAAATTTTTTTGTATTTTTTTACCAATAGAAAACAAAAAAAATACTGAGACTAAAGCAGAGAAAAAGACGGAATGAAGTTTAAAATAGCGGTTTTTCTCTCATGCAATAGTTGATGTTTTCTCAGCCTCTAATATTTTTTTATAACGAAAGGAAAAATCCTCCAACGGCTCCAACAAGCACAATAACCCAAGGGGGGAGTTTCCAAAACACTAACATACTAAATAAAAGAGCAGCAAAGGCAAAATCAACAGTTGAAAGAATAGAACTTGTCCAAATTGGATCGTATAATGCAGAAATTAAAATTCCGACAACCGCTGCATTTACTCCCATAAATACACCTTTAACCGTTGAATTTTTTCGAAGGGCGTCCCAAAAAGGTAATGTTCCTAAAATAAGAAGAAATGCAGGTAAAAAGATTGCTACCGTCGCAAGTAAGCCACCTTGCCACCCAGAAATAACCGTGCCGATATAAGCTGCAAAAGTAAATAATGGACCTGGCACTGCTTGGGTCGCTCCATACCCTGCTAAAAATTGTTCTTCTGTTAACCAACCTGTAGGAACAAATTCTCGTTCAAGTAAAGGTAAGACGACATGTCCGCCTCCAAAAACGAGTGAACCTGCACGGTAAAAGCTATCAAATAAGGCGACCCATTGAAATGAAGTTATCTCACGTAAAAGAGGAAGAAGAACAAGTAAACTAAAAAATAAAGTAAGGCAAACGATGCCAAACTGTTTTGACAGCGGAAACTCAACTGATGTGTCACCGTTTTCAATGATTTGCTGTTTGAATAAAAGAAAGCCAATCACACCGGCTATAATAATGACACCAACTTGTGTAAAAGTGGTTGGCCATAATAATGTTGCGATGACCGCAAAAAGTGCAATGGTTTTCCGGTTTAAATCAGGTGTTAAGTTTTTAGCCATTCCTAAAATCGCGTGGGCGACAACGACGACAGCGACTATCTTTAATCCGTGAATCCATCCACTTCCATCAAATCCAAAACTATGTAGAATTAAAGCAAATACAATTAAAGCAATGACAGAAGGTAAAGTAAATCCAATAAAGGCAAGCAACCCACCTAACAATCCAGCTCGCATGACGCCAATTCCTATCCCTACTTGACTGCTTGCAGGCCCAGGAAGGAATTGACATAGCGCAACGAGGTCTGCATAACTTTTTTCATCCATCCATTTCCGTCTCCGAATATACTCTTCATGGAAATAGCCTAAATGAGCAATCGGTCCGCCAAAAGAAGTAAATCCAAGCCTTGTGGAAACAAGGAGGATTTCAAGTAGGGACCTACGCTCGTATTTTTGTTTCGTTGACACACTTTGTACCCCCAATTAAAAAGTCTAACGTTACCATACCAATATTTAGCTTTATGAACAATTGAACTTTCGTATTTTTTACGAATTCTTTACAATATATTTTTTAATAGCTTTTTCGGCCTCTTCAATTGTGTTTGCTTTTTTAATGCAAGTAATAATCCAATGGCCACACTACCGGTGCGGCTTTTGCCACCTTGTCAATGCAGAACTAAAGGTTCGTTTTGCCTTGCTTTAGAAGCGACATAATCAATTGCTTGTTTAATGGTTCTGTTTGATTTGGTTTTGCATCGATTAGTGGAAATTGAACTAGTTTATTTTAGAGTTTTCGGGAGGAACTTCGATTTCACCTCGTAAATCTACAATCCATTCAATGTGGTGGTTTTCAGTGACTTCTTTTACTTGTTGTATACCACATAAAAAAAAAACATCTTGTATTAAACGTATGATAATCACTCATTTCTTCCATCTCCTCTCTTTTTTATTATATTAGAAATAAAAATTTTGGATAGCAGTGAAGCTTTGAAAGTTTATTCTAGAAGAGCAAGGTTTCGCACCTGCGCGTTTCACCCAAAGAAGAGCACTTGGGGTTCACTTTCAAAAGCGGGCAGGGTTTCTCACTTCGCTTGAAAGAAAAGACGCTCCCGTGTTTTTCTTAATTATATATGGAACAAAACAGAGCAGTAAATCATTTGATAGAAATGGCAAGTAAACATTTTATAGAAATCATGACTTTAAGGTTATGTTTCCTTGTAACATCTGTTACACTTAGCAAGGTAATAATGAAAGAAAGGAAGATGCACAATGTGGCAAGCACTCATTATTTTTATCGCTCAACTGTTACTTGTACCCGTTTTGACATTACGAACCGTGCTCATGGTCAAAGGGATGAAACGGCAAGCTTCAGGGATGGGTATGTTAGAAGGCATTATATATGTTGGAGCATTGGGGCTTGTTTTTAGTGACCTTTCCAATTATTTAAATATGATTGCCTACGCTGTCGGTTTTGGTTTAGGTGTTTACATTGGTGGCGTCCTAGAAGAAAAGCTTGCGATTGGTTATGTTACGATAGAGGCCAATATCCCATATAAAAATGAATGTTTAATTTATAAATTAAGAGAAGAAGGGTTTAGTGTGTCTACTAGCGAAGTAGAAGGCATGAACTCCATGCGCTACCGCCTTGATTGTACAGCGAGAAGAGACCGTGAAAAAGAATTTTACGCGCTAATTAGTTCTTATGAGCCATCAGCATTTGTAGCATCCTATGAACCTCGAAACTTCAAAGGTGGTTATATTACAAAGGCGATGAAAAAAAGACGAGAATTATTTTTAAAGAAGAAATCGAAAAAACAAAACGAGACAGCGTAATTCACGAACAATGGCTCAAACATGTTTAAGGAATTCCCCTTCGAATACGACATGTTTTCGGTTAAATCTTGTGTTTTTTTAATCTTATCGGCGTATATCCGTTTTGATTGTAATACCCTACTATAACGAGTTTCTCGTTTGTCAAGGAAGTTCAAATTTGAGCTTCTTTTTTCCTTCCATATTGAATATGGATCCAAAAAAAGGGTAACATAGAATTTTATTGTTGACCGTAAAGGGAGTGAGTCTATGAAAGAAGAAAAATGGCCTGAACAAAAAAGAGTTGATTTTGTCATTGAACAAATCAAAGAACGAATGGAGCAATTAGAAAACAAGTTAGGAACAATTAATATAGATGTGGTCGATATTCGAAAAAGGTTTTGGGAAGATATAACCGTGAATTTAGACAATGCTGAAGAAGCTGCTGAAACCCATGCGAGTATTAAACAACAAGCAGAATTACTGTCAGAACGAGAACGGACGCATCGAATTGCAATAAATGAAGTGAAACATTTATATAGATTAAAACATTCACCTTATTTTGGTCGAATTGATTTTACCGAGGAAGGCGAGGAAACGGAATCGATTTATATTGGTACCGCTTCCTTTGTAGATAAAAATGGACTTGATTTTTATGTGTATGATTGGAGAGCACCAATATCAAGCTTGTATTATGATTACGGTCCAGGACCTGCAAATTATGAAACACCAAGTGGGCTGATAGAAGGTCAGGTTGAATTAAAACGACAATTTATTATTAAAGATGGGATCATTCAGCATTTGTTTAATACCGGAATTACAATTGGGGATGAAGTCCTGCAACAAGTACTAGGTGAAGATGCAAATGCTCAAATGAAAAGTATTGTTGCGACGATTCAAAAAGAGCAAAATGAGATAATTCGCAATGAAAGTTCCAATCTTGTCCTAGTCCAAGGTGTTGCAGGAAGCGGGAAAACGTCTGCCGCCTTACAGCGAGTCGCCTATTTACTGTATCGCTATCGCAATACGCTTGATGCAAATCAAATTGTATTATTTTCACCAAATCCGATGTTTAATAGCTATATCTCTACGGTTTTGCCTGAACTTGGAGAGGAAAATATGGAGCAAACGACATTTCAACAATATTTATACCATCGATTAGGTGAACAATTTACAGTGGAAGATCCCTTTGCACAAATGGAGTACATTTTACAAGAAGATAATCAAACAGAAGAATATAAGCAACGAATAAACAGTATAAAAATAAAGTCTTCTCATACTTTTATGACGATTATTGATGACTATGTTCATTCACTATCTAATGATGGGATGTTATTTTTTGATATTTTATTTCGAGGAGAACCACTTTTTACGAAAAGAGAGTTGAGTGAAAAGTTTTATTCTCTTGAAAGTAAGTTATCCATTCCAAACCGACTTCATCGATTAACGGAATGGATTGAAAAAGCCATCCGCAAACAAGAAATTGAGGAGCGCAAAAAACGGTGGGTTGATGAAGCGATCGAGTTGCTAGATAAAGAAACGTATTTAAAGGCCTATCAAAAATTGCAAAAGTCAAAAAACAATGAAAATAATCCTATCGATAATTATGACCGCGAACACGAAATCTTAGCGGCCCTTGTTGTGAAAAAACAGTTTAAACCACTTCGAAAATTTGTTCAAAATTTTAAGTTTCTTGATGTGACTGGGATGTATAAACAATTGTTTAATCAAAACTTCAAAAACAATGACCTGTCTACATTAGCAGAAACAACCCAACAACATGTAAATCAAGGTTTTTTACCATATGAAGATGCGACACCTTATTTATACTTAAAAGAAAAATTAGAGGGATTTCAAGTGAATACCTCGATTCGCCATGTATTTATAGATGAAGCGCAAGATTATACCCCTTTCCAATTCTCTTTTATTCGAGGGTTATTTCCGCGGGCCAAAATGACTGTGTTAGGAGACCGCAGTCAGACGATTTATTCTCACTCAAGTGAAGACGGATTTTCTTTATTACAACAAGGATATGAGCCTGACGAAATTGCATTTTATAATTTAAAGAAAAGCTATCGCTCAACAAAGGAAATTGTTGAATTTACGAAACAAATCTTACAAGTTGATGTTATTCCTTTTAACCGTCATGGTGAAAAGCCAGTTGTCATTCAAGCCAATAATGAACAAGAAAGAAATGAACTCGTCTATGAACAATTACAGCATTATAAACGCCTTCATATGGGGACAATCGCTGTGATTTGCAAAACAGCACAGGAATGTGAAGAAGCTTTTTCGTATTTAAAACAAAAAGAAAAAGCAATTCGCTTGATTACAAAATCCACAAGCGAGTATGATAAAGGAGTTCTTATTATTCCTTCGTATTTAGCCAAAGGAGTAGAATTCGATGCGGTTATTATCTTTAATGGTTCCAAAGACCTTTATCATGATGAAAGTGTAAGAAAATTATTTTACACGGCGTGTACACGGGCAATGCATGCCTTATCGATTTGTTATGTAAAGGAAGTTAGCCCTTTTCTAACCGGCATCGATAAAGAAACGTATATATCTAAGTAGGTGAAAGTATGGAAAAGAAGAAAGTCGGCATTGTTGGGTTAGGTGTAGTTGGGAAACGATTACTTCACAGTTTTACTGCTGAAGAACTAACAGACATTCAATGTGTTTGCGATACCCATGAAGAAGTTGCCGAAAGTGCGGCATCAGAATTTGATGTCCCGCATTATGTTACAGATTATAAAGAACTCGTCAGTCGAAGCGATATTGACCTTGTGTATGTTGCTGTACCACCGGCTTATCATTATGATGTTGTTATGAGTGCGTTAGAGCATAATAAACATGTATTATGTGAAAAACCATTAGCGAATTCATTAAATGAAGCAAACGAAATGCTAGACAAAGCAAAAGAGAAAGGGTTAGTACATGCAATGCATTTCCCGCTTCCGTATAGTCTTCCTTTTACATATGTGAAAGAGCAAGTAGAAGAAGGACTGCTTGGTGACATTTTGAGAGTGAATTTACTCATGCACTTTGACCAATGGCCAAGACCTTGGCAAGTGACACCTTGGATTGGAACAAGAGAGCAAGGTGGTTTCATTCGGGAAATTATGCCACATTATATCCAAATGATCATGCATATATTTGGTGACATAACCGAAGTAGAAGCTGAGATTGACTATCCGACTGACCCCGATTTAAGTGAAGTTGGACTCATTGCGAAATTTCGATTAGCCAATGGTATAAAAGTTATCATCGATGGTTTAGTTGGGCAAGCATCTAATGAGCGAATTGCTCTGACGATTCATGGAACAAAACAATCTCTTTCTTTTGAAAATTGGCGAGAAGTAAAGGTTGCGAACCGTGGAGAGGAATTCTCTTCTATTGAACCAGAACTTCAAACGAAGAAGGTTTTTTCATTACTAGAAGAGGTTTGCCGCAAAATGGATGGTCATGATGCCTTCCTTGTTGATTTTGAAGAAGGATTACAAGTTCAGTCTGTCTTGGAAAAAATATTATCGACTCAAAAATAAAGAATGAAAAAGGGAATGGTAGCGGTTCTTTTCGAAGGACCCTACCTATTTTTCGTATGTAAGTTAGGAAGGAGAATCCTTCATGAAATCATTCGTTATCATCATGAAAACGTATAGTGTTGCTTTAATCGGTGGGTTTTTGTTTTTTTATTTTCATTTACCAGTACCGTGGCTGCTTGGTCCGTTAACAGCCGTGTTAGCTTTTCGAATATTTTTAAAACAAGAAACAAACTATCCATTATTTTTAAAAAACCTTTCTTTTATTATATTAGGTTCTTATTTTGGGTTGTCTTTTACAAGAGAAACATTTGTTCTCATCGGTCCTTATCTTCTCCCTTTTTTGTTTTTAACATTAGTCCTGATTTTTGTTTGTATTTGTAATGCATTGCTGGTCAGTCGTTGGATTGAAATGGATAAGAAAACAAGTGTACTATCAACTATTCCAGGTGGTCTTTCGGAAATGGCTGCTGTAAGTGAGTCATTACGAGCAAATACAAGTATGGTTACTATATTTCAAACGATTCGATTACTGGCAGTTGTAATTATTGTTCCATTTTTTGTTGTTCTATTATTTTCAACTCCAAATCCATTACCGGTTGACTCAATAGAACAGAATGTTTATTCTTTTTCCCTTCATTATGTTTGGTTTGTCGTAGTAGCTCTTTTTGCTTGGATATTACGAAAAATAATTGTCGCAGCTTTTGTAATTGTACCTTTATTTATAGTTGCACTCTTGCAAGTTGGTGGATTCATTCTCCCAGCTTTGCCTGATATCGTCATTTTATTTGCTCAAATGACGATCGGTATTTCCATTGGTTCGATGATGAAACCAAGTGATTTAAAGGTAGCTGGAAAGTATAGTATCGTCTTTTTTTTAATAGCTTTGGTCACGATTTTTGTATCTTTTCTACTAGGATTCGTATTTAGTCAAATCACAGACATTTCAATGGCGACTGGACTTTTAAGTGTTGCACCAGGTGGGTTAGTTGAGATGGTATTGACGGCCAAAGCGGTTGGGGCTGATCCTGCCATCGTAAGTTCTCTTCAATTCGTTAGATTGCTCATCATCTTAATTTTTGTACCTCCTTTGTTAAAATGGGCTTTTCATAAAAAGACTTTATAAATATCGAGGTGGACAATAGGCAATGCCAGCTTATTGCCCAAAGAAGCGATTAAGCGGCCATGACAACCGTTATCTGTGAACATTGCTATCGTTTTGGAACATTGGCGGACACAGGGTCAGTTAATCATAATATATCACTAGGAGTAGCGTTGCTTTTGTGTGAATAAGTGCTCCTGTGGCCGCTAAAAAACGGAACCCCGTTTAATGTTCACAAATAACGGCTGCTATGACCGCAAAAATGAGAGATGGAATCAATAGAACCTTATTGTTTGTACAAACTATTTATTAGCGTGTACAAACCTTGAATTTGTTCTTTCACGTTTGTATGTTTTTCTCTATTTTATGGAAACTTACATATAAGTGTAACGAATAGAGGGAGGAAAAGATTATGTCAGGTTTTCATCAATTACCATCTGAACCGGAACCGTATTGGAGAGAGTCGATTACGCTTGAATCGTTTCCGAAGCTGAATGATCATATTGAAACGGATGTCGCTATTGTGGGTGGAGGAATTGTTGGGATTACAACCGCCTATTTACTTTCTCAACAAGGGCTACGTGTAACAATACTTGAAGCGGGAAAGCTTGCAAATGGGACGACAGGACATACGACGGCAAAAATTACATCGCAACATGGGTTAATATATGACGAGTTTATTGAACATTTTGGAGAAGAAAAAGCAAAAATGTACTATGAGGCAAATGAACAGGCAAAACATTTTATTGAATCCATCGTTTCTAAACACAACATTGACTGTCAATTAAAAAAACAAGAGGCGTACGTGTATACAAATGCTGATGATTACATGGACAAGTTAGAAAAAGAATGGAAGGCCTATCAAAAACTAGGGATTCCTTCAGAGTTTGTTCATAATATTCCCGTACCTGTCGATATGAAAGCGGCAATTATGATGAAAAATCAAGCTCAGTTTCATCCATTGCAATATTTATCTAAGCTCATTGAAGACGTAAAATCAAATGGACATATTTATGAACAGACCACGGTGATAGACCTCGAAGAAGGGGAACGACCTATCGTGATGACGGAGGATGGGTATAAAGTATCGTGTAAATATGTTATTGCTGCCTCACACTTTCCGTTTAAAGATGGGAGAAATTTATTCTTTTCGCGTTTGTATCCTTATCGCTCGTATATTGTAGGAGTGAAAATTAAAGAAGATTATCCAGGTGGGATGTATATTAATGCCGAGAAACCATCTCGTTCTTTGCGCTCTGCTGGAAAGGATGATCGACTTGTGTTAGTAAGTGGAGAAGAACATAAAACAGGGCAAGGGATATCAATGCTAAAGCATTATGAAGCGCTAGAAACATATGCGAAAAAAGTGTTTGACGTAGAGAGCATTCCGTATCGTTGGTCTGCTCAAGATTATACAACAGCAGACAAGATGCCATATGTCGGCCAAACCTCTCATCGGCATGAAAATGTTTTTGTCGCAACAGGTTTCCGTAAATGGGGAATGACGAACAGTACAAATGCTGCATTGCTACTCACGGATTTAATTATAAATAAAGAAAATCCATTTGTTGACTTATTTAGTCCTAACCGTTTTGTTGCTGACCCGAGTGTCAGGAAAATCGTCAAAGAAAATGCAGACGTAGCGGCTCAGTTTATAAAAGGGAAACTGGATAATGTAACACGCACACCAGATGATTTAGGATTGGATGAAGGTGCACCAGTCCATGTTAACGGCAAGCGCTGTGGTGGTTATAAAGATAAAGAAGGTAATGTGACGCTTGTTGATACTACCTGTACTCATATGTATTGTGAGGTTGAATGGAATAGCGGTGACAGAACATGGGATTGTCCGTGCCATGGGTCTAGATTTTCTATTGAAGGAGAAGTTATCGAAGGACCAGCCAAAAAACCTTTAACAAAAATCTTATAATAAAAAGGTCTCCAATTAGACGCTATCGCTAATGGAGACCTTTTTACCATATAAAAAACATTTAAAATTATGCTATAGCTGTGAAGCTTTGAAAGCTATTCTATAAGATTTGTTCCTTTGCTACTCGGCCGACAATTTTTACAACTTCTGTTCGACTAAGCTTTTCTCTGCCTTTTTCAATCGCTTCTAACGTACCTTGGGCAAGGGCGTGCGGGATTTTACAAAAATTATAAATCGGTCCAGGTTTTAAGTTTTCCATATAACGCAAACCTAAAGCGAGGTTTTTACGAGCATAGCTAAACATATCTTTCCTTTCCCAACCTTCAGGGAAAAAGTCAACGCCATCTCGTTCTAAATCCTCGTCACGATTACGAATAATATTGACAGCTTGTAACCCTCGACCGAATGCGACGGCTAATTCTTGGTCTGTTTCAACATTATCATACCATGCCCATAGTTCGGATAATAATTCTCCAACTAGACCTGCAACATAATACGTATAATCGTCTAGGTCTTCTTCGTTTGTTACCTCAAACCCTTTCTCTACCCAATCTGCCATTCCCTTGGCCATAACTGCTGTATAATGCAACACATTTGGTTGTACTTCTTGTGGGCAAACAACAATCCAGTCATAAAGACGTAATGTAACGGATGGAAGAATGTGAGTAAAAGGTTTTAACAGAGTTGTTAATTGTTGCTCTAATTCTGCTTTAGGATTTTGTAACAAGTCACTAACGTTCCGTAATAATTGAATTTTTTGTTCAGCTGGAAATTGAGGGTGGTCTTCTATTTCATCAATCGCTCTCATGCAAAGATAAGCGGATGTAACTGCTTCTTTTAATTCATTAGGTAATGCGCTGATAGGAATATAAAACGTCCGACTTGTTGCTTTTAACATCTCTTTTGCTGTTTTTTGTAATTTTACTTTTTCTTTCATGTAAAAATAAACCACCTTTCGCTATGTAACGAGTATTGAAGTGTGCCAGGTCATGTCCATACTCATAATTATACACATTTATTTGCGTTCCTTCATGTGTTTTGTGAAATAACCTTTTGTTTTTCAATTTTTCTAAAGTGATAATACAGAACATTAAATTTCTTTTTAAGGGAAACGTAATAAAAAACATATAGGGATGAGAACATTATGCATGTAGTTATTACAATTATTGTTATATTGGCTGTATGGAAAAGTCGTACATATAAAAACTGGAAACTGTATCATACAACAATGCTCTATTATGCTTGTGGTAATCTTGCTTATAATTTCCTATGTGCGAATTATTTATTATGGAAATTTAATCCTGATTTTTTGGTAAATCATACAATAACAGAAATGGTCTATACTTTTGTGGTTTTCCCTGGGACGATTTTATTGTTTTTAGGGCATTATCCACAAACATTTAGGAAACAAGTGGTGCATAATGGAGTGTGGATTTTTATTTATATTGGCATTGAATACATTTACCTTGTGACGGACCGTATTTATTATCAATATGGATGGACATATTGGTGGTCTGTCATTTTGGTTGCAGTTATGTTCCCAATGTTCCGATTACATCATACTAGACCACTGTTAACTTATATTTTATCAGTTCCTATTACAATTATATTATTGTGGATTTTTGATGTGCCTGTAAATACCCCAATGGAATTAAGGCTTGAATAAATAAAGGGGTTGAAATCAAAATTCGGTGAAGTTTAATCTAGTCCTAAATAGGATAAAAGGAGGGAGTAGAAGAATAGCTCTTCAAATCATCGCATAAGATGTCAAAAGAAAAAAAGAGGAGGTTCTTTTGTCATGGGATTAGAAGGAATATGGTTTGTTATTGCGTTCATACTTCTATTATGGATTGTTTTTAAAGTGACAAAGGTCGTTTTTCGTTTTATAGCCTTTATATTACTTATCGCTGTCGCTTATTACCTTATCACGCAATTCATTTAACGTTTTTTTATTGGAGGTAGTTCTAATCGATTCTTATGCCCAACTTATGGTATTCTTACAAAAAGGAGTTGGAGCAAGTGCATTGGAGTATAAAGACCTTTGAAGAACTATCTACCCAAGAATTGTATAACATTATGACTGAAAGAATTAATATTTTTGTTGTAGAACAAGAATGTCCTTATCCTGAACTAGACGGTAAAGACATAGACGCCTATCATTTAGTTGCTCAAAGTGAAGATGGAGCCATTATGGCCTATGCTCGCATCTTCCAAAGTGGTTCTTATTATGAACAAGCCTCGATTGGTAGAGTGATTGTAAATGAAAACTACCGAGGTCAAGGACTAGGGAAACAATTAATGAGGAAAGCGATTCACTTTGTTTTACATGATTTACATGAAACCGAGATAAAAATTCAAGCACAGCATTATTTAGAAAATTTTTACCAGTCGTTTGGCTTTTTATCTGTCTCAGAAGTATATATTCATGATTTGATTCCTCATCTTGATATGCTGTATACCTATTGTCAGAATAAGGAGAAAGACTATGAATAAAAAAGTACTGAACGCGCTTGAGAACGCATTATTTGATTGGGAAATGATGCAAAAAACAAATGACGAAGACAGTGAAGAAGTAGCAGAGAGATTTGAAAAACACTTTTATGAATTTATTGACGAAGTGCAAGCTTGGTATTATTCTCTTCAAATCAAACCCCAAGACATTCTAGAAGCGGAAGAGATGGCTGAAGTGATAGAAATCCAAGAACAATTGCCTGGTCCACTACAATTAAACTTTTTAACAGAATTAGAATTTATAATAGAAGGCATTGAAAGAACACGTTTTGATTAAAAGCGATAATTAAAAATATGGATTCCAATAGATAAAAAGAAGCTACTTAAAAAGAGTTCCCTCTTAAAGTAGCCACTAAGCAACGCTTATAAAATTGCTGATTTTTTACATGTATTTTTAAATTCCACGGACCATTGTTTCTTGGACTTCGCGAATTTTTTCTTGTGCTTCGATTAATGATGCGCGTTCTTCAATTGGCGAATCTTCAATTAATGTTTCTAATTCAATCGATAAATCGTCTAACTGTTTTTGAGCAAGGGCATAGTCAGTAGGGTCATTTTCTCTTACGATTTTTACTTCCATTAGCTCATTTAAAGCAAAATCAATCGTTTCTTGAACTCGGTTCAACGTCTGAGCTACAGAGTTTGTATTCATGAAAACGCTCCTTCCACTGTTTAAATTAAAAGCTCGTTATTACTATGTCTAGTTCTATACATTTTATTCTAGTTTATTCAAATATTTTCATGACCCTTGTCTTATGTTTTAGACAAGTTCTTTCTCTTTCTCGCATATGATGAAGTAACGAAAAGGATAGAGGGGGAATTTGAGTGAGATTATGGGTGATTAACAAAAACTGGGTATTATTAGGTTTAGTTACGTTAGCTGCTCTCAGTAGTCTCTTTTTTTTAAAAACAGAGCCTATGCAAACGGTGGCCAATCCTACAAAGGAATATGTTATTAACATGGTAACTGGAGAGTTTAAAACGACAACAGAAGATGGTAGAGAAATTGAATCATATCGCTGGGATCCAGGAACCATTACTATTCCAAAAGATGAAAAAGTGAAATTAAGTATTTTCGGTGTAAATGGAAAAGAACATCCTTTTATTATCGAAGGTACTGACATCCAAGGCACAGTCAAAAAAGGGGAAGAAACCATCATTGACCTTCACTTTACCGAGGCTGGTGTTTACCGTTTAATCTGTGTCACTCATGCCTCAACTGACGACAATGGACCAATGATCGCTTATATTCATGTTAATTAAATGGTAGTGTAAATTCAAGCGTTTTAAAATGAAGGTAGAAGAAGAACACTTATCTATGTAAGTGTTCTTCTTTGCTTTGAAAGCTTATTCTAGAAAAGCGAAAAGACGCTTTCTCGGTTTTCTTAATTAAAAATTAGGTCCAAAGTATCCTTGCCCTGTTCCAAATTGTTCTTCAGGATATGAAAACCCTGTGCCGACATCGTGTGACATTGTATGTTGTGTCGGAGTACCTAAATGTGAATGAGGTAAAGGTTTCCCCATCATTTGAGAATGATGCATAGGAGTTTGGTGACCAGCTAACTGTTGGTGCATCGGTTGGGCCATTGGGGAATGTTGTGCAAAAGGAGTCGTCGGCTGTTGTGTTGGCCCCATTTGTTGGTGCATAGGCATATGCATGTGTGGCTGGCCAAATGAAGCTTGTGGCATCATTTGGCCCATGTGACCGTGCGGCATATATTGGTGGCCCATGAAAGGGTGCATTGGTTGGGCCATAGGATATCCCATCGGATTCATTTCCATACCAAACATATTATGATGGTCCATCATTTGATGATGCCCCATATGTTGAGGAGAACCAGTTGAACATGGTTGCTTCATCGGTTGTTTGCCTAGAGGGCCTTGCTTTGTACCAGCCATTCCTACTGGAGCTTGTGTTTGATTTCCACATTTACATTTATTGTTATACATAACTATCACTCTTTTCTGTTAAGATAAGATATCGTATTATTAGCCTAGCTTTGTGGAGCCTATCCCAATTGGAAATAGGCAAATATCTAAAAGAGTGAAAGTCGTATGGTAAGTAAGAAAAATGCGGAGGTCTTTTCTTTCAAGCGAAGTGCGGAACCATGACCGCTTTTGATAGTGAACCATAAGTGCTCTTCTTAAAAGGCTTTCAAAGCTTCGCTGCTAGACCAAAAATTTTATCTTTCTTATCTTTAAAAAAAGGAACGAAATTGTTTTTCGTTCCCGTATGATGAAGTATGAAGTTTATTTAGAAAGCTGGTAATTTCCTGAACGAGTTTTGTTCATTTTCCCTAATTCAACGAATTTTTCGAGAATATTTTTAATACTAGTCGTATTTTTAGCTGACTTTTCTAAGATTGGATTAGAAGCCATTAATTGACTCGTAGCATCCTCATAAGAAATTCCCTTCTTTTTTGCCTGTTTTACAATGATAAACAACTGGGCTGCGTAACCTTTTGATTTCTTCTCCATACATCTCATCCTTTGTAACTGAATTTAATTCTTACTATTTATAGTATGACAGATTAGGCAGAATATACAAGGGCAGTTATTTACCATGTAAGATTACCTATCAATATAGGTCGAATTTACCGGTATAAATGATAGGCTAAAAGAAAAACTTTTTGGGAGTGTATCGGGGTCATGACAAACTTAGGTAAAGTTATATTTAAAAGGTTACAGTCAAATATAAAACAGCCGATTGAGAAGCAACCATGTAATCTTAAAGATTTACATACTTTTATAAATGAAAGCCAAGTTGTTGCAGATCAGTTAATTGGCGCGGTGGAAGAAGTTTATATCGCCGTAAAAAGGTTAGAAGATATTGCTACTCACTCTACTGAAGAAGGAGATACATTAAAACATTCCAGTGAACAATCATTAGAACAAATTCAAGAAGCATTTGCTGGATTGCAACAAGTTTCTGCAAGTGCTGACCAAATAAAGAGTTTGTCCATTCTCATGAGTGAGCAAAGCAATGAATCAAAACTACTGATTAGCGATGTTCGAAGCTTAGTTACAAATACAACTGAGGTTATGACTAGTTTAAGAAATTATAATGTCTCAATGGAGAAAAAGATTAAAGAACTAGCAGAACAAACGACAAAAGTAGAGGAAGTAAATCAGTTTATTAAAGAAATCGTTACGCAAACATCATTATTGTCTTTAAATGCTTCGATTGAGGCGGCTAGAGCTGGGGAGCATGGTAGAGGTTTTTCCGTCGTAGCAAAGGAGATAAAAAAATTAGCAGACGAAAGTAACAATGCGGTGAAAAGGTCTTCAGATATTTTACTGGCGATCGAACATGGAGCAAGTGAAGTTGTAACTTCTGTTGAGCAGGAAAAAGGAGCCGTTTTACAAGGAATGAAAGAAGTAGATGAAATCAATCATAAAATTGAAATCATTTTTTCGAAAATAAATGCTTTACATGGAATGGTTTTACAGACGGAAGAAGATAGTAAGCAACAATCCGTTATGACTTCAGAAGCAAGTTCAAATCTTGAAATTGTTGTAGATAGTGTACATGATACATTGGCATTCGTGGAAAAAATAGTAAACGACATGTATTTGCAACATACACAAGTTCAACATATTCATTCGATTAGTGAAGCTTTGCAAGAAACATCGAATACGCTTGGAAAGTCGATTCAACGCATGGGTGTGGTGCAAGAAAATAAAATAGAAACATCGATAACGGAATCGATAATTCAAATATTAGAATTAGTTATTAATGATGAGAAAGTGATAGACTTCAGTCACCATCAGGAAATATTAGAACGTATATATAAAGAACATAAAGTAATTGAGGCCATTTGGTCTAACAAATTGGATGGGTCCTTTATCTACTCTAAGCCTGCTGCAGGATTGTTTAACGCCAAAAGAGAGAGTGGTTTATCGAGTCGATAAAAGGAGATGTTTTTATTTCACCAAGCTATATATCTGCCATTACAAAGCAGCCTTGTATTACATTAGCCAAAGCTTTCCTAGATGACAACGGGAAAATAATTGGGGTCATTGGGATGGATATTACAACAAGTTATAAATGATGGATATGAGATATTCTGTGTCGATTAACTTATCGTATCAAATGGTTTAGGACTACTAGGTGGAGACGATCTAGTAGTCCTTGTTTTTTATAAAGACATTTTATTTTGTTTTACTACGTCACGATACCAAAAGAAACTATCTTTTTTTGTTCGCTCTAACGTTTCGAAATTTACGTAGGTTAGTCCAAAGCGAAGAGAGAATCCATTCGCCCACTCAAGGTTATCCATAAGAGACCATGGAAGATAGCCTTTTAATGGAATGTCTGACTCAATAGCTCTATGGAGTTGGATGATGTGATGTTTCATAAATCTGATTCTCCGCTGATCGTGTACACGTCCATTTTCAACGACGTCATCATATGCTGCGCCATTTTCTGTAATGTAAATAGGGATCGGTCCGTAATCTTTTGTTACCCACATTAAAATTTCATATAGTCCCTCAGGGTAAATAAACCAGTCTCGATCTGTTTTTTCATAGCCAATGTCAACAGGTTCGTAATCTAATAATCCAAAGTTTGAGCGAGCTTTTACAACACCACCGCTATAGTAATTAATCCCTAAAAAATCAATGGGTTGGCTTATTGTTTCCATATCTCCCGGTTGGATGTCCACAATAGCGCCTTTATTTTTATACCATTCTGTCATTATCTGTGGGTATGCCCCTTTAAAAATCGGGTCCGTAAACCAACCGTATCCATAAGTTGCTCGTGTTGCGGCATCTACGTCTTCTTGTTTGGCACTATAAGGAGTATACCAATATAAATCTGGAGCATATCCGATTTCTCCGTCAACTCCAAGTTCTCTAAATTTTTTCACAGTTTTCCCGTGGGCAAGCATAACATGGTGTCCAACCTGTAATGCTTCCTGTAAATCAGTATTTCCAGGAGCATGGCGTCCTACATAGTTTCCAACGATTGCTATACACCAGGGCTCGTTAAATGTAATCCATTTTTTTATTAGACCATTAAACTCTGTAAACATCGTTTCAGCATATTGAACAAACGCGTCGGTCGTGTTCCGATTTGCCCAGCCACCTTCGTCTTGTAGCGCTTGAGGCAAATCCCAGTGGTACAACGTACACAAAGGTTCAATTCCATTATCAAGTAATTTCTTAACGAACATTTTATAATGATCAAGCCCAAGTTGATTCACTTCGCCTTTGCCATTTGGATATATTCGTGGCCAAGAGATTGAAAAACGGTATGAATTCACTCTTAAGTCTTTTAATAATTGAATATCTTCTTCATAACGATGGTAGCTATCACAAGCTACATCACCATTATCACCATTAAGCGATTTTCCAGGTGTATGACAAAATGTATCCCAGATTGATAATCCTCTTCCGTCTTCATTCCAAGCCCCTTCAATTTGATAAGCTGCGGTTGCTGCGCCCCATAAAAAATCCTTTGGGAATTGTAATTCAGTCATCTTCATCCACTTCCTCTCTTAATTGTTGAAATTTTGTTATGTCATCAAACGTGTAACGTAACGTGACAGCCAAAGATTGATAAATCGAGAAAAGCTGTTCGTATGCTTTATGATTTTTTTTATTCGGGTAAATTGTTTGCTCAATAGGGATATGTGGTTTTATATGTTGTAAAGATGAAACTTCATCTAGAGCATATAATGCTAGCCAAGCAGCTCCCCATGCTGAGCTTTGATGCGATTTTGGTACGATTACCTCCTTAGAAAATACATCGGCAACAATTTGTAACCATAATGGTGACCTTGCAAATCCACCACTTGCATAAAGTGAAGTTATGGTTTGTTCATCAGAAGGTAACATAGAGTCTGCTACATGATATAAGGAAAAAATAACACCTTCTAAAGCTGAGCGAACAAAGTCATGCCGTGTATGTGTTGGATTTATTCCTATAAATGTGCCTTTTGCATTTGCATCCCATAAAGGAGCACGCTCACCGTGAAGATAAGGTAAGCAAAGTAACCCATTGGCTCCAATTGAAGATTTACTAGCGTCAACCAAAAGTTGTTCATGAGTATATTTGTGGTCGAAAAAAGCTTTCATCCACTCCAATACGTTTCCTCCATTGTTTGTTGGCCCACCAACGATCCATAAATCTTTTGTAAACGCATAACAAAATGTTTGTTTTTGAGATTCTATATCGGGGGTAGAAGTGAATCGACGGATGGCCCCGCTCGTTCCAATAGTAATTGCAACATCGTTTGTATGAATGGCTCCAATTCCAAGGTTTGCTAGTGGCCCATCACTTGCTCCAAGCACAAAGCGAAAACCAGCGGGGAGCATTATGTTTTTTGCAACTTCTGGACGAAAGTTATGTAAAACAAAAGTTGGATCAACAAGAGTAAATAATTGGTGTGATGAAATACCTGCTAGCTTTAGTGATTCCTCTTCCCAACAAAAAGTATGAATGTTGAATAATCCAGTAGCAGATGCAATGGAATAGTCGATGACTTTTTCACCAAACCATTTATAAATGATATATTCCTTGATAGAAATGAAATAAGCAGTTTGTTGAAAAGTCTCAAGCTTGTTTTCTTTTAACCACATTAATTTTGCTAAAGGAGACATCGGATGCAGGGGAGTCCCTGTTTTATCATAAAGGTGGGAGTGAGAAATTGTTAGTTGATACGCTTGTGACATGCTACGCCGGTCTGCCCAAATCATCGCCGGGGAGAGGGCCTCGATTTCCTCATTCACACAAATGAGAGAATGCATTGCGGCAGAAATACCACCACATATCCATCGGGAAACTGGAATTTTACTTTTTTTAATTAAGGCTTGAATGACAAAGCGACAAGCTCTTTCGATTTCATCGGGATTTTGTTCTGCCCAGTCGATTTTTTCATGGTAAGTTGGATAGCACTGTTCTTGTTCTGCAACAACTTGACCATCTCGTTGAAACAATACAGCTTTTGCACTTGTCGTCCCAATATCTAAACCTAAAACAAATTCTTTGTCCATCGACAGCCTCCTACTTTACTAAACCGGTTTCGTTCCTTTTATTTTATCCTAAAATTAGCGTAAATTAAAAGGGCTTTATGTCATGACATAGAAAAATCCTGAAAAGGAGAAGTGTTGGTGATGAGCAGGAGGGTGAGTTATTTCACTAAAAAACATGAGGTCATCTGCTTATACTAAACAAGTGACCTCATATTTTTAAATTTATTCATTTATACGTTAAAAAATTTTTCGATAACTTTGGCGACGCCATCATTCATATTTGAATCCGTTATGTAATTGGCTTTTTCTTTCACTTCAGGTGTTGCATTGCCCATCGCAACGCCTAAGCCAGCAAATTCTATCATCGTCAAGTCATTATAGCTATCGCCGAACGCCATTACTTCTTCTTGCTTAATGCCTAAAGATTCAATTAACTGTTTTAGGCTAGCCCCTTTTGTTACACCTGATTCAGTAAATTCTAAGAAATAGGGCTTTGAACGGAGAACCGTTAACTGTCCTGCCAATTCCTTTTTTAATGTTGATTCAACATTTACTAGTTTCTCTGGGTTTTCAATCATTAACACTTTAACAACTGGTTGTTGAACTGCATTAATAAAGCTTGGTACTTCAAGTAATGGAAGTCCTGTTAGTTTGCTTTCGATTTCACTATAAGGATTGAGTTGTTCAGTAACAATTGTATCTTCAATATAAGTGTGAATCCAAACATTTTCACGCTTACTTAAGCGATATAAAGAATGTACGGTGTCTGCAGAAAGAGAACTACTATACAATTCTTTTTTCGAATTCCAATCAATTATCTTAGCTCCATTAAATGATAAAATAAAGCTGTTATGATGAGCTAGCATTAACTCTTCGGCCATTTCTTTCATACCGTATGTTGGACGTCCTGAAGCTAAAACGACTTTAACCCCGGAATCTTGCACTTGCATTAAAGCATTTTTCGTGCGTTCTGAAATCGTATGATCATCTTGTAATAGAGTATCATCCATATCAAGTACTATCATTTTATAATTCATCTGTTTGTTTCGTCCTTCCGTTATAATCTTTCCTTATTTTACTCTAAATCGTTTATAATGAGTATAATTTTATGATATTGAAAAGAGGGATATTTATTATGCTCACTATTGGTGTTGGCTCTACTAACCCAACTAAATGTAATGCAGTTGAACAAGCATTTACTCAATATCAATTCTCTTGCACCGTAAAAGGAATGGAAGTTCCCTCAGGTGTTTCACCTCAACCTTTAACAGATGAAGAAACTATTGAAGGGGCATTAAATCGAGCGAAAAAAGTGATGGAATCGGGTCCATTTGACTATGCTATTGGGTTAGAAGGTGGCGTACAAGAAACAACGTACGGGATGTTTCTTTGTAATTGGGGTGCCGTCGTAAATAAAGCTGGGGAACAAAATATTGGGGGAGGCGTCCGAATTCTATTGCCTGAAAAAATCGCTATATTGATAAAAGAAGGTTATGAGTTAGGAACAATTATGGATAATTGGACGGGTGGAAAAGAGATTTCAAAAAAACAAGGAGCCATTGGAGTATTAACAAAGGGAACGATAAGTCGAACGACAATGTTTCGTGATGTTGTAACATGTGCTTTTAACAAGTTCTTATAATTATATTATGTAAACATGTCGGAGCAAATAGTAGTTGGATCGAGATTTGGTATGATAAAATATAGAGAGAAAACGAGATAGGATAAAAGGAGAAATGATATGGCTTATTTTGCTGCTATTTTAGAAATGAAACAAAAAGAATTAAACGATTTGTATCGCCCTCAACACTTAGAATTTTTAAAACAACTAGAAAAAGAAGGGAAAGTGTATAAAAAGGGACCATTCTTAGATGGTTCAGGAGGTTTAGTTATATACATAGCTGATAATTATGATGAAGCGAAGCTACTAGCAGAACAAGACCCGTATATTATTTATGGAGTACGATCTCTTGATTTGCGTCAGTGGGGTATCGTATAAATAATTGAGAGAGGAGAAGGGGAAAGTGAACGAGAGAACGATTCTTTTAGCAGATATGAACTCTTTTTTTGCTAGCTGTCACCAAAGCAAAGACCCTTCTCTTCTTAATAAACCAGTTATTGTCGGGGGTTCGCCAACAAACAAAAGAAAAGGAATGGTTATTGCTGCTAGCTATGAAGCAAAAAACAAAGGTGTTTATACAACAATGACCGTTTTTGAAGCTGTAAAAAAATGTCCTAATGCAATTATCGTCCAACGAGACCATCCCCTATACCAGGAATACTCTCAAAAAATCATGGAATTTTTACGTCTAATTGGCGATACTGAAGTGGCATCGATCGATGAAGCTTATGTTGATATTACTCATCATATCCAACAACGGAAAAGCGCGTTACAAATAGCGCTGTATATCCAACAAACGTTATGGAAAAAGTTAAAAATACCGTCATCCATCGGAATTGGCGAAAATCGCATTATTGCAAAAATGGCTGCTGATGTAAAAAAGCCTTTTGGTATTACAATGATGGAACAAATACAGTTTTGTAGTTATTTTCACCCACAGCCTATTCATGTATTACATGGATGTGGTAAAAAAACGGAGGAAAAATTACAAAAGCATGGGATCCAAACAATCGGTGATCTAGCTTTTGCTGACCCAATTCATTTAAAAATGCTTTTAGGTCGTCGTGGAGAACTTATTCAGCGTGCCGCAAATGGAATCTCTTCCAATAAAGTGAATTCGAAAAGAGAAAAAGGAGAAAAAACGATCGGGAAAGAGAAAACTTTCAGTGAACCAACAGCCGATTATGAGCAAATTATAAGTGTAGCACAATCGATGGTTTCAACTTTGATTTCCCTTTTAGAGCAAAAAAAACTTCGTGCTAAAACGATTTCTATTGTATATAAATTGCACCGAACAGATCGAAGTCATACAAAAAATATTACAATTAATGAATCTACATGTAACCAAGATACGATTATAAAAATGGTGGAGCAGCTATACGAACAATTTCTTTTTGAAATACCAGTTACTCTATTTGGAGTAAGACTAAGTAATTTTGAGGAATTTAAATACGAACAATTAAAGTTATTTTAAAAATGAATGTCTAGTTTTTGCCATTGCACATTTTCACATTAGGATATTTCATATTGGGCAGTATAACCTTGTAGGAATATTGAGCAAAAGGAGTGAAATAAAAATGGCGAAAGAAAAGCAATATCAACCAAAGGATACGGGCAAACTAACCAATATTGATTATGGAACAAAAGAAGACAAACGGAAACAAGAAGTTGTAACACCTGAAGGTACAAAAGAAATGAAGCAGCCGTAAATAAAGGGGGAGCTTATGTCAGAAGAACAACCAATGATGTCTGAAGTCCAAATCGGGGATATCGTCTCTATTATTAAGGGAACGGAACAAGGAAAAGATGGAAAAGTAATCGCGGTGTATACGAATTCAGTTGTCGTTGAATTAGAACGAAGAGAGAAAAACGGACTACCTGCGAGAACAGTCATAAATCACAGTAAATATTCTGTAAAACCGTAAAAGAAATAGCGCTGTTTAAACCAGCGCTATTTTTCATGAAGTGGTAATGTTAATCGAAATGTTGTCCCATTATTCGTCGATTCGATTAGGTCGATTTTACCATAGTGATTTGTGATAATTCGTTGAATAATCGTTAGGCCAAGCCCTGTGCCATCTTCTTTTGAGCTTATAAAAGGTTCGAATATTTGTTCGTGAATTTCTGGGTCGATGCCAGGACCGCTGTCTTTAATATAAATATAAATCATGTTATGAGGAGCTTTTTCACTATAAATGGAAATTTGACCATGTAATCCAATAGCTTGAATACTATTTCGAATTAAATTATAAAACACTTGTTTCATTTGGTCATAATCAATAAAAATTTTATACGAGTCAATTTTCAAATCGATTGTAATGCCACTAGGACATGTTCCTTTAATAATAGGGAGAATGTCATCTAAAACTTCTTTAAGTTCGAACGGTCGAAAATTCGGTTTACCTGGCTTAACTAATAATAATAAATTTCCTACGATTTGATTAATTCGCTCTAATTCCTTTAATAAAAGTGGAAGATGATATTTGGTTCGATTTTCATTAGAAATACTGTCATTCATCATATTAATAAATCCATGAATAACGGCCAATGGATTGCGTATTTCATGGGCGGCTCCTGCGGCAACTTCTCCAAGCAAAGCTAACTTCTCAGAGCGGTGAATTCGCTCCTCTAATTTATCAATTTCTGAAATGTCAATAAAATGAAATATTCGTCCAATTACATTTTCAGTTTCATTGATTAGTGCCGTTTGTGATACAAGTAGTTTCTTTTTTGCATGTCGTGTAGTAAAAGTTGTTTTTCTAGTTTGAAAGTATTCTTTTGAAAAAAACCAATTCCAAAATTCGAGATTATCTGGAAATGCCCCTTTTGATTTAATTAAACGTTTGATTTCTTCTTTTTGCCTTTCAATGACAACTGTAGCCATATCATTGATTTGAATATCTTCTTCATTGCCTTCTACGGAAATAATCCCAATTGGTAATGAGGACAATATCTGCTCTCGAACGAGTTTCTCTTTAATTAAAGTAGTAAAGGATTCTTCGAGGCTTATCGACATTTTATTTATTGATGTTGTTAATTTATGGAGATCATATTGTTCGACCACATCAACTTCTAAACCGTATTGTCCTTTTGAAATGGATTCTACTTGGTCAAGTAGTTTTTCCATTGGTTTAGTCAAATCTTGGCTAATTCGGTAAGCAAGAATAATCGATAAAATGATGGCAATACACGTGGAAACCAATAAGAAAATTAGCGATTGCTTAATCATCATCGAAATATTATTTGAGTTTGTTGTAATAGAATAAATGGTATCATTTTCTAATGTATTTAATTCTTGCTCAATGATAAGTAAACGTGGAAGAAGTTCGTCTTCAATGACTTGTTTAGCAACTGGAATGTTGTTGTATTTTAATAGTCCTTCGACTTTATTTAAGTAAATAAAATTTAATTCTGCAAATGCTGTGTCAATCTCTTTTAACGATGAGGGGAGGTCAGTTTGTTCAAGCGCAGTTGTTATCTCGTTATGAAAATAATACTCTAATAAATCCCTCTCTTCACGCAAAAGAAACTGCTCAAGAGCATAACGGCGAATAAACGCCTCTTCTTGTAGTTCTTTAATCCAGACAAATTCTGGGATGGCTTCTTGCTCAATACCATCACTTAGTCCACCAACATTATCAATCGTATGGACGAACAGCAAAGAAACACCACTTAATAAGCACACTAACAGTAGAAAGCTAAATAATATTTTGTTTCGAAAAGATAAGGTAAAAAATCGTTGAAACATAGCTGTTAGGGCCTCCATATTACTTACTCTTCAGGAAATTCGATTTTATACTTTCCTTGATTATACTGTGCAATTTTATCGAGAACATTATTCTTTACTTCTTCAGGGACCATTTGTCCAAATGGAGCAATACGATAGATGTCATCTTTAAAATCATAAACAATATTTCCTGAAGGAATACCATTTTCTGATAAAAATTGTGTGACAATATTTTCATATTTCTTTGGTATATCAATAATTAAACTCGTTATAACATGGTCTTTTGCCATGTAAGATTGGTCATCAATATAGCCGATTACATACACATCAGCGGCTTTCGCTTCACTAATAACAGCTCGGTTATATGCATTTCCACATGTGAAAATGACATCAACACCCGCTTCGATCATTTCTTTAGCTAATATGGCAGCTTCTTTTTCGGCATCTCGAGCTTCAACAACACGATTATAAATAATTGCATTAGGATTATGCTCAGCAATCGACATCTTGAACCCAATTTCTCCTGTTGTTTCGTTTGGGTGAATAATGCCAATTTTATTTGTTTTTGTCATATAGGAAGAAATCATCCCTACCATGTACATATGAGATAGTGGGTGAGAAGAAATAACCGATTGATTAGAATACGTAGACTCCCCATTTAAGGTAACAAAATGAATCTCTGGATGATTTGGAGCAAACTCTGTAAATATAGGTGAGAACTCACGACCATGACCAATAATCAACGATTTTTCCTCATCAATAAGTTGTTGAGTAGCAGCTTTCTTTTGTTGTTCATTTTCTCTCTCACTAATTAAGTCAACTTTTACTGGAAACTTGTCTTCAATTAGTAATTTCCCTTCAAAGGCTAAACTTCCCCAGCTTTGATCATGAATATTATCAGAAGTAATTATTCCGATTGAATGATAGTTATGTGCAAACATATCATCTTCCGAAATCGTAACAACGGAGTAAATCCGAAAACCTAGAAAAACCATAACAAAGGAAGTGATTAAAATGCTAATGTAAATTAGCCTCATAGATAAATTCGCTTGAGACATCGTTTCCCCTTCTTTACTTTAAATTTATCATTTTATTATAGTTTACTATAAAAAAGGTGAAAAATGTCGAAAAATGTGTTGGGTAAAATTGTATAACTAGAAAAAAAGCTTATACAAGGTGAAAATATAGCCTTATATACATCTTTAAAATATAAAATACTTTAGTGTAAATTTTTCAATAAAATACTTTTAACATAATGACAAAATAGGATAATAAGGCTATAATATTTTTATTTACGAAATAAAAAGGAGGGACTAAAGAAATGGATTACTTGCCATTTATATTGATTGGTGGATTGGTTGGTGCATTAATCGGGACTTTTATTGCAGGGAAAAGAAAAAGTGCAATTAAAACAGATGTGAAAAGTATTTTTCCGGAGAAAAATGATTATTGGACTGAAACGATATACCAAGCAGATGACAGAATGGGTGATTTTTATGCGGTTATGTTAAAAGACTTACATAAAGTTGAAAAGCATAGAAGCACATCAACGGATTACGATGAGGTTGATTATTTTGACCCATATACAAATCCTGGCACAGATGTTGTCATCGATGAAAGCTATCATGGAATGGATCGGGGGCTTGGAATCAACCAAGACCACGATGATCAAAGTCAAAATAATCAAAATTTTTAATAGGAAGGGGGATGTACATTGATTTTAATGATATTACTGCATTTTTTACTAGACAAACTTGGTATGGGTGCACATAGCGTTGCCATTATTTATGTTCTTTCAGCATTGTTGTTAAGTTATTATTTCTATGTTAATAAACCATATTCAGTTAATAAATCAACGTCTATTTGGTTAAATATTCTTGTCGTTGGGTCAGGTCAATTTTATCTTCGCCAGTATAAGATTGGACTTATATTTCTTATCTTTCATTTAGGATTCTACTTCTCTTTAATGTTTATCGGGACAATTTTAGAAGATGGTGTGATCATGATGTTATTTGTAGCTCCTACGGTCATTTCTGCTGTCTATTCGAATTTGACAAGTAATCGAGTTCGTGAACGTCTTCACCGAAACTCAATGCAAGAAGTGGCTGTTAGAAAGTATAAATTACTTGTGCCCTATATTGAAAGAGGAATAGGTTTTGCCCCAGATACGAATATATTAATGCACCAAGCTCTAACATTAATTGCTGCTTTTTATGACAGTAATGTCCATTTATTTATTAGCAAACAAGTTTTTAAAGAGTTAGAAGGACTTAAGAAAAACAAATTACCATCTGTACGAAATCATGCTCAAATTGCCTTTGATATTATCGAATTATATCAACAAGAAAATAGGTTAGATTTATTAGATATCCCATCTTCCACTTACCTAATGAGAAACAACTTAACTAATTCTAATTCAGATGATAGAATCATTGGTTCATATTTATATGCACTAAAAGAACAACGAATTCCGATGTTGTTTTTAACAAATGATAAAGGCGCTAGAATTATAGCTCGTAATATTGGCATGCCACTCCAATCTGTATAGAAAGAGGAAAACAATGGACAATAACAGGGACCTTCAACTTGATGAAATACGACAACAAAAAATCAAAGTAATACCTGATACGAATTTTTTTATTGATGGTCTTGAGTATCTACAAACATTACAGCCTAAGGATATCATCGTAAGTAGTATTGTTGTAAAAGAACTAGATGGATTGAAATCATCAAATGAAAATTCAACTCAAGAAATTAAAGACCGAGCATATAAAGTAAGAAAAGCAATCCACTTCATTACTGATTCCAATTTACATGTCGAAAATCCACCTCGAATCGCTAAATTGGAAGAATTACAATTGGAAGATAGCAATGATGATAAAATAATCGCTACAGGATTACATATCCAAGAGAAAATAAACGAATTAGTTATATTTTTAACGTTTGATCGTGCAGCTAGTTTAATCGCAAGAGGGGTAAATATGACTTGCCCTAAATTAACACATGACGACATGAAGCCAAAGGCAAGCTTTCGATTTGCAAAAAAGGAAAGTTCAACTTATCAGTCTACGATTTTTCAAAAAAAAGAAGATGAAACAAAAACAATTCCAAGTTATCCAAAGCATTACAGAAAAGAGAGTTCAGGAAAAACAGGAGTTGGTTCAAAAGATAGACCGAAATTAAAAATGAATGGGAATACAGGTTTAGCGGCAAATGATAAAACAAGACGCCCACCAAAGCTTACAAAGAGAAAAAAGAAAAATGTTAAACTATTATTCTCGAGACTTGTTTTACTGTTTGTTATCAGTTTTTTTATTATGGCTGCTGTCCAATGTTCTGAAGAAGAAAATTCAAAAATAGATGAGCAACAACAACGACTTGAAAATCTTCCTATTCCGTTTGACAATGTGGAAGTCAGCCTTACTGAGTACAACTCAAATGAATATGGCTTTCAATTATTTTATGAGGTGATAAATCGGAATGAGTTTGAAATTGAATTTGGTTATCCTCTAGAAAAGCTTAATGAAGAAGAATCTTCAAGTCCTCTTAGTGAATTCAAAAAACAAAGGTTTTTACATTCCGAAGTGATAACACTTAGATATAATAATGATACTGTTGAATATACTTCTGGAAGGGAAATCTTGAAGCCAAACCAAGTTGAGAGAGTGTATATTGGAGGAAGGCAACCATTAGAGACGCTAACCTCTATTCATACCTGGGTCCAAGATACAGATTCTGGAGAAGTGCGAGAAATGATTTTTAATGTAAGTGAATAATAGTCCTCATGTTGAAGTTGGTGAATATTCTCTTGATTATTTTTCTAGCTATTTTGTTCATTGTTTTCGAGATATTATTGATTTTAAGTGGATCATTTTTGTTTTTTTTGACGACTGGGTATGTAAACTACTTTATCGTTTTTATTGCTATCATCTTATTAAGCTACCCGTTATATGTACACTATTTACCAAGAAGATTACAAATAGGGTTTTTGGAATACTTAGTTTTATTCCCTGTACTAATTGTTATGTTATGGGCTGGTTCTGAAGAGCAAATGTACAAAAATAATCATGCAAAACTTTCTTTTTTTGACGATGAAATGGCCAAGTATGTTGATGAAGATGAACGACTATTATCTGTAAGTACGTTGAGTACATATGGAAAAATAGATGATTTGTATGAGCTAGCAAGTGACTTAGAAGTTATCGAAAACGATGGAACACAAATAACTCTTGTGAGCAAACGTTCTTATCTCTATGCGAAAAGCTATTATAGTTATCAAGATATTGTAGCAAGCTTTAAACTCGATCCATTTTCGAAATCCGGTCAAAATCTCATTATTTACTTTGGTGAAGACATTCAAAATTATCCATTTTACCAAGACTTTATGAATAGAAATGTGTATGGTGATAGTGGTGGCTTAGCCTTAGCAGTAGCGATTTTAGAAAAAAGAAATCTGATTGATGTTTCTCAGAAAATTGCCGTTACTGGAGCAGTGGATGAAAACGGGGTTGTTCATCCTGTCGGTGGTTTAATACAAAAAATACCACAAGCTTCATTTTACGGGGCTGAGGTGTTTTTATGTCCTGCTGAAAATCTTGAGTTTGCGTTATTTGTGAAAGAACACTATGACTTATCAATTGAAATTGTAGGGATTGCACATATTGATGAGTTGTATGAGTTAGAATTTTTAGCTCATCATTAAAAACATACCTATTTTCATGAAAAGAATGATAGTAATCTATACAAGGTTGTCCTTTCTCCCATACTATACTAGTAGTTAATGTTTAGGAGGGATGAGATTGAAGAAAAAAGGACATTCGACTATGATTCGAAATCTTACAATCAATAATATCTCCCATGGTGCATCGATCAATTATGGTCCAACCATTCATAAGGGACACCAAGCCAATCAGAAAATTGATACGGGAGAAATAGTTATTGGCGATGAGTTTACTTTTGGATGTCCAAATGAAGAGGAAAATGAAGAAAACGGAACGGAAGAGTAAGCGCGCAGTTTTGCGAGCCAATCGATGATTTGTATGTCATCGATTGGCTTTTTGGTTTTACCTAATAAATCATTCAAACTAATTTAATTGAAAATGTCGTTTATTGCATTCCACATCGGTTTCACTTGATGATAGATGCCGAGTGCCTGTTCCATACCAGGTCCCATTTTAGTGAAATCAAAAGTTCCATTTGTCATCCATGATTGTGGTTTCGTTTGGGTAGAGCTCGGTTTCTGTTGTGGATTAGGCTGTGTCGGTTGAAAAAAAGAAGAAACAAAGGGATTCTTTAGTTGCATTGTACTTTCGTTCATGAAATTTTCTGCAAATGGATTATTCATTTGAAACGAGTGGGGTAGCTGTTGATGTGAAAATTGATGTTGTGTTGCGTTCGGTTTAAAAAAGTTAGAAAAAAACGGACTGTGGAGAGGGAGTTGTTGCAAGCCATATTCAAACGGATTGAATCCCATCATTTGAGTTGGGGTAAAGTTTGGCTGGTTTGTGCGGGAAAACATAAAATCTCCTCCAATATAATTCTACCATACTGTATGAAAACCTTTATCGTTTTGACAGGGTTTATACCTATCAATGGAAATTGAGTTAGTAAATCACCGGTACAAAAGAAGTGTCATACTATACGGTAGATAACATGTGATGGAGGGATATATATGAATAAATATTGGCCAAATAATTGGAAAAAATCACTTCCACATTTTCTTGGAGAAGATTTCTTTTCGAGCTTTGAAAATATGGATATTGAAAGCAGTACAAATACAAATGTGAATATGGACATTTATGAATCAGGACATGAACTTTTATGTATTTTTACGTTACCCGGATTAAAACTAGAAGATGTTGATATTTATGTATACGAAAAAACATTGGAAATTAGAGGGACGATGCACATTGATTACAATGGATATCGATTATTACATCAAGAAATTTATCAAGGTCCTGTAAAAAGAACGGTTGAACTCCCATATCCTGTCCGGGATGATAAAGTAGAAGCATTTTTTAAACGTGGTCAGTTATTTATTCATTTACACCGACTCATACGACCAGAGCAACTAAAGAATAAAATTAAAGTGAGAGACTTAGATAAGACCAGCTCTGATTCTTAAGCTGGTCTTTTTTTTAGGTAAAAATAGGACATTCATTATTAAAATATGGCTGTAATATGAGGGATATCTTCGAATATAGATAAGGTGGGATGGTCTGTAAAACAAATGAGAACGTTCCATTCTAAACTAAGTTGAAGTGAGGTGGTATAGATTGGGTTTTTTTGATGACCACGGGTTAAGTTTCAGAAAAAAGCAAGCTCTCGAAAGTGACAGAGAATATGATCTGTTAGGGTTAGAGCAAGCAAGAAAAGAAGCAAAAATCCCCGAGGTTGAAAACCAAAAGATATTGGAAAGGTCATTAAAGTATGGTTTAGAGGCAGCTCCATCGATTGGTGACAGAACAATTTCAACATTTACGAGAGAACCACGACCAGCATATGCTGGAATCCCAACATTTTTAAGAACGCCTTTTCTAGAAGATGTTCGTAAAGTCGGAGAATATGATGTTGCCTTTATGGGTGTTCCGTTTGATATTGGAACAACATACCGTGCCGGGGCAAGATTTGGACCAGAAGCGATTCGGAGAATATCAAAGCTCTACACGAGTTACAGTTATGAAAAAGGAGTTGACCTTGTCGAGTCTTTAAACATGTGTGACGTTGGTGATGTTTTTACAATCGCAAATATTGAAAAAAGCTTTGATCAAATTTTTAAAGCAGTTTCTCATGTTTTCTCACAAGGAACATTACCAGTAATGTTGGGCGGCGACCATGCAATCGGATATCCTTGCCTTCGTGCGATTGCAGAAAATGTCGAAGGGAAAGTCGGTATCATTCATATGGATCGCCATTTAGACTTACAAGAAAAAGATATGGATGAACGAATGCATACGACCCCATGGTTTCATGCAACAAATATTCCGAATGCTCCGCCCGAAAATTTAGTTCAAGTTGGTATTGGTGGGTGGCAAGTTCCAAGAGAAGCGGTTAAAAATGTGAGAAAATTCAATACAACCGCAATTTCGATTATGGATATTGAAAGACTCGGAATCGAAAAAGTTGCTGAAATTGCATTAGAAAAAGCGTGGAAAGGTGCAAGTGCTGTTTACTTAAGTGTCGATATCGATAGTTTTGATGCAGGGTTTGTTCCTGGGACAGGATGGCCTGAGCCTGGTGGTTTCACACCTCGTGAAGGACTAAAGTTCTTAGATTTAATTGCACGTGAAGGAATTTGTGGATTAGAGGTTGTAGAAGTATCTCCGCCTTATGATATTAGTGACAAAACAGCTTTATTAGCGACAAGAATTATAGCGGATGTATTAGCGACAATGGTTGATGCCGGCAAAATCGGCAAAAAGTTCGCATAAACAGGTAAGAATGGTCGGTTTTGTCCGGCCATTCTTTCTAAAGGAGGTTTACATGAAAGCAATTGAGATTCAAAACCTTACGTTTCAATATCAAGATGGTACAAAAGCACTGAATGAGTTGAGTATAACCATTCCAGTAGGAGCCAAAGTAGCATTGTTGGGACCAAACGGGGCAGGGAAGTCAACCTTTCTTCACCATTTAAATGGTTTGAAATTACCTCAGTCGGGTGAAGTGAATATTATGGGCTTACCGTTAACAAAAAAAAATCTTAGGGAAATTCGAAAAAAGGTAGGGCTCGTTTTTCAAGATCCAGACGATCAAGTATTTTCGAGTACAGTCATCGAGGATGTCCAGTTTGGTCCTAGAAATTTAGGTATGTCTGAAGAGGAAATCGAAGATGTAAGTCGGGCATCACTTGGCTCAGTTGGTATGTTGGAATTTAAAGAAAAGCCACCATTTCATTTAAGTTATGGGCAAAAAAAAAGAGTCGCCATTGCAGGTATCCTCGCTATGAAACCAGATATTGTTATATTAGATGAACCGATGTCCTATTTAGATCCACAAGGGAAAGATGAAATAGCAGCCTTGTTACAAGGGTTAAATTTTATGGGCAAAACGATTTTGTTATCAACCCACGACGTCGATTTTGCTGCTTCATGGGCAGATATGATCATTTTAATGAAAGATGGGAAGCTTCTAGCTACAGGAGGTCCAGATTTACTAATCAAGGAAGAGTGTATTAGGGAAGCAAAATTACACTTGCCAACGATTGCAAGACTATTTCGGATGTTAAATATTACTCCACTGCCATTAAATGAACAAGAAGCCCTTCGTGTCCTTTATCGAATGATGGTAGACAAAGAAGGAGTTTCGGAACTATAATTCATCCCCAAACTCCATGTTTTCCATTTCCTGATTTGTATTTTCCGTATCAATGTCGTTAAATTTTATATTTTCTTTATCATGGATTAATTTCTTTAAATCGTCTACTTCTCCTAACGCGGTCATACCTATCATGAGGTTCCCTGATAGTTCTTCGACAGTTAGTTCTTGTATTTTATAATTTATATTTTCGATTGTAATCGGATTTATATTTTCAACTTTTTCTTTTAGTTGCTCATTCTCTTTTTCAATTTTTTCTATTTTCTCGTTTAAAGCAACGATTTGTTTTGTCAGTTGTTCTAATAATTCAAGCCCGGCTGGTTGTGTTTTCTTAAAAGCTGGATTAACGGTTGCATTTATGGAATTCATGTCTTCATCAGTGTATATATCTTGTTGCTCATCATCTGATTCATTTTGATTGGTAGGTTGAAAATATTGGTATTCGTTTTGATAATATGGGCTTGCGTTATTGGTTGAATTGTAATAAGGGTCTGTTGGATAAGACTGTTGGTAATAGGGGTGACTGTAATACAACGGTTCTCACTCCTTATGTTTTTTTATTAAACCCGTATTTACTCAGACGGTAATTCAACCAATGGTGGGTCGAAAGGGAATGCCATATCAGTTTCATTCCCTTCATTTTCTTCTGGTTCATTCTCTTCATAATAAGGTTTTGGGAATTGTGCTGTTGTGGCACGGTTATCAGCAAACACTGTTTTTCCAATGTTTAGAGAGCCTATCGTACTAATAGAGTTGATACGTATATTTTTTATATTAATTTGCACCCGATATTCCCACCTTTCATTACATCTATACTTGTGTTTGCGTTTGGTCTTTAACATCTGGGTCGTTTGTTAAATTGGCATTATTGAACTGCAAAGGTGAAAAATTAGCATCCCCAGCTTGTGCATACCCAACATTCATTTTAACGTTTGCTTGATGTCCTTTATGCAATACGTTTCCAAAGTTTAACGAGGCATTGTTAGAAGCGTTGTTAATGCGGATCCCAAATATATTATTAACGTGTGTCACGAAAATACCTCCTACTCATTCTACCCTTTACTGTACCCTATGCGATTTAGAATGGGATGACACTCTTATAGACCTATGTATAAAAATAAAGAAACAGGAGTGTGTAAAAAAGACAGTCCTGCTCCAATATAACTTGTTTCGTTTTTATACTTGAGCTTGAGCTTGATCTGCTACATCTGGGTCATTGGTTAAATTGGCATTATTAAATTGTAATGGGGAAAAGTTAGCATCACCCGCTTGATTATAGCCACCATTTGATTTTGTATTGGCTTGATGACCCTTATGAAGGGCATTCCCCATATTCATAGACGTATTATTCGATGCCTGGTTCACTCTAATTCCAAAAATATTGTTCATATGCGTAAACATTCCTTTGCAAGCCTCCAATACTAATACTGTAACCATATCGAACATATGAGTATCGTATGTCTAAAATTGTAATAGGTGACTGTACAAGAAAAGAAAATAAATAGAAGATTTTAATAGCAGTAATTGCTTTTTTGAATAGGATTATAGTGTATAAAAGACACTTTATAGGAGGAATAAAAATGAGACTGTATGTTACGAAAGAAGGAGAATCGTTACTTGCGATTGCAAAAAAATATAATGTTCAAGTGGAGGTATTAAAAAAAGTGAACAAACATGTTCTCAATGTTTCACACATACCTGCAGATACACACATTACTATACCAGCAATTATTGGATTAGATGATAAGTTGTCTGTAGGAGGGATGAAAGTACAGAATTCAAAAGGGAATGTTTGTGCTTATGTTGATGACGAAGTGGTTTATTATAAACAACCAAATATTACGCATTGGCCATCTCAAGATTATACACATCCACATCCTAAAAATGGCACTCATGCAGCAGAAAAGTTTGGTGGACCTTCTGGGCAACATATTCAATAGGTGGAAAGAAAGCTGCATGTAGTGTAGCTTTCTTTCTTTAAAGATAAGAAAGTTTGGTCTAGAAGTGAAATTTTGAAAGAATAGAGTGGCTTTTGCATTAATAAGGGATTCTGTGGCCGCTAAAAAACGGAAACAAGTATAATATTCACAAATAACGGCTTCTCTGACCGCAAAAGTTAGATTTGTTTTTTTATCTACACGGTGGGAACACAGAAGGATTGTCTAGTTCGTCAACGACTTCAAGCAACCAGTAAGTGTGGTAACTGGTGGTAGTTTAAGTCTAAATTAAACTGAAAAAAGCGAAAGTCTTTCTAACACAAACAAAGCAATGAGAAATAAAATCATGAAAGCTCCTTTTATAACATCTGTTTTTGTTGGTCTTTTGCACGGTCCAACATGTAATTTTCCATTAAAACTTCGAGAAGCCATAGCTTCATACACATGCTCAGACCGGTCTATTGATTTTGTTAACAAGCTACCTGTAAGCTGACCGTACGTCTTTAAGCTCTTTAGACGAATACCGCCAGAAAAAAAGCGGGATTTAGCTGCTAACTGCATCTTTTGAATATCATCAAGGAACAAGAACACATAACGGTATGAAAGAATAAGCACTGTAATTAAGACAGTTGGTATTTTTAAGTGGGAAAGACTATTCATAAACTGTTCTAATGTTTGAGTTTCTAAAATTAACGTGATAATTGTCATTGAAGTAAAGGCCTTCGCGATAATAGTGAAGGCAAAAATGAAATTGTCGTTTGATGAAATATTACTTGAAGTAAAAAGAAGTGGTATCGTCATCAACAGTAAAAATGGAGTAATTATTAAATAACGTTTACATAACGTAACAAAGGGAATTTTGAAAAATACGGTTAATAAAAATGAAAATAAGAAGGAGAGACAAACAATGGAAAGTTGTTGTAAGCTTATGACACCAAAGATAAAAATTAGACCCGTCACAAGCTTTGTTCTTGATTCCCAATTAACGACCCATGGATGTAAGTTTTCTAATCCGTTTGTCATAAAAGATGTCCCCTTTATATCATCATGATTTACGATTCCTTTTCTTCAAATAAACTTGGCCTCATTGAATGTAAATGTTTTACTGCAAATCCTGTTAATACACCTTCAAAAATGGCTAATGGGAAATAGGCTATAAAAACAAAATGTATAACAGAAAACGTGCCCATGCTATACCGCTCGTCAGAAAGGAGTAATAATAGGATTAACAATAACATACCGCTACATATAGCGAAAAAACCAGCCGTAAAACCTTTAACAAAATAGGACCATTTTTTTGTCCACGTATTGGCCCAGTAAATAAGTAACGCCGGCATAGACATTAGTAACATATTTGCTCCTAATGTTGTTACACCCCCATGTTGAAATAAAACAGCCTGCAAAATAAGGCCAATAAAAATACCAATCGGTGCTCGTCTTCCTAAGACTAATCCTAAAAAACCACCTAAAACAGGATGAATGGACGTTGGCCCAATAGGGATATTGATAAGGGAAGAGACGAAAAAAGCCCCCGTTAATAAACTAATTTTAGGAATTTCCTCTTCTTTTGTCCCTTTTAACGAATAAGCTAATAAACCAATTGCTCCAATTGTAGTTGGAATAACTACAAAAACATCTAATACCCCATCAGCGATATGCACTGTGTAATTACACTCCTTTTTACCATTATCAAAAGATTTATATTTTTATATCGCTTAAAATATGTCCATTTTCGTTATTGATTTGTTTGAATATAAAAACATTACCAATCAAATTTTTAGAGAAAAGGTGGTATAATAAAAGTAATTCATAAAAAAAGACTATAACACGGAGGGTGATATAGTCTTACGGGATATTTTTATGATTCTAAAAGCATGTTTTTTTTCTACTTATAGAACACAATGAGTTTACAAGGGCAAAGGAACTAGTATAGGATCATTGATGTTGTGATTCTCGCTCGTGTTTAGAAAGAAAATTTCGGATGTCCTGAATGGATAGTCCTAATTCTTTTGCTTGTTTAACAAGCGAAACCCATTCTTTATCCAATACGATCTCCATTCTATTTCCAAACTTTTTTTCCAGTTTCATATAATCCTCCAATAATTTCGGGAACTCGGCCGTCATGGTTTCCTGTAGACCCGGAGCTTTGCGTCACTACCTTTCGGTTAGCTTTGCCCTTTCTTAGTTATATGTTTAGTCTTATTTTACCATATATTCAAAAGGATGCTATCGGAACAATTCCAAAAAAAACATCAAATTTCTACATCGGTCTACATGGTAAATTGTCGAACTTTTAAGGGGTACTTTATTATAAAAGATTTAGTTGTAGTAATGGACTAGACCATAATAACTATAAGTTATCGATTAAAAGTAAGAAAAATCTTAAAATTTTGTCGAATGTTCTTGATAAAAATGAAGTTTTCGTTAAAATAAAGTAAAACACTTTATACGTTTTGAATAGACTAGTAGTAAATGAAAATAGCACTTCGTAGATAAAGGGGAAGGCGAAAATAATGGACGTTCAGTCTAAAGAAAAGCAGATGTTATTACTTCTAAAATCATTAGTAAATATCGATAGTGGCTCTTATGATAAAAACGGAGTCGATAAAGTTGGAAATGTTTTAAAAACAAAGTATGAAGAACTCGGATACAATGTTCAAACCGTCCAACAAAAGGAAGTTGGAAATCACTTGATTATTTCTCACCCTGAAGTCGAAAAACCATCTATTTTTATCGCAGGTCATATGGATACAGTATTTGGAAAAGGTACTGTTGCCAAAAGACCATTTTCGATAATAGGGGATCGAGCTTATGGTCCGGGAGTAATCGATATGAAAGCAAGTTTAGTTTCACTTTTATTTGCACTAGAGGCATTAAAGAAAGCAGGCAGTGATGCTTACAAACATGTAAAAATAATTTTGAACAGTGACGAAGAAATCGGGTCTGGCAGTTCAAGAAAATTGATTGAAAAAGAAGCTCAAAATACTTCTTATGCATTAATTATGGAACCTGCGAGAAAAGATGGCTCCCTAGTAACAGCACGACGCGGAAACGGTCGTTATACGATTCAAGTTTTTGGCAAAGCCGCACATTCAGGAATAGAACCTGAAAAAGGGCGGAGTGCGATTGAAGAGCTTGCCTATAAAATTGTGAAATTACACGAACTCAATGACTATGAACATGGGATTTCTGTAAATGTAGGAATCATTGAAGGTGGAAATGCGGTCAATACGGTTTCTTCTCGTGCTGTCGGTCATATTGATGTTCGAGTATCAACACCTGAACAAGTTGAAGAGATGGAGCATAAAATCGAAGCGGTTTGTGCAACAACTGACGTAAAAGGAACAAAAATAACATTGTCGGGTGATATAAGCCGACCACCTATGTTGAAAACGAAGCAAATCGAAAAACTCCTTTCTATTGTTAAAGAGGTTGGTCATGAACTAGGAATTAAAATAAAAGATACGAAAACGGGTGGAGGCTCTGATGCTGCCTTTACAGCAGCACTAGGAATTCCGACAATAGATGGGTTAGGACCCATTGGTGGCAATACTCATAGTGAAAAGGAATATTTAGAAATTCCATCATTAACTGAAAGAACATTATTATTAGCGAAATTAATTGAACGTTTATCCAAACTTTAAACCCTTTAAGGGTTTTTTTGTTTTTTTTGTATAAAGAAGAGGTTATTAATGCTAACTAATGAGGAGGAAGGGGTTAGTTTATATGAGAAGAGAAGAATTGTTTGAAAAGATTAAAAACGTTCGCACTGGGCAAAGTGACATGGAATCCTTTGTAAAACCGAGACCACCAGAGGAATTTGGAGATGGTGTACAGTTAACGTACGATAAGGAAAACCAAAAATTTCAAGCGACAGTTTTCGATCCCGATACAAATACTGTTTTTAGTAAGGAAATGTTCACAAATGAAAATGAAGTCGGCAAGTTTATAATGAAAACAATTGACTAAAAGGTTAAGTAAACAGCGGAACATCAAATAAAATGTAAAAAATGAAGCATAATAACACTAAAAGAATTGGAGGTATCACAATGAATACGACAGATAATTTCAACGGAAATATATTCCTTCCGCTCTTTGGTGTGCTACGCACGGAAGGAACCGATATCGTTAAAGAAGCACATGAAGCTTATGATATTTATGTAAATGGGGACTTTGTTGGGAAAAAAGTTTTATTAACACAAACCGAAAACATTGATGATACACTTGATTTTCTTAAAAAACAAGGAATTTCAGATGTAACTGCTCATTTAAAAGGGGACCATTACATTATTGAAACGAAAGATGAGAATGAGCTTAATCATTTAAAAGATGCCCTAAGCACGTATTTGCATAATCGGTAATTTGACTCTCTCTTACATTATTGTAAGAGAGAGTTTTGTTCTCATAAGCAAATTTATTTTATTTTCACAAATTTTCTTGCACAATAGAGGAGAAGGAGGGGATTGAAGTGACTTTACATTTGCAATCAACGACAACATTACATAATGGGGTAAAAATGCCGTGGTTTGGATTAGGTGTGTACAAAGTTAGCAATGGAAATGAAGCTGTATTATCAGTAAAAGAAGCGGTTTCTTATGGATATCGAAGTATCGATACTGCAGCAATTTATCGGAATGAAGAAGGTGTTGGAGAAGGAATTAAACAATCCGGCATTGAACGCGATCAACTATTTATTACATCAAAAGTATGGAACTCAGACCAAGGATTTGATACAACATTAGATGCGTTTGACACTTCGTTACAAAAGCTAGAGCTCGAATACTTAGACCTTTATTTAATTCATTGGCCAGTTGCAGGAAAATTTAAAGAAACGTGGAAAGCACTTGAAAAATTATATAAGGACGGAAGAGTAAGGGCGATTGGCGTTAGTAATTTTCATGTCCATCATTTACAAGATTTAATACGTGATGCAGAGATTAAACCAATGGTCAATCAAATTGAATATCATCCACATCTAACTCAAAATGAAATTCATCAATTTTGTAAACAGGAACAGATTCAGGTAGAAGCATGGTCACCATTGAAACAAGGGGAGTTATTGAAAAATGAAACAATTACAACTATCGGAAACCGATATGGAAAGTCTCCCGCTCAAGTTATTCTTCGATGGGATTTACAAAATGAGGTCGTGACGATCCCAAAATCAGTTAACTTTAATCGCCTTCGTGAAAACGCCTCTATTTTTGACTTTACATTAACAAACGAGGAAATGGAACAGATTTCATCATTAAATAAAAATGAACGAATTGGCCCAGACCCTGATAATTTTCATTTCTAGTAAAGGCAGTAGTACCTTTGCGGACATAGGTTATTTTAGCGAAAAGACAGCATTTTTGAAAGTAAACGGTCATATTCCGTTATTTGAAAATAGCGTACACACATCTGAAATTCTCTATATAAGCGCAACAGATGTCTGTTAACAGCATCAAAACAAAAAGAAGCTTCCTTGTTTGAGGAAGCTTCTTTTTGTTTTAATTATGATTGGTTGAGTCCAATGATAAAAGAGCGTCTTTAATATCAGTTGTTCCTTCTACAAGGTCAAAAGATTGATTGTAAGTTGCTTTTTCTTGTATTGAAGCGACTACGGTTTTTGCAACATCTTCTCGGGAGATGTCTGCTCGAGTTAAATTATTACCAACGGATATATGTCCAGTACCCGCCTCATTTGTTAAGCGGCCTGGTCGAATAATAGTATATTGTAAGGTACTTTCCATCAGGTGTTTATCTGCATAATGTTTCGCAGCATGATAATGTTTAATAGGTTCTAACCATTTTGTTCGATCGTTTGCATGAATAGCACTTATCATAATATAACGTGAAACATTAGCTTGTTCTGCTGCTTCAATCGATTTCACAGCACCATCTAAATCAATTAACATTGTTTTGTCTGCTCCTGTGTTTCCTCCTGAGCCAGCAGTGAAAATGACAATATCGGTGTTTTTCATTATCGACGAGAGCTCTTCTACTGTTCCTTCCAGGTCACCGATTACATGATTTACCTTTAGTTCAGTGAAAAATGCTGCTTGTTCAGGCTTGCGAATCATAGCTGTAACCTTATACTCATTCATTTGATTTAATTGACGAACAATATGTTTTCCGATTTGTCCGTTTGCACCAATAACGAGAATGTTCATCATTGAAACTCCTTTCTTTGTCTGCTTCTTTTTTCTATGTAAAGTGTACGATTAGATTGAAATAGGATCAATGAAAGAGACTTCACATCCCAAAGTACAATGAAACCGTGATAGAATTCCCTATAATTAGAAGAAAATCGGCATTTTAATCAAACGTTTAAATAATTTGGCGAAACGAATAAATACAGTAAGGTTAAAATTTCAAAAAAATTCATTTCCAATGTATGGTTTTTAGAAACAAAGACAAAATAAAGGCGAAATCAATTTTAGTTGGAGGGAAATACATGAAAAGAATTCCACTTTTTGCTGTTGTTATCGTCTTTATGATCGCCGTTCTTTCAATCCAAACACCAGCAAATGCAGAAGAAATGCAAACGGAACCAGAGCAACAAGTTCGGATGTTTAAGGAACCGCCATTTTCACATTATAAAGTTTCACCAGGAGATTCATTTTGGTTTATCGCACAACGATATGGTTTAGATTATCGAGAACTAATGCGATTAAACCCTGATGTTGTTCCGACAAATATGCATGTAGGCGAAGTAATTCGCTTAAAGCCAGATGCTGCTCATCATAGCGCATTTGAAGACCAAGTTGTTGCTCTTGTAAATCAAGAACGAGCGAAACAAGGGTTACGTCCTTTAACTCATCGAGCAGACGTGAAAAATGTTGCTCATAAAAAAGCAGAAGATTTAATTAATGCAAACTATTTTGCTCATAATAGTCCAAACTATGGTTCTCCTTTTGATATGTTACGTACTTTTGGTATTAGCTACCGCTCAGCAGGAGAAAATATTGCAAAAGGTCAAAAAACTCCGCAAGAAGTTATGAACGCATGGATGAACTCACCAGGTCACCGTCAAAATATATTAAGCCCTAATTTTGATACGATTGGTGTAGGGTTTTACCACGGTGCATGGGTTCAAATGTTTATTCAAGCTAGATAAAACTAAAAAAACACTTCTCTTCAGTTAGCTAGAAGAGAAGTGTTTTCTTTTGTTATAACCAAACATCTAATATAAAAATAATAATCATAATAAGCTGGATAAAAGCTTTCGATAACGTACTACTTAAAAAGGCAAAAACTGTACCGAGAGCAATTTTAAATGACACTTTGGCTAGTTGTCCTTGAATAAGCTCTGTGACAAACACAAGCAAAAAGGGTACAAGGATAATACCAAATGGCGGCAGGACAAAACAGCCCACAATTAAGCCTATCCATGCAGCACGTAATCCCCATGGAGACCCTCCATACCGTTTAACAAAATACATATTCGCAATATAATCAGCTATAAATAAAATGCCCGTTAAAAAAAGTAAGCTTCCCCAAGTCCACCAAGACAAACTTGAGATGAAAAAATAGTAAAGGAAAACCCCAATCCATATCATGACAACAGAAGGGACTATCGGGTAAACAAGACCGATAAAACTAACGATGAAACATGCAATAATAAGAATCCACCAAACAATATCCAATATATCACCTCATATGAATAGCCTTATTCAGCTACTGCCTTTTTTAACGCATTTAAAAAGACATCGACAGTTTGCGCTCCAGATACAGCATATTTACGATTAATAACAAAATAAGGAACACCTCGAATCCCAAATTGACTCGCTTCTTGTTCATCACCACGAACAATATTTTCGAATTGATTACTGTTTAATAATGATTTCACTTCTTGTCGATTTAATCCAACATCCGTGGCTAAGTCAAGTAATGTTTCTTGTTTGCCGATGTGCAACGAGTCAGTGAAATAAGCTTTGAAGATTCGTTCCACCATTTCATTCATTTTATTATGTTGTTTAGCTAATTGGACAAGCCGATGTGCATTAAACGTATTCGTTAATTTCATTGAGTCAAAATGAAGGTCTAATCCTTCTACATTTGCTTGTTGTGCAAGTGAAGCGTTGGTTTTCTTTGCCTCTTCACGGCTCATCCCATATTTATTAGATAACATGTCATAAATGTCAAGGTCAATATCAATCGGTGCATTAGGGTCAAGTTCAAAACTACGGTGTATGACTTCAACTTCGTCTCTATCTTCTAATAGAGCAACAGCTTGTTCGAACCTTCTTTTACCAATATAACAAAACGGACATGCAAAATCAGACCAAATTTCAACAATCATAATCTATTCCTCCATACTTTACTTTTGTCTATCGTACTTAACTATGTGTCGGATCACAAGTCGAATGTCTTCATTGCTGAAAATAAGTAATCTACAACTAAAGTATGAGAAGAGTTCAAACAAAAGGCCATTATGTCTTTCCATATAAATTGGTTTAATATGGATAACAAAGGAAAAAGAGGAGATGGATATAATGAATCATTTAGTTTTAGTTGGAACAGTCGAAGAAATAAAAACACAAAAAGCAAAAATTGTGAAAGGAGGCAAGCATGGAATTGCTGTTTTGTTTCACGATGACCAGTTTTATGCTGTCGATAATCGGTGTCCGCATCTAGGTTTTCCTCTTCATGTAGGAAGTATGTGTGATGGAATCCTTACGTGTCACTGGCACCATGCTCGATTTGATTTAAAAAGTGGCGGTACACTCGATCCATGGGCAGACGATGCGACGACTTATCCGGTTGAAGTCAAAGGAAATAATGTTTTTATTCGCTTGACGCCAAAGCAAAAACAAACATTAGCAACACTCCACGAGCGTCTTCGGGCCGGATTAGAACAAAATTTAAGTCTTGTCATTGCCAAAGCCGTTGTTGGTTTAGTGGAAGCAGGTGCCACACTTTCTTCGATAGCCCAAATTGGGGTCGAATTCGGTACGACTCATCGAAAGGCTGGCTGGCGCAGTGGATTAACCATTCTGACAGCGATGACAAACATACTACCATTTTTAGATAAAAACGGGAAAATCCTTGCTTTATACCAAGGTCTTGTTCATGTTGCAAGAGAGTGTTCTGGTGCTGGGACAAAGTTTCTTTTAAAGGAATTACCTGTCCAAGCAAATGAACAACTAGATGTAAAACAACTAGCAAAATGGTATCGCGAAAGTATTGAAGTACGTGATCCAGACGGTGCTGAACGTGTGTTGTTAACAGCAATAAATGGGAACGCTTCAACCGAACAATTGTCAGACATGATGATGACAGCGATTACGGACCATTATTATATGAATGTTGGCCATACACTAGATTTTCACAATAAAGCATTTGAAATTTTACACCATATTGATGAATCGCTACAACCACAAGTGTTAGCTTCATTATTACCTGAGTTACGATATGCGACAAGAAGTGAAGAATTACAAAGTTGGAAATCACCAATCAATTTAGTGACTCCTTTAGACAAAGCATTTGAACAATTACCTGATATTCTTTCAAAGAAGGTAAACAAAGAGGAGACAAGAAATGAAAATGAAGTGGTCGATATTTTGCTTAGTGATGATCCGATTGAATCAATAAACGTCATGGTTGAATGTTTACAAAGCGGTCTTTCTCCTACGCGTTTAGCAAAACTAGTGACAGTAGCAGCAGCGGAACGGATTGCCCGTTTTCACGTGCAAAATGAATTTCCTGATTGGATTACCGTTCTTCATACGTTTACACATGCTCATGCTGTGCATGAATCCCTACAACGGTCAGAAACACCTGAACTTACACGCGCTGTCTTTCATAGTTCGATGAGCATTTATTTAGATCGTTTTTTGAATGTACCTACTGCAAAAAAACCAAAACCAGTCCCAAATTCTAAACCGGAAAAAGTGGAGGCTTTACTTCAACTACTTGACAAACATCAACAAACAGATGCAGCAGGGAAATGGGTGATGCAATATTTAGAAAATGGTGGAGATAAAAAAGCATTGTTTGAAACATTAGGGCATGCACTATTACGTGAAGACGCTGAATTTCATTCTTTTCAAATGTTTGAAGCTGCATTACGAGAACATGAAAATTGGAACGGTGAAAACAGCAGCATAGCGACTAGAGCGCAAGAGACGTTGATTTTAGCTATGACAAGATATATTGCAGCACATGCCCCAACAGCAAGAGAGCTCCCTCACACTGCTTCGATTGCCATCCGTCTGCATCGAGGGGAAAAATTGTTTGAAGAGTAAAACTAGTAAAAAAGAGGTGGGATTCGTTGGGATCTCTCCTTTTTTTGGATAGAAAATGAGAACAGCTTACTCCAAAACGACGTTTTTTGGGGAAAACTATCATTTTTATTGGCAATTTGCTAAAACGTTGTTAAGATAAGAAAGGCAGAGCAAATGATGTCGTTTTTTGTCCTGCTTTACTATTGCATGTCCAATGATACACAAACAGAGTAAATAAGGTGTTGAAAGGGAACAATGATTGTATAGTTTAGTGACATTTCAGCCTTTAAGTTCATAGTAAAGAGAGGTTATGTATTAAAATGAATACCAAAATTCAACCTAAAACATCGATCGTTATTTTCGGTGCTACTGGAGACCTCGCAAAGCGTAAGCTATACCCGTCTATTTTTAATTTATATAAAAAAGGACAATTAGCGGAAAATTTTGCAGTAGTTGGTGTGGCAAGAAGACCATGGTCAAATGAAACATTACGAGACACAGTAAAAGCGTCACTTGAACATGAGCCAAACCGTGATGTAGTGGAGCAGTTTTGCCAACACTTTTATTATTTATCTTTTGAAGTTACAAATAAAAGTACATATCATGAATTAAAAACTTTACTTGATGAAGTCGAAACGATTCACAAAATTCCAGGCAATCGTATTTTTTATATGTCGATGGCACCGGAGTTTTTCGGGACTATTGCCAAGAACTTAAAAGCGGAAGGTGTAACGGACTCAGGCGGATGGACAAGACTTGTCATTGAAAAACCTTTTGGTCATGACTTAGAATCGGCTCGTGCGCTAAACCAAGAAATCAGACAAGCCTTTTCGGAAGAAGAAATTTATCGTATTGACCATTATTTAGGAAAAGAAATGGTGCAAAATATCGAAGTAATCCGATTTGCAAATGCGATATTTGAGCCGTTATGGAATAATAAATACATATCGAATATTCAAATCACGTCAAGTGAAACTTTAGGTGTAGAAGAACGTGGCGGCTATTATGACACGTCGGGTGCATTGCGAGATATGGTGCAAAATCATATGTTACAAATGGTTTCATTATTAGCAATGGATCCACCTATTCGACTTACTCCTGATGAAATTCGGAGTGAAAAAATTAAAGTATTACGAGCCATACGACCAATTACAGAACAAGATACTAGTCGTTATTTTGTAAGAGGACAATATGGACCAGGAGTTTTAAATGAAAGTGAGGTTCCTGGGTATCGCAGTGAAAACAATGTTAATCCTCATTCAAAAACAGAGACGTTTGTTGCAGGGAAGATATTGATTGATAGTCACCGCTGGGCAGGTGTTCCTTTTTATATTCGAACAGGGAAAAGAATGCTACTAAAATCGACGGAAATTGTAATTGAATTTAAAGGCATGCCAATGAATTTGTATTATAGTGAAAATCAAACACAATCAAACTTATTAATTATACACGTCCAACCGGATGAAGGATTAACATTATTTCTTAATGGAAAAAAAGTTGGTCCTGCTGGTGGAACAACCCCAGTTCAATTAGACTATTGCAATAACTGCGTTGATACAACTAATACACCTGAAGCATATGAAAGGCTCATTTATGATTGTATGTTAGGGGATGCGACAAACTTTACTCATTGGGATGAAGTTGAATTATCTTGGAGTTTTATTGACTCCATTTCAAAAGCTTGGGAGAAAAGTGATAAAGACTTACATTTCTATGAGTCTGGTTCAATGGGTCCGGACGCTTCGATGGAATTGTTAGAAAAAGACGGTCATCAATGGTGGCCAATCACAAGTGAAAGTAAAGAAGAAGAGAAAAGGAGTCGAAGTAATGAAAGTTTTCGATATTAGTTCACCGATTTATGAGGGCATGCCTGTTTATAAAAACAAACCTGAAAAACAACCAAAGTTACAAACAGCTACAAATGGATATGTTACGGAATCTCGTTTAGATTTGGATGTTCATACTGGTACACATATTGATTCACCGTTACATATGGTAACAGACGGAGATACATTTGAATCCATTGAAATTGAAAAGCTCGTTTGTCCTTGCAAAGTTTTTGATCTAACACATGTTGATGAAAAAATTACGGCTGAAGACTTAAAGCAGTTTGATATTTCTAACGATGATTTTGTTTTATTTAAAACGAAAAATTCATTCGATGAAGAGTTTAATTTTGATTTTATCTTTTTAGCTGAATGTGGCGCTTCATATTTAGCTGAAAAACAAATTAACGGAGTTGGCATCGATGCTCTAGGTGTTGAGAGAGCGCAAGAGGGACACCCAACACATAAAACATTATTTGGTTCTGATATTATTGTAATTGAAGGGCTACAATTGAAAGAGATTGAAAGTGGGGAATACCTTATGGTTGCCGCACCATTAAAGCTTATCGGTACGGATGCTTCTCCTGCACGTGTTCTTTTATTAGACGATGTAACAATATAAGAAAGAAAAGGGAATAAACACGGTAAATTAACCGTCGTTTATTCCCTCTTTTATTTGTTTAGGAAACTAAAAATAGTCGACCTATGGGTAGATTAGGGGTTTTGGGTAGTATGAGGCAAGCGATTTTGTTGTTTTTTGTAATTCAAAGCGGCCATGAAAACCGTTATCTGTGAACATTGCTAGCGTTTTGGAACGTTGGTGGACACAGGAGCACTTAATCATAATAAATAGCTAGGAATAGAGTTGTTTTTACGTGAATACGTGTTTCTGTGACCGCTAAAATATGGAAACCCGTTTCATGTTCACAAATAACGGCTGCTTTGACCGCGAAATTAATATGTTCTTATGATAACCAATCTGTATGGAAGGATCCTTCTTTGTCGATACGCTTATACGTGTGTGCTCCAAAATAGTCTCTTTGTGCTTGAAGCAGATTGGCAGGAAGACGTTCTGAACGATAGCTATCATAATATGATAATGCACTTGAGAAGCAAGGTACTGGAATACCAGCTTGAACAGATAATTGAATAACATCTCGAAGTGATTGTTGATATTCGTCTGCAATGTTTTTAAAATAAGGATCAAGTAGTAAATTATCCAATTGTGGATTTTTATCATACGCTTCTTTTATATTTTGCAGGAACCCTGCTCGAATAATGCAACCGCCTCTAAAGATCATAGCAATTTCACCGTATTGTAAATCCCAATTAAAATCAGTTGAAGCCGCTCGAAGCTGAGCAAAGCCTTGGGCATAAGAAACAATTTTACTAAAATATAATGCTTTTCGAATCGTTTCGATTAATTGTGATTTGTCGCCCACAAATGTTGTGTTCGTCGGCCCTGATAAAATCGAACTTGCTTTGACACGCTCATCTTTCATCGCAGATAAAAACCTAGCAAATACGGACTCAGTAATAATGGAAAGAGGAACTCCTAAATCTAGTGAGCTTTGGCTTGTCCATTTCCCAGTACCTTTTTGTCCTGCCGTATCTAAAATCACATCGACTAAAGATTGTCCTGTTTCACTGTCGACTTTCGTAAAAATATCCGCAGTAATTTCAATTAAATAACTATCTAACTCACCATTGTTCCAATCTGCAAATATCGTATGAAGTTCTTCATTACTAATGCTTAAGCCATGCTTTAACATTGAATAGGCTTCACAAATAAGTTGCATATCCCCATACTCGATCCCATTATGGACCATTTTTACATAGTGACCGGCACCATTTGGTCCAATGTATGTACAACATGGGTCACCGTTTACTTTAGCTGAAATGTCTACTAACATAGGCTCTACTAGAGTATATGCTTCTTTTTGTCCTCCTGGCATAATTGATGGGCCTTTTAATGCACCTTCTTCACCACCAGAAACACCTGCACCAATAAAGTGGATTCCTTTTTCCTCTAAGTATTTGTTTCTTCGAATGGTGTCTTCAAAATATGTATTTCCACCATCAATTAAAATATCTTTTTCAGATAAATAAGGCAGCAGAGACTCAATAGCAGCATCCGTCACATTTCCTGCTTGTACCATTAACAGAATTTTGCGTGGCGTTTCTAGTGAATTAACAAATTCTTCAATGCTATATGTACCAGTTAATTGCTTTGTTGGGTTTTGTTCGATTATCGTATCAACGGTTTCTTTTGAAATATCATAAATGGAAACAGAATATCCTTTGCTTTCAAAATTTAAAGCTAAGCTTTTTCCCATGACTCCAACACCTAAAACACCAATTTGTTGTTTACCCATGTGTTGCTACACTCCTTCATATGTAAAAATACTTTTTCATGTCCATGTAATAGTATACTTTATTCTTTTAAAAAAATCTTCATAATAACACGCTGTTTTCTAAGTTTGTTGTATGTTTAATGCAAAAGCCAAACTTGTTAGTTTCCTATCGCAAAAAACTCGTTTCATACGCGATCAGATTGCCCTTATATGAATATTCTTATTCAATAGGGGAGTGGCTAAAATAAAACCGGCTTATTGTATTTGGCAGATTGATAAAGACCATGAATGATTTGTTGTAAAATAACCCCTTGTTTCGCTGTGCTTGTTGTTTTTTTCCCTGTTTGACAAGCTTGAACAAAATCAATAATTAATTTTTCATGAGCAGAAGTAACCGGAAGGAAGCGAGGAGTAACATCTAACAACGTATCATATTTTTCTTGATACATTTTTAATGGAAATACATCTGCACCACCTTTATTGCCATATAATGAAACGTTCATCTCATCTTGATTTTCTACATTAGCAGCAAATGCAGATTCAATAAGTAAAGAAGCACCATTATGAAACGTAACCATACCACGAGCCATGTCTTCTACAGAAAAGTTTTTCCAATCCCAATCACCAAGTAACCCAACTCCTTGTCGGTTTCCGATTTCTTGGTATGTCGATCCCAAAACAGTTGTCGGTTCTGGGTAACCCATTAAATAAAGGGCTGTATCTAACATATGGACACCGATATCAATAAGAGGACCGCCACCTTGCAATTCTTTATTTGTAAATACACCCCAGCCTGGAATACCTCTTCGTCTCACTGCTGTTGCTTTGGCCGCATAAATGTGGCCAAGCTCATCTTTTTCAATAAATCGTTTTAAAGTTTCTACTTCAGAGGTATACCGATAATGGAAGCCATACGCTAATATTTTTCCTGCTTTTTCAGCTGCTTCCTCCATTGCTTTTGCTTCTTGAATGGTCATGGCAGGGGGCTTTTCACACAACACATGGCAATTTGCTTGTAAGGCAGCTATCGTTTGTTCAGCATGGAACTTATTCGGTGTGCAAATACTGACAGCATCTAGCTCTACTTTTTCCAACATCTCTTGAACATCTCTAAACGTATAACGGATATTAAATTGTTCTGCGCATAGTTTTGCTTTTTCAATATGATGATTAACGACAGCAACAACCTCGACGTTTTCACATTTTTGATAATTAGGAATATGTGCTTCCTTTGCAATAAGGCCTGCACCGATAATTCCGACTCTTAATGGTTTTTTCATCAAAACACTCTCCATTTTTATTTTTTCTTTTAAGTTTATCACGATTCTATAAAAAAAGAAGGAAGAGAAGAAGCGGAACAAGAACTTGTATTGATATATTGTTAGGAGAAAGGAAGAGATAAAAATGGATAAACGGTACCCCATTGGCATGTTTGAGTATAAAGGAGAAATTAGTAAAAAAGATAGGGAACAATGGATTGAAGACATTGCACAATTGCCAGGAAAATTAAGAAATGCGGTCGAACACTTAAGTGATGATGAATTAAATCAGCCTTATCGGGAGGGAGGCTGGACAATTCGGCAAGTCGTTCATCATATTGCGGACAGTCACATGAATGCTTTTATTCGTTTTAAACTAGCCCTTACTGAAACAAGTCCAACGATTAAACCATACAAAGAAGCAGAGTGGGCAAATTTACCAGATGTGTCATCGACACCGATCGGAATTTCATTATCGCTCATCGAAGCCCTTCATACTCGTTGGGTGTTTCTCTTACGGTCTGATCTTGATTTTTCACGAACGTTTATTCACCCTGAATCAGAAAGTGTGAATCGTTTAGACTATACAATTGGAATGTATGCATGGCATGGAAATCATCATCTGGCACATATTTTACATCGATAAATGTAAAACAAAGTAAAGAATGGTGTCCTAAGAAACAGGACACCATTCTGTGTATTACTGAGTAGCTTCCTCATTCTCTCTCTTCGTTGGGAGAGTACAACAACGGAAAGAGCCACCAGACTTAATAATTTCGGTAATATCCACTTCAATAACTTCAAACCCTCTTTTACGTAACTGTTCATTTACGTTTTTGTTTACAGGAAGACTAATAATTTTTTTATTACCAATCGATAATATGTTTGTACCTAGTGTGAATTGTTCTTCTTTTGAAACTTCAATTAAGTCATAACGTTTTTCTAAAATTTGATATTCCTTTTTCGTAAGAGCTTCTGGATAAACTAACGCTTCTTTTCGAGAAATAATATTAAAAACACAGTCCAAGTGCAAATATTTCTCTGTAAATGGAACGGTGATGACTTCAAAGTCTTCAAGTAAGTTTTGAATATGATCAATTGCTTTCTGATTTGTACGATTACTTAAACCGATAAAGATGGTTCGATGGTCGATCATGACGTCGCCACCTTCGATCATATCTCCAACTAAGTTGTAATACGATATATCAGAATTTTTTAACCATGTTTTCAAAAATTCTTCTTCACCTTGTCTTATTTTATGAGCCATTTCAGCAACAAATATCGTATGACCTAATGTAAATCCAATATCTCTGGTAAATACTTGTTCAGGAAATTTTTCATTGGGAGGTAATAAAACGACGTCAATTTTTTCTTTTTTTAATGCTTTTACAAAGTCCTTATGCTGTTTTGCAGCTAATTCTAGATCAATCCCTTCATTAAAAAAATGTTTTTGTGTATCATTAATTTGCTCGCGGATCGTCATGTATTTTGGCTCACATAAAATCACTTGCTTTAATACATCGTATTCGCTATGGCAATAAGTTTTTGGTTTAACTTTAGTTAATATCGACATTTATAAATCCTCCTCTTGCAGATTTATTTATAGTGTGTCCATCCAATAATATCACTATGAAGTGAAAAGGATGTAATATATCCCATACTTGCGGATAAGATAATGAAATCAGGGTAAGATAATAAAAAACAAAAGAACATGAAGGAATTAATCTCATCACGTTCTTTTGTTTTTACTGTATATATAATGATAAAAAGTCACTAACTTTTTGCTCGTATTGATCCATATTTACAATATAAGCTTCACCATGAGTAGCTTGAGGAACAAGGAGAAGGTCTTTTTCTGAATTAGTTTGTTCATAAAGCTCATAAACCATTTCTGTTGGTACAAATGTATCTTCTTCACCATGAATGAACAAAATAGGAACAGATGTTTTCTTTACTTGTTCAAGGGCAGAAGCTTCTGAAAAACTATACCCAGCCCTTATTTTAGTAAGAAGGCTCGTAGCGGGTACAATTGGAAAACTCGGTAAATTATACATTCTTTCTAATTGATACGTTAAGACATCTTCCGCTGAAGTATAGCCACAGTCAGCAATAATTGCTTTTACTTGTGGTGGTAAGGTTTCACCACTTGTCATCATCACGGTAGATGCTCCCATTGAAACCCCATGTAAAGAAATGATTGAAGTTTGACCATTCGTCTCAAGTATATAGTCAATCCACATCACATAATCTTTTCTTTCATGCCAACCAAAACCAATATAATGTCCTTCACTTTCACCATGCCCTCTAGCATCAGGCATTAACACATTATAACCAAGTGATTCGTGATAAAACCGAGCATATCGGCCCATATCTTTTGCTTTCCCGGAGTAGCCGTGTGCTATGATGACTGTTTTATCTGTAGGTGTTGGTGCATCTAAATAATACGCTTTTAACGTCAATCCGTCTTCTGAAACTTTTTCAATCTCTTTAAATGGTTGTTCTTTTACCCATTCTGCGGGGTCATCAACAATGGTAATGACTTCAGAAGACTGGAGGTCAGGATTATCTGCTAAATAATCTTTTGAAGACCTGGCAACAGCCACATCATAAAAGTAAAAACTAGCGATAATTATGCCAAGGAAGGCTGAGGCTAATAATCCTATGAAAACTTGAACGATTCGTTTCTTCATATATAATCCCCTTTTTATGTATTGAAGCAAGTGTTATCCTTGCTTCAAAGTTAACTCACGTATCGGCTGAAACGTGTATTCATCCACGATCATTGTTTTGGCTGAATATTGAACATGCTCTTGAAATGTATGTTGCAATTCGTTGGAAAAATCCATAAGCATAGCTACGTTACTTCGGTTGTCTTTGGAAAACAAGCCAGAACGATTTACTACAATATTACGATATTTTTTTACGAGATGATTCGTTTGTTTTACGATTTTACTTGCTTCTTTCATTTGATACATTGATCTCCACGTTCCAAACGTATTGGCGACATCTTTTTGAAAGGAGATTTTTATTTTTTCGTTTAGTTCTTTACTGTCGTTCGGAACTTCTTCGAATAAATAATGCTGTAACATAATAACATCTGATTTTTTTGGTTCGTTTAAAAATCGCAAATAAATTCTTAATGTATTATAAGCATCAAACATTGGATGATGGGGAGTACCTATAAAATCCATGTTATATAACTGTAATGCACCTTCAACTGATGGCGTTTGTCGTGAAACTCGTTGCGCAAAAATGGCTTGAAAATCAACATAACGTTTTTCAATTTTCTTCATCATTTTTTGTGAAAGTCGGTGGCGTTCACTATCTAAAACTAACCGCGTCGCATCACTTTTCGACCAAGAAAAAAATCTAGATTTCTTTATGCCGCCAACCCAAGTTAAAAATTCAGTGAGTACGTCTGGAAAACGATTGGCCTCTTGCAAATGACAATCGTCAATTCCTGTTAACTTTTTACAAAATGAAGAGAGTGGCGCTTTATTTTCAGGTTGAATATATCGATCAAAAAAGTAAAGATTTTCAGTTTCAATATCATATTTCACAGCACCTAATCGTATCGCTTCCATGTCTTCAAATGACATTCCTCGATTGGAACAAAGCATTTCAAAATCAAAAAAGACATATTGTTTGACCAATGGTTTTCCTCCTTTCCTAACAGTTTATTATAATCTGATTTTCAAAAAAGAGAAAGGACCAATGACTTCCATAAGAAATGGGTTTGTGTTGCTCAATTTTTGCTAGCGTTATAGAATGAGAGATAAAATGGGAAACAAGGAGACAACAACATGAAATTAATTTCTTGGAATGTAAATGGAATTCGAGCTTGTGTAAAAAAAGGGTTTCTAGACTATTTTCATGATATGGATGTAGACATTTTTTGTTTGCAAGAAACTAAACTACAAGAAGGGCAAATTGAATTAGACCTACCAGGGTATTATCAATATTGGAATTATGCTGAGAAAAAAGGGTATTCAGGAACTGCGATTTTCACAAAACAAAAGCCACTATCTGTTTCTTATGGGGTTGGTGACAATGAAACCCAAGATGAAGGGAGAATTATTACACTTGAGTTCAACGATTTTTATGTTGTCAATGTGTATACTCCTAATTCACAACGAGATTTAGCTAGACTAGGTTTTCGGTTAGAATGGGAAAAAGAGCTTTCCCTATATTTAAAAGAATTAGATTTAAAAAAGCCTGTCGTTTATTGTGGTGATTTGAATGTAGCTCATCAAGAAATAGACTTGAAAAACCCAAAGTCAAATGAAGGGAATTCAGGATTTACAGAACAGGAAAGAGCGAAAATGACAGAGCTTTTACAAGCCGGGTTTATCGATACATTTCGCTACTTACACCCTAATAAAACAGATGTATATTCGTGGTGGTCTTATATGCGAAATGTAAGAGAAAGAAATATTGGCTGGAGAATCGATTATTTTATCATTTCTAATCGAATAAAGGACAAGCTATTACACTCGGATATCCATTGTCATGTATTAGGGAGCGATCATTGTCCGATTGTTCTAGAGTTAGACTTCTAAAATATCATTCGGACATTTATTCCGTTTGTTTCATGAAAACTTACGATTTTTATTTAGGCATCGGACATATAATCCGTTATTTGCTGACTAAATGGTTTATAACATACTGTTTTTAATAGCTACGGAGCATATGTCCGATACCCTTTTAAAAACGTAACTTATATTAAATACAGCGGAACATATGTCCGTAAGAAATGTTATTATCAAAGCGAATGATGTATTCATAAAATCATTCGCTTTATTTTTCGCTTCGTATTAAAAATCTTACATCGATCGGACGTTCAAATAGAAATGTTTGTGAGATTATTTCCTAAAATGATAGAAACCGGGTTTGACTCTTTAGTATGATAAGTCCATCAAAAGCTTATTAATCATAAGGAGGTATGAAGCGATGAACTTAACAGTCGACGGACATTTGCGGAGTAAATTAAATCATCAACGTATCCTTCAATTAGTAACTAAAGCCAACCAATTTAATAGTTATATATTAATTCAATTTGATACAAAAACATTAAACGCAAAAAGTTTATTAAGTGCATGTGCTTTACATGGGGTGTCTGGACCTATTCGATTACAAGTTCATGGGGATGACAGCAATCAAGCATTACATGTATTAACATCCACTTTATTTGAACAATAATAGCAGAAAGCGCATACAGTATAAGAGAAGGATGTCATACAAGGGAGGGCATGGACATGGATTGGAGTAAAGTATCGATAGGACAATGGGTTAAATTTTACTGCAAAGAGTTGAATGCATTTAAAAAAGGATTTGTTCTTTCGTTACAGGAAGCCAATGGAATGGTCAACATCATAATACCAGAAACCGGCAAATGTTATTCCAAACCACCTTCTTCCATTCATGACTGCAATTCTATTTCTCTTGAACAAGAAGATCTTGATGCGATGATCGATATTGCACTTGATGTAAGAGATTTCCACTGGCTTCAACAGCTGCAATTAATGAAAAAAGAATATGAGACGTTTAAATGATAAAAACCGGCGTTCTATCACGCTGGTTTTTTTCTTGCAAAATAGTTGACTAGCCAAACACAACAATTGATAATGAAGAAACAAAGAATATGGATGTGATGTAATGGTTGATGTTATAAAGGAAAAGGAAGGAATATTTAAGTCGGTATGTTCGTTAGACTGTCCTGACCAATGTGGCCTTCTTGTTCATAAAAAAGATGGTAAAATTATTAAAGTGGAAGGGGATCCTGAACATCCTGTTACACAAGGGAATATTTGTAACAAAGTCCGTCATATGACAGAACGACTTTATGACAAAAATCGGTTACAGTACCCTATGAAACGAATAGGAAAAAAAGGATCAGGGGAATTCACAAAAATTACTTGGGATGAAGCAATTGAAATCATTCATGAGAAGTGGTCAAAATTAATGGATGAAGACGGGCCAGAAAGTATATTGCCTTATAGTTTTTATGGTAATATGGGAAATCTTACAGCTGAAGGCATGGACCGTCGCTTTTTTTATCGATTAGGGGCTAGTCAGCTAGAACGTACTATATGTCAGTCTGCCGGTACGGTCGGATATAGCTATACGATGGGAGGCAGTCTCGGAACTGACCCCGAAGAAACCGTTCATAGTAAATTGATTCTACTTTGGGGCATAAATGCAGTAAGTACAAACATGCATCAAATCACGTTAGCCCAAAAAGCAAGGAAGAAAGGCGCAAAAATTGTTGTCATTGATGTTCATAAAAACCAAACAGGTCGCTTAGCAGACTGGTTTATTCCTATCCGTCCGGGTACAGATGGAGCTCTTGCCTTAGCTTTAATGCACCTTTTGTTTAACAAAAACTACGTCGATGAAGAGTTTTTACAAAATAATACGGTTGGGCATGAGGAGCTGAGGCACCATGTCCAACAATACACACCAGAATGGGCCGCGCAGATTACAGGTATTCCTGTCGAAGATATATTAGAATTAGCCAAGCTATACGGAGAAGCGACACCATCTTTCATTCGAATAGGAAATGGACTCCAACATCACGATAATGGTGGGATGAGCATACGGACCATTGCTTGTTTACCAGCTTTAACAGGACAATGGCAGTATCAAGGTGGGGGGGCAATAAAAGGAAACTCCCATTTTCTCCGGTTTAATGCAAAATCGCTACAACGACCAGATTTACTAGAAAATAAGCAAACAAGAACGATTAATATGAATCAATTAGGTTCTGCCCTGTTACAACAAGAAAAGCCCGTTCGTTCCTTGTTTGTTTATAGTAGTAATCCCGCCATTGTCGCTCCAGAAGGAAATAAAGTCCGGAATGGATTAGAACGTGAGGATTTATTTACGGTTGTTCATGATTTATTTTTAACGGAAACGGCCAAATATGCAGACATTGTATTACCAGCGACATCTGCATTTGAAAACTTAGACTTTTATACTTCATATTGGCATCATTATATTCAATTACAACAGCCGGTCATTGAACCGTTTGGTGAAAGTAAGTCAAACACAGAACTATTCAGATTGTTAGCCAAAGCATTTCAATTTGAAGAGCCTTGTTTTCAAGATAGTGACAAAGATATGATCCAACAAGCAATAGAAAATGTTGATAATCCGTCTATTGAAGAGATTTCTTACGAACAATTAGAAAAACAGCATTTTATAAAGGCGAAGCGGAAGATAGTAACCAATGAGGTTCTTCCTACTCCGAGTGGAAAAATTGAATTATTCTCTAAAAAGATGGAAGAGGATGGTTTTGAACCTTTGCCAAGCTTTACACCTATATATGAAGAACATCATTTTCCTTACTTATTCGTTCCTGCACCAAATCATAATTTTTTAAATTCGACGTTTTCTAATAATGAAAAGCATGTCTCACTTGAAAAAACACCAAAAGTTATTATTCATCGTGATGATGCTTTGAAACATGAAATTGCCGATGGAGACTTTGTACGAATATGGAATAATCGTGGTGAAGTTGTTCTACAAGCCGTTGTTGGAGAAAATGTATTACCAGGTGTTGTTGTGACACAAGGGTTGTGGGCGGACAAAGAGGGGGAAAACCGTTTTGTAAATGCACTCACCCCAGACCGATTATCTGATATGGGTAAAGGAGCAACTTTTTTCTCAGGGCGTGTTTTGATTGAAAAAAAGTGAGGACTTTCCTCACTTTTTTATTTTTAACGTTCAAGTGAGTGGACAGTAAAAGATATGATTCCGTTTAAATCTTTAATGTTTTCTTCATTAATTTTGCGATTAAATGATAATGTTGTTTGACAAAGCTGATTTTTCTCTTTTGCCCCAATGTCATAATAGACTTTTTGCGTAATCAATGGGCGATTGTTCCAAATGGTGTTTATCTTTTGTTTAATGGTATAACATTGTTCTTCATTGGCGATGTTATGGATTAAATGTACTCTAATGTTACACCCTGATCGATGAACATCGCGATTGATTTTCTCTAGTGCAAAATCTCCGAGATTCGCTGTCATTACTATTTCAGCGGTTGGATAAAGAGTTTGTTCATCAGTACGCTTCAACTCAATTGAGAATATCCTGGACATAGTAGCCATATCAATTAAGTCTTTTCGGTTTACAATTTCAATTGTCCCTTGTAAGTCTAGGTCGTAAAGATCGCCTTCTAATACCACTTTTAGATTTTCATAAATCGTTGGATCAAACATAGTGACTCCTTTTTGAGTTAAACTGTATTATATTTTTATACAAATAGTCATTAGTAGTATAGCGTAATTTCTTTTTGTATAATAGGAGGAAGTAAACGAAAAGGAATGATAAAATGGCTATTCAAAAAATTGAGCACGTTGGAATTATGGTATCCAATTATGATAAATCAGTTCGGTTTTACAACGAAACGGTGGGGTTAGATGTCCTTACTGAACTAAAAATAGAAGGGGGACCACAACTCGCATTTTTAGGTTCAAAACAAAGCGGGCATATTTATCTTGAAATAGTCGAAACTCTTGACCAACCTTTTCCTACGGAAGGACGCGTACACCATGTAGCTTTTACGGTGTCGGACCTTGCTAGTGAAATTCAAACACTACAAGAAAAAGGAGTTACTTTTTTAACAGAAACGCCACAAACTCTACCAAATGGAGCACAATATATTTTCTTTGTTGGACCAGACGAAGAAAGAATTGAACTGTTTCAACCGAAAAAATAAAAATAGAGGGAAAGAAGGAGTTTCATTGTCACTGCATGAAACTTCTTTTAGTTTTGTTCAAAACGCACTAAAAACACTTGTTTTCATAAATCTCTAGTCGTAAAACTGATCATTCGTGAATAGAATGGTACAAGTTCTACGGGTTGTCCGTAAATTATCGGTCTGGAGGAAAGCGGATGAGTGTTTTTTTAGGGTATATTCTTTTAGGGTTATCATTAGCTGCTCCAATTGGTCCTGTTAATGCAGCACAATTGGACAGGGGGATAAAGAATGGTTTTTTTCATGCTTGGCTTGTTGGGCTAGGCGCAACAGTAGCGGATGGTATTTATATGTTACTTGTTTTTTTAGGGTTAGTTCATTTTATTGAAATTCCGTTTATGCAAACCTTTTTATGGCTATTTGGATTTTTTGTTCTTGTGTACACAGGTTATGAAAGTTTATTAGGGGCAAATAAAATTAATCTTTCCGAAATGAGAAGCCAAAAAGAATCACACATAAAATCATTTATGTCAGGATTTTTTATGTCATTATTTAATCCTTTAACGATTCTGTTTTGGCTTGGCATTTTCGGTTCCATTTTAGCAAAAACAGTCACATCTTACGGAACGGGTCAAGTTATTTTATATGTTGGTGCAATTTTTATTGGAATAACCGTTTGGGATATTACAATGGCCACACTTGCAAGTACGTTGCGGAAGTACTTATCGACTCGATTATTACGCACGATTTCAATTTTATCTGGGATATCGTTAATCGGCTTTGGTGTTTATTTTGGAATTGAAGCAGCTAGCGTTTTATTTTCGTAAAAACGGAAGGGGTTTTCGCCTCTTCCTTTTTTGCTTTCTTCCAAAAGTGACGCATGATTAACGTAATTACCGCAATAACGATAACAAAAAGCAAACTTACATAAAACCCCGGACGACTTGTTTGGTGAAATACTGTTCCACCAACACCAAGGAAGACAAGCAAAAATCCAAACCAGCGCTTTACATTATCAAACCCTGTTACATCCAATAACCGACCGTATGACCCTAAAATAAAAAACCAATTATATAAAAGCATAAGCCCTGCAGCTGTTGTAATATACTCATAAATTCGGTCAGGCATCACGACAGATAATACAATAGAAACAATAATACCCCCCATTGTTAACAAAATCGCTGGGACTGCAAACTTATTTGCGACTCGTTTTGAAAAAAAACGAGGGGCATCACGGTCTTCTGCTAAAGTCACTAAAATACGAATGACAGCAAAAAACGAAGCAACCATTGTAGAAAATCCGGCGATAATAAATACGCCATTAAAGATATGTGGTATAAAATCAATATTATAATTTTCAAGCGCTGTAACAAACGGGCTGTTTTCTGTATTAAATGTATTCCATGACACCATTATTAACGCTAACCCAACAGAAGTAACATAAATTAATGTTAAGACAGATAACATGACCTTACCTGACTTATGGACTTCCTCCATTTTATTTAAACGTACGGCAAGTAGACCCATAATTTCAATTCCAGCATAACCATAAAACCCATAAATTAGGGAAGGGAAAAACCCAGTTACCCCTTGAGGGAAGAGTTGAGAATAGGTTGTTGGAACCGAAACTTGGTTATTCCCACCACCAAATACACCTACTAGTGCTAAAATGGCTAAGATGATAAACATTAAAATAGCCGCAATTTTAAGAACAGCAAGCAAGTTTTCTACACGGTCAAACCCTTTTGGTCCCATTAATATAACAATAACTGCAAGAACCGAATAAATACTTGCTAATACCCATAATGGTACATTTGGAAACCAAAATTGAGTGAATATAGAAAGGGCTGTCATTTGGCTTCCGATAATTAACATTTCAGACAACCAATACACCCAACCACTACTAAATCCAGCCCATCGGCCATATGCTTTTTTTGCATAGGAACGAAACGACCCCTTTTGTGGATCGGCGACTGTTAGTTTTGCGAGAGCTTCAAAAACAAAATAAGTCCCTAACCCGGCGATGATAAAAGCAAAAATAACAGATGGTCCAGCAATACTAATGGCGATACTTGATCCTAGAAAAAACCCTGTACCAATTGTACAGGCTACACCAAGTAATGATAATTGCCACCACTTTAACGGCTTTTCTTTTTGTTCACCTGAATTAGTTTTCATAAGCATCCTCCTACGGTGAATATTGTTTGAATTTCTAATGGTGATTATGTATTATTTTTGTTGGATTTCCTTTCAAGATATTTTTTGCTTATAATGGTAGATAGATTATGAAAAAAGGGAGTACGAGATCTGTGAATGCAAAATATACAAAACAATCTCGAGTCGTAAAGACTCATTTAGTGTTACCAAATGACACAAACAATCATGCAAGTTTATTTGGTGGAATTTTAATGCGAAATATGGATGAAGTGGCATCGATTTCTGCTAGGAGACACTGTCGGACAGAAGTTGTTACGGCCTCAACAGATTCGGTTGATTTCTTACATCCGATATTGCAAACAGATTCAGTTTGCTTAGAAGCATTTGTTTCATGGACAGGAACAACTTCAATGGAAGTATTTGTAAAAGTTATAGCGGAAGATTTAAATACGGAGGAAAGAAAAATAGCAGCAACAGCGTTTCTAACTTTTGTCGCTATGGACAAAAAAGGGAAACCTGTTCAAGTTCCAGGAATCATTCCAGAAACAGAAGAGGAGAAAAAATTGTTCGAAACAGGAGCTGAAAGAGCTACGGTTAGAAAGGAAAGAAGAAAAAAGAGTAGGGAATTAGCCGAGTTTATGACAACAAGAAAACCGTGGGAATAACCTCCAAATGAGTCTTACGGTTATTAGACTGTAAAATCGAGAATGATTAGGATTTTCTCTATATAACGGAACATATGTCCTATAGCGTTTGAGAAACGTGACTTTTTGTAATATTAAGGGCTCACCTGTCTATAAGAGCGTTAAAAACGACCGGATAAGTTTTCCGGTCGTTTCATGATTAACACTTTACTTCTGCGTTTTTTCGTTGATAATAATACCAGTTTAAAGCGATTGAAATAACATAAAATCCAATAAAGTAGTAAAGGGCTGTTATTGGAGTTCCTGTTGTAGAAACAGACCAACCAAAAAGTTTCGGAATAAAGAATGAGCCGTAAGCTGCAAAAGCTGCTGTAAATCCTAAAACAGGAGCTGCTTCTTTAACAGGGAATATAATTGGTATCATTTGGAATGTGGAACCAGAACCCATTCCTGCAGCAATAAATAAAATTAAAAATGAAATTAGGAAGCCTAAGAATGCTTGTTGTCCAATAAAGAAAATAACAGAGAAGGCGCCTAGGCCCATAACGATAAGAACAACGGTCGTTACTAAAGCTCCGCCAAATTTATCTGATAGCCAACCACCAGCAGGGCGGAAAGCAGCAGCTAGAAAAGCTCCTAAAAATGCGAGAGAAACATACTCAGGAAACTGAGATTTTAGTAATAGTGGAAATGCGGCTGCATACCCAATAAATGAACCGAATGTTGCTACATATAAAATGGTCATAATCCAAGTATGTTTTCTTTTTACAATGACAAATTGGTCTTTAACTGACTGTTTTGCTGTTGGTAAGTTATCCATTCCAAAATAAGCAACGATCGTCATAATGATTATGGGTAATACCCATACAAAAGCAGCGTTTTGTAACCAAATTTGCGAACCGTCTGGTAATACTTGACCTTCGCCACCGATAAAAGCAAATGTTCCAATTGTAATGACTAGTGGAGTAACAAACTGAACGACTGATACCCCCATATTACCTAAACCACCATTAATACCTAGGGCCGTTCCTTTTTCTTTTTTCGGATAAAAGAAACTAATATTAGCTAAAGCTGATGAAAAGTTTCCGCCACCTAAACCACAAAGAGCAGCTAATAATAACATGACAGAGTATGGTGTATCTGGATTTTGAACCGCAAATCCAATACCGATTGCCGGTATCGCAAGTACCCCTGTTGAAAACACGACCCAGTTCCGACCACCAAATTTCCCTACAGCAAATGTGTAAATAAAACGTAAGGATGCACCGACTAGACCTGGCATTGCAGCTAATGTAAATAATTGTTCTGCCGTGAATTGGAAGCCAATATCGTTTAATCGTACGGCTACAACTGACCATATTTGCCAGACGATGAATGCTAACATTAATGTAGGTACTGAGATCCATAAATTCCTTCTTGCATGACGTTTTCCTTCTTTTTCCCAAAATACTTCATCTTCAGGATTCCATTCCTTTATTCGTGCCATTGTAATTCCTCCAGTGTTGTAGTTTTTAGACTACTAAGTTGTTTACAACCTCATCATACAATCATGAAAAAAAAATGAGTGTGACAATGATCACAACGTAGAAAAAAACTATTTTCCAACTTCACAAAAAGGACACAAAAGTGAAAAACCTTGATATAACAGGAATACCATTAAGAAAACAGATGAAAAAATAAGAGGATAAGTCATCAGAAAAATGTCGAAGTCGTAAAACAAAGGTGAAATTAAGGTTGTGTCAAAATTATGACTTTCGAACAAAAAGAAATGCGAACTGTGACAAAAATCACAACGATAGTGCCAAGTCATGATTACAATAAATGTATAGAGAAACACAAATAAAGCAAGCTCCCATGTGAAACGGTGAGCAAGTGGAGGGAACAACGATGAAGAAAAAACTCGTCATGATCGGAAATGGAATGGCAGGAGTTCGAGTAGTAGAAGAAATCTTAAACATGAATCCAAACCTATATGACATTATTATTATTGGGAAAGAACCACATCCTAACTATAATCGAATACAATTATCGAATGTGTTACAAGGGGAAACTGATTTTGAAGATACAATTATGAACCATTGGTTATGGTATGAAGAAAATAATATTCATTTATATACAGGTGTCGAAGTAACTGGAATTGAACCGACTACGCAAACGATATCTACATCTACTGGAGAAACCGTTTGTTATGATGAGTTAATCATTGCTACAGGTTCTGTTCCGTTTATCTTACCAATCCCAGGAGCAGATAAAAAAGGAGTCATTGGGTTTCGTGATATTGCTGATTGTGAGACGATGATGGAAACAGCCCAACATTATAAAAGAGCAGTTGTCATTGGTGGAGGATTACTAGGTTTAGAAGCGGCAAAAGGGCTAGCTCATTTAGGGATGGACGTTCATGTTGTTCATCTTATGGAACACTTGATGGAAAAACAATTAGATCCAGTCGCTAGTTCAATGTTAAAAGAAGAGCTTGAGGAGCAAGGACTGCAATTTCTCATGCAAAAACAAACAACAGAAATTACAGGTCATGACAGAGTCACAGGAATTACATTCAGTGATGGCACATCTATTTCTACAGACCTAGTCGTCATGGCTGCTGGGATTGTGCCAAATGTAAATGTGGCACTCGGCACACCTATAACTGTCAATCGCGGTATTGTCGTTAATGATTTACTAGAAACGAATGTTCCACATATTTATGCGGTTGGTGAATGCTGCGAGCATCGTGAAATTGTATATGGACTTGTTGCTCCTTTATATGAGCAAGGAAAAGTATTAGCTCAACGTCTTTGTGGGGTCAAAACGAACGGTTACGAGGGCTCAATATTAGGAACCCAATTAAAAGTGGCAGGTATTGACTTGTTTTCAGCAGGTGAAATATACGAGGACACCTCTACTAAAGCGATTAAAGTTCATAATGAGTGGGAAGGAATTTATAAAAAAGTACTCGTTCGAGATCAACACATTGTTGGCATTGTTTTATACGGAGATACAAAAGATAGTTCTAGGTTATATCGAATGCTTCTTCAAAAAGAAAATATCTCTGATTTAACATCAATTGCTTTTTTACAAGCTCAAGGTGACGATGAGCCTCAAGACATCGCTTCTATGCCAAATGATGAAATCGTGTGTGGCTGTAACGGTATTACAAAAGAAACAATTGTTGAAGCGATTCATACAAAAGGAGTAACGACAGTAGCTGAAATTGGTGGTTGTACAAATGCCGGACGTTCTTGTGGACGTTGTAAACCGGTAATTGCAGATTTATTAGAATATACATTAGGTGATGAGTTTAAGGGGGCAAACGAAAAAGAAACGATTTGTAGTTGTACAACACTAAGCCGTGAAGAACTATTAGTTGAAATAAAAGAAAAAGGGTTAACAACTCTTAAAGAAGTGATGAATGTACTCAATTGGAGTCAAGAACAAGGATGTTCGAAATGTCGCCCAGCAATTAATTATTATTTAGGTATGTTGTATCCAAATTATGTAGACGACAGAAATTCACGTCTTGTGAATGAAAAAATGCACGCCAACATTCAAAAGGATGGAACGTATTCAGTTGTTCCAAGAATGTATGGTGGGGTAACAAGTGCAAAAGACTTACGTAAACTAGCTGACGTCGCCGAGAAATATGAAGTCCCTCTTGTAAAATTAACAGGTGGGCAGCGTATTGGTTTATTTGGTTTAACTAAAGATCAACTTCCTTCAGTATGGGAAGAGTTAAATATGCCTTCGGGTTACGCGTACGGCAAAACATTACGAACAGTAAAAACATGTGTTGGATCAACGTTTTGCCGTTTTGGTACACAAGACTCAATGAGTTTAGGGATTGAGTTAGAAAAGAGGTTTGAACGGTTAGATACCCCACATAAAGTTAAAATGGGCGTATCTGCTTGTCCGCGAAATTGTGCCGAGTCTGGAATAAAAGACGTTGGAGTTGTTGGAGTTGAAGGTGGTTGGGAACTTTATATAGGTGGAAACGGTGGTACAGATTTACGTGCGGGAGACATGTTATGCAAGGTGCAGACTGAAACTGAGCTTATGTTTATTGTCAGTGCTTATCTTCAATATTATCGTGAAACGGCACATTATTTAGAAAGAACATCCACTTGGATGGAGCGAATAGGCTTAGACCATATTAAAGAAGTACTAAGCAATGAAGAAATGTGCAAAGAATTAAACGAACGTTTAAATGAAACATTACAACGATATGAAGAACCTTGGGAAAAAGCAATTACACAACAAGATATTCGTGAACAATACTATACAAAACGTGAATTTTCATTTTAATAGGAGGGGCTTTCATGATGACGAAAACGAAAATTAATATCGGGTCACTTCGTTCTTTTCCAGTCGAAATTGGTCAATCAATAAAAATTGGTGATGAGGAGATTGCTATTTTTCGGCTAGATAATAATAGAGTATATGCTCTTGAAAACAGAAGTCCACATCCAAAAGGTGGTATCATTTCTGAAGGTCTCGTAAGTGGAGAATTTGTATTTTGTCCACTCTATGATTGGAAAATATCGTTAAAAACAGGTGAAGTACAAACACCTGATGAAGGATCAATTCGTACATTTGAAGTCGAAATTTCAAACGAAAACGTGTATATTACTTTGTAACTGTCAATAACAAACAGGATGTCCTTCTCCCTAAGGACATCCATTTGTTAAAAGATAAGAAAGAAAAATTTTGGTGTAGCAGTGAAGCTTTGAAATCTTATTCTAGAAGAGCGAAGGCTGCGCACCTGCGCGTTTCACCCCAAGAAGAGCACTTGGGGTTCACTGCTGTCAAAAGAGTGCAGGGCTCCGCACTTCGCTTTAAAAGAAAAGACGCTTCGCGTTTTTCTTATTTATGTTTTTTTATTTTTGAAGGGAGTCTTTTGTTATGAGTGTATTTTTAAGTGACCCTTTAATTCTTATTTTTATCATTTTATTTATTGGTTCTTTTATTGGACAGCTAAAGTTTAAAGGGTTAAATATTGGGGCTTCAGGTGTTTTACTGGTAGGGATGATTTTTGGTCATTTAGGATATCAAGTTCCTACTGTTGTTCAAAATTTAGGTTTAAGTCTTTTTATCGTTTCCGTCGGTTTACAAGCAGGTCCTAGATTTTTCCGAATGTTAAAAAGTAGTGGTCTTATCTTTGCTATCATAGGCCTTTTTATTGTAGTTGTTGCATCTGTCACAACGGTAATAGTTGCTTATCTTTTTGATCTATCTGCTCCATTAAGTATTGGTTTAATGACAGGAGCTTTAACGAGCACCCCTGGTTTAGCAGCTGCGATTGAAGCAACAAACGACCCACTTGTTTCTGTTGGATATGGTATAGCCTATCCGTTTGGGGTAATCGCGGTAGTTTTATTTGTTCAACTTCTTCCTAGAATTCTAAAAGTAGATTTAAAAGCTGATTTAAAGCGTTCAGAAAAAACAATTAAACCAAAAGGTTCTCTTCAAACGATGCCGATCGAAGTTGCTAATGATCTCGTCCATAAAAAAACAATCAAAGAATTGCAAACAGAAGTAAAAAGTCCAGTCGTTATTAGTCGGGTCATTCGTGGGAATCGAAATTTCTTAGGGAGAAATGATACCGTTCTTCTTAAAGGCGATCAATTAGTGGCAGTTGGTTATCCATCTGAGTTAATTCAATTTAAAGATTATGTTGGATTTCTGGCCAAAAATGGTGTCAATATAAGGGAAAATTTAAAATTGCATCGGATTGTTGTCGATTCACATGATTTAATCGGAAAAAGCCTTCGTGACATTCATTTAAGAGAAAATTATGATGTAACGGTTACACGTATGGAACGTGATGGCTATGAATTTAGTCAAAGCCCAACATGGCGATTAGAACGAGGTGATGTTCTAACGATTGTCGGTAGTAAAGAAAGAATGGAAGAAGTCAGAAAACTTTTTGGAGCCAAACAATTATCAGAAACAAACGTTCATATTTTTTCTTTAAGTTTGATTTTGTTAATTGGTATATTGATTGGAAAAATTCCGATTTATATTCCTGGTCTAGGAAGTATGACGCTTGGTGTCGCTGGAGGCCCATTGTTTATTGCGATAATTATTGGCCATTTTGGGAAAATTGGACCTATTAAAGCACGTTTTTTTCAACCATCAAATCGAGTCATTCGTGATGTCGGAATGGTTTTATTTTTAGCCGGTGCGGGAACAACTGCTGGCAGTGGGATAGTAGATGTCATTGCAAATCAAGGAATAGGCTTAATATTAGGAGGTGCAATCATTACTATCGTTCCAATGTTGCTTGCATTTTTCCTTGCTCGGAAATTATTCCGTTTAAGTATTATCCATTCTTTAGGGTCCATTTGTGGAGGGTTAACGAGCACTCCTGGCCTAGGTGCCTGTAACCAACTAGTTGATACCGAAGATGCGGCCATTGCCTATGCCGCTGCTTATCCAATTGCGCTCATATTTGTTGCTGTTTCTTGTCAAATCCTCGCATTAATTTTATCCTAATTAGATTTATTGTTATATCTAATTGAAATAGAACACTCGAGTACTGGCCGTTAAAAGTATTTTCATTGGCTACCATCATATTATAAATTGTACATATTTTCCATCCTTACTCAATAAGATGAACTATGCATTATTTTTAATCGTAAGGATGGGGTCAATGTTGAAAAAAGGAATCGTGATTTTGTTGTGTAGTGTAGTCATTATGACAGCGTGCAGTAAGCAAACAAGTTCACTAGAAGAGAAAAAAGAAGATAAAGATCCAAGGCTTTCATATTATACAGAGGAGCAAATCGAGTTAATTGAAGAGATTGAAGAAGCGGTAGCAACAGGAGAAACAAAACTTCTCACAAAAGAAGAAAGAGATTCTCTTGATCGGACCATTCGTCTTAGAGAAGGCGCAAGCTATTATAGTATATTAGGTTATGTCGATATGACAATCCACTCTCTAGATGAAATTGATGCTCCTATAGAAAACAAAGAAGAACAGACTTTTTTTCTATTAGACTTCGAATTAACACCTTACTTTACAAAGCATCATATTACTACATCGGACAAGTATTCGCTTGCAAACGTTTTTCATGTAGAAGTTGTTCATGACGAAGAAAAACTAAATTCTACTCTTATTGATGGTGGGAAATTGGAAGAAATAGTAGGTGACCATAAGGAGGAAACGACTTTACAGTTGTTACATTTAACAGATAAAGTAGAGTTTGGGAAACCAATTATCGGATCATTGCTTATCGCTACAGAGCATTCAGAAGAAATAACGTTTATTATTGGAAAGCAAGGTGGCTTAACAAGTAAAGTAACCGTATCTCTTGATCACGAGTCCTAATTGTGGGACTCTTTTTTGTATTTCATATTCTCTCATAATTAAACATCTATCATCTAAAACTGTTAATCTATGGTAGAATGGATGAAAGAATTAGAAAAAGAGGGATAATTTTGGTCATTGCAAAAGAAATATTAAAAACATTATTCGTTTGGTTCCTAGCGATGGTTGTCATCATTTTATTCGCATTACTACCAAGAACAATCGAAGTAGAGTATAGCGAATATGAGCTAATTACATCTTATTCGATTCCTTATGAATTCTATATGGAAAATATTAAGAATTATTTGAATATGGTGTTTTTTGAACATACGTTAGGAAAAACTAGATTTGGAACATCTGTTTTTGAAGAAGTTATGATGTATGGTGGTCGGAGTTCAATTGTCATCGCTATTGCTTTTTTATTTGCCATTGTTTTTGGGACAGCGAAAGGTTTTTTCGACTTTATAGTTAGAAAAAGTAAAGTGCGAATGTTAGGAGGTCCGACAACATTTACTCTTCAATCTTTTCCAGACTTTTTTGTCGTTATTGTATTTCAGCTTATTATGTTATGGTTGATTAGTTTAGGATTACCAAACATTAGTTTATTCGGAAATGAAAGTTGGCATCACTTCTTATTAGCTAGTTCTTTACTTTCTATATTTCCAATGATGTATATGGCGAGAATTGTTAGTTCATCTTTAATGTTAGAAGAGGGATTACCTTATCTTACAACGGCTAGAAGTAAAGGGTTGTCTAATTTCTTTGTCCTGTGGAAACATCAATTCACAAACGGGTTAATTCATGTTATACCACATATTCCTACGATATTTTTATATGTTATGTCAAACCTTGTTATCATTGAATATTTAATGTATTTTAGAGGTGGCGCCTATCGACTTTATCAAGCGTTAGGATTTGCTGAGGCACAAATTACTGGTGGCCGAAATCGGACACCTTTTAATGAAATGATGTTTGAGCCTGAGCTTGTTATTGCATTGTTAGCCGTATTTATTAGTTTTGTTGCCCTCATTCATTTGCTTTGTAAGTTATTTATGCATTTTTCTCCTTTATTGAAAGGAGGACAACATGAATAATCAATTAAAAATTGCCATAGTTTTGCTAGGGTTACTCTTTTGTTTTTGTTTATTAAGTTTTGTCGATCCGATCCTTCAGCCAGAAGAGGAACGGTTAGAATACATATTAAAAGATGACGGTCAAATCCTTATTCCACCATATCCTCCATCTGAACAATTTTGGCTTGGTACAGATCAGAATGGAAGGGACATTTTTACTTATCTAGTAAAGGGTGGGCTTAATACGCTTCTTATCGTTTTTGTTATTTCTCTCATTCGTTTTGTATTTGCTGTTCCTTTAGGAATACTTGCTTATAAACGAAAAGGGATCAGTCATTCCATTATCCATGGATTTAATAGTTTTTTTTCAATGGTTCCAATTTTATTTATTGCCATTTTAGTGTTAAATTTACCGATGGTTTTAGTGGCCGAACACAGACTTTTACTTTCTGTCGTCTTGATTGCATTATTAGAATGTGGAGCCATTGCCGTGGCTGTACAAAATCACGTCCGTCAAATATATGAATCTAGCTATATGGAAGGTGCTATTGTGAATGGGAGTTCTAAATTGACAGTGGGAAGATTTTATTATTGGCGGCATGTTAGATCCCATGTCATTATAATGTTTTTCTTAGATGCTGCTAAGGTGATGTTATTATTAGGACAACTTGGATTTTTATCGATGTTTTTATCACAAGATTGGCTATACGATGAATCGGTAGGAATCGTTGTTCGAAATAATCTTGAAATATGGCCGACAATGTTAGCTGACACGCGTCAATATTTACGTTCGGATATTTGGATTCCATTATTTCCAGCCTTTATGATTGCCTACACAATATTTTCACTACAGATGTTTGGAGAAGGATTACGAAAACATTTCGAACGAAGAAAATAATAAAAGAAGTAAAAGTAAGTAGCTGAGACAATAGGTGTGTTGTAAACACCTATTGTCTCAGCTTTTTTCGCATAGTATAACTCCTTATAAAAAAGTTATTTCATGATTGGATTATATATCTTTTAGGAAAAGGGCAGAATACAAGAAGTATATGTTTTCTACCCTTTTTATCTCATTTAAAGGAGTTCAATATGAAGCTTTTCTCTTTGTTAGAACCTTTACATATCATACATAAACCTGACGATCTTGAAGATATATCTATATTAAATATCCAGTTTCACTCCAAAAAAGTTACGGACCAATCCGTGTTTGTTGCAATCTCAGGTCATGAACACGATGGTCATGATTATATAAATGATGTAATAAAAGCAGGAGCGGTTGCTATTATCGGAGAAAAACCATTAAGGAATCTTAACGTACCATATATTCAAGTTCAAAGCAGTCGGTTAGCATTGACACAATTGGCCAAACAATTCTACAAAAATGAAAGAAAGCCTGTTTTAATAGGTGTTACAGGAACAAACGGAAAAACAACAACGACATATATGTTACGTCATATATTGGAAGAAGCAGGCTTCCGCTGTTCGTTAATAGGTACTGTATCACACATTATCAATGGCATAAGCTTTGCCTCTGAGAATACAACTCCAGATACATTAACATTACACAAGTTGATTTCTGAAAGCCATGATGACGTCATCATTATTGAAGTGTCCTCTCACGGTCTAGAACAAGGTAGGGTAGAAGGGCTTGAATTTCATTATGCCTTATTCACAAACTTAAGTCATGATCACTTAAATTATCACGGTTCCATTTATCGTTATTTTGAAGCGAAATCCAAACTTTTTGATTTTCTAGCTCCAACTGGTGAAGCGATTATAAGTACATCAAGTGAATGGGGAACAAGATTAATTGATAAATTAATCAATGAAGAAAAGAACGTGTACTCTGTCGGTTACAATGAAGTGGATAATATGAATGTTCAAAATGTTAATGTAGAATTTTCTACCGATTTTGAATTACACGATGGTGCTGACTCGTATAAAGTTAATGTCCCTTTAACAGGTGTTCATAATGCATGGAATGCTTCATTATCTTTTGTCACTGCGAAACGAATGGGAGTTAAAAGTCAAAAAATCATTCAAAGCCTACGCTCCTTTCCAGGAGTACCAGGCAGATTTGAAATGTATCCTCTGGGTAATGGTGTAACAATGGTTATCGATTATGCTCATACACCAGATGCACTTACACACTGTTTTCAAACCCTTCATTCCGTAGGCGCAAAAAAAATAACCCATATCTTTGGATTTAGAGGAAATAGCGATCCGACAAAGCGCGCAGAAATGCTTGAAATTTCCTCAAAATGGAGTGGAGAGTATATTTTAACATTTGATGATTTAAATGGTGTGAAACAAAAAGAGATGATTTCTTTATTAGAAATGTACCAAAAGCAATATGGGAATGGAAAAGGTCGTATTATTCCGGACCGAACGTTAGCGATCCAATCTGCGTTAGAAAATGCAAAAGGTGACGATTATATTTTAATTACAGGAAAAGGTCCTGAAAGTTACAAAGAATCTTTTTGTTTACCAACAACATCAGATAAAGAAACGATTTTATTCATTAATAAGCAACTTCGTTTAATGCAATAAACTCGGAGCGTCTTTTCTTTCAAGCGAAGTGCGGAGCCTTCGCTCTTATTGAAATAGCTTTCAAAGCTTCACCGCTACATCCTTATCTTTAAACAAAAAACCGAATTCAATCCATAAAATTGAACTCGGTTTTTCAAATTATGATATGAACTTAATGTGTGTTCATTATGAATGTTTAGAATAACGAATGAGAAATCCTATAATAAGACCAAAGAGTAGGAGTGATATGATTAAACCAAACCATACAGAACCTGTGACACCAAGAACAATATAGCCAACACTTGATAATATAGCAGCAATAATCGCATAAGGTAATTGAGTGACAACATGGTCAATATGGTGACAACCAGCCCCAGTAGAAGATAATATCGTCGTATCTGAGATAGGAGAGCAATGATCTCCAAATACTGCACCAGCTAAAACAGCTGCTAGTGAAGGAAGTAATAAGCTTGGTTCAACAATAACCATAATTTGTCCTGCGATCGGCAACATTAAACCGAATGTTCCCCAAGAAGTTCCGGTTGAAAAAGCCATTATTCCTGCTAGGATAAATAAAATTACAGGAAGCAAAGCAACAGAAAAGTTAGACTGTTCAATAATTGATGCTAAAAAGGTTCCCGTTTCAAGTTGGTCAATTAAATCAACGATCATCCAAGCTAAAATTAAAATGTATATAGCTGGTAACATCGATTGAATGCCTTGCCATGACGCCTTCGATGACACTTGAAAAGGAAGTGCTTTTTTTACAGAGACCTCATATACAAAGAATAGAAACGTGATAACAACTGTGACAATTCCTCCGTACAAGAGTGCAGCAGCTGGGTCCGTATTCGCAAACACATCAAGAATCGTAGCCCCACTACCTGATTCTTGATAGCCTAAGTAAATCATTGATGTAACGGTTGCTACAATTAATGTCATAATTGGTACGATTAGGCCAAGTACAGAACCTGTTTGACTTACTGGTAAATCTTCTTTTAATTCTCCTGGAACCTTGCCTCGTTCGGTTGAAAACGTTTGTCCTGTTTGAATTGCTCGCAGTTCATGTTTTTTCATTGGACCGATATTAATATTACATGTAGCTGTGACAAAAACAAACAAAATCGAAAGAATAACATAATAGTTCATTGGAATCATTTGAATAAAAGCGGTAAATGAACTATAGTCGCTAATGTGATGATAGGTTAATATCGTACCAATAATTCCGATAATATAGGCACCCCAACTTGATATTGGTGAAACAACACAAATAGGGGCTGATGTGGAATCGATAATGTATGCTAGCTTAGCCCGAGAAACATTGTGCCGATCTGTTAAAGGACGACTAACTTGTCCTACTGCTAAAGCATTAAAATAATCATCAATAAAAATAATGACCCCCAATATTGCTGTAACAATTTGTGCGCCAACTCTTGTTTTCACACGACGAAGAGCCCATTCTCCAAAGGCACGACTCCCACCAATAACAGTAATAAAGGCCGTAATCATTCCTAAAAGTAATAAAAACAAAAGAATATAAACGTTCCATGTATTTATTGCCCCGTCTGATACGAAAATAGTATAAAAAGAATTAACGAGTGTTTGTAATGATTCGATTGGTGAGAACTGTTCTAGTAATAGTGCTGCAGATATGATTCCAACCCCTAATGAAAGTAAGACCTTTCTCGTTAATAGCACCATAACGATCGCTACAACCGGGGGGATTAAAGAATAAATTGTACCTTCCAAAAAAATTTCCTCCTTAAAATGACAACAAAATGACAAAAAAACAGAGCTAAGATAGGATGACTATCATAACTCTGTTTCATTTGTAGACACGATCAGTACGTTCTCCATTACTATTGTAATGACAGTGTTGGCCCTATTAAGGACAACCCCAATAAAAAAGCATGACGTCTTTTCTATTTCGGCAAAAAGCCCTTTCTAAAGTGATCAAAGGTTGTCAGCCTCACACAATGTACTAATGCTTTTCGCTCCCCAAACTAAATCGAGTTGATAGTATTATTTTGTTGTATATAAAATCCAACTCTATTTATACCGTATATGTAAGGAAGAGGTCAAGTGTTATTGCTTTGTAATTTATGGCATTTTGATGGACAAGTTTCCACTAAGGCTACTTTATCTTTTTTTTGTTGTTATATATCCAAGCAATATCAACATAAACTATTCAAATCGAAGGAAAGATTTTGGGAATGGGCGTAATTTTTAAATATAATCGTATTTTCTTTACATATTAGACGGTTTCAGTTAAATATCATTGTTTTTACAAAGTTATTCATTAAAAAGTTGTAGAAATTTATTTCGAAAACCGATATATTATTACTATTCCCTAAAAAAGGTGGGAACTATAAATTAAAGGGGGAGTTGGATGAATACATTTAAAAGGCTCAAAGAGTTTTATTGGCCTTACAGAAAATATTTTTTTGGATCCATTTTATTTTTGTTACTCGTAACGGCTATTACCGTAATCTATCCAATCATATTGCAAATTACAATTGATTATGCCGTCATTGACGGGCAATACCACATTATTCCTTATATTGCTTTTGGTTTCATTGCATTAATGATAATAAAAGGGTTTGCTACATATTCGCATCAGTTTTTAGGAGATTTATTTGGCGTACGGGCCGTCTATGAACTACGGAATGCGTTATATAAAAAACTACAGTACTTGCCTTTTCGTTATTATGATAACGCAAAAACCGGGGACTTAATGTCTCGATTAACAGCTGATGTAGAAGGGTTCCGGTTCTTTTTATCATTCGGATTTGCCCAACTTTTTAATTTGATCTTATTAGTTGGGTTTAGTTTTGGAATCATGATGTTTTACAGTGTCCCTTTAGCATTAGTCACATTAGCTTCTATGCCTTTTTTAATTATTACCGTGTATCGTTTTGACAAAAAAGTCCATCCTGCTTTTACCCAAATCAGAAAATCGTTTGGAAGATTAACAACGAAAGTACAAGAAAACATAAGTGGTATGAATACAGTTAAATCGTTGTCACGAGAAGATTTTGAGATTGATAAGTTTGTTGATAAAAACAAAGATTATAAAGATCGTTTTATTCATACTTCAAATATATGGGCACGATATTTCCCAATAATGGAACTCATTGGGCAAATCTGTGTCGTTGTATTATTAGGGTATGGTGGTTGGTTAGTCATACAAGGTGCACTTCAACCTGGCCAACTTGTCGCGTTTTTCTCATTAGTATGGTATATCATCGGACCATTAATGAATTTAGGCTTTATCATTAATACTTTTTCCCAGTCGAAAGCCTCTGGAGAAAGATTGTTAGAATTACTGGATGAACAAGAAGACATCCAAGATCGCAAAGATGCTCTTGATTTTCCTCGCTTACAAGGTCATGTTACATTTAAGAATGTAACACATCAATATGATGAAGAAGAAGAAGTAGCGTTAAATAATATTTCGTTTGATGCACCTCCAGGTAAGATTATTGGATTAATTGGGGCAACGGGTTCCGGGAAAACGAGTATAACTCAGCTTATTTCGCGATTTTATGAACCAAATGATGGCCAAATATTAATTGATGGTCAAGATATTAAACACTACTCATTGAATTCGCTTCGCCAAAATATAGGTGTTGTCCTTCAAGAATCATTTTTATTCTCTTCTTCTATTCGTGACAATATTGCATACGGAAATCCAAATGCTTCTTTAGAAGACATTATAAAAGCTGCTAAGAGGGCGCAAGCACATGAATTTATCATGGAACTAGATGATGGCTATGATACGATACTTGGAGAAAGAGGAATGGGGTTATCAGGTGGTCAAAAGCAACGAATTGCGATTGCACGTTCGATTTTAATCAACCCTAGCATTCTTATTTTAGATGATGCAACAAGTGCGGTTGATATGAAAACAGAAGGAAAAATCCAAGCAGCATTTCGTGAAGTGATGAAAGGTCGTACAACGTTTATTATCGCTCATCGGATTTCTTCTTTAAAACACGCAGACGAAATATTAGTGTTAGATAAAGGGGAAATTACTGAACGAGGCACACATAAACAATTAATTACAAATGACAATGGCACGTATCGAAGAATTTATGATATTCAATTTCAAGACCAACATGTTGTAGCGGGGGTGAGCCAATGATAAAGAAGGAAAAGCCAAGACATCGGTTCCACTATTCCGTTGATTCAGCAATTGAAAAGCCGTTTAACTGGCTACAAATGATGCGATTGTTTAGTTATTTAAAACCATATCGAACAAATTTATTACCCTTGGCGATTATTGCGATGGTCATTTCAACAGTCGTTCGCTTAATTACACCAATATTAATCGGGGTTTATGCTTTAAATAATGTCATTTATGAACGAAATCTAGATAGCTTGCGAAATGTCGTATTGCTTATTGCTGCATTGTATATATTATCTTGGATTGCAAATACATTTCGAATTCGTTGGATGAATAAGCTAGGTCAAAATGTCATATATGATTTACGCCAAAGCTTATTTAAACACATTCAACGGCTATCACACCGCTTTTTTGACCAAAGATCAGCTGGTTCGATTTTAGTTCGAATAACAAATGACGTAAATTCGCTTCAAGATTTATTTACCAATGGAGTTATCAATTTATTAATGGATATTTTATTGCTCATTGGTATTATTGTCATCTTGTTTTTCTATAGCCCCGAGCTCACATTAGCTATTATGGTCATTCTTCCGGTTATGTTTTTTATCTCTACGAAACTACGAAGAAAAATTCGACGGTCATGGCAAAATGTGAGGGTGATACAATCTCATATTAATTCGCATTTAAATGAGAGTATCCAAGGGATCCGAGTTACTCAATCGTATACGCAAGAAAAAGAAAACATGAGTTTCTTTAATGATATGAATGAAAAAAACTTCCAAGCTTGGCGAATTGCGACTCAGCAAAATGCTTTGTTTCGACCGTTTGTCGAGATGTCCAATGCATTTGGTACGGTTATTTTAATTTGGTATGGCGTCCATTTAATTCAAACAGGCAATATTAATGTTGGAATCTTTGTCACATTCGCATTTTATTTAGGGATGTTTTGGGAGCCGATTTCTCGTTTAGGCCAAGTGTACAATCAACTTCTTGTTGGTATGGCGTCTTCAGAAAGAATATTTGAATTTCTAGATGAAAAGCCTTCAGTTCCAGAAAAAAAGAATGCTGTCGATTTACAAAAAATTACCGGTCATATTCAGTTTGAAAATGTTGAGTTTGCTTATGATGAAAATCGAAAAGCTTTAAACAATATTAATCTAGAAATGAAAGCTGGGGAGACGGTTGCTTTAGTGGGACATACAGGCTCTGGGAAAACAACGATTGTGAACTTGATTACTAGATTTTATGATCCGACGAGTGGGAAAGTAAAAATCGATGGCCAAGATTTAAGAGATATCACTTTGGATAGTATCCGATCGCAAGTGAGCATCGTTCTTCAAGATACGTTTATTTTTTCAGGGACAATTATGGAAAATATACGGTTTGGTCGTCCGGATGCGACGGATGAGGAAGTCATTCAAGCTGCAGAAATGGTTGGGGCAAGCCAATTTATTACCCGCTTAAAAAATGGCTATCAAACAGAAGTCGAAGAGAGAGGTAATATATTATCGGTCGGAGAAAGACAACTATTGTCGTTTGCTCGTGCATTGTTGGCCGACCCGCAAATTTTAATATTAGACGAAGCAACGGCAAGCATTGATACAGAAACAGAGCAAATTATTCAAAAAGCATTAAACACTTTGTTAAAAGGGCGTACAGCTATTATGATCGCCCACCGTTTATCAACGATCCGTGAGGCAGATAATATTATTGTGTTAGATCATGGTGAAATTATGGAACAAGGAAACCATGACGAACTTATGAAACAAAAAGGACGATACTATCATCTTGTTCAAGCACAATTTGACGCTCTTCATGTAGGATAAGAAAAACCGTAGCGTCTTTTCTTTCAAGCGAAGTGCGGAGGCCTGCCCGCTTTTGATAGTGAACCCCAAGTGCTCTTCCTGGGTTGAAACGCGCAGTTGCGGAGCCTTCGCTCTTCTAGAATCAACTTTCAAAACTTCACTGCCAGACCAAAACTTTTATGCTTTCTTATCTTTAAATAAGACTATCATTCAAAAGAAAACAACGCCTTTCCAATATGGTAGGCGTTGTTTTCTTTTGAAGAGATAGTACTATAGTTCAGGTGATAAAGTATAGATTTTTATTTTGTAAGCGATTTCTATAGTCGGACTTTTCAGAATCATTTACAATGAAATAGGAGTTCCCTAACATTTGGAAGGAGTGAAAATAACATGAGTGGGATTTTACTGGTTGTCATTGGTATTGCGGTATTTATATTAGGGTATCGGTATTATTCAAAATTTATCGCAGAAAAAATATACCGACTTGATCCAGATTTTGTTACACCTGCCCATCAATACAAAGATGGGAAAGATTTTGTTCCAACGAATAAATTCGTCTTATGGGGTCACCACTTTACTTCTGTTGCTGGAGCTGCTCCTATCGTTGGTCCAGCCATTGCTGTCTATTGGGGCTGGTTACCTGCATTATTATGGGTATTATTAGGGACTGTTTTTGCTGCTGGTGTTCATGATTTTGGAGCGCTTGTGTTATCTGTTAGAAACAAAGGGCAATCGGTTGGGACTTTGGCTCATCGTCTCATTGGTCGAAATGCCAAGCTTTTATTTTTATTTATCATATTAATTTTAGTTCTAATGGTTAACGCTGTATTTGCGTGGGTTATCTCTAATTTATTCATTTTATTCCCATCAGCTGTATTAGCTGTATTTATTCAAATCCCACTCGCTATTTGGATTGGGTATCATGTTTATAAAAAACAAGGAAGTATGTTGTTACCATCCGTAGTTGCGTTGGTTGTTATGTATGCGACAGCGATTATTGCAAGCCGCGTTCCTGCTCTACAAATTGACCTTGTCAGTTATTTTGGTGGGGAAGGGAATGTTGTTGCTTTTGGTTTAGATGGAGTTGCCATGGCATTTTTCGTTTGGATTATGATTTTGATGGTCTATGTGTATATCGCCTCAACTTTACCTGTGTGGAAGCTATTACAACCACGTGACTATATTAACTCTCATCAATTAGTTGTTGGCTTACTCATTTTATACTTAGGTTTATTATTATCCAATCCACAAGTGACAGCGCCAATGACAAATGGAACAACAGATACTTCCTGGTTTCCGTTATTGTTTATAACGATTGCATGTGGAGCCATTTCTGGATTCCATGGGCTCGTTTCCTCAGGAACGACGTCAAAACAATTGAATAAAGAAACAGATGCTCGTTTCGTCGGTTATTTAGGGGCTGTAGGAGAAGGGGCTCTTGCCTTAATAGTGATTATTGCCGTTTCCACGTTTTTTGCTACTTCTGGTGATTTTTTAGCAACTTATAATAGCTTCGGCGCTGCAAGCTCAGGTGGTCTTGGAAATTTCATTGCGGCTGCGGGGCAACTTGCGACTGGATTAGCTATTCCAGCTGATATCGCTTCTACAATTGTTGCTGTGATCGTCGTAAGTTTTGCCGCTACGACATTAGATACATCTGTTCGTTTAATGCGATATATTATTGCAGAACTAGGAACAGAATATAAAATCCCGGCCATTTCTAAAACACATGTCGCAACATCTATTGCTGTTGTTTCTAGTGCAGCATTGGTCCTTTTACCAGAAGGTCCGAATGGGTTTGGTTCAGGTGGATATCTGTTATGGCCTCTATTTGGAACGGCAAATCAATTATTAGCTGGTATTACCCTTCTCTTAATTACGATTTGGTTAAAAATACAAAAACGGAACTTCCTTCCAACACTCCTACCTATGCTATTTATATTAGCAATGACGCTATGGGCAATGGGAAAACAAGTTATCTTTGATTGGTCCGGATTGTCTGGAGGGGAAGCTAATATTTTACTTTTTGTATTTGGTTCAATAATTTTAGTATTTGCCATTTGGATTCTTCTCGTCTCGTTTTCTACATTGGCGAATAACCGGGACTATGACGATATCGACAAAAGTGCATAACTATTTGTAAAGTTTGATAAAAAACACTAAAAAGAGAGGATGTTAATGACGAAATTCACACTCAAACGATTATTTGAACTTTATGATGAAATGATTAAAGTACCACATAAAGCCGAGATTTATCGGGAGTTACAAGATGAAGATGATTTGTTTCTTTTATTAGTTTATTCAGATATGCTCGGAATTCCTAATCCTGCATTTTATTATACGTTAGAGTTATATCCTTATATTATTGAACATTTTCACGAATGGCATTTACGGATGGGCATGGAAAAATCTCCATTAGCGGGAGTCAGGTGTTGCTAACAAAAATAGAGGGTGAATATATATGACTTTCGACAAAGAAAAGAAGATCTATTTTATTGGTGGAAAAGGAGGGGTAGGGAAATCTTCAACAGCGGCAGCGTTTGCGTTATTGTGTGCTGAAAAACAATGTAAAACATTATTAATTTCTACAGATCCTGCTCATAATATCGGTGATTTATTTCATATTTCACTTGGAAAAGAAAAAAAGAAAATGAAAGAAAATTTATATGTTTTTGAAATCAACCCAGAGTATGAAACAAAAAAATATATAAATTCAGTCAAAGACAATCTCAGAGGTTTAGTTAAATCAACGTTACTAGAAGAAGTGTACCGCCAAATTGACACTGCCGCTGCGACACCAGGTGCGGATGAAGCGGCTTTATTCGATGCGATGACCGAAATCATTTTAGAGGAACAGCAACATTTCGATAAAATTATTTTTGATACCGCTCCAACCGGACATACGATTCGTTTATTATCTTTGCCAGAGCTTATGAGTGTTTGGATTGATGGCATGATAAAAAAGAGAAGAAAAATCAATGAAAATTACACCCATTTATTAAATGATGGTGAACCGATTGAAGATCCAATCTATGATGTATTACAAAAGCGAAAAGAAAAGTTTTCAAACGTAAGAACGGTTTTATTAGACCAAAATATAACAAGTTATGTTTTTGTGTTACTCCCTGAAAGACTTCCGATAGTTGAAACAGAAAAAGCTGTTACGCTATTAGCAAAGAATAATATTCATATTGATACGATCATTGTAAATAAAGTTTTGCCAGTCAATGCTGATGGTGACTTCTTAAAAAAACGGCGGACCATTGAAAAAGAATATATAAAGCAAATTGAAGACACATTTTCTACCCAAAAAATAATAAAAATCCCGTTGTTTGAAGAAGATATTTATACTGTAGAGTCATTACAAGCCTTTTCACACCATTTAGAAACAGTAGGATCTATACAATTGAAGCAGCCATTATGAGCTGCTTTTTTTTTGTTAAGCTTGATTCTAGCAGGGACATACGGTTTCGTGTAGAATTATAACATTGAATAATGAAAGGGGATTGAATTAATGATAGGGTACAGAAAATTTGCATCCTTACTTGTACTGTTGATTTTTACACTTTCAGGTTGTGGTACAGGTGGAGAAATAGCTGAAGATAATCAAAGTTCTTTCGAGTTTGATGGAGAAAATCCAATCGTGACGATAACAATGGAAAATGATGAAGTCATAACGATTGAATTATATCCTGAAGTCGCACCAAATACAGTAAAGAATTTTATTTCATTAATTGAAGAAAACTTTTACGATGGGCTTATTTTTCACCGTGTCATTCCTGGTTTTATGATACAAGGTGGAGACCCAATTGGAAACGGTACAGGAGGACCTGGATACGGCATTAAAGGAGAATTTGCTTCTAATGGTTTTGAAAATCCTCTTGTCCACGAACGAGGAGTCATCTCAATGGCACGATCGCGGGCAAACGATTCTGCGGGGTCACAGTTTTTTATTATGGTAAAACATTCGCCTCACTTAGATGGAGATTACGCTGGGTTTGGACGAGTTATTGATGGTATGGAAACCGTGGACAATATTGTTTCTGTTGAACGTTCACCACAAGATAAACCACTACAAGACCAACGAATGAAAACGGTAACTGTTGAAACATTTGGGTTCGATTTCGGCCCACCGGAAAAGGCTAATTAATCATTTGGATAAGATGTAAATGATGAATAAAGGGAGATGTTGTTATGATTAAATGGGGCGTATTAGGAAATGCAGGGATTGCAAAAAAAGAAATATTGCCTGCGATATTAAGAGCAGAAAATGCGGAAATCTCAGCGATTGCGAGTCGAGGAGACCAAGTAAAAGAAACCGCTGATAAATTTTCGATCCCAAAAGTATACCGAACTTATGATGATTTATTACAAGATGAAGAAATACAAGTTGTGTATATTCCTTTACCAAATGCATTACATAAAGAATGGGTTATTAAAGCAGCGGAGCATAAAAAGCATGTTTTATGTGAAAAACCAGCTGCGATTACAGTTGAAGATGTTGAAGCGATGGTTCAAGCTTGTAATGATAACGGTGTTTTATTTATGGAAGCGTTTATGTATCAGTTTCATCCACAACATGAAAGAGTAAAGGAAATTATCGCTTCAGGTGAAATTGGAACGGTACAACGTTTAACATCGACATTTAGTTTTACAATGGATTTATCCCAAGACAATATTCGTTTAAATCCAGAGCTAGGAGGAGGAAGCTTATTTGATGTTGGTTGTTATTGCATTCATACATTCCGAAACCTATTAGGTGAAGAGCCAATTGATGTTTATTGTGATGGTGTTTTTTCTGAACAAAAAGTCGATCTAAGCGCTCACGGAATCATCCGTTTTCCAAACAATGTCATGGCGACTTTCGATAGTAGTTTTCAACAACATCCAATAAATGATTATGCTGTCATTGGATCAAATGGAACAATTCATGTTACTGATGCATTCCGACCAGATAAAAACGACCATATCGGCAAAATCATTGTAACTACGCAAGATACTAGTCGTACAGAAGAAATTGCAGGTGACCAATACAAGTTACAAATTGAGCATTTTTCTCAAAGTGTCATCAACAATGAACAGCCCGTTTATTCTTCTGAGAAAATAGTAAAAAATATGATTGCCTTAACAAAATGCCAGCAATCGCTAATGAAACGAACAATCGTAACATTTTGATTTAAATAAAAGCAACGTTTCAGACGTTGCTTTTCCTATATTTTCTAACAGAAGGTGAGAAAATGAAAGTCTTTCATGTAGATGCATTTACAGAAGAAAAGTTCAGTGGAAATCCAGCTGGTGTAGTACCAGAGGCGACAACATTAACAAAAAATCAAATGCAACAAATTGCACGTGAAGTCCATTTATCAGAAACCGCTTTTTTAATGCCTACAACAAATGGAAACGCAGATTTTCGTATTTTATATTTTACTCCGCAAACCGAAATCGATTTTTGTGGACATGCTACGTTAGCCGCGGCTTGGATAGTCGCAACAGAAACAGAGTGGCAAAAAGAATCTGTTCGTTTTGAAACCAATATTGGAATTGTTCCTGTTGAGTTCACATTTGAAGATCAAAAGCTACTACAAGCTTATATGACGCAAGCCAAACCGAAAACAAAGGATTTAAAAATTGACATCGATGAATTAGCTTCGATTCTTGGGCTGCAAAAAACAGACTTTGACCAAACGATACCGATAAAATTAGCTAGCACTGGTAACTGGCATTTGCTTGTACCTGTAAAAACGAGAAAAGCCATTGAAAATGCTGTTCCAAATTTTTCGTTACTTAGGAAGCATAATGAAAACAAGAACATTATTACCACGCACTTATTTACGTTTGATTGTGATATTGAAGGATGTTTATTGTATACTCGAGACTTTGCTCCTGCTGTCGGAATCGATGAAGATCCATTTACTGGTTCAGCTAACGGCGCATTAGCTGGATATTTAGCACTAGAAGCCTTCGAACAAGTAAACCGAAATTCGTACATCATTGCTCAAGGACATAAAGTCGGAAGACCTGGATACTGTCACGTTACAATTGAAAACAACGGAAATCAACCAACGGTGAAAATAGGTGGCGCGGCAGTTAAAACGATTTCAGGTTTTGTTCATCTATAGAGTTTAACTACAGTAATGATTTGTCTAAAAAACAAAGACAGAGGCGGAGACCTTACAAATAAGGTTTTCCGCCTCTATATTTAACAATCATTAATGTTGTAGGCGTCTGACATCCATTCGAATGGATTCCCATGTCGCTTCAGGTAAACTAATCGAGTCTTGAAGGGGAGATTCATCGTATAAGCGATAAGAATACAGTTGTTCCTCTTTACTGTAAACATCAATTTCTGTTATTTCTTCATCATTTAGTCCTTTTGTTTCCATTTTAACTGTAAAATCGTCGATCGTTAATTTGTACTGATTAAACGTCAATCCTAATAATGTATGCTGACGATGTTCACCCATAACGTGCATAAGCCAAATCATTTCTCGAACGTCAATCTTTTTATCGTGACGATGTGCAAGAAAGTGTTGGATTTCTTCCCCAATATGTTTTGTAAGGTTTTTCATTTGTTCGAGCATAGCGCTACATTCCTCCTTTTGTTCGTAGCTTCCCCAAATGTTAAAGAAAAAATGAAACTAGTTAAAAGGGTAAAAAATAAGTCCTAAACTTTTAAATTGTATGTATTTTCAAAATATGGTACACGGGAAGCAATTTTTGTAGTATATTAGTATTAGTTTTTTAAAGATGAATATGTATTTTCACTTTACTGATTTTAATGTAAGGGAGGGGAATTGTTATTTTGCAAACATCACAAAAAATATTCGTGGTTACCGTTCTACTAATAGCTAGTGCAATTGGAATTGCTAACATTCATTTATTTCCTTTGAATTCCTCAAACCTTTTCTTATTATGTTTATTTAGTTTTTTTATCTTTTTGTTTTCAAGATTGCAAAATATAATCTTAAAGAAAAACAACACGTCCGTTGTATCATCAGTAAACTATAGTTTTGCCTATGGTGTTTTTGCTGGACCATCAGGTTTGTTACTGTTAGAACTCATAACGAAATTATCATTAACGGTGTATAATAAAATAAAAAGAGATGAAGAACCAAATTTATGGTGGACGACGTTTTACAATATAGGCACAAGCGTTCTATATAACTCTTTAGCATTATTTTTATACTATTTATTAGTACCTACTGTGATTAACCCACATTCATGGGTATATTTCATTTTAATCTTTCTTTTAATCTATATTGCAGGTATTCTTTCGATGTGTTTAGCTGCGTTTTATTTATATTTGGGGAAAGATATCCAAACATTGCAAGAAGCACTTCAGTTAATCAAAATGGGGAAAGTCACTTCAAGAATGATGACGTCCATTTCTATTATTTTTATTATGCATTTTATTTCTCTTGAATATTGGTATATGGTCGTATCGATTTTTATTTTAAATTTCTTAATTACATCTTCTTATAACACAAATGTAGAGAGTGTCAAAAATAAAGTCGAACGAGATATGTTTGAAAAAATGGCGTACACTGATCAACTAACTGGTTCGTTTAATCGTAACTATTTAGAAAAAGAAATAACGAAACAACACCAAGATAAAGAAAATATTGGGATTGTTGTTACAGACATAGACCGATTTAAACGAATTAATGATAGCTTTAACCATAGTGTTGGAGACCAAGTCATAAAACATTATGTTCACTTTCTTAAGAAATTCATTCAAAATGATGATGTATTAATTCGGACAGGTGGAGAAGAATTCACTTTATTTTTAAAACATCGTACCCCTGAACAATGCGAAGAATTAGTAGAGAAAATTCGTTCTCAACTTGAAAAAACATCAATTAATGTAGAGTATGAGGAAAAGAAAGTCAGTTTAACGTACACCGCTTCATTCGGGTTATTTTATTACCGGAAAGCTGATAAAATCTCGATTGAAAAAGCTTGTGTACAAGCCGATAATCTCCTATTTCAATCGAAGGAAGAAGGAAGAAATAGAGTATCGGTTCGTCAATTTGAAGAAGATTAGGGAGAGTACGATGACATTAAATTCATTACAAAAACTTTATACACTCTCTCTTTTATCTATATCTATTATCATTTCCTTTTATACAATTCCGTTGTTTCCATTTTCGAAAACAATTTGGATTTTACTGTTTTCTTATCTGTTTTTTATGTTTTTATATACGAACTTACATATTATCTTTCAACAAGGCAATATTTCCGTTGTCACTGTCGCAAACTATAGTTTTTCCTTCGGTGTATTTGCTGGGCCAATTGGCTTATTATTGTTGGAATCATTAAAGGAAATATGCCAAACGATTTATAAACAGAAAAAGAAAATATATGAACCAAATCCATGGTGGGATACAGTATATAATGTTGGCTCAAGTGTGCTATTTAACTCAATTGCTCTTTATTTTTACTTTTTACTCGTTCCAACAGTACTGTCACCACATTCTATATATTATTTTCTGTTTATGGGTGTTTTATTATATGTGACCGGGATAATGGCAATGGGGTTTATTGCCGTATACCTTCTATTCGGAAATGAATTCACAACTTTTAAAGAAGCGATTCATTTTACATTTATGGGAAAATGGCTTCCTCGGCTTATGACGGCTATATCTAATGTTTTGTTCATTCATTTTATAATAAATGAACAGTGGTTAATGCTTTTTTGTTTATTTATATTTAATTTTTTAATTAATTCTTCGTTTAATACGAGTGTTCAAACGATTAAAAATAAAGTTGAACGAGATTTATTTGAAGAAATGGCTTATACAGATAAGTTAACAGGAGCATACAACCGAAATTACTTCCAGTCTAATCTCAATTTATGGCAAGAATCTGTGGAGGATATTGGAATCGTTGTGACTGATATTGATAATTTTAAAAAAGTGAATGATTCTTACAATCACAGTGTAGGTGATCAAGTCATTCAACATTATGTTCAGTTTCTTTCCTCCTTTCTTGATGATGATGATATTTTGATTCGAACAGGGGGAGAGGAATTTACGATTTTATTAAAGAAAATGTCTCGTAGCGAATGTCTTGACGTAGTGAACGAGATTCAAAAAACATTAGAAAATACAATTGTGCCTGTTCATTTCGAGGAACAGATCGTAAACATCTCGTATTCTGCTTCATTTGGTTTCTATTTTTATACGCGTAGTCGTGCCATTCGCTTTGAAAAAGCTTGTGTTCAAGCTGATAACTTATTGTACTTAGCAAAAAAACAAGGCAAAAACCGTGTCGTCAGTGATTTATTAGTGCCATAATAGAAAACAATTGATGGAAAAGGGGGAGGGTAATAATGAAAACGGTGCAGAAAGTCTACATCTTTAGCTTATTTATCATTGGGGTCGTTATCGCTATTTCCACTTTTCACATCTTCCCTTTTGAGTTCCATATCTTTTTACTCCTCTTTTTGTATGCCATGTTTATGTTTTTATATAACCGTTTAACGATTATTATTCGGATGCATGACCAAACGTCAATGATTAGTACGGCGAATTATGGATTTTCATTTTCAGTTTTTGCTGGTCCTTTTGGTTTATTTCTACTAGAAACGTTAAATGAGCTTGGTACTGTCTTATACCGAAAGCATAAAAAAATGAGTGAACCACATACGTGGTGGGCCTTTTTGTATAATATATCTACTTCTGTTATATATAACTCAGGAGCCCTTTTCGTTTTTTTAACATTTGTTCCAGACTCTCTGCATCCCTTATCCATTTGGTATTTCTTATTTATGTTTTGTTTAATGTATGTATCAGGTTTGGTATCGACTTCATTTATAGTTATCTTATTTGTCTTAGGGGGACAAATACGAACAAGAGATGAGCTCATTGGAGTAATACAAGCAGGGAATTGGTCATCGCGACTAATGGCAGCCATTTCAAATATTCTTTTTATCCACTTTATTTTTGTTCAAGATTGGATTATGGTTATCTTTATATTTTTGTTAAACTTCCTCATTAACAACTCCTATAACATGAATATACAAAACATTAAAAACAAAGTGGAACGAGATATTTTTGAACAAAAAGCATATCATGACCAATTAACGTTGGCATATAATCGCAATTTTTTAGAAAAGGAAATTCAACATTTAAATGAAAACCGCCAAAACATTGGTGTTGTAATTACTGATATTGACCATTTTAAAAAGATAAATGATTCATATAACCATAGTGTAGGAGATCAAGTTATTAAACACTATGTCGAATTTTTATCATCGTATTTAACAGAATCTGATGTCCTATGTCGGACTGGTGGGGAAGAATTTACGATATTCTTAAAACACCGTTCTGATACGACTTGCTTGGATTTATTAGAAACCATCCGGAAGGACTTAAATAAAACAAGGGCTGTTGTGGAATATGAAGAACAAACGGTAGAAATTGAATATAGCGCATCGTTTGGAATGTATTATTTATCTTATAAAGATGAAACTCCGGTTGAAAAAGCTTGTGTATTAGCTGACAATTTATTGATCCATTCCAAACAACAAGGAAGAAATCGTGTTTCGGTTTAAATAAGAAAAACGCGGAGCCTCTATATGTTAAAAAACCTCTCATTTTGTTGAGAGGTTTTTTATATGTAGACCCACTTTGCCGGTATTCAAGATGTCTTAAAACCTACTCTCGTAGGTGGGTGTCCTTTCTTAGCCTTTCAACGTCCTTCTCTTATACAAAGGCGTGTTGTTGTGCCTAGACGAGTAACTCCCTATTCATTCGTATCGGTTTAAGACATAAAGAACATCGTACATCGCAGGAAAAATTTCGTTTGAAGATTGTCCCTATGGCAAGAAACAATATAAGCATTTCTTTATATTCACATCGTATCACGACGGTTTAGAAGTGCGCAATGGAAACTGAAGGTATGAAAACCAAATGCTAGTTTTTGTTTCTTTTTTCAATCTCTCCACTAACCACAAACGCCAAGTCTTCGTTTCCAAAAAGACTTAACACATTTAATAATGTATCATCATGAATAAGACCAGCTTCTTCCTTTGGTACAGTAAGTTCCAATACTTGGGTTAAGATTTGATTTTTTCCTTGCGTAGGATATGCTTTTTCATACACGTTCACAGGGTTGAGATTATTGTTAATACACCATTGCGAAAAGATAAGTATCATCATCTGTTCATCTTGTTGATAAGATTCGATAACTTGTTTTTCAATCTTTTTTTCATCCATAATAACTCTCCTCAAGAAGGTAATGAATTAATTATAGCGAATGTGTAGAGGAAGGTACAATGAAATCAACACCATACACATCATAAAAAAATACAGAACAGGAAAAACTAATGGATATTAGGGAAAGGAGGGCGTCATGGACAAAATTACTGCTCTTTATCCTCAAGTTGTAGAACAAACGAAGAAGAAAATCCATGAAGACCTCGATTCATATTTTGAAACAAAAGCGGAAATGCCATCTTTTGAACAATATATAACCGATAGAAAAATGTATTTGGAACAAATATGGGTGAATGTCTGGTTAAACAAAGCGACAAACAGTATACCTAAATTAATAAAAAAAGACTTTTTAAAAAAGAAGGGTTATGTTGTCGAAGGTGTCGATAAAAAATTAATCAACCGACTTTTTCGAAATGAAATTCGAGACTATTGTCCGTTTGATGTTTTTTCATGGGTCAATCAACGATTCTCACAAGACGGAGAAGAATGGAAAGAACGTTATGAAAAAGTTCGTTTAAAATATTTAAGTAAACAAGAAGAAGAGCGAGAACGGCAAAGAAAATGGGAAATTCAGTTTGAAATTGAAAAACAAGGCGAACATATTATTCAAGATAATATAGAATTGTTTTATTTACAGCTAAGATATAAAGTTGCTTGTTTACTTGCGGCTGATTTAAAACAGAACACGAAATATAAATTAATTGATGCTTTTCAAATTGAAGAAAAACTAACGCCAGAAGGGAATTTTAATTCGAGTAACTACACAACACTTTCTACTTTTTTTTATGAACTAACTGGTGTTGTTCATAAATTATTCGATTGGGAATATGAGACCTATTACTATAAATACGAACGAATTATCTATGAACTTACAGCGGAAATTGTGGTTCATAAAATCAAAGAGGACTTACCTGAATTTCTTTTCCATCAATTTGAAAATGTATTTGGGAAACCGTTAAGTGATTCGAAAATTACCTCCTTCCTCTCCGATAGGATCAATGACCTTTGTGCTGATTTCTTTACAGAAATTGAAAATGAATATATCTCTGATTTATTATTCATTTCAGCAGTTCCATTTGAAGTCACCGTACATAAATCAATGTACGAAGAACAGGTAGAAACAAGAGAACAAAGAAAAGCACAAGAACTTGCGGAGATCGAGAAGAAAAAAATAGAAGAAGAAAGAATGATTGATGATATTTTCGGCAGAGAATATCGGCCAAATATCGGAAGGAAAATCCAATATATTTTGCATATCGGTGAAACAAATACAGGGAAAACACATCATGCTCTGGAGAAAATGAAGTCGGCTGAGACAGGAATATACTTAGCTCCTTTACGATTGTTAGCGTTAGAGGTCTACGATAAATTAAAACAAGACGGCGTGTCTTGTGGATTAAAAACAGGGGAAGAAGAAAAGGAAGTTGAAACAGCTTCCCATTTATCTTGTACGGTTGAAATGTTTTATGAAAAAGATTATTACGAAGTTGTTGTTATCGATGAAGCACAAATGATTGCAGATAAGGACCGTGGATTTTCATGGTATAAGGCGATTACAAAAGCAAACGCAAAGGAAGTACACATCATAGGAAGTCGTAGTTCAGAATCAATGATTTTACAGCTTTTAGGGGACTCTGACATAACGATCCACCATTATTATCGAGACATTCCTTTACAAGTGGAAGGAAAAGAATTTAGTATGAAACATACGAGTAAAGGCGATGCCCTCGTTTGTTTTTCGAGAAGAAAAGTGTTAGAAACGGCCTCAAAGCTCCAACAAAATGGATATTCCGTCAGTATGATTTATGGAAGTATGCCTCCTGAAACAAGAAAAAAACAAATGCATCGTTTTATATCAGGTGAAACCAATGTCATTGTCGCAACAGATGCCATTGGAATGGGGTTAAACTTACCGATTCGCCGCATCGTATTTTTAGAAAATGAAAAATTTGACGGTGTACGAAAACGCCGTTTATCTTCACAAGAAATCAAACAAATTGCAGGTCGAGCAGGAAGAAAAGGAATTTATAATGTGGGAAAAGTCGCTTTCACAAAAGAAATTAAATTAATGAAACGATTACTTGAAAAAGAGGATACACTAATTTCCTCATTTGCGATCGCACCCACAACAGCGGTATTCGAACGCTTTCAAAAGTATTCACGAAATTTAGGTGTATTCTTTGACTTATGGCAGAAATTTGAAAGCCCGCACGGAACAAAAAAAGCTAGTTTAGCGGAAGAACGGGAACTCTATGCTACAATAAAAGATACCGAAATCGAAGCTCGTCTTTCTATGCTTGATTTGTATGGGTTTTTGCATCTGCCATTTTCAACAAAGGAACCAAAATTAATGAAACAATGGCGTGAAACGATGATGGCCATTATTAAAGGGAAAGAATTACCAGAACCGATAATAAAGAGGAGTAATTTAGAAGAAGCTGAACTGGCCTATAAAGCAGTCGGTCTTCATTTATTGTTTTTATATCGTTTAAATCGGGGGACAGAAGCATTGTATTGGGAAAGAGTCCGTACCGAAATAAGTGATGAGGTCCATGAGCGATTAAAAAATGATATTTCTACATTAAAAAAAGAATGTAGGCAGTGTGGGAAAAAATTAAGCCTAGATTTTGAATATGCAATATGCGACCATTGCCACGGAAAAAAGTACCGTCGAAAGTACTATGATTACGATGATGACTATGATTATTATCCACATTACAAATAAAGGACATCGGATTCAAATCTGATGTCCTTCTAATAAAAATGAAACTTTCAAAATGTCAATGAAAAAATTGTTGAATCTTGTCTTGATCATTTTCAAAGATTCAGATAATATAATAGGTAATCTAATCAATATATGGAAACTAATTAAACAGTGACCAACTGTATATAGTATTTTACCTTAAATAAGATGCCGTAGTGCTTAATAGGGAATCTGGTGCAAATCCAGAACTGCCCCCGCAACTGTAAATGCTGACGAAATAAGAAATCCACTGTAAAAAGGACATAGTCATATAGGTCCTAATACGGGAAGGTCTTATAGTAGGATGAAGCATAAGTCAGGAGACCTATCTTATTTAAGAATGTTTCACCTTTCTCGGGGATTGGGAAGATGAAACGGTGGCTACTTGAGAATTGAATTTATTCTAAATTCACTTTTAGGTGTTATCGTTTCATCCGCTCAAATCATGAGCGGATTTTTTTATTTTAAGGGGGATTCACATGAGTACACAAGTTCAATCTGAACTTCAATTTGTCGTTCATGCAATCGAAGAAGCAGCAGAGGTTTATAAGCTTGATGCAACAAAAATGATTGAAAAGGTAAAGGAAATAAATGGTACAACAAAAGACAAAAATCAACAAGCTTTGTTTTACGCATTGAATAAAATTGCAATGGATGAGCCAAATTGGACGTTTATGGCTGCACGATTATATTTACAAGATTTATATAAAAAGGCTGCAGAAAATAGACACTATGAATGGACAATGAAGTATGGCGATTTCTATCCATTGCTTCAACATTTAACCGAAGCCGGGATTTATTCTCCTGAACTAATGGCTGCATATACAAAAGAAGAAATCGTAGAATTAGGATTAGAAATTTGCCCAGATCGAGATGAGTTATTTAATTACATAGGATTATTTTTGTTAGCAGACCGTTATTTAGCCACTGATCATGATCGTAATGTGTTTGAGCTTCCACAAGAGCGTTTTATGATAATAGCGATGACGTTAATGCAACAAGAAGAAAAAGCGAAACGATTAAAACTTGTAAAAGAAGCATACTGGGCTTTAAGTCATTTATATATGACTGTCGCTACACCAACATTATCAAATGCAGGAAAATCCTTTGGCCAACTCTCATCATGTTTCATTGATACAGTTGATGATTCGCTTGATGGGATTTATTTAAACAATTGGGATATTGCTAGACTAAGTAAAGACGGTGGTGGCATTGGAATTTACTACGGAAAAGTCCGTGCGTTAGGGTCCGATATTAAAAAGTTTAAAGGCAATTCTTCTGGTGTTGTTCCATGGATTCGTTTAATTAATGATACAGCAGTAAGCGTTGACCAGCTTGGACAACGACAAGGGGCCATCGCGATTTATCTTGATTTATTCCATAAAGATATTATGAACGGATTTCTTGACTTAAAAACAAATAATGGGGATGAACGAAGAAAAGCCCATGATATTTTTACCGGGGTTTCTATACCTGACTTATTCATGCACAAATTAGAAGAGGTTGATGAGCAAGGAAGAAGTATCGGTCAATGGCACACCTTTTGTCCACATCAAGTGAAACAAGTAATGGGATGGAAAGATGAAAATGGTCAGTTATTAGGACTTGAAGACTTTTATGATGAAGAAGATCGTAAATATTTTACAGAAAAATACGAGGAAGCGGTCAATCATCCGCTATTGCCACGTAAAACATATCGAGCTATGGATATTATGGCCCGAATTATGGTAGCACAACTTGAAACAGGTACACCATACATGTTCTACCGAGATGAAGTTAACCGCCAAAATCCAAATAAACATTTGCGTGGTGTCGGAAGAACTTCGATTTATTGTAGTAATCTTTGTACAGAAATTGCTCAAAACATGTCTTCTACGATGATTACAAAAGAATATGAGGATGAGGATGGAAACTTAGTTATCGTTCGAAAACCAGGCGATTTTGTTGTTTGTAATTTATCTTCTATTAATTTACCAAAAACAGTCCGTTCTCAAGTACTAGAAAGAGTAATTAAAATTCAAGTTCGTATGTTAGATAATGTCATTGACTTAAATACAATTCCAGTAGGACAAGCTCAAGTCACAAATCAAAAATATCGAGCAGTCGGATTAGGGACATTTGGATGGCATCATCTTTTAGCACTCGAAAACATTCATTGGGAATCAGACGAAGCTGTTCAATATGCCGATGATCTTTATGAAAACATTGCGTATTATACGATACAAGCATCTATGACGATAGCGAAAGAAAAAGGGGCTTATCGTGCCTTTGAAGGATCAGAATGGCAAACCGGTGACTACTTTAAAAGAAAACATTACACATCAGAAAGATGGCAACAGTTACAACAAGATATCCAAACCCACGGCATTCGAAATGGCTGGTTAATGGCGGTTGCACCAAATTCATCGACTGCAAAAATCGGGGGATCAACAGATGGAATTGACCCGTTGTACGCGGTTGAATATGCAGAAGAAAAGAAAAACTTTAAGTTTAAAGTAACAGCTCCTGACTTAAACCATATTACGTATAATTATTATCGCAGGGCAAGACATGAGCTTGATCAAGTATGGAGTATTAAACAAAACGCAGCAAGACAACGTCATATCGACCAAGCGATTAGTTTTAACTTATATGTTCGCCATGATATAAAAGCAAAAGACTTGTTACATCTCCACTTAGAGTCTTGGAAGCATAAACTAAAAACAACATATTACGTCAGAAGCACTTCTCAAACCGAAATTGAAGAGTGTGAAGCATGCCATAGTTAATATAGGGAGGTTCTCCATGAATATTCAAGCACCATTATCTAAAATTAAATTACTCAACCCAGAGTTTCCAAATAAATCAACAGGTATCATTAATGGACAATCATCAGGATTGTTAAATTGGAACGATATTGCTTATCCGCAAATGTATGATTTATATCAAACATTACTATCAAATTTTTGGAAAGCCCAGGAGATTAATATGCAAGATGATATTAAACAATGGGACCATTTATCAGAAAAAGAACAAGATGTATTTTTGCGGATTAATACTCAGCTCGCTTCTTTAGATAGCTTACAAACACCTACTATGACGCAAGCAATGGATTATGTTACTGATTCTAGTTTTAAAGCCATTTTTGCGGTCATTGCTCAACAAGAAGCTGTGCATAATGAGTCGTATTCTTACATTTTGAGTTCTCTTGTTCCACTACGAGAGCAAAATGACCGTTTTAATCAAGCGAAAGAAGATCCAATTGTTCAAAAAAGAAATCAATTAATTTTAGATGCATATGAACAATTCAGACAGAGCCCAACACCACAACACTTGTTTAAACTAGCGATTAACTCTATTAATTTAGAAGGAATTTATTTTTATGCTGGTTTTGCGTTTTTCTATAACTTAGCGCGCCAACAAAAAATGTTAAAAACAAGTACGATGATTAGTTATATTCAACGTGATGAAATGCAGCATGCTTATTTTGTGTGTCAGTTTGTGCGAATTCTATTAAGTGAAAACCCTGAGTTAAACAATGAGGAAAATATTCAATATGTATACGACTGCATTCATGAAGCTGTTCAATTGGAAAAAGAATGGGCTCACTATATACTCGCTGATATTGACGGCATTGAATTAGAAGAGTTTGAACAATATGTTGAATATTTGGCGAACAAACGTCTACGTCAACTAGGTTTAAGTAATTTATTTGAAGAAAAAGAAAATCCAATGCCGTGGATCCATGTTTTTAGTGATGAAATGATTAATGAAACAAAATCTGATTTCTTTGAACAAAAATCAAGAACCTATACAAAAGTAACCCAATCAAATGGCTTTGATGAGCTATAGGAGTTTATAATGAAGATTGCGATCATCTATAGTTCCGTGACAGGGAATACGAAAGATTTGGTCGAAGAGATATCCAAAGAATGTCACAAGAAATTTCAGCATGTTGATATCTTTCCAATTCAGCAATTTACTTTTTCTTTCCTTGATTTTTATGATGTTATTGTTATTGGAACATATACATGGGGAAACGGCGATATTCCGAAAGAAATGGTGCCGTTATTTGAGGAATTAAACAAACAGGAAAGAAAAAGGCTAGTGACCGGAATAGCAGGGACCGGTGACCGCTTTTATCCTCATTTTTGTGGAGCTGTTGATCGTTTCAAGGATTTGTTACATGCCAAAACAAATTTAGCCGTCACACTAAAAGTAGAATTGCTCCTACAAGAAACTGACAAAGTGAAGTGTAAACAGTTTGTTGAGTTAGTGTGGAAACGTTTGGAAGAACAAGTATTACTAAAAAAATAAGAAAAACGCGGAGCGTCTTTTCGTTTCAAGCGAAGTGCGGAGCCCTGCCCACTTTTGACAGTGAACCACAAGTACTCTTCTTGGGGTGAAATGCTCAGGTGCGCAGCCTTCGCTCTTCTTGAATAAGCTTTGAAAGCTTCGGTGCTAGACCAAAAATTCTATACTTATTTATCTTTTAAAAAAGAAGTTTGGGCTTTTGAAAAGCTCAAACTTCTTTTTACTAATAAGACGTTAATCCCAAAAATTAAATAAAAACTCTCCATTTGTTTTCGGTAAAAAATGAGAAACATAATACTCCACATCAAACTCCTCAACCCCTGTAACAATATCCTCTATGTTCAAAGGTTGATTTAAAAATTGGACAGATAATACTTCATATGGCAGACCGAAACATTTAGCAAGTTCACTATCGTCAAAGAATACAAACGGATAATTGTCAAGGTCCTTTACGAAAGCAACACGATAATGGTTACATAAAAGATAAAGTGGACCTTTGCGAAAGTGAAGTTTGACTGTATTAAAACTTGTATAACCTAATTGTTCAAACGTGAGCACCGTATAGGGTAGTTTATAAGATTGCGCAATGTGTTTGCATTTGTTTTGAAAATCGACAAAGTCATATGGAGAATAATTCTGTGGCTCGTATATTTTTGTAAGCGGCAGTGTTCGATTATACAACCTCATTTCAATTTCTTCCTTCATTCGTTTTATATTTGGTTCATAAAGAAGTAAATCTTCAATTTCAGAAAACGATAGGATTCCAGGCCTAGCTTGATTGTCACAATCAAATGCATCTGTAAACCCCCAGCATTTATCTTCCTTTATCAAGCTATAAGTAATTGTTAGTTTTTCGCCATTTACATAAAGATGCACCTTTAATTCATGAATCAATACGAATTCTTCATCTTTTCGTATAGAAAAATTCTCATATGAACAACGAATAACAGAATATTGACTAGCCATGTTTTCACTTCCACATTTTTCTTTCATCATACCATATAGGAATGAGAATTAAATCAAAATGCACCAATGTTCGGATTTTAATGTTATCGCAGTGAGATTTTTTACTTTTTTACAAAATATCAATATAAAACACGAATAAAAACCATAAATTGATATTGACACTTATAAAATTTCGTTTATAATAAAAAATTGTGATAGTTCGTATATCCTCAATAATAAGGTTTGAGGGTCTCTAGAAGGAACCGATAATTCCTAACTACGAACGGGACAGGAATGCTCCGTTTACGTTAGGTTTTTTGCTGTCCAAAAGTAGATCAACATTCATGGGGGAATTAAAATGAACAAATATGATGCTATTATTGTTGGAGCTGGTCCAGCTGGGATTTTCGCTAGTTATGAACTATTAGAAAAAAAACCAAATGCAAAAGTGTTACTTATAGATAAAGGACACGATATTTACCGAAGAAATTGTCCGATCTTAGAAGAGAAAATTCAATTTTGTCCACCTCCAGCAGGTAAAAAAGACTTTGCTGGCTGTTTGCCTGCCTGTTCGATCACCAATGGTTTTGGTGGGGCTGGGGCATATAGTGATGGAAAATTTAATATTACTACAGAATTTGGCGGTTGGATGACCGATTATTTACAACCATCCAAAGTCGTCGAATTAATCCGATATGTCGATGAGATCAATTTAAAACATGGCGCAACAAATACCATTACAGACCCTACAACGGAAAAGGTAAGAGAAATTGAACAAAAAGGGTATGGAGCAGGGTTAAAATTATTGCGAGCAGAAGTTCGTCACTTAGGAACAGAACAAAACTTAGAAATTTTAAAATCGATTTATGAATATTTAAAAGATAAAATCGACATGATGTACAAAACAGAAGTAAAAGATATTTTAACGGAAAAAATCGACGGAAAGCATAAAATATATGGAATCGCCTTAAAAAACGAAACCGAGGTTTTCAGTGATTATGTCATGATTGCACCAGGAAGAGACGGCTCAGCATGGCTAACGAACATTCTCAAAAAGAGAAAATTAAAAATGTACAATAATCAAGTGGATGTTGGGGTACGTGTAGAAACATCAGATGTTGTCATGAGAGAAATCAATGAACATTTATATGAAGGAAAATTCATTTTTAACACATCTGTCGGGACACAAGTCAGAACATTTTGTAGCAATCCCTCTGGCCATGTTGTAGTAGAAAACCATAGTGGCATTATGGCAGCGAATGGACACTCTTATAAAGACCCTGCGTTAGGATCAAAAAATACAAATTTCGCCTTACTTGTTTCTCATAAATTTACAGAACCATTTGATAAACCAAATGAATATGCTAGAGAAATTTGTAAACGTGCCAATGATTTATCAAACGGCGGCGTTATCGTTCAAAAATTTGGTGATATTATGAAAGGAAGACGTTCAACGGAGAAGCGAATTCAAGAGGGTTTCCTAGAGCCGACATTAAAAGAAGCGGTTCCAGGTGATTTAGGCCTTGTGCTTCCTTACAATACGATGAAAAGCCTTGTTGAAATGGTCGAAGCGTTAGATAAAGTGACGCCAGGACTAGCTTCAGAACATACTTTATTTTATGGTGTTGAAGCAAAATTCTACTCAGCCAGACCGAAACTAACAGAGGAATTTGAAACGGAAATTCAAGGATTATATTGTGGTGGTGATGGAGCAGGAATTACGAGAGGACTTGCTCAAGCAGGAGCGGCCGGAGTTTGGATCGCTCGCAATATGGCCAAAAGACTGTAATAATAAATAGTGCACAAACACCTATCGTTTTTTATTTGGTAGGTGTTTTTATTATAATTTACCTCAAAAATCGTAGGACATTATTTTAAAACAGGAAAATTTGTGGGATTTTAAGGAAATTACCATTTTATATGGTAATATAAAAGGAAAAAACATCAACTTGGAGAAATTGAGGAGGAATTGTTTTGAAAAAAGTAATGATTTTCATTATCATTTTACTTATCATAGTCGCAAGCATTTTCTTATTTTTAAAATTAAACCCACCATTAGAAACGATTCAAAATGGTTCTTCGTTAGATGGAGATGTACAGCTTATAAGACTCGGCAATAAAAGTTCATTCGGCCAGATTAAAATAGAGGAAGTCTTCGTCAATCACAATGTTACGCCAGCCCAAATGAAAATTCAAGAGAGTTACCATCCTAAAGGATTTATGATTCCTGAACAATTTGAGGGTCAGGAAGAAACCGAATATACGTTTAAAGATTTGTCTGAGGTCACAATTAAACCAAATACAATCGCAGCTGAACATTTTAATCATATCGAAGCTGGAACTATAACAGAAGATGACACGATTTACGGATTAACATTAATCCACAACGAAACCATATACGAAGTTATGATTACATATCGTCATCTTGGCATCGTATACGAAACAACTTTTTCTATAGAGTAGCGAATGGCACAACAACTGTAATTTAGGTATACTATAGATACTAACGATATAAGGTCAGCAGGGAGGAAGAGTGAATTGGCATTTACAATTGCAATTCTGATTGCTTCACTAATCCCGGCAGTTTGTGTTTACTTTGCTCTCGGTCATGTCATGAGGCCAGATTACAGGTTATTCGGTGGTCCAAAAGAGCTTGCGACACCAAAACCAAATGCTTGTACACATTGTGGGGTCATTGTTGCTCGTAACCCGGACAAATGCTTATGCCCACATTGCAAGAAAATGATTCATTAAGTTTCGATAAGAAAAAAGGAGTCCTGACTTTGTATCGTCGGACTCCTTTTTTTCTTATTTCCATATTCGTTTTAGTTTAAATACTTCCTGACAATAGCCCCAAACTGATATTGGACTCATCAAGATTTGATAAAACAACACAAACGCTATAAAGCCTAATATATTTTTTCTAATATACAGGTTCAATTCTTCAAATACATGTTTTTGGTAGCGATACAAAATATAATTAACTAGCATTGCTAAAGGTAAAACGAGGAGAGTATAAGCTCCAACAATCCAATAGTAACCAAACAACGCTAATACTAATCCTGGAATCCATATTAATGTGTACACAATATCTAAGTATGGCATTACTAAATTTGCACCAGTTAAATACTTTGTATAAGGAGAAGATTGCTGCCATGGTTTTACGACTTTTAATGCTTCGACCATCCCTCTTGCCCAACGACTACGCTGCCTGAAAAAGTGACGAAATGATTCTGGAACTTCTGTAAAAGCAACCGCCATTGGTTCAAAATATACTTTTCGATTATTTGAAAGCAGGCGCCAAGTTAACACGATATCTTCGCCGATAGCATCTGGCCAACCATTCACTAACCGTACAGCATTCGTTTCATAAATCGAGAAAGCACCTTGAGCAACAAGAGTTCCTTGAAATAACCCTTGAAGGCGTTTAATGCTTGCAATACCTAAGAAATAATCCCACTCTTGCATTTTTGCCAAAAATTTCCCTCGACTATTGCGGACTAAAACTGTACCTGCCACAGCACAAACATCGGAAGGGGAACTAATCATTCTTCCTACAATTTTTCGTACAGCTGATTTTTGAAGTAGTGTATCAGCATCTAATGTAATGACTAAATCTGTGTCGACGTAGTTGAGCGCTGTGTTTAATGCATGATGCTTTCCAGGGTTTGGTTCTTGAATAACTTTAACATTCATTTCAAGTTCAACCCCGGCTGACATTGCAATTTCTGCTGTCTTATCTGATGAATTATTATCAATGACAATGACTCGAACATCACCAGTGTAATCTTGTTTTTTTATATATTCTAACGTCATTTCAATTCCTTTTTCTTCATTATAACAAGCAATTAAAATCGTAATTGGCTCGGTTGGAAATGATTCTTTAATAACAGGCTGTTTATCAAACAACAAACTTGAAACCATAAACGCATTAAAATATCCAGGGATATAAGCAATTCCTGCGATTATTAGTAGGGCAATAGGAACGGTGATATAAGCCCCTAATTGATAAACCCACGGCAATGATATGGCGATGGAAGTTATCATCCATATCATCGCAACAATATGACTGTACGTAAACTTTTGACTGACGGGAATATAGCGCTTTGGTCGTGGCGGTTTTTCAACTGGTTTAAATATCGTTGGCATTTTCATATTCATCGGTGTCTTTCTCCTTTTTCATTCTTCATTAAACGACATTTTTCGGTAAATAATACTATTATTCTATCATGTGATGGTTATATTCGTTAGTAAAATTTTTGGATTTATGACTAGATATGACTAAAAATATGACATATGCCCCGTTATTATATGACTAGTAATGCAGTAATGCATGTTAATACTAATTTTTTTATTGATTAATTATATAAATCAAGTATAATAAAGGTAGGTTAATAATTGGTCCGGAGCATATGAGAGACCACAGCACTCAAACTGAATTTCATTTTGAGATGTTGTGGTCTCTTTTTGTATCCACATGGGATTTTAAATGAGAGAGGATGTTCATCATGAAACAACGATTTTCAAGCAAACAGCGTTCAACATATTTGGAAGAGATGAAATCAAATGAACTCGATTTATTAGTAATCGGTGGTGGAATTACTGGTGCTGGTATAGCACTAGATGCGCAAGTACGAGGGTTAAAAACTGGAGTCATTGACATGCAAGACTTTGCAGCAGGAACGTCTAGTCGCTCAACAAAATTAGTTCATGGGGGACTTCGATATTTAAAGCAGTTTGAAATTAAGCTAGTATCAGAAGTCGGAAAAGAACGAGCGATTGTTTATCGAAATGCACCACATGTTACAACACCAGAGTGGATGTTACTCCCAATGATTAAAGGAGGGACCTTTGGGAAAACAGCAACATCGATCGGGTTAAAAGTATATGATGCACTTGCTGGTGTTCATAAACACGAACGAAGAAAAATGCTTTCAAGAGAAGAAACGTTACAAAAGGAACCATTAATTCGCGAAGATAAATTAAAAGGTGGCGGAATATATGTCGAGTATCGAACCGATGATGCTCGGTTGACATTGGAAGTGATCAAAGAGGCGGTGGCACGTGGAACTTTAGCAATTAATTATGTAAAAGCACTTGATTTTATTTACCGTGATAATCAAGTTGTCGGTGTTAAAGTATTGGATACTTTAAACAATTTAGAACATGAGATTTACGCGAAAAAAATAGTAAATGCGGCAGGACCATGGGTTGATACGTTAAGAGAAAAAGATAAATCTAAAAAACAAAAATATCTTCATCTAACTAAAGGTATCCACCTTGTTATCGATGGAAAACGATTTCCGTTAAAACAAGCTGTATATTTTGATACTGAACATGACGGACGAATGGTCTTTGCCATTCCAAGGCAAGGGAAAACATATGTAGGAACAACAGACACATTTTATGAAGGTGACATCGCCCACCCACGAGTGACAAAAAAAGATCGTGATTATATTATTGATGCTGTCAATTATATGTTTCCGTCAATTAACCTTACAAAAACCGATATTGAATCGAGTTGGGTAGGTTTACGCCCACTTATTCATGAAGAAGGAAAAAGCGCATCAGAAATTTCGAGAAAAGATGAGATCTTCTTTTCAAATTCCGGTTTAATTTCGATTGCAGGCGGTAAATTAACGGGCTATCGAAAAATGGCGGAGCGGATTGTTGATTATGTAGCGAAAGAATTAGGAAATGAACAACGTTGTACAACAGACCAAATCATTCTTTCTGGTGGAGATGTTGGACCTTCGTTTGAAAAATTTAAAAAGGAGAAAACAAAAGAAGGGATTTCCATTGGATTAACAGAAAGTGAAGCAGAGCGATTAGTCTCTTTATACGGGTCTAATGTTGATTCGATCTTTGTACGAATACAACAGGCAAATGAAACAGAACAGCCATTAACTCCAACAGTATTTGCTCAATTAACATACGCTATCGAAGAAGAAATGGCATCAAGTCCTATCGATTTTTTCAACCGGCGTACGGCAGCGTTATTCTTCAATATTGATTGGGTACTACAGTGGAAAGAAGCGGTTATTGCCTATATGAAAGAAGAATTCCAATGGGATGATGAACAAACAAAAAGGCACAAGGAATACTTGCAATCCGAAATTTATTACGCACAAAATGCGATTGATGACAGGGTTGAGAAGGAAAAGAAAATTATTTAACATAAGAAAAACGCGGGAGCGTCTTTTCGATTCTAGCGAAGTGCGGAGCCTTCGCTCTTCTTGAAATAGCTTTCAATACTTCATTGCTACACCTAAATTTTTTATACTTTCTTCTTAATAAAAAAGAGGGACCAATGGTCCCTCTTTACTTTGTGAATAAAGAATCTTTCTTGACTTAATATTCACAACTTTGAAATCGCAATTTGATAATAAAAGGGAAGTGGTGAATACCCGTCTATTTTGTTTTATAAAGACCAACGATTGCATTTGTAAATTCAATTGCTTGAAATAAAAAAATACTAATCGCACTCGTTGATAATAAGCCAATCATAATGATTCGAAGCCATATCATCTTCATTCTCCTCCTTTACCAATTCATGTTTTATATGAGGAAAAATGAAAAGACAACATGTTATTAGATTGGTAAAAGATTGATAGTAAAAAAGACTTTAAAAGTAGAATACTTGCTTGAGCTTTTATATACCGATTCCACTTTTCTACAATAAGCAAGGCAAAAAATGAAAGGAACAGTAATGAACTAACTATTTGTTTTGAACTATATAACTGGTTCCCATCGTCGATTTCTGGAGAAGGAAGAAGCCAATGCTCATGCATATAGGTTTGGTGAAATCGCTCAAGGCTATGAATATTGGAAAAGTGAATGAATATTAAAAGCAATAAAAAGCTTAAAATAAAACGATTTCTTCTCACTTTTCTCACCCTCATTTCAAAGATTACGATAAATATATCACCATATGGTAAAAAAACGAAAGTGTAAAACGATGTAAAAAATATATAAACCATGCTTATAGGAGAAACTCAAATTATTCTCACGTTGAAGTCATTGTGTTAAAATATAAAGTGTTTTTAAGGAGAATAAAGGGGTTTTTTTATGCTTAGTCAAAAAATTTTACTTGTAACATCTGTTGAAGCAGAAAAGCAAGCTATTCTAAGTGGCTTAGGTCATTCGAATCAAGTTTCCGTTGAGATCGTTGGCGTTGGTCCAATGCAAGCTGCTGTACATACAGCACGATTATTAATGAGCCAAAATTATGATTTACTTATAAATGTAGGAATTGCTGGTGGCTTTGTGCATGAAGCCGAAATAGGGGATATCGTGATTGGCACATCGATTATCGCTGGAGATTTAGGTTCAGAAACAAAAGATGGGTTTCTAACCCTAGAAGAGCTTGGTTTCGGAGCAAGTATGTTTACGTCTGATCCTCATCATCGCTCCATCATAAAAAATGGACTAGATGATAAGCGATATGCAACTCGGTTAGGTCCGATTTTAACGGTATCTACAACGACAGGAACTAAAGAAACAAGTGAAAAACTAAAAAAACGATTTCCTTCCGCGGTTGCAGAAGCGATGGAAGGGTTTGGTGTAGCAACTGCAGCTAACATCCTTAGAGTGCCAATGTTAGAAATTCGCGCCATTTCGAATCAAGTCGGTCCTCGCAATAAAGAGGACTGGAAAATTAAAGAAGCATTACAGCAACTGACGAAAGTTAGTTCTGTATTAAAGGAGTTGTATACATGACAATAAATATCGCGTTTTCCCCTTGTCCAAACGATACATTTGTATTCCACGCTTGGGTACACGGATTGCTTCCTGACGCACCTAAAGTGAATGTGACTTATGCAGATATCGATATTACGAATCATTTGGCGACGAAACCAAATGAGTTAGATGTGTTAAAAATATCCTATGCGGCATTACCATGGGTTTTGAAAGAGTATGCGCTACTTCCTTGCGGCGGAGCCTTAGGGCGAGGGTGTGGTCCGCTTGTTTTAACAAGAAAAACCGACTCGTCGTTTGGGGCCAGTGCCCTTTCAAAAAAAAGAGTGGCTGTTCCTAGCGAACGGTCAACAGCCTATTTATTGTTTCGGTTATGGGCTGAAGAAAATGTCCCTGGCGGTGTTGGGGAAATTATAGTCATGCCGTTTCACGAAATTATGCCTGCGGTACGAGACGGAATCATTGACGCCGGTTTAGTTATTCATGAAGCACGCTTTACATACCAGCAATATGAATTAGACATGATATGTGACCTCGGAAACTGGTGGGAGACAGATACGGGATTCCCGATTCCATTAGGGGCAATTATTGCTCGGCGTTCACTTGATTTACAGGCGTTAACTACAACGATTCAGCAATCTGTCGAATATGCTTGGGCTAATCCTGACATTTCGAAACCGTATATATTAGACCATGCTCAAGAAATGTCTGAGGAGGTGGCAAAGAATCACATTCAATTATATGTGAATTCATTTACTGCTAATTTAGGAGAAGAAGGATATGAAGCGATTTATTCATTATTAGGACGTGCCCAAGAGAAAGGGTTCGTTCCATCATTCGATATGAAATTATTAAAATAAGAAAAACGCGGGAGCGTCTTTTCTTTCAAGCAAAGTGCGGAGCATTCGCTCTTCTTGGAATAGCTTTCAAAGCTTCACTGCTATTCCAAAATTTGTTTGCTTTTTTATATGTTAAAATAAACACGTTGGGTCAAAGATGCATCTTTGACCCAACGTGTTTTTACATTTCCAGTTCAGATACATCCTCAATATCAAACACACGAAATCCGCTTTTATTTAGATTTTTAATTATTTTTTTACAAAGGGTTTCATCTACATCTTTAGGTAAAGTAACGACAATTCGACGGGACACAGTTTTTTGATTGTCTAAAGTGAGGAGACTTTTTATGTCCGTATATTTATTAATAATTCCTGTTACTTTATTTAAAGCCCCTTTATATTCCATACAAATAATTGATAATGTATAGCTTCCTTGTCCAACACCCCAACTATCTTCTAATATTTCCATGATTCGGCTATGTGTGAAAATCCCAACAAAGTGTTCTTTTTCATCTAAAATTGTTAAGTAGGGAAGGCGTTTGACTGTTAGAAAGGCTTCATAAAAAGATGAATTTTTATGAATAATCGCATTTTGATCTTTCGCTAACGTAGTTACTGGCAAAGATAAATCCCCGTTTTCTTTAACCATGTACTCATATATTTGTGATTTGTAAATGTTTCCTAAAAAACGTTCTGCCTTTCTATCAAGAATTGGAATACAGCGGTACCCTGACTGTTCGAGTGTTGTTAATGCCTCTTTTAATGAATGGTTTTCATTAACGTAGATGATGTTAGAAATGTCTTGATATAAATTGCTTATTCTCATCTATAACCCTCCTTCGTATGTTTACTCTTCTCATTATACTTCATCATGTGCATAAAGAGATAGAAAATAGGTAACACTCTGAAAATTTGCGAAAATCGTAAAATTAATGTTTTCATAGTACTTTACCCCAAAATGGGACACAGTAAAAATTCATAGGATGGAAAGGAAGGATACAATGAATAAATTTTTTACCCAATTACTATTCATTTTCATATTTTTATTTGGTTCCTCTTTTCAATCCGTTTCTGCTATTGAAAACGTATGGGAGCTTGAGAAGAAAATAAACGAAATGATTGATAAAGAAATCACTTCTAACGGTGCTATTGCGAGTATTAGCATACGCGATAGTGAAGATGGAAAGCTATTATATAACTATTTTGGGGATACAAGAATGAGACCTGCATCAAACATGAAATTATTAACCGTGGCTAGCGGGCTCCATCAACTCGGTAAAGGTTATACATTTCAGACATTGATTCAAACAGACGGACGAATGAAAAAAAACACACTTGATGGCCACTTATATGTAAAAGGAAATGGAGATCCAACTATTACAATAGAAGTGTTAGAAGAAATGGCCCGCAAAGTTAAAATGTCTGGTATTGAAGTAGTAAAGGGAGATCTAATTGTCGATGATACCTCTTATGACTCAGTCCGATATCCCGTAGACTTACCATGGTCTGACGAAGAGATGAAATATGCACCTAGTATTTCAGCATTAACATTCACACCAAATAGTGATTTGGATATTGGCACTATTTTTATTGATATTAGTCCAAACAAAAAAGTCGGTAAAAAAGCAATCGTAAAAAGCGAACCTAGAGCATCATATCCTCCGATAATAAACGAAACAATAACAGTAGATACAAGCAAAAACAAAGGAATAACAGTACAGCGAAATCACGGTTCAGATACGATTATTGTTAAGGGAGAAATTGGACTGGCGAACGAAAACGAGCAAATACAAATCGCCATTTGGGATCCAACTTATATGACCGGTTTATTATTAAAAGAACAATTAGAATTACAAGGGATTTCAGTAAAAGGGGAAGTTAAAAAAGGGAAAACTCCTACTCATTCACTTGTTATTCTTCGGCAAACTTCACCACCTTTATCTAGCATTGTTACGTCTTTAATGAAACATAGTAATAATGGAATTTCGGAAATGCTTATTAAAGAGTTAGGGAAGGTAAAAAGAGGGGAGGGGAATTGGGAAAATGGAATCGATGTTGTTCATGAAACACTCGAATCTTTCGGGATAAATTCAAACACAATGATTTTAAGAGATGGATCAGGACTTTCTCATGTTAACGGGATTCCAGCAAATGAAATAACGAACCTTCTTTATGTGATTCAGAAAGAAGAGTGGTTTGACGTTTTTTTTCACACATTACCAGTGGCAGGGCTTGAAGATGAAACTATAGGCGGAACTCTTTCTGACCGAATGAAACATGGCCAAACAAAAGGAAATGTATTTGCGAAAACCGGAACATTATCAACGGTAAGCTCACTTTCTGGTTATGTTACTACCCGAAATGAAGAAAAGCTTATTTTCTCCATCTTAATTAACCAGTTAAAAGAGACGGATGGAAAAGAAATCGAGGACCACATTATCTCGCTATTGTCTGATTTGTAAATTTTCTTTAATAAAAACACTTGGTCTTCACTCATAGTAGTTGAAAGATACTTGTTTGCCTTATATAAAAAGGAGACCTTAACGGTGTCCTTTTTATTATTTCGAAAAGTGAAATAATTTCTTTTTGTTTCTTATACATGGTAAAATAATCAAATATACAACATCATGAAGGAGTGGAAAATGTGATACATAATAATAAACTCCCAGTGCAAACCCGCTTTTATTATGGTTGGGTCATTGTTGCTATTGCAGCTATGGGGGTGTTTTTCTCTGGACCAGGCCAAACATATTCTATTTCCATCTTTATTGATGCTTATCTTGAACATTTTGGTTGGAGTAGTACACTTGTTTCAACAATGTATTTATTTGCTACATTATTGGCTGGTTTTCTATTATTTCTTGTTGGCAGACTCGTAGATAAGTATGGACAGCGAAAAATGACCGTCATTATTGCCGTTATATTAGGAATCACTTGTGTGTTTAATAGTTTTTTGTTAGGACCTGTTATGTTATTTTTTGGTTTGTTTATGCTCAGACTTTTTGGTCAAGGTTCAATGACATTAATTCCAGGAACTTTAGTCCCGCAATGGTTTGTTAGTAAACGAGGACGTGCTCTAAGCTTTATGGCATTTGGAAGCTTTTTAAGTGCTGCTGCTTTACCACCTTTTAATGCTTGGTTAATTGACCAAGTTGGTTGGCAAATGTCTTGGCTAGTATGGGCTGCTTTTCTATTTTTTCTATTCGTTCCTTTAGCGTATTTTTTTATAAGAAATAAGCCTGAAGATGTTGGGTTATTACCAGATAATGCGGTTAAGGAAACACTTGACAGTAAAAACTCGAACGATGTTTCAGAAGAACGATGGACGATGCAAGAAGCAATGAAAACAAAACAGTTTTGGCTTTTATTATTTTGCGTATCTGTGCCATCCATGGTGAATACAGGTATTGTATTTCATTTTGTACCCATTCTTGCTGAAAGCGGGATTGAAAGAACACAAGCAGCCTTTGTGTTAAGTATTATGGCTATTGTTTCTTTCCCGGTTACATTTTTAGCAGGGTTTTTAGTAGAACGAATGAAAGTAAACTATATGATAGCTTTATCATTTCTTGGTCAAATCGGAATTATGGTTATTCTTGTTTACACCGACTCGTATACAGGGGCAATCATTTTTGGAATTGCTCGTGGCATTGTTGGTGGATTTGAGGCGATAAGTCTTGGGATAGTATGGCCGAATTTTTTTGGTCGAGCAAATATTGGCAGTATTAAAGGAGCATCGATGACTGTGATGGTCATCGGGTCTGCTTTTGGTCCATTACCGTTTGCCTTAGCCTATGATTATTTTTCTAGTTATCAAGAAATTTTATATTTGATGATGTTATTCCCATTTATTGGTATGATTTTTGCTTTTATTTCAAATAAACCAAATAGAAGTAAAGAAAAGATAACTCAAGTGTCATAAAAAGAAGCTGTTACAAATTGACTAAGAAAAACGCGGGAGCGTCTTTTCTTTCAAGCGAAGTGCGGAGCCCTGCCCGCTTTTGAAAGTGAACCCCAAGTGCTCTTCTTGGGGTGAAACACGCAGGTGCGCAGCCTTCGCTCTTCTTGAAATAGCTTTCAAAGCTTCACTGCTATACCAAAATTTTTATACTTTCTTATCTTACAAAAAAGGTAGTAAAACTTTTTTTATGGACACATAACTACTAAAACCGTCCTCTCTTTAGGGAGGACGGTTATTAGTCCTTTATATAGGTATATCTACACCCTTAACAATTATTTCGCAAAAAATTAATCATATATTTGTCTATATTGTGAAAAAAGTATTAAATAAGAGAAATGACTAGTATTAAGAAGAAAAACAAGAATGATATACGCTTACATGCGAATTTTCCTATGTTTAATTTCATGCTACAATGCAAAATAGTGAAAAACGGTCCTGACTTTCGTGAGAGTCGAAAGTCAACATTAAAAAATTTATAGGAAGAGGTGCAACATTGAACGTTCAAAAAATTAAACAAGAGTGGTTCAGCAATGTAAGAGGAGATGTGCTTGCTGGAATCGTAGTCGCCTTAGCGTTAATTCCTGAAGCGATTGCTTTCTCAATTATTGCTGGAGTAGATCCAATGGTCGGATTATACGCCTCATTTTGTATTGCCGTTGTTATTGCTTTTGTCGGTGGAAGACCAGGAATGATTTCTGCTGCAACTGGAGCGATGGCGTTACTCATGATTACGTTAGTTGCTGACCATGGATTACAATACTTATTAGCAGCTACCATTTTATGTGGAATCTTACAAATATTATTTGGCGTGTTTAAACTCGCTCGATACATGAAGTTTATTCCACGTTCTGTAATGGTTGGCTTTGTTAACGCCTTAGCGATTTTAATTTTCACATCACAGTTGCAACATTTTGTTGATGAAACATGGATTATGTACGCTTTAGTTGCATTAACGCTAGCAATCATTTATATTTTACCGCGATTTACAAAGGCCGTACCGTCGACTTTAGTTGCGATTATCGTAGTCACGGCAATTGTTATTTTCGGTAATATCGGCATTCGCACAGTAGGTGACATGGGTACACTAACTCAGACACTACCAATTTTTATGATTCCTTCTATTCCACTCACATTTGAAACGCTTATGATTATTTTTCCATACTCGTTAGCTCTTGCGATTGTTGGAATTTTAGAGTCTCTGTTAACGGCATCGATTGTTGATGATATGACAGATACAGAAAGTGATAAAAATAAAGAAAGTCGTGGTCAAGGAATCGCCAACGTTGTGACTGGGTTTTTTGGAGGTATGGCAGGGTGTGCAATGATTGGCCAATCGGTTATTAATGTTAAGTCTGGTGGTCGTGGTCGACTATCTGCATTAGTAGCTGGCGCATTTTTAATGTTTTTAATTTTGGTTTTAGGGAATATCGTTGTCCAAATCCCAATGGCTGCCCTAGCAGGTGTCATGATTATGGTTGCAATCGGTACATTTGATTGGAATTCATTAAAAAACATTCATAAAATCCCGAGAACCGATGCTACCGTTATGGTTGTGACAGTTGGGACCGTTGTAATTACACATGATTTGGCAAAAGGTGTTCTTGCTGGTGTTGTGTTAAGTGCCATTTTCTTTGCCGCTAAAATTTCAAAGGTGAAAGTGGTAAAAACCGTAACAGATCATACACATGTTTATCGAGTAGAGGGACAATTATTCTTTGCTTCCGTTACAGATTTCTTAGAAGAAATTGATTTCAAAGATACGACTGTTCAACATGTAAAAATTGATTTAACGTTAGCTCACCTATGGGATGATTCAGCAGTTGGAGCAATTGATAAAATCGAGTATAAATTCGCGCAAAACAAAGTAAAAGTTGAATTTATAGGATTAAATAAAGAAAGCTCAAAATTAATGGATAAGATTGGCGGACTCTCAAAAGCATCTGGTCATTAAAGAAAAACGCGGAAGCGTCTTTCTTTCAAAACTTCGCTGCTATACCAAAATTTTTATACAAAATACGTCACTTATTTGTGGCGTTTTTTTTTGCAATAAACAGGAACTTTTCCGTGGAAACGGGAATATAGTAAAAATAATACAAGAAATTATGAATGGGGGATTGTTATGTTCAAACATGTTGTCTTAGCAGCGGATGGTTCAACACACTCATTTCGTGCAGCTGAAAAAGCAATTGAGTTATTAAAGAGGTATGAAAGTGCTATCGTTGACATTGTTTATGTAGTCGATGAGTCTACGTCAAAAGCGGATGTTTTGCATCATAACAATCCACTTGAAATTGAAAAAAACAGAAAAGAAAAACTAGAAACAACAATTCAACTTTTTAAAAAGTCAAATATACATTATAAAGTAACCATTTTGTATGGTGACCCTTGTAAAAAGCTCGTGAACTACGTAAATGAAAGCGCTTACGATTGTGTTGTTGTTGGAAGCCGTGGCTTAAATCGTTTTCAAAGTATGGTTTTAGGAAGTGTAAGTCATAAAGTAGCGAAACATGTTCAGTGTCCTGTGTTAATTGTAAAGTAATGTTAATGAGCAATGGATTTTATTCATATGCCCACACACATTCAAGATTAGAAGAATAGGATATTACGAAATTATAAACCAGGAGGAGAAAAAATGACTGATAAGCAAGAACAACAAGTTCAGAAAGAAGAAAAAGTCGTTATGGACCCTTGGGATGCACTTATGTTCGGAAGACCAATGAAACCAAAGTCCGAGCCAGCAGCTGAACAACAAAAAGAAAAGGAAGAAGACAAAAAGGAATAATGGTAAACTTTCTGAGATGTTCAAATGATGAAAATTTGTTTGAACATCTCATTTTTTTGTAGAATAAGCTTTCAAAGCTTCACTGTTAGGCCAAAAATTTTTATGCTTTCTTATATCTTAACAAAAAACAAGTTTTCTCATGGATTTATCTTTCCGCACTTCACATAACGGACATACGTTCCGTTATGTAACTAAAAACAGCAACGAAATCCCTCGTTTCTGCTCATATAACGGAACGTATGTCCTTTAGGATGTAACAAACGCTATTTTTTCTTAAAATAGCGGAACCTATGTCCGTAAGAGTTACCAACCAGTCTGTCCATCGGCCAATCTTTAAAAGCGAGTGCGGAGCCTTCGCTCTTCTTGAAATAGCTTTCAACGCTTCACTGCTATCCTAAATTTTTTCTTATCTTTTAAAAAGGATCTTCCCCTTTATAATCCACCATCTTCAAACCGCTTTAAATCGTTTTTATGTCCAATCATTATTAAAATATCATTTTTTTCAATAATCTCATGTGGTAATGGGGTGATATTAATCGTTTCATTTCGCTTAATCGCTAAGATTGTACATCCATAAATTGCCCGGATGTTTAAATCAATAATAGAGCGGTTTGCTACTTTATCTGATGCAATCAGTTCTACTATGCTATATTCATCAGATAGCTCAATATAATCGATTATTTTTTCGGAAACGAGATGCTGAGCAATGCGAATGCCCATATCTTTTTCTGGGTGAACGATTCGGTCTGCTCCTATTTTTTCAAGAACACGATGGTGATAGTGATTTTGGGCTTTCACCCATACTTGTGATATTCCCATTTCTTTTAATAATAACGTACATAAAATACTAGATTGAATATTATCTCCTATCGCAACAACGACATTATCAAAGTTTCGAATCCCAAGCGAATTTAATGCGTTTTCATCTGTAGCGTTTGCAATAACTGCATGTGTAGCATGTTTTGTAATGGCATTTACACGTTCATCATTCATATCAATGGCTAGTACTTCATTCCCTAATTTATATAACTCCTTACAAACACTGCTCCCAAAACGTCCTAAACCAATGACGGCAAATTGTTTTTTCATCGATTGTGTACTCCTTCGTCTACTGACTCTAACTCTTCTATTCTTCTTTAATATTATTCGATTTTTTTTACTTGTTCAAATGATATTTTTTCGTTAAATTCCCTCTAACATTCAAACAAAGTATTGTTCCTATGAATTAGCTATGGTATTCTTTACTAAATTAGAAAAGTCATGGGGAGCTATGAGGTTGGCTGAGAGGATATCCTGATGAAGATATCGACCCGATAACCTGATCTGGATAATGCCAGCGGAGGGAGGATATACAAATCTATTAAAATGTATGTCTACATGCCGTTGTCATGTAGTCTTTTTTTATGTGCTGAAAGGATGTCAAAGATGAACATGTTAAAAAAAGGGGGGACCGTTGTTTTACCTTCCATTGTTGCCATCTTGCTAAGTCTCATCATTTGGGAACTAGCTGTTAAAATATGGGGAATTGAGATGTGGATTCTTCCTGCCCCAAGCAGCATTATTCAAACGTTTATTCAATCGATGCACACTTATCCTGAACATATATGGATGACAACAATAGAAGCGGTTTTAGGTTTTTTATTAGGCATATCATTTGCCCTCATCTTGGCATTTTTCCTAGATTGGTCTCCACTTTTACGAAAAAGCATTTATCCGATTTTGTTATTTTCCCAAACCATTCCAATCATAGCGATAGCTCCTTTGCTTATTATTTGGTTTGGATATGGCTTATTACCAAAAGTTTTAGTTGTAGCACTCGTAACATTTTTCCCTGTCGTCGTCAACGTCATTGAGGGGTTACAGTCAAGTGACAAAGATATGATTCGACTTGTTCGCTCTATGGGCGGGACCCAGTGGCAAGTATTTACAAATGTTCGATTTCCTTCCGCTTTACCATATTTATTTACTGGACTGCGAATTGGTGCGACATATAGTGTGTTAGCCGCTGTTATATCAGAATGGGTAGGAGCAAGTAAAGGATTAGGAATTTATTTAGTGAAAGCACAAAGTGCATTTGCCACTGACAAAGTGTTCGTCATTATCGCATTAATTTCGTTACTGAGTTGCCTGCTCTTTTTAGTTGTCCTCCTAATCAGTCGACTTGCGATGCCATGGAAATACAAACAATATAAGAAACGGAGTAGTAGAGATGAATAAAAAGTGGATTGTAGTGATGATTTTAGTCTTTGTTTTAGCCATTAGTACGGCTTGTAATGGTGGGGGAAAGGAAGCAGAAGAACAAGTCGATGTTACCTTTATATTAGATTGGGTACCGAACACAAATCATACCGGACTTTATGTTGCCAAAGAAAAAGGTTTTTTTGAAGAAGAAGGATTAAATGTAACGATTATTGAACCTGCGATGGAAAGCGCTTCACAAGTTGTCGCGTCCGGAAAAGCAGAGTTTGGGATCAGCTCACAAGATGAGTTGACGGTAGCTCGTTCAACAGGAATTCCTATTGTCTCTGTTGCTGCAGTTATTCAAGATCACACTTCTGGGTTTGCGTCCCCAGTAGAAAAAGGGATTATGTCACCGGCAGATTTCGAAGGTAAAACATACGGTGGATGGGGATCTCCTTTAGAAGAAGCAATGATTTCAACATTAATGGAAGCTGAAGGTGCCGATCCGTCTACTGTAAATAATATAACGGTGGGAACAGCAGATTTTTTTGTAAATACGAAAAGAGACATTGATTTTCAATGGATTTATTACGGATGGACTGGTGTAGAGGCTGAAACTCGCAACGAAGACATTCATATGATTTATTTAACAGACATTGATCCTGTTTTTAATTATTATGCTCCTGTTATTATGACTAGTGAAGCTGTAATTGAAAACAAACCAGAGTTAGTTGAGAAGTTTTTACGAGCAGTTAGTAAAGGATATGACTTTGCCATTGCTGACCCAGAAGAAGCAGCAGCGATTTTAATTGAAGCTACTCCAGAAGCAAATGAAGAGCTCATTATTGCTTCTCAAAAATGGTTAAGTCAAAAATACAAAGGGGATGCAGAAAAATGGGGGATTCAATCGGAAACAATTTGGAATAATTTCTCTGAGTGGATGTTAGAACATGGTGTAATTGAAGAACAAGTCGATGCGAAAGATGCAATGACAACACAATTTCTTCCATAAACGAGGGTGAGACTTATGTACGTATCAATCAATCATCTTCATTATTCGTTTCAAAATGGACCTTATTTTTCTAAAATTATTCATGATTTGTCGTTTGACATTCAAAAAGGAGAATTTGTTAGTTTAATTGGTCCGAGCGGTTGTGGGAAAAGTACGTTATTTAATATTATTGCTGGACTAGAAACACCTGATAGCGGTGAGGTCTTACTTGATAATAAAAATATTAATGGGGAAAGAAATCATTGTAGCTATATGATGCAAAAAGATTTGTTGTTTCCGTGGAAAACTGTACTTGAAAATGTGTTACTCGGCTCAACTTTAGCAAAAGAAAATCGAAAAGAAGCTGAAAAAGAAGCATTGTCGCTATTTTCATTGTTTGGTCTACAAGGGTATGAGCATCATTATCCAGAAGTATTATCTGGGGGAATGAAACAGCGAGCCGCGTTATTGCGAACATTTTTTCATAAAAAAGATTTATTATTACTTGATGAACCCTTTGGAGCACTCGATGCTTTAACAAGAGAAAAAATGCAAGAATGGCTTTTGAATATTTGGATGACTATGAAACGGACAATTTTATTTATAACACATAGTATCGATGAAGCCATTTATTTGTCCGATCGCATCTATGTATTATCCCCTAAACCAACAAATGTTTTAGCAGAATTTAAAGTAGATTTGCCACGACCACGAGAGAAGAAGGTATTATTGTCTTCTAACTATTTACGATTAAAAGGACAATTAATGGAGTCTCTTTACCATGATTACGGAAAGGATGGTTAGCGATGAAATTTTCTGAGCATTTACGAAAAAAAGTTGATTCAATATGGGAGGGTAGTTTTTCCCATCCATTTGTGACTGGTGTTGCAGATGGGTCTTTACCTATTGAATGTTTTCGCTATTATGTGCAGCAAGATTCATATTATCTCTCGAAATTTGCTCAAGTACAATCGATAGGTGCTGCAAAAGCAAAAGATTTTTATACGACGAGTCGAATGGCTTATCATGCTACTACCTCATATGAAGCAGAGCATATGCTTCATGAAGGGTTTGCAAAAGAATTAGGCATTTCAAAAGATGGAGTCATTGTAGTTGACAACCCTGCACCTACCGCACTCGCTTATACAAATCATCTGTTTTCAGCAGCATACAAAGGTTCGCTTGGGGATGTCCTTGCAGCCATTCTCCCATGTTATTGGTTATACTGGGAAATTGGTGAAAAGTTTAAAGGTTCTAGTCCTGGTGTTCCGATTTATCAAAAATGGATAGATACATATGGAAATGAATGGTTTGGCTCCTTAGTGAAAGAGCAAATTGAACGAATGGATGCGTATGCAGAACAAGCATCAGAAGAAGAAAAACGGCAAATGGAATCTATTTTTATAACAAGCAGTAAATATGAATATATGTTTTGGGAAATGGCCTATACGTTAGAAGACTGGCCTATTTAATCGTGTTAACCACTTTACGAATTTTGTGAAGTGGTTTTTTCTTTAAAAATATTTCAAAAGTAGTGCAACTGTCCAATCATCGTGTAATTAAAATACATAGGGTAAAGTATCACGGCTAAAGGAGGATTTTTCAATGAATAACCAAGTCGAGCAAGATGCACTACAAGCAAATAAAGAAATTCAAATTTCTGAAGAATTAATTCATATTATGAACTCTTCAGATGTTACTGTTAGCACAACAGATACAAAAGCTGCGATATCTCTACAAGCTTCACTCCAAGCTGCGATAGCTGTTGTTATTAGCATTACTGTAGCAGACAGTTCAAAAGCAGAATCAATTATTCAAGAATTGATGCAATATACAAAAACACGTCAAGAAACATCACAAAAAATTGTAATCGATAATTCCCAAGGCGTAGAAGTAACAACTACTGACACACAAGTAGCATTAAACCTTCAACTCCTGCTTCAAGTATTACTCGCATTATTAGTAGAATTAGATATTCTATAAGAATAATGGAAAAACGAACTAGGTCAGGGCCTAGTTCGTTTTTTTACATACATGGAAGTATAAAAATATAATAGCAGTGAAGCTTTGAAAATTTAATCTAGAAGAGCAAAGGCTGCGCACTTGCGCGTAACGAAAAGACACTCCCTCGTTTTCCTATATTTTTTGTTAACCATATTTATTTACTCTTTTTAAAAATCATGTAATAGTAATATTGTAAAAGACAGAAGGGATGACATGTTTACAATGGGTAAAGAACGGATTTTAATTATAGAAGATGAGGTTAATATTGCTCGGGTCGTTAAACTAGAGCTTGAATATGAAGGCTATGAAACTGACATTGCAGAAAATGGGATAGAAGCGTGGCAAAAGCTTCAAAAAGAAACTTGGGACTTAGTATTACTAGACGTAATGTTACCTCAATTAAGTGGTATGGAGGTTTTGCGAAGGTTAAGAGGTGCTGGTGATCTTACCCCTGTTATTATGCTGACGGCAAGAAATACAGTTGTTGATAAAGTTACAGGACTTGATCAAGGCGCAAATGATTATGTGACAAAACCATTTGAAATTGAAGAATTACTAGCAAGAATTCGCACAAGTATACGGCTTTCTGTTCGAAAAGAACAAGAAAGTAACGAAACGAAACTCCTATCATTTCAAGACTTACAAGTAACTATTGGGTCAAGAGATGTTCAGCGTAATGGAGTGAAAATTGAATTAACACCAAGGGAATTTGACCTTCTGATTTATTTGCTTCAACACCCAAATCAGGTGCTAACGCGAGAACAAATTGTTGATAAAGTATGGGGATTTGACTATGTTGGCGACACAAATGTCGTTGATGTATATATTCGTTATTTACGACAAAAGATCGACAAACCGTTTACATCACCATACATTCAAACAGTGCGAGGGGTAGGATATGTACTAAAGGAGCTTGAATCATGAAGCTTTCGCATCGAATTTCTTTTGTTTCAACCTTTTTCTTACTTTTATTATTAATTATCGTCAACACAAGTATTTATTTTATTTTCGAAAGTTATACAACAAAAGCAGAATTGGATCGTACAGTAGCAAGCACACATGCCATTGTCGAATCGATTCAACTTGAGAATGTCGAAAATACAAATCCGAATGAATTTCTACGAGCTTTTGTGCCAAATGATGGGATGCTTCGAATTATTAATGAACAAGACCAAACGGTTGTTTCGTTAACGAAACAAATCCCTTTAAATAATATAGCAACGCAGTATGCCATCAAAGATGAAATAAAAAAAATTGAATTTCAAGGAAATCATTATGCAGTCGCTCGTACTCCCATGATTTGGGTGGACGGTTCAATTGTGACATTAGAAATAAATGAGCCAATGGTTATTTATGAAGAAACAGTTAGTCGATTACAATATATTCTTGTTATTGCTTCATTGTGTATTATCGTTCCTTCGTTTTTCGCTGGTCAAGCGTTAAGTCGATTTATACTACTTCCTATTAAAGCGTTAGTTCAAACGATGAATGACATACAACAGAGTGGTGAATTCAAAAAAATCGAAGTAAATAAAACATCAAAAGATGAGCTAGACGAAATGGGGATTTCATTTAATCATATGATGGATTTATTAAAAGAAAACTTTGAAAAACAACAGCAATTTGTGTCGGATGCTTCACATGAGTTGAAAACACCATTAACCGTCATTGAAAGCTATGCCAAGTTATTAAAAAGATGGGGGATGAAAAAAGCTGATGTGTTAGAAGAAGCAGTACATGCGATCCATTCTGAAGCACAGCGAATGAAAGACATGACAAATCAAATGCTGGCACTTGCAACAGGCGAAAATGAAACTAATATAAATCTAAAACAAATTAATTTAAATATACTAGCAGAAGAAACTGCCAATCGATTAGCCACCGCATATCAGCGTAACATTTTCGTGTATAAGGAAAAAAATGTACCATCCTTTATAGGAGATGAAGGGAAAATTAACCAACTGCTTTTTATCCTCTTAGAAAATGGTTTAAAGTATAGTGACAAAGAAGTTGAAGTGTATATTAGCGCAATTAAAGATAAAGTAGAACTATCTGTGAGTGATTTCGGTGTTGGAATACCCAAATCAGATGTCCCTCATATTTTTGAACGATTTTTCCGAGTAGATAAAGCGAGGAGTAGGAAAACAGGTGGATCTGGTCTTGGCTTATCCATTGCAAAATCGATTGTTGCTGCTCATAAAGGAACGATAACGGTAGAAAGTGAAGAAGGAAAAGGCACTACGTTTATTGTTGTATTCCCCCGAGGAGAAGGTGAGTAGAGATGAAAAAATTGTATGTTATTGCCTTTATCGTAAGTATTAGTGTCCTCATTATATTGCTTTTTTCTTTTTTTTCTCGTTCAGACGATCCCGTATTAGCAGAAGAAGAAGTAAAAATGATACTCGAAGACCGCTTTTCTGGATATGTGTCTACTATACATCCTGTTCATGATGATGATTCTCCTATTTATGAAGTTGAATTACAATCCGCATTTGGTACATATTCCATTGTGTTAGATGCTGTCACTGGTTTTATTCAATCAATGACACAAATATCAGCAACTGACGAGAGAATAGAACAACCAAGTGCTGAGCATTCTCCGCTAAATGTTGAAGAAGCTAAAGAGATTGTAAGAGAGCTAATCGGGCCAAATTCTGAAATTATTAACCTTGTAACAAAGGAAGAAAGCGGACAACAAATATATGTTGTTAAAGTCAATCAACCTGATGGAATAGGTCAATATGAAATTGACGCGATTACAGGGGATGTATTACTTTATTCTGTTAGTACAAAAGAAGACACAATCAAAAATACCGAACCCATTGGACGAGAACAAGCGATTGACATTGCGTTACACCACGTGCAAGGAGAAGTTGATGATGTTGAACTAGAAGAAAAAGAGGGACGACTCGTATATGAAGTTGAAATTGAAAATGATGAGTTAGATATAGAAGCCAATATTTATATTGACGCATTGACAGGGGAAGTTATTGGAATTGAATGGGATTAAGAAATATTTCTTTGTTTTCTCATCAAATTCTCATTTTCCTTTAATGGGGTTTTCATCTTTCTTGTATAAGATATAACTGTAATCAAAAAACAAGGAGGAGACAAAAATGAAAAAATCCATTATTGTCATGACAGGACTATTTGTACTAGGCGGGGCTGCCGTCACATTTGCATCTGGGAATCCCATTCAAATTCGTGAACAAATGGTCACAGCTTCAAATGCTAGCGTACCAGAAATGCAATCACAAATGGAAAATAAAAATGATTCTGAGAGCATTCTGTCAAAGGATGAAGCGATTCAAATTGCATTAGATGTATTAAATGGAAAAGTAGAAGAAGTAGAATTGGAGAAAGATGATGGACGTCTATATTATGAGGTCGAAGTAAAATATCATGATGACGACTTTGATTTTGAAATTGATGCGTACACTGGCGAAATTTTATCCATTGACGATAATCTAATGAAAACACCCGTTCTTAGCAATATGAAAATCTCTCCAGAGAAAGCCATATCATTAGCAATAGAATTTGTTAGTGGAGGAGTGGTGGATGACATTGAATTAGAGATTAAGTTTGGCCGCTACGTGTATGAAATTGAGCTAGAGTTTAAAGATGATGATATTGACGTTTATATTGATGCGATGACAGGTGAAGTGGTTTATACCGATGATGATTTTACTCGTAAAAATGAGAGAAACACCGTGAAAAATAATGACCAATCCGGTGAAAATAATAAATCTGCGTCAAATGGATCTCCTCATTCTGAAAAGATCACAGCCAAAAAAGCAGGGGAGCTTGCGTTACAACATATAGGGAATGGATATATTGATGATATTGAACTAGAAACGAAACATGGCAAACTCGTATATGAGGTAGAAATTGAGAACAGTAATGATGATGTTGAAATCTATGTGGATGCCTATACAGGAGAAATCATTTATGTTGATTACGATTAATGATAACGAGAGCATGACCTTATGGGTCAGCTCTTTTTTGAATTTCAACAAAATCCTTTTATTATTACTAATTTATCACTGTTTATGTTGACCGTTCCTGTTTTTTCAAACTACACTAAAAACACAAAACCAAGTCTTTAATAAAGGTAAGGTGAGCAAATGAATATAGGGATTCGAGCACATGATATTGACAGTCAAAATGTCGAGGAATTAGCTAAAATAATCGAAAAAAAAGGGTTTTCAAGTATTCAACTAGCGTTAGCAAAATCTTTTCCATCCATAAACACAAGCGTTGGAAGTTTAAGCCCAGGTTTGGCCCATTATATCGGACAAACTTTTTTACAGCATCATATACAAATTGCCGTATTAGGTTGCTATATTAATATAATCCATCCAGATGAAAAAGAACGAAACAATAGTCTATTACGGTTTAAAGAGCATCTTAGATTCGCAAGAGACTTCGGTTGTAGTATCGTTGGAACAGAGACAGGCAATGTGTTTGCTGATATTCAATACACAGAAAAGAATTTTACGGATGAGGTGTTCCAAAAGGTTGTGGCAAGTGTTCAAGAACTAGTGAAGGAAGCTGAAAAATTCGGAGTTATTGTTGGAATTGAAGGGGGAGTTTGTCACCCTATTCATTCACCTCGGGCGATGCGACGATTATTAGATGCCATTCCTTCTCATAATCTTCAAGTCATTTACGACCCTGTCAATTATTTAACGGTTTCTAACTATAAAAACCAGGAAGAAGTTATTGATGAAGTGTTTGATTTATTTGGCGATCGGATGATCATCTTACACGCGAAAGATTTTGTTATTGAAAACGATACAATCAAAGGTGTTCCCGTCGGTAAAGGATTGTTAAATTACGAATATATATTCTCCTGGTTAAATGAAAAAAAACCATATATCAATATTCTACTTGAAGAGACGAAAGACCCTTTTATTGAAGACGCAAAAAAGCACCTCCAACAGTTTAGGAAAATGTAACAATAAAAAGAACAAATTCAAGGTTGGGACACGCGAACATATCTCGTTTTTGCGGTCAGAGCAGCCGTTATTTGTGAACATGATACGGGTTTCCGTTTTTTAGCGGCCACAGGAGCGCTTATTGACGCAAAAGCCACTCTCTTCCTAGCGTAATATTATGATTAACTGCTCCTGTGTCCACCAACGTTCCAAAACGCTAGCAATGTTCACAAATAACGGTTTTCATGGCCGCTTACTTACCATCTACAACAAAATCGCTAACACGATAAACCCGACCCAAGTGTTGAATGATTTACTTGCGCCTTTTCTAACTTGTCTCATAGTACTCCAAATCCCTAATTGATTCTTAGAATTTATTAGAGCAATGTTATACACAAGTCGACTATTTTATAGTTTCGCTCTTCTAGAATAAGCTTTCAAAGCTTCATTCCTATACCAAAATTACTATGCTTTCTTATATATTAACAAACCGCCTTTGAAGAATTGACTTTAAAGGCGGTTTTGTCTTTAAAAATCAAAAGAGTTATAGTTTCGGCTTTTTAATTTCATTGACCGTTTGATTTGCTGTTGTTTGTTTGAATTTTTGCTGTAATGTATGAATCGTTTCTTTTTCTTGTTTTGATAAAAACAATTTCTTTTTTTGTTTTGCTAATAAATGAGCCAAATATTGTTTTTCTTTTACGGTTAACCACATAAAAATCACCTATTTTCATTTGATAGTGGACGGTGAAAACGTGACGGCACGTAAACTTGATATTATATTATTATGTAGATGTATTATTGTTTGTTTACTCTTTATTTTATATCATATTTTTTTCCTATGTCCAGGAAAACAGTATACAACCTTTTTTTAATAGCATTTGCTATAATCAAGGTAGCTTTAACTGGAGGGAAACAAATGATAAGAAAAGCAAATAAAGATGATTTGGTTCATATTTTACAAATAGTAAACGATACGATTATTGTCATGAAGGAAGAAGGGAATGACCAGTGGAATGAGCAGTACCCAACTTCTCAAATATTTCAACAGGATCTTGAACAAGGGTCCTTATATGTAAAAGAAGAAGAGCGACAAATTGTTGGTTCAATTACAATTGACCAAAACGAAGCTGAGGAATACAATGCGATATCATGGACATATCCGAACCGGAAAGCGGTTGTTTTTCATCGGTTATGTGTAAACCCATCTTCTCGTAAAGGTGGACTTGCCACTTTACTTATTCAGTTTGCTGAAAACTACGCAAAATCAATAGGGGTTCAATATATGAAAATTGATACGTACTCACTCAACAAAAAAGCGCAACAACTTTTTCTTAAAAATGGCTACACTAACGTAGGAGAAATGCATTATCAAGGGAAAGAAAACGGTTTCTACTGTTATGAAAAATCATTATGATGGAAAGAGAACAACAGGAAAAAGGAGGTTTCATACATATGAAAAAAACATTGCCGCCAGGGCAATTTGAAACAGAGAGCTGGCCAGTCCTTCATCAAGGAGATGTTTATAAATTTAATGAAGAAACTTGGGATTTCAAGTTGTTTGGTGAAGTAGAAGAGGAGAAAACATTATCCTATAGCGAAATAATGACATTACCAAAAACAATATCGACCATTGATATGCATTGTGTGACAACATGGTCAAAGTTCGGAACAACATTTGAAGGAATTGCATTTAAAGAGTTGTTCAATCTTGTGAACGTAAAGGAAAATGTAAACTTTATTCAAATATTTGGCTATTACAATGGTGACCGTTTTGGCTACTCAGCGAATTTGCCAATCGCTCCACTTTTAGGTGATGATGCGTTGTTTGTTTATCGGTGGAAAGATGATAATCACCCATGGCAAGATATTAGCCCAAAACATGGTTACCCACTTCGTTTTATACCACCAGCCTCTTTTTATTTATGGAAAGGAACGAAATGGGTATCTGGTATTCGGTTTATGAAAGAAGATGAAGCCGGCTTTTGGGAAGAGTTAGGTTATTCAATGACAGCAAATCCATTTAAAGAAGAACGGTATCGGTAAGGGATTTGAGAAGTTCATAAGAAACATTCTTTTGAACTTCTCACGCTTTATTTGTTAGTTTTGTTGTTGCTCCCAGTACACTTCACTAAACACTTCCGCAAAAGCTGCTGTCGCACGATAATTTTCCTCTAGAGAATTATCAACACCACCAAATTCAATTAAAATTGAGGATTCGGCCAAGTCTTGATTGTATACACCGTTTCCTGTCGTTTTATCTTTTCCAAAAACACCGCGACTAAGGCCAGGGTATTTCTTTTCAAGTTTATCATGTAATTCCTTCGCAAACTGTTCATTTAACTCATAATTTTCATGACTTTCACCAATGACAAATAATATTCTTGCATATTTCTCGCCATTTATCGTGACCGTTGTTTTATCTTTTCTTAATGAATCTCGATGTAAGTCAAATATAAACATAATATCATTATTTTCTGTAATGGCTTCTTCTACAATTTCACGAGATAAACGGTACGATTGAACAGATTTCATATTTCGACTGTGAAGCTTTGACGTCATGTCTGTTTTGTCTACAATGGTAGGAATACCACTAGCTTCTAGCTCTTCTCCAAGTCGTTCGCCCACTAACGTAATATTCATTTCATTATGTGTTGCACGGTCAGGGTTTTTCACGCCAGGAAGATGAGGAAGAAAGGATTCCCAACTATGAGTATGATGGATAAACACTTGTTGATGTCCTTTTTCTTGCACTGTTTCTTTCGGTTTTAACTTCTCTAATTCCTCCAAATCTATCATGGACGCTTCTCGTTCTTCCATTAACACTTCTAACGCCGGTGGTGATTCTATCGGCATATTTGTAATATCGGTTCCTTCCCCAGCAACAATGATTCGTGTATTAAAAGTTGAAAGACCAGGAATCTCATTTCCAATTAATGTTCGAATATCATCAGGCTTTATATTTGTAGCTAGTTCAAATCCAAGAGTTAACGTGGAAGGGGGTTCAAATTGTTCTGGTAGCGCTTGTCCAAAATAGGAGTTTTCAAATGATAACACGTACGTTAATAGCTCACCAGATATATTTGAAGAAGCATTGTTCATCGAACTAGAGTAAGCATTTGTAGCGATAAACCCGGTTATAACAAAGATAAAAACCATCCCAACTACAAAAGACACGATCGTATTTCGAATCGTTATAAACGTAATCGTATAGCTTGTTTGATTTCTCACATCATGCCCCTCCATATTACAAATCTTTTATATACTATATGTGTGAAATAGTAGACTATGTCTGAAACAATTGTAAGATAGAAACAACGGCTTAAAATGACAATTTTCTTGAGAATTATAAAATAACTGCTAGTCTTTTATCACTAATTATTTTGTTAAACTATACATACCAACTCGATTAAGATTAGGAATTTTTTGTTATTGACCAACTTTATTTCGTAATTTCTACATCTTTTCTCACAATTTCTTTTCTCGTAAGTCATACTGATCACACTTATAAGAAATGAGTCCTATATTTATTTCCAAAAACTGATTTTGTTGTATTATGATTTTTTTGATAGAATAAAGAAGATTTCTGTCGTTATGGTTTCATAACGACTATTTTGTGCGTAGGGAAGGAGGTTAATTCTTTTACTCCGTAGTAAAAGAAGGAATACATTGAAAAAGAAACAAAAAAAAGCATGGACAATTACCGTGACAGCTGATCCACTAGCACCTGTTAAACAGTTTAGTATAACAAAACTATTAGTCTATGTTACTATCGCATGCCCTATCATCCTTATTTTTACCATTATTGGTTTAAGTTCGAGTATCGGGCTGATGACACACCAAAAAGCACAATTAACAGGGGAACTTGAATCGAAAGACCAAACGATTCAAGCAAAAGACGAAGAAATTGCACTCATACAACAACAATATAATCAGTTGGAAAAAGACGCTTTAGCGGTTCAATCATCAATTGAACAATTTAAAGAGTTTGAAGAACAGCTTAGTGAACTAAATTTAGATATGCCTGGTTCTTCAGACACAACGCAAAATGGCGGTAGTGGTGGCATAAAGTATGATATCGATACGAAAAATCCAACAGAAACATCTAGTCGTCTCATTGAAATTAAACAAGAACTCCCAGATTTGATCGCTAATTTTGAAGATACTTATGACCGATTATTAGAGTATCAAGAACAGTTAAGGACCGTACCGACATTGTTTCCGGCAGCAGATGGAAGAATCACATCACAGTTTGGAAATAGGAAAGACCCTTTTACAAGATGGACCGCTTTTCATTCAGGCACAGATATTGCAGCACCTTTAAATACAGCTATATTTGCCGCAGCAGATGGAAAAGTGACATATGCTGGACGTGATGGTGGTTATGGACTAGTCGTTCGGATAAAACATGATGATACATATGAGACATTGTATGCACATTTAAACCGAATTGATGTTGAAGTCGGAGATGAAGTAACAAAAGGGGATACGATTGCTGGAATGGGGACGACTGGGCGAAGTACCGGTGTTCACCTTCACTATGAAATTCGCCGCAATGGAGAAGTGATCGACCCGTACGACTATATGACTTTTCATGAAAAAGATAAATAAAAGAAAAGAGGTGGCAAGTCATCATGTTTTCAAAACAACAAAAAGATGAAAAAAAAGTGAATGAATTATCAACCATTATTGGTGCGGATACAATTGTGGAAGGGACGTTGCAAATTCAATCAAGTATACGGATTGATGGAAAAGTCCTTGGAGAAATTAAATGTACAGGTGACGTTACGATAGGAAAAGGTGGCTATGTTGAACATTCAATATCAGCACGAAACTTATTAATTGCCGGAGAAGTAAAAGGAAATGTGAACATCGAGGAAAAAATTCATATTTTTGAAACGGGTCGATTAAATGGTACGGCAGAGATGAAGACAATTATTATAGAAGAAAACGGTTATTTCCGTGGAGAAAGTTTCATGAAAACGAATCAAGCTGACGGAAAAGAAAATGTTGTTTCGATTGCAAAAGAACAAGCGAACGAGTCATAAAATTCACCCTCAAACATAGTGTTTGAGGGTTTTCTTTGCAACCTCTTGCAATCTAAGATAGAATATTGTCGAAACTATAATGAAAAGAGGTTCCACAAATGATAAACCGCACAGTTTTAATTAAATTTGCTGAAACAACAACAAAAGAACAATTGCATGAAGTAATCACTCGTTTTAAAGCCTTACATACTCTTCCTGGCATTATTGAAATCCATGCTGGTCTTAATTTGCAAGAGAAAAGTAAGGACTACCAAGTTGTCTTATCGGTCCGCTTTGAAAATGAAGAAGCATTACAACATTACATTTCGAATCCAGACCATCAAGCTGTTGCTTCTTTTATTAAAGAAGTAGGACGAATTGACAGTATTGGTGTTGATATCGAGATATAATATCTCAATAAAATATACCCATGTCCCGATTTATTTGTACTTGTATAGGCTCTTTCATTAATTATGCAAATAAAGGCGTTTGTCTATTACAAAAGTAGTTATTTTCCCATAGGCTACAATGTAAACAAAATTAATAACGCCATTATGGCATAATTCGCTATAGGAGGAGATTTACAAATGTATGGATATGACTATCACGTACCAGCAGACCAAGCAAGATTTGCTGGAGCTGGATTTAGCCCATTAAGTGCAGGATTACTTGGTGCAGGATTAGGATTTTTAGGTGGCGGTCTTTTATCTGGTCCAGGTGGATTCGGTCCTGGTTTTGGTCCTGGATTCGGTGGTGCACCTATGTATGGACCTGGTTTTGGAGCAGGGCACGGTGGCTTTGCTGGTCATCCAGGAGCAGGGTTTGCAGGACACGGCGCATTTCCAGGAGCAGGATTTGGTGGATATGGTCACCACGGCTTCGCTCAACCAGGTGTAAGGCCACGTCCGTTCTTTTAAAGATTAAGAAGAGAAAGCTGACTCGATTGAGTCAGCTTTTTTTGTAGGAAGTGAAACTTCGTCACTAGCTTTCGTTTTATATTTTCATTCGGACATGCAAAATAACTGACTCAATGGAGTCAGCTATTTAGTCATGACAATGATCGCATCAGTTCATTTGCGATGAGTTGATGGCCCTTTCCATTTGGATGAATTCCCCCAAAGGATAATACCTTTGACCCGTATTGTTTAAAAGCAGGGTATATCGTAACAATTTGAACAGTTGGGGAAGACATAGATTGTAATACACTATTAAATTGCTGAACCCAATAATCACTATGGGGCAAATTACGATAAGGATTGTATAATCCAATAAATCGAATTTGCGCTTTGGAATGTCTTTGAACAGATTGGACTGCCTCAATATGCTCTTTAATAAAACTAACATTTCTTTGGAATTGTTCTAAAGCTTCTACAAAATAATGTGGGTCGCTTGTTTGAGTAAAAGCTTTATTTGCAGCAATTAAATCATTTCCTCCAATTGAAATCGTAATTACATCTGAAAAGGGCAATTTATTTGTAATTTCATATGATTGAATCATAGTAACAAGCTCTTGTGATGTTAAGCCATTTTTGGCATATTTTTCGGTTAAGACGGGGAATGCTATTGTTCTTTCCAACATTTTTGCAAAACGTTCTACAAATCCTGCTGAAAGATAAGCTCCTATTCCTACAGTTAATGAATCACCTAATGCTGTATAGTTAAATGCTCTCATGTTGACCCCCTTCATAAAAAATTCCTCATTCTATTCTTATGTAGGAAAATATGATTTGTTAGGGCACTAAAAACACATAGGAACATAGTAGGGGTATAGCAGTTTTTTTCATTGTTATATTCACTTTATCTATACAAAGGAGTAAAGGAATCCATTCCTAGAAGTTGTCAATTTATTCACTAGTTAAATAGTACCTCAAAACTATCTTGGACCATGTTGAACGTATAGGTCTTAGGAATCATTTACGATAGTTTTTTTTATTTGTTTACTTCACAATACATATATACAAAAGAAAAATACTATCGTAAAGGAGGCGTTCAAATTGATAGTCACTACCGACATAGGTGGAGTTCAATTTGTAGTGTTTTCCGTCAATCAACAATTGTACTCATTGTCTATTAAAGAAGTTGTTGAAATTCTTAGAGTACCTACAATAACAACTATTCCAGGGATTGACGAAATGATTGAAGGTGTCATCAATCTAAGAGGATCAATTATTCCTGTTGTCAGCTTGCATAAGCGTTTTAATTTACCGATACCAACTAAACATAAGAAAAACAGAGTAGTCATTGTCCAAGGAAAAAACGAAAATATTGGACTGATGGTAGAGGAAGTTCGAATGGTAACAAAGTTTGATGAAACAAATGTAGAGCCGACACCAGGTCAAAAGCTAGATGAAGATATTTTTATGGGGTTCGCAAAGGAAGATGGACAAGTCATTGGAATTTTAAACCTCGAAAAGGTTTTATATGAAAAGCAACAAATAGGATAGGAGGTGCATTATGACCGATTTTGATTTATCAGCTTACCTTGGTGTTTTTCTAGATGAAGTCGAAGAGCAACTTCAAGTCTTAAACTCAGAAATTCTTACTCTAGAGAAAGAACCGAAAAATGAAAAAACGATTCAAAACATATTTCGAGCTGCTCATACATTAAAAGGTTCATCTGCTTCCATGGGATTTGAGCAGATGAAAGAATTTACACATCATTTAGAAAATGTGTTTGAGCAAGTGCGCCAATCAAAACTAGACGTAAGTCAAGAGCTTATTAACGTCATATTTGAAAGTATCGATTTTATTAAAGTCATGAAAGAAGCGATAATCAACGGCGAATTAGAATCGATAAAGATTGAACCGAATATCGCAAAATTAACCGTCTTCACTGATGACCAAGTGGGACCAAAACAAAAAAAGAAACGAAGGAAAGAAGATCAGTTAACTTACCCATTTAATGAAATCGAAAAAAATGTGATTTTAAGTGGGTTTGAGTTAGGACATAACTCATTAGAAATATCGATTTCTCTTGTAAATGATGCGTTAATGAAAAACGTACGTGCCTTACTCATTCATAATAACTTAAAAGAAGCGGGAGAGATTATCGCTTCCACCCCTTCTGTTGACGATATCGAGAACAACCAACATTTTGATGGGAAAATGCGTTTTATCCTTTTAACGATGCAAACAAAGCAAGAAGTTATGCAAATCATCAATCAAATTTCAGATATAAAGTCCGTGAACATTAATCAAATAACAGAAGAAAACCTATCCCATCCAATTATAGAGAATACTCATGAAGCTACAGGAAACGAACAAGAAGAAACGAGAGTAGAGAGTACAGAAAAACTGGAAAGTGGAAAAACAAAAATCAATCCAACCGTGCGCGTTGATGTAGATAAACTAGAGCATTTAATGAATTTAGTCGGTGAACTTGTCATTGATCAAACAAGACTTGTTGATGTAAGAGGGCGATTATCCGACCGACATACAAAACACGAAGATGATATTGAAGTTCTTGATGAAGTAACGAACCATTTAAGTCGAGTCATTACCGAGCTGCAAGAGGGGATGATGAAAACGAGAATGTTGCCAATTGAACAACTTTTTAACAGGTTCCCAAGAATGGTTAGAGATACAGCTCAAAAGGCAAACAAAGAAATCGACTTTATCATGACAGGGAAAGAAACCGAATTAGATCGTACATTAATCGAAGAGATTAGCGACCCGATTATTCATTTATTGCGAAACTCGATTGACCATGGAATAGAGCCACATGAAATAAGGCAACGACAAGGAAAGCCACCAAAAGGAAAAATTCAGCTTCGTGCCGCACATGAGGAAAACCATATTGTCATTTCGATTAGTGATGACGGGAAAGGGATCGACCCAGATAAAATTAAACAAACTGCCATTGAAAAAGGCGTTATTACAGAAGAAGAAGCTAGTAAATTAAATGAGAAAGATGCGATATTCCTTATTTTCAAGTCTGGAATATCAACAGCAGAAAAAGTTACGGATATTTCTGGTCGAGGTGTCGGAATGGACATTGTTCGAGCACATATTGAAAAGTTGAATGGAATTATCGATATCGACTCAACGGTAGGTGTAGGAACAACATTTACGATTAAACTACCACTTACATTAGCGATTATTCGCTCACTACTCGTCAAGTTTGGCCATAAGACATTTGCTATTCCACTTGTCAACGTGTTGGAAATCATCCGTCTTAATAAAGTCGATATTCAAACAATTAAAGAACAGGAAGTTGGGCTTGTGAGGGGACGAGTTCTCCCTTTAATCAGAATGAAAGAAAAACTAGGCATAACCGACCAAGATTCTCATGATGAAACGAAAAAGCGAGAGTTTGTCATTGTTGTCGGAATAGCAGATAAACGAATTGGGATTATTGCAGATAAAACGATAGGAAATCAAGAGGTTGTTATTAAATCACTTGGTCCTTATATTGGTTCCCCAGCTTACATTGCTGGTGCAACAATAATGGGGGATGGTAGTGTCGCTTTAATTCTCGATGTTTCGTTTATTGTAAGAGAACAAGGAACACAGGATCTTGAAAGTACTGAAAATATAAGAAAAACGGAAACAGATGAAGAACAGCAATTTGTTACTTTTAAACTCGATACCGAAGAATATGGAATTGAAATTCATCGTGCAAAAGATATCGTTTCTGTTCCAACGATTACAAAAGTCGTAAATGCAAGTGAAGATTTACTTGGAATTATTAATTTACGAGGAAGAATGTTACCTGTATTTGACTTACGAAAACGATTCAACTTACCGTTACAACCATTAACGAAAAAATCACGTGTCATCGTTGTTGAAAATAAAGGACAAGACATTGGATTCCTCGTGGATGAAGTGTCTCAAGTGTTAAAAACAAATAAACAATCGATCGAAACACCACCAAAAGAGAACCAGTACAACGAGGCAAACTTAATAAAAGGAATAAGTCGATTGAATAATCGTGTTGTTTTAATATTAGAATTTGATGAAATTCATAACCAAGTTCATAAACAACTCATCGAAGAAAAAATTGAAGTATAAACAATATGAGAATACAAATTGGGAGGAAAAAATTATGAGTTTTTTTACTAGATCAAAAGTTGAAAAAGGTCCGTTATTACAAACAACAAACGAGTTAGATCAAGAACTTCTCCATATTCTAGAAGTGATTAACCAAATGTCAAAAGGGAATGATCTTCAAGCATCTTCGCTTGAACAAACAGGTTCTATGATGTCATCTCTTTCAAAGTCTATTTCAGGTGTAGTAAAAAATGCAGAAAGTTTGCGAGAAACTACAAGTCGCTCTTTCCTTTCATTGGAAGGAATCTTAAAGTCTATTACCGGTTTAGATACAAATGTAACTAGTAGTTCAGCATCAATAGAAGAAATTACTGCTGCAATGGAAGAAATGGCTGGACAAATAAAAGGAGTTGCTGGTAATGCAGAAAGTTTAACATCTTCGGCGAAAAGTGCTTCAAGCTCCATTCAAGAAATGGCCGCTTCCATTCAACAAGTGTCAGGAAATTCAACGAATACTTCTTTATCAATTGAAAACATTACAGCCGCAATGGAACAAATGAGTAAATCAATTGTAGGTGTGGCGACAAATGCAGAAAGCTTGACATCTTCGGCGAAAACGACAAGTGAAGCGATCCAAGAAATGGCCGCTTCCATCCAACAAGTCGCTGGAAACTCAGGCAAAGCAGCAGCATCAGTTGAACAAATTTCTGCTTCTATTCAAGAAATGGCAAGTTCGATTAAAGACGTATCGAAAAATACAGAAAGTTTAACTTCCTCGGCGAAAGAAACTAGTAATGCAATGCAAGAAATGGCGGCCTCGATTCAACAAGTCGCTGGTAATGCAAAAAGTACTACAGCATCTGTAGAAGAAGTATCCGCTGCCATCGAAGAAATGGCTGCTTCCATTGAACAAGTCGTAAAAAATGCAGAAAGTTTAACAGTTTCAGCAGTAGAAACAAATGAAAATATGCAGGAAATGGCCGCTTCAATCGAACAAGTTGCAAAAAACGCCGTTAGTACATCAGGCTCTATCGAAGAAGTCTCTGCCGCCATTGAAGAAATGGGCAGCCAAGTAAAAGGAGTTGCAGGCAATGCCGAAACATTGGCTGTCTCTGTTGAAAACACAAGTGCTTCTATCGAAGAATTAGCCGCTTCCATTCAACAAGTTGCTGGAAATGCTCAAAGTACCGCTGGTTCAGTGGAACAAATATCTGTTTCCATTGAAGAAATGGGCAGTTCTATTAAAGGAGTTTCTACCAATGCCGAAAGCTTAACCGAATCAGCGAGAGAAACAAATGATGTTATTCAAGAAATGGCGGCTTCCATTCAACAAGTCGCAGCGAATTCTAGTAGCACTGCTGGTTCTGTTGAAGAAGTGTCTGCAGCCATTGAAGAAATGGGCAGTCAAGTAAAAGGAGTAGCTACAAACGCGGATTCATTAAATTTGTCGTCTATTGAAGTATCAGCTTCGATTCAAGAAATGGCCGCTTCCATTCAACAAGTCGCTGGAAATGCACAAAACACAGCAAGTTCGATTGAGCAAGTATCAGCTTCCATCGAACAAATGGGAAAATCGGTCAAAGGAGTATCTGTTAACGCAGAAAGCCTAACAAAATCAGCAAAAGAGACAAATGGCTCTATTCAAGAAATGGCCGCTTCCATTCAACAAGTCGCCGGGAATGCGGAAAATGTAAATAAGTTAACGACAACCGTTGCAGTCGATGCACAAAAAGGAAAAGAATCCGTTATGGAATCCGTAGACGGAATGAAGGAAATTGGAGAAGTCGTACAACAAGCATCAACAGTGATGCAAAGTTTAGGAAAAAGCTCTGATGAAATTGGAAGTATTATTGAAGTCATTGATGACATAGCAGAACAAACAAATCTACTTGCTTTAAATGCAGCGATTGAAGCCGCAAGAGCAGGGGAACATGGAAAAGGGTTTAGTGTCGTTGCTGATGAAGTTCGAAAATTAGCTGAGCGTACAGCGTCTGCAACTAAAGAAATTGCAGGACTTATTAAAGGAATTCAAGCAGAGACATTTGATGCGATTAAAGCGATTGAAGTAGGCGAACAAAAAGTAGAACACGGGTATAAACTTTCAGACCGAGCAAGTGAAGCCATTACTCAAATTGTATTAGGTGTTGAAAATATAACGACAGAAATGTCTCAAATTACAACAGCAACTACGGAACAAGCGAAACAGTCACAAACGATTGTAAAATCAGTTGAAAATGTCACAAATCAAGCAGAACAAGTAACTGCAGCGACAGTTGAACAAGCGGCTGGTGTGGAAGAAATTATTAAAGGCGTTATTAACGCAAGAGAACAAGTCAAACAAATTACAGATGCGACAACGGAACAAGCAACACAATCCCAACAAATTGTTTCCTCTGTTGAAAATATGACAGTTCAAGTAGAACAAGTCACACAAGCAGTAAAAGAACAAGCGGCTGGTGTCGAAGAAATTATTAAAGGCGTTACAAATGCAAGAGAACAAGTCAAACAAATCACCGTTGCGACAACAGAACAAGCGAAACAAGCAACAAATGTTGTAGAACTCGTTTCGAATGTCACAAAACAAGCCGAGCTTGTCACGACAGCTACGAAAGAACAAACGGTAGCTGCTGACGAAATTATCGTTGGCATTCAAAACGCGAGAGAACAAGTGAAACAAATGACCGTTGCGACAACGGAACAGGCGAAACAAGCACAATCCATTATTGGTGACGTAGCTAGCATGGTTAATCAAACAAACCAAGTGACCCAAGCGATGAAAGAACAAGCGGCTGGTGTGGAAGATATTATAAAAAGTGTTGTTAATGCAAGAGAACAAGTCAAACAAATTACAGCAGCAACATCAGAACAAGCAAAGCAGTCTGAAAGCATTGTTTCTTCCATGGCCAATGTAACGTCACAAGCGGAACAAGTTTCTCAAGCAACAGAAGAACAACGTGCAAGTGCCAAAGAAGTGATAAAAGGTGTTGTCAATGCAAGAGAGCAAGTCAAGCAAATTACAGTTGCAACAGAAGAGCAAACAAAACAAGCTCAACAAATTGTAAAAGCTGTTGAAAATGTGACATCACAAGCAAGTCAAGTAACAAATTCGGTCATTGAACAGGCGACAAGTGTAGAAGAAATTATTAGCGGCGTAGAAGATTCCCGCGAGCAAGTAAAACAAATGACTGTTGCAACAACAGAACAAGCAAAACAAGCCGAAGAAATCGTAAAAGCTGTTGATAGTGTAACACATCAAGCAGAATTAGTTTCTACAGCAACTGTTGAGCAAGCAGCAGGGGCAGAAGAAATTGCCTCTGAAATTAAGAAAACAAAAGAACAAATGTTACAACTTAACCAAGCTGTTGAGCAACAAGCGAAAGAAGCTGGTTCAATCGTGAATATGGTATCAGATATAACAAACCAAGCTGATATTGTAACACAATCAACGAAAGAGCAAACAGTTGGGGTTGAAGAAGTTGTAAAAAGCATTAGTAATATCGCAAGACAAATGACAAATGTAACAGGATCAACAAAAGCGTTAACATCAGATAGTGAAGCAGTTGTAAAACTTATTGAGTCTGTCAAACGGCAAGCTGATGAAGTCACAGATGCGACTAAAGTACAAGAAGATGAAGTTCGAAACATCGAAATGTCGATTCGAGAAGTGAATCATTTGTTTACGAGAAGCAACAAAGAAGTAGAAGCTTTTGCTAGCATAGCGAAAAAGATGAAAGATAAGAAATCACAACTAGAAACTTATATTCATGCGATTAAATAGGTAAAAGAATGAGTGAGGCTGGGACAAAGTCACGGCCTCCTCCAAAAATTTACGAAATAAAGGAAGAAGTGATATGGAAAACTTTGCACTTAACCAATTTGGACAACTTGTCTATCAGTATTGCGGTTTAAATTATTTGCAAAACTTACCTTCATTGCAAACTAAAATAGCAAAACGTTTACAGGAAATGAATATGTCATTATGGAATTATATGCAATTTATAGAAAACACCCCAAAAGAGTGGGATATTATTGTAGAACTGCTAACGATTAATGAAACGTATTTCTATCGAGAAGATAAGCAACTTTCTGTATTTCAAGAAGTGGTTCTCCCTACATTAGTAAAAGAAGAACGCCCAATTAAAATTTGGAGTGCTGCTTGTTCAACGGGAGAGGAACCGTATTCATTAGCGATGACGAGTTTGGATTCAGCCGTATTTCCTTTACATCAAATTCAGATTGTAGCAACTGATATTAATAAGCGCGTTTTACAAATTGCAAATAAAGGGAAATATAGTAAAAGCTCACTCTCATTCCGCCGCATCCCACAAAGGTGGTTACAAGACTATTTTATTGAAAATGAAACTGACTATACAGTTGCTGATCATATTAAAGAGAGAATTTCTTTTCAATATTTAAATTTACTTGATGAAAATAGCATGAAACAACAACAACAGTTTGATGTGATTTTTTGCAGAAATGTCCTTATATATTTTGATACGGAAACGATTAAGAAGGTCGCCACCTCTTTTTACCACTCATTAAAACAAGGAGGACTTCTATTTTTAGGGCATGCTGAAAATATATCTACAATGGGAATTGGTTTTGAAACAATCAGCACAAATGGAACCTTCTATTATCGAAAGGGGTAACATGAATGAAAGAAAAATATGGTGTGTTGGTTGTGGATGACTCCGCTTTCATGCGAAAAACAATTGGGGTCATTATTGAAGAAAACCCAAACTTTTATGTTATTGGAAAAGCACGGAATGGCATTGATGCCATTGAAAAAATAAAAAGATTGCAGCCTGATATTATTACATTAGATATTGAAATGCCAGAACTTGATGGCTTAGAAACATTACAAGTCATCATGACAGAATTTCCAATACCTGTAGTCATGTTAAGCAATGGGGCGGAATCGACACTCGAAGCATTTGAATTAGGGGCGGTTGACTTCGTTATAAAAGAATCGTTAATTCAAGAAAAAAACATCGAGATAAAAAAAGACTTTTATGAGCGATTATTTATCGCGGCTAAAGCCAAGCTTCCTAAGCCGATTGTAAGAACAGAAAAAACGATGGAGACGACATTAACAAAAAAGCAAAGGTCTTTAAAAAAACAATTGATTTTAATTGGAAGTTCAACAGGTGGGCCATCTGCTCTTCAAACCATTTTAACAAGATTCCCTGCCGATTTTGATATCCCTATTGTTGTCGTTCAACATATGCCTCCAGGGTTTACAAAACCATTAGCTGAACGTTTTAACAATTTATGTCAATTACATGTAAAAGAAGCTGAACATAATGAAATCCTTCAGAAAGGGACAGTTTACATTGCGCCAGCAGGGTTGCAAACAACAATACAAAAATTAGATAAAGATTGTTATACCATTAAATTAAAAATATCCTCCGTCATTGAGACATTATATAAACCGTCCGTTGATGTCACTTTACTTTCTGTCTCACACCAAACAAAAGACCAACTTCTAACAGTTATTCTGACAGGAATGGGGGATGATGGCTTGCGCGGATGTAAATCGGTAAAATCACATGGTGGTACTATATTAGCCGAATCTGAGGAAACCTGTATTGTATACGGAATGCCAAAGGTTGTTGTTGAAGCGGGGCTTGTAGATAAACAAGTACCACTTCATCTGATGTTTGACAGGATGATGGACATCGTATAGAAGTAAGGATGGTAGGAGTGGGGCTTTTGACTATTATAGAGAAAAAGATAAAAACAGAACAACAAATCATCGAGGCAATGCACTGCACTGCTAACTTAGCAAAAAAATATGGCTTTCCTACCACTATGATTTTAAAACTACAGCTTGTAACAGAGGAAGCATGTACAAATGCTTTGGAATATTGTCAGCACCAAAATATTTCCTTTTTTAAAGTCAAGTGGAAAGTAAAAAGCAACCGCTTTGAGTTGAGTGTGAAACAAAAGGGTGGCGAATTTACACTTGCTCAACAAGAAGAGGTAAATACAGGAATTCGTGGGAGAGGGTTATTTCTTATCCAACAATTTGTAGACTTAGTCGAAATCCGCAAAGACAAAGAGGATGTAGAGTTGTTGATTATAAAAGAAAATGGGGTATAACTATGATCGTCATTCAAAAAGAAAAAGCGAATATCGTCCATGTAAAAAAAGAGATTACGATAAAAAATACAGAAAAATTCAGACAATTAGTTGAAGGTGTCGTTACTGATGTCAAACCTTACATTATTATCGATTTAAGCAATGTTGTGTATTTAAATAGTTCAGCTTTAGGTATTATTGCTCATGCTGCGATGAACGCAAAGAAAAACGATAAAGAGCTTGTTATAGCTGGCATTCAGCCACCTATAAGTGAAATATTTGAAATCGTAAAGTTTGATACGTTTATGAGTTTATTTCAGACGTTAGAAGAAGCAGAACAGTATTTTGAGTCGAAATGAGCGATTTCCTTCGCGGCCAAATGCCAAGGATAAAGGTGTGACATTTGGCACGACTCTTTTTCTTTCTGTTTCCAGTCAATTATATGCTAAACATCCCGATATATAGGATAACAATTAGGTTTTGGAGGCTTCTTTACATGAAACATCAAATGAACGAATTAATCGAAACATATTCTACCGTTCTGAATCTTCCTATTTATGGAATAAACCGTAACGGTATCAAAGAATTTGGTGGCTCACACTCTCATGAAACCTCTTTAGATAAAATAGAGGAGTTCATTGCTATTGCCAAATATATTAAAAAGCCGACAATTGCAAATGGACTAGATGGAGAATACCGTTATTTTGTAACACCATTTATTCAAAACCAATTGTTTCTTTTAGCAGGTCCTTTTAATGAGAATACGCTAATTCACAGTACAAAAATGAATCAAACTCTTGTTGAGCAACAAGAATTTTCATTAAAAAAACTTGCATCGTTACATGAATTTCTTTCTTTACTGACTGACCAAGAGAAAAAAGAAAAGATTGAACAAACTTTAATCGAAACGTTTTTATCTGCGAAAAGAGCAGCTGGCATTGTTAATATTAATGAATATATTTCAAATATTGGTAAACAACTTGTTCCTTTATTAGACTATGATTTCTTTGGGTATGCGACCGAAAATACAGAAGGCATGTATTCTATTAATACGATAAAAGGACCTAATGCTCCATTGTTGGAAGGAAAATCATTTTACATTGGAGAAGGGCTTCTAGGAAATGCCATTATTACTGGAAAAGAAATTCACTGGACGAATAATGGCGATGAACATAAAATTAACTTTTTTCTACGTCATCAAGTAAAACCAAAAGTGATCTATTGCGCTCCGATTTTTAATGAAGGCGTAGTCGTCGGACTATTTTTTTGCGGGACATCGGTTATGAGGGATTTTTCCACATACGAACGCAACATTTTAAAGCTACTTCCAACTTTCTTTTCTGATAAAATTACAACCTTATCTAAGATTTCAAACGCAGAATACAAACAAATTGTTTTCGATAGTTGGGTTGACTTAATCGATGTATATATACATTCGTCTGACTTGAAAGGTTTTATCTATAAAATAGTTGATTTTTGTTCAACTTTAACTAAAGGTCATTTTTGTTGTTTTACATTTTTGTCTGGCGAACGAATCTACCGTGGTCGTATTAATGATGATTTAGCTCTCTCTCATGAAAAAGTTTTAGACGAGCTCAAAAAAAACACGACTTTTTCACGAAACGTGGATAAACAATGGATTCATCAACCTCTATATTATGAAGGTTCTTTATACGGCTTACTGTCAGTAGAATTAGTAAACGATACTTTCATCAATGAAACCATTGTTACCATTGAAATGATTGCCGGTTTGATTAAAATGAATCCACAACACACACGAAACATTACCAACGAGATTAATACAATCAATTCTTTAAATACAGTAGTAGAACCTTCAAAAGTGAAGATGATAGACAAATCTATAATAGCAACAGAAGGAACAAAGGACATCAGTGAAAAAGAAATCGAAAAGTTATCTGACTTATCGAGTGTAATCACAAAACTGACAGCATTAACATCAAGGGAAAAAGAAATATTAAAACTTATTCTAGATGGATTAAATAATCAAGAAGTGGCAGATACGTTAACGATTAGTGTCCATACCGTAAAAAATCACGTGACAAACATATTTAAAAAATTGAACGTGACTGACCGTGTTCAAGCCATGACGAAAATATATAAAATTAAATATGGGGAAGAGTAGAAAAACTTCATAAGCATCTCTTTTGACATTCGTATTTCGGTTTTGTATGATAAAATCCTCATCATACATAATGTTAGTATATGGATGAAAAGAAAGGGTGATTTTCTTATGGGACAAACAATTAGTGGAAAAACAGCTCTTGTCACAGGTGCAGGTAAAGGAATTGGAAAAGCAACAGCGATCGCATTAGCTAAAGAAGGCGTTCATGTTGCTTTACTTGCTCGAACAGAAAGTGATTTACAAGCAGTCGCTGATGAAATTAAAGCATTAGGCGCTAAAGTGGCGTACGCGACAGCAGACGTTTCATCACTTGAACAAGTAGAGGGTGCGATTGAAAAGGTAACTGCAGAGCTAGGCGCTTTTGATATCGTTATAAATAATGCAGGAACCGGAACATTTGGAGGATTTCTTGAATTAACACCAGAACAGTGGAAAAACATCATTGATATTAATTTAATGGGTGTCTATTATGTTACTCGAACAGTTCTTCCACAACTTATCGAAAAAAATGGTGGGGATATTATTAATATTTCCTCCACTGCCGGACAAAAAGGGGCACCAGTTACAAGTGCGTATAGTGCATCTAAATTTGGCTTACTAGGACTTACGGAATCCCTTGCCCTTGAAGTACGCAAGCATAATATCCGTGTTACCGCACTTACACCAAGTACAGTAGCGACAGAACTTGCCTTTAAAGAAAACTTAACAGACGGTAATCCTGAAAAAGTCATGCAACCAGAAGATTTAGCGGAGTTTATCGTTGCGCAATTAAAACTGCACCCGAGGGTCTTTATTAAATCAGCAGGGCTCTGGTCTACAAATCCGTAAACGACTAAAAACGTATTGGATATATCCTATCCAATACGTTTTTTCATTTTAAATACCTAGGTCTATCTTCACCTTACTATATATCTCCTTTTATGTGAATTCTAAAAAATGTATTTATCTTCTTTTTGTTTTATGTTAAAATTTTTAAGTGTAGTTCGTTAGTATTGGTTAATTAGTCTTTTAAAACGCGGAGGTCATCTATGTTAAACTTTAGTACATTAAACAAACAATTTATAAATGGAGAATGGAGACAAGGAAAGAGTTCAAATAAACTTCAAAATATAAATCCTTATAATGATGAAGTATTGGCAACTGTAAATATCGCCACAACTGAAGATGTAGACTTGGCGTATCAATCAGCATTTGAAGCGAAAGCTAAATGGGATAAAGTCAATGCCTACAAGAAACGTGATATTTTAGAAAATGCCGTTCGCTATATTGAAGAAAATGAAGAAGCGATTGTCACAATTATTATGGAAGAGTTAGGCGGAACTCGGGTGAAAGCCAACTTTGAAATATGGTTAGTGAAAAATATGATTAAGGAAGCCGCAACATTCCCACTTCGTATGGAAGGTAAAATATTACCATCGGTTGAAGATAACAAAGAAAATCGCTTGTACCGTTCACCTATAGGTGTTGTTGGGGTCATTAGTCCTTTTAATTTCCCTTTCTTCTTATCTATGAAATCCGTTGCTCCAGCTCTCGGTGCAGGAAATGGTGTTGTATTAAAACCACATGAAGATACTCCTGTTACAGGTGGAACTTTAATAGGGAAAATTTTTGAAGAAGCTGGTTTACCTAAAGGTTTATTAAATGTAGTCATTACAGATATTAGTGAAATTGGCGATGCTTTTGTTGAACATCCAATTCCAAGAATTATCTCTTTTACAGGGTCTACAAAAGTCGGTAGTTATATCGGACAAGTTGCAATGAAACATTTTAAAAAGCCTTTATTAGAACTAGGTGGGAACAGTGCATTTATCATTATGGATGATGCGGATATAGATTACGCTGTTAATGCGGCTGCTTTTAGTCGCTTTACACACCAGGGACAAATTTGTATGTCGGCTAATCGAATTTTAGTCCAAAAGCCAGTGTATGATAAGTTTGTTGAAAAATTTGTACAAAAAGTTGCTTCACTTAAAGTCGGAGACCCGAAAGATCCAAACACTGTTATTGGTCCAGTTATCAATAATCGACAAGCGGATGCACTTAGACATCTAGTTGAAACAGGAATTGAATCAGGTGCAAAAATAGCATTAAAAGGAAAAATAGAAGGCCGATTAGTCGAACCAACAATTTTTACAGATGTCACACCAACGATGACAATCGCACAAGAAGAGCTTTTTGGACCGGTCGTTTGTATTATGCCGTTTGAAAAGGAAGAGGAAGCAATTGAACTTGCAAATGATACACGCTTTGGTCTAAGCGGTGCCATTCATACAGCTAATATAGAGCGAGGCGTAGAAATGGCGAAAAAAGTTCATACGGGTATGATTCATGTAAATGATATCACCATAAATGATGAGCCGATTATTGCATTTGGTGGAGAGAAACAATCTGGAATCGGTCGCTTAAATGGCGAATGGAGTTTAGATGAGTTTACAACATTTAAATGGATTTCTATCCATTATGGACAACGAAGATTCCCATATTAAAATGATAAGGTAAGGTGTTCAAATGACAAATATACAAGTAGAAAAAAATAATATCCTCGAAGCGTTTGTGCAAGTTGCACCATTTTTAAATAAGCTCGTGCAAGATGATATTACAGTTGGAGTATATGATACAGAAAAATTACTCATTAATATTCCCGGTAAAACATTTTCGTTAAATGTGAAACCTGGTGATCCACTTGCTGAAGGGGATATTATTACAGAAGCAATTCGGAGAAATACTGAAAAAACAGCGCTTGTTCCAAAAGAAATATTCGGATTTCCTTTAATTGCCCGTGCTATTCCTATACATGATGAAAAAGGCAAGGTGATTGGAGGAATCGGGTTAGGGTCGAGTCTTGAAAAAGCGAATAAATTATTTGAAATGGCTGAAAGCTTCTCAGCTATTGTTGAACAAACAGCAGCTTCGATTGAAGATATTAGTGATTCTGTTTCGATTCTAGCGGAACAAGTAACAGATGTTTCAACACAAATGAAAAATGTCAGTACGAGTGCTGAGCAAATTGGTCAAATTTCTTCTGTTGTTAAAGGCATTTCAGACCAAAGTAATTTACTCGGCTTAAACGCCGCGATTGAAGCATCTCGTGCTGGCGATGCTGGGAAAGGTTTTTCTGTTGTCGCCAATGAAATTCGAAAGCTAGCAACTAACTCCAAAGAAAATGTAAATCAAATTAATGAGATTACAAATACTATTCAACAATTGCTACAACAGCTTAATGTATCCTTTACGGATATTAATAAATTAACAGATAATCAAGCGGGTGCCATTCAAGAATTTACAGCAACCATTCAAGAAATGAGTAAAAATGCACAAGACCTAGCTGATATGGCTGAGACTTCTTTAAACCCTGCAAATGAAAGCAAATAAAAAAACACGTCTAGTATTTTTACTAGATGTGTTTTTTTGTTTTTATCCATCCATTTAACAAATGTAATTCATAGTTAATAATTTTGCAAACTTTGATGAACAAGAATAAAGAAGGGAAACGAGGGAAAATTAGGAGCAGTCAGAAAAGGGGTTTTACTATGAATCGAACAAAACAAAAAGAACAATTATCTAGAGATATTGGAACGAATATTGCCACTTTTAAAGCGGCCTTCTCCGATTGTTCAGATCTTGTATATCGAAAAGTGAAGCTAGATGACCGAGTTGGCTATCTACTTTTTATTGATGGGTTAGTTAATACCGAAGATATGCAAGCTCATATTATCGAAGAACTTCAACACCAAAATTCGTATGACAATGTTACATGGCGAAAAATTAAACAACAAATTACCGCGGTAGCGGATGTATCTGAAAATAATGTCATCGATAACATTACCAAAGATATTTTAGACGGTAATGCGGTATTGTTGATAGACCAATATGATAAAGCAATTATTTATCCTGTTTCAGGATTTGAGACGCGAGCGATTTCAGAACCTGAATCAGAAACGGCCATACGTGGGCCCCGTGAAGGTTTTATCGAAAATATAAGAGTCAATACTTCGCTGTTACGGCGGAAAATTAAAACGACTGACTTTAAAATCGTATCAAGAAAAATCGGAGAACAAACAAAAACAAGTATCAATATTGCCTATATTGATGGGCTCACAGATAAAAAGGTATTAGCCGAGTTAAATAACCGTCTTGACCGAATAAAAATTGATGCGGTCTTAGAGTCTGGTTATATTGAGGAACTGATTGAAGACGAACCTTGGAGTTTGTTTCCGCAAATCCAAATCACAGAAAGACCTGATACGGTCGCCGCTAATCTACTAGAAGGTCGGATTGCGATTTTGTGTGATGGCACACCGTTTTGCATGATTATTCCTGCAACTTTTTGGCAACAGTTTCAAGCGAGTGAAGATTATTATGAACGATTTTATATTGCTATATTTCTTAGATTTATCAGATTGTTTTTTTTAGGAGTCGCGTTATTATTGCCTGCTTTATATGTGGCCATAACAACTTATCATCAAGAAATGATTCCGACAAATTTACTGTTAAGTATTGCTGCTAGTCGTGAAGCGATTCCTTTTCCAGCTATCGTTGAAGCGTTAATTATGGAAATTTCATTTGAAGCTTTACGAGAAGCTGGTGTTCGTTTACCTAAAACGATCGGACAAGCCGTCAGTATTCTTGGTGCCCTTGTTATTGGAACAGCGGCAGTAGAAGCAGGCATCGTCTCTGCCCCAATGGTTATAATTGTATCTTTAACAGGAATTGCATCGTTTACGATTCCTAAATTTAGCTTAGCCATTTCGATACGCTTACTTCGCTTTCCATTAATGGTTTTAGGAGCGATGTTTGGAATGTTTGGAATCGTTATCGGAATGATTTTGTTAATTACTCATTTATGTAAGTTACGGTCATTCGGTGTTCCTTATTTTGAACCGCTTGCCCCTATGAGGTTTTCTAGGCTAAAAGATGTCTTTGTAAGAGTTCCTAAGTGGATGTCGGATACAAGGGAGAAAGAATTTGTAAAAGAAAATCAACAGCGACAAAAACAAGATTTAAAACCGTCGCCAGAACAACCATCCTAATTTATAGGAGGAAATTATGAAACAAAAATGGTCTGTCATTGCAAGCCTTTTATTACTACTTTTTTCTACTGGTTGTTGGGACCGAAAAGAAATAAACGATATTGCCATTGTAACTGCAACTACATATGACAAATTAAATGAAACGGAATATATAGTCACAACACAAATACCATTACCTGGTGAAATGGGTGGGACTGGAAGCGAAGGTGGAGGTGGTACCTCAGGCGGGGCGATGTTTCTTTTAGATGCTGGAGTTGGACGGAATGTTCGCGAAGCCAATGCTGAGCTTCAACAACGTTTATCAAGACAATTAATTTTTGGACATCGTCGTGTCGCCGTATTTGGTGAAGGATTAGCTAGAGAAGGAGTAAGAAAAACATTAGACGTGTTAACTAGAACAAGGGAAGCTCGATTAGCGACTCAACTATTTGTGGCTGAAGGTGATGCAAATAAAATACTTGCAGCGAAGCCCCATCTAGAAAACTTAACGTCAGAGGCAATTCGAGAGCTCGGTGTCAATCATTTTGAAATTACGTTACGAGACTTCCTTATTGAATTTCAACAAAAAGGAAGTGACCCTTTTTTACCTGTGTTATCTCTTGTCGACAACTTAAGCCCTGACCCTGAATTAATAGAAGAACAAATAGGGATAAATAAAGTAGCGATGTTTAAAGATGATAAAGTTGAGTTTTTTACAGATGAGAATCAAACTAAAGCGATTAAATGGATTTTGGGAAAAATGGAAGGGAAATCATATGCCATTGATTGGACAGAAACTGAATCGATTAATACGCGTATAAAACAACAATCAGGAAATCTTTCGTACAAGATTGAAAATGACAAACCTGTCTTTATCGTGACAATCGATTTGACTGGGTCGATTATTGAAAATGAAACGGAAATCAACTTCGAAGAACATAATTCATTGGAACGGGTGAATGAGAAAATAAAAGAAGATGTGAAAGCAGAAGTAAATTCGATTCTTGAAGAAACCTTTGCACGGAACATGGATTCATTTGGGTTTGGCTGGCTACTTAAACGAAGAGAAAGAGAACGCTGGCATAACGAATGGAAGGACAGTTGGCGTGAAAACTTACCAGATTTGGAATATGAAGTGCACGTTAACAGTGATATCGAATGGACAGGTCTAACGACTAAAGGGATTGGTGTAGGAGAGTGATGGCGAGTGTTGCAAGTTATATTTATTTGGTGTGTTTTAATTGCAACTTATATACTTCAATTCGACGTGATAAAAAAAGATAGCAAACTAAAAAAACTTTATATCACTTTTTCCATTGTAACAGCGACCGTAGCAGTTTTTCTTGAGTTCAAGATCGGCTTGAACTTGTACATAGACTTCATACTGCAAACATTTGGTGCGTTTACGAGTTGGGTGATTGGAAGATGAAAGTTCATATTTCACATCGACAACTTGGATTTTTAGCCGCTAATATGACAATTGCTAGTAGCTTAGTTGTGTTGCCACAATCGTTAACGGATTTGTCATTACAAAACACTTGGGTTGTACCTCTTATCCTATTTGTTTATGTTGTTATTATCGTTAGCATTGGTATGTTTGGCATACAAAAATTACAAGTGCTCGATTTCGATTCGAAAAGCTGGAAAATAAAAGGCTTTGCTCTGTTAATGTTTATTTTCATAGCTCATATTTTAATTCGAGATATTCGTATTTTAACTGGTTTTGTCGATACAACGCTTTTACCGTTAACACCAACATTTGTTGTAACGATGCTATTTATCGGAACGAGTTTATATATAGCATGGGCAGGTATTGAAGTCATTGCTCGGTTTAATGAAATCATTTATGTGTTATTTATTATCGTGATTATCTTTATTCCTATCTCTTTGCTTGAAGAAATGAGTTTATCTAATTTTGAACCAGTTATGGGATTTCATGTGATTCCTTCTTTACTTCAGTCTAGCTTTATTGGCTTTGCTTGGATTGGGGAAATTATTATTGTGTTTTTAATTTTGAATACGACAAAGTCTTATCAAAAATCAAAAATGTCCTTAATTTTAGGTGGGGGATTAGGGTTATTTTTATTGTTTGTTTTAATTTTTAGTCAAACAGCAGTGATTAGCCCTGAAATTGTTCGCTTCACAACGTACCCAAGTTACACACTTGTTCAGCAAATCCGACTTACAGAATTTTTGGACCGTTTAGATTTTTTCCTTGTTTCTTTATATTTTCCAACTATTTTTTCAAAGTTGGCTCTAATGTTATATGGTTTAAACCGGACTGTGAATATGATAACGAATAGTAAAAATAAAGTAACATTAATTCCACTTACATTATTAATGGGCATGTTATCGTTACTATTATTTGAAGATAAAAATGATATATATGAATTTAAAATTCACTCTTGGGCTAGTTTAGGATTGTTTTTACAACTTGTCATTGCTATAGTGATGTTTTTCGTCATTAGGGACCAGTTAAAAAATAACAAACAAACTCAAAATAATTCTTCAAAAGATAGTCAACAATAAAATAGGATTCCAAGCAGACAAAGAGGTGAGAACATGAAAGAAAAGGAAAAGAATAAACCGACAATTGCACCAGGCATTGATAATGACGAAGAGTTAAGTCAAAAAGCAACTGAAGAAGAGATAAAAGAAGGAGAAGCGACTCGAGTCATTACAATGTCTTGGGATGAAAATCCTGGGGAAACGAAGTAAAGAGGGAGCGTGAAAATTGGAACAAAAAAAGCGGAACAACACTAAAATGGAAATACAAGGTGGGCCAATTAGCGATGGCTTACATAGTGATAATGGATTTTAGTGACAAAGGTTTAGAAAATGAAGAAAAGACTAAAAATACACAACAAACATCAAAGTAAAAAAATATGAGACCGTAGAATATTGTTCTACGGTCTTCTTATGTTATGTTTTTTTCTACAACATTGTGTTCGACTTCACTAATGGATGGAGTGCTGTTGTTTTTTCGACATGAATAAATCCATCATATCGTTTAGATAGTTGAGAAGGGACGTAATTTCCATATTGCTCATAATGGGGATTGTATGTGACGCCAATCGCCCTATGACCCATTGTATTGGAAAACAATGCCTCATTTTTATCATGAAAATGTATAAATTTATTAAATGCACCTGCTTCATGTAAATATGCTTCCCAACTATGGGGGCTAGCTTTTGGAACAGCCATAACTTTCATTGGTTCTCCCCAACGGTCAGCCGCTATTACGGTTCCTTCATACGTACCAAACCCAATTGAATAGACGTTTTCTCGTCCATACCGTTCCCGAGCGAGTTGTCCGACATTGACCATACCATCTGCCACCATATCTGTTGCCCTTGCATCACCAATATGGGTGTTATGTTCCCAAATGATTCCTTTTCCTTTCCGGTAAAAGGTTAAAATTTCATCCAAAGCCTGAACCATATGACGATCACGAATATTCCATGATTCATTATCATTTGTCACCATGGCGCGGTAATAATGTTCTGCGTTATCAGCTACGATTGAATTCACTTGTAAGTTTAACGTTGCTTCATTGTCTTTTGGAAAGTTGTGTTTTGCTTTTTGGAGCTCATCTAAAAGCTGTAAAAGTTCTTCTAAGCAATCTTCTCCATATAGGGAAGCGGATACGCCATACAGTTGTGGCTCTCGGTGAAAAGGTTCAAAACAATGAAAAGCTTTTCTCGCATCGGCAGCAACAGGAGAGCCGATTTCTTCCAAATGTTGAACGACCGCTTGCATTGATTCCCACAAACTATAAATGTCAATTCCATAAAATCCAACTTTTGCTTTTTGAATGGAATCATTATAAGATCGAAGCCATGTTAATAACTCAGCCACTTCTTCATTTGCCCACATCCAAGTTGGCCAACGATTAAACTGTTGTAATGCATCTCTAGCATTATCTACTGAACTATACCCTTTTATGTAGCGGTTTGCTTCATAACAGGCAGGCCAGTCACCTTCTACAGCTATAAATTGAAAACCTTTCTTTTCAATTAACCATTTCGATATTTCCGTTCGCAATCTATAAAATTCAGACGTACCATGGGTTGCTTCACCTAACAATACAAATTGGGCTTCACTTGCTTTTTCTAGCATAGGTTGTAAATCATCGATCGAGTCAAAGCGAATGGCATTATCTTTTATATGTTGCACGAATTCATTTTTCAAGTGTCCAACCTCCATACGTTGAAATATGACTCTATAAAGCACCTTGCCTTATAGAGCAATCTCTTTTATGAACCATTTTTTAATTTTTTTAAAACGAGTGGCATTTTTTTCTTGTTTCTATTTTGTTGTGTTTTACGTTTACCTGTAATCGGATTCCCCGAACGGAAACGTACAGCATCCATTCCATCCATTATATTTGTCATGTGAAATCCTCCTTTCTCCCGTAGTATCACCTGACTTTACTAATTCAAGACGAGTAATTGATTCCAATAAACAGTCTTGCTATCACTCAAATTGCAATCACTTGCGTTTCTATTTTATTCAGACTAAGATGAGAGAAAGGAGGCATAATCATGCAAAATTTTGAGTTCCAAAATGCTACAAAAATTATTTTTGGTAAAGATACAGAACATAAAGTAGGACAAGAGTCTGTTCCGTTCGGGAAAAAATTATTACTTCATTATGGCGGTGGAAGTATAAAGAAGAGTGGGCTGTATGACAAAGTTGTGGCTTCATTAACTGAACAAGGGATCGAAATATTTGAATTGGGTGGCGTTGTTCCAAATCCAAGGGTCAGCCTAGTAAGAGAAGGGATTTCACTTTGTAAAGAACATGATATTCCCTTTATCCTCGCAGTTGGAGGAGGAAGCGTCATCGATTCTGCCAAAGCGATAGCAGCTGGGGTGAAATATGATGGCGACGTATGGGACTTTTTCACAGGAGAAGCCCATGTGAGTGATTGTTTACCAATTGGAGTGATTTTAACGATTCCAGCTGCAGGAAGTGAAAGTAGTGCAGGAACAGTCATTACAAATGAAGATGGCTTATATAAACGAGCAATGGGTCATCCTTCGATGCGACCGGTGTTTGCGATATTAAATCCTGAGCTTACATATACATTACCGCCATACCAAACAGCATGTGGGATTACTGATATGATCGCTCATATATTAGAACGTTATTTTACAAATGAAACGCATGTAGATTTAACAGACCGATTATGTGAGTCGACATTACGTACGATTATTTCAAATGCGAAAACGGCGTTAGAGGACCCTACGAACTATCATGCCCGTGCTGAGATTATGTGGTCTGGTACAATCGCTCATAATGACTTATTAAGTACTGGGAGAATCGGTGATTGGGCTAGCCATGATATTGAACATGAAATTAGTGGCATATATGACATTGCTCATGGAGCAGGACTTGCGATTGTTTTTCCAGCTTGGATGAAATATGTGTATCAACATGACATCAATCGTTTTGCCCAATTTGCTAACCGTGTTTGGGATGTCGAAATTGATTTATATGATATCGAAAAAACAGCAAGAGAAGGAATAAAACGATTCGAGCAATTTCTACAATCTATCGGTATGCCGATTACACTAACAGAGGTTGAGATTGATGAAACGCATTTTAAGGAAATGGCAAAAAAAGCAACAGAACGATGGGAACTAGGAAACTTCGTGAAATTAAAAGAAGAAGATGTGTTACAAATATTCCATTTAGCAAAATAAATAGGATTTTATAAAGCTAGGACGTAACGAAAGTGTGCTTAAAGCATACACAGTTCGTATCCTAGCTTTTTTATTAGAAAGGAAACACTACCGACTTCCTCCGTCTTTCCCTCCAAAAAAAAGCTAGTCGGCATATCTGATTACCATTATAATGAAAAGACTTAAAACTTTTTTACTATATGGAGTAGATGGTATGGCTGAGCAATTATTCATATTTACGGTTGTTGGAGTATTTGGAAGTTTACTTTGTTTATTTTTATGTATGTATGCTTTATTTACATTTAAATCTGCGCCAGGTGGAAGATATTATATCTTTGCTACTCTAATGTGTGCTATTTTTTCATTTTCCTATGTTCTTGAATTAAATAGTACAACGCTAGATGCGATGAAGTTATGGTTAAAAGTTGAGTATTTAGCTTTGCCTTTTATTCCCGTATTTATTTTGCTCATGTGTGTAGAGTATGTCGGTCGAAAACTGCCTCCAATTCTCTTATTTTTTTTATATTTCATACCGCAACTAACGATCTTTTTTCATTTCACAAACGACTTGCACCACTATTACTATACTTCAGTTACCGTTTCAACAGATGGACCTTTTCCGCTTTTAGTGTTAGAAGGAGGGCTTTGGTTTTACGTCCATTCGATTTTCCTTTATGTATGTATAGCCGCAAGCTTATGTATATTGCTTATTCATATGAAAAAAGTTCGATTCCGATTTAAAATGCAAATTTTCCTAATGATCATCGGACTTGTAATTCCGGTCATCGGAAGTATTTTTTATTTAACTGGCACTAGCCCATATGGGATTGACACAGGCCCGATTTCAATGAGTGTTGCTTTTTTATTTCATGGAGCTGCTATTCTTTCCTTGCAAATGTTTAATGTTGTTCCTATAGCTCGTGAAACTGTTTTTGAAAATATGCAAGAAGGGGTTATCGTCATTAATCAACACTATAGGATTATCGACTATAATCAAGCAATGAAACAGATTATTCCTTCTTTAGGAAATCATGTACTTGGGCGGTCCATTGCTGAAGTGTTACAACATCAACTTGAATTAAAGACTATTATAATGTCTGATAAAGACTCTGATTATCATTCAGTGCAAACAGGAACTACTCACCATTACCATATTCGATTTACCCCTGTTTATCGTAATCATAAATCGTTTGTTGGTCGAGTTATTTCATTTATTGATGTTACAGAACGTGTAAAATTAGAAGAGCAATTAACGATATTAGCAAGTATGGATGGCTTAACCCAAATTTTAAACAGGACATTTTTTATGAAAGAAGCCGAGCAAACCATCACCACTTTGAAAGAACAAGAGGGGACCGTTTCTTTTATTATGTTTGATATCGATCACTTTAAAATGGTCAATGATACGTACGGCCATGAAGCTGGCGATAAAGTGTTAGTGGAAGTTATTCATGCAGCCAAAACTTGCTTACGTGATACTGACATTATTGGCAGATACGGTGGAGAAGAGTTTATTATCTGTTTACCAAATACGTCGGTGCTAGATGCTAGCTTAATCGCAAATGACATTCGTAGCCAAGTATATGAAGCAACAATCACGATAAATAACGACGCCATCCGGGTTACTTCAAGTTTTGGAATAACGACGGAAAGCTTTTCTTTTGACCAACCACCTCTTTTATTAACAACCCTAATCCAACAAGCCGATAAAGCACTTTACGAGGCAAAACATCATGGTCGTAATTGCATCCAATTGTATTCATCTGAACCTGTACAAGAAGAGTTCATAGTAAACGAACGATAAAAGAGAAGGTGTGACAAACACCTTCTCTTTTTCGTCATAAAGTGTCCACTATGTGTTTATCCTAATAATCGTATACCATAAATAGTAAGTGTTCTGAAATCATTTACTATTCTGTGTACTAGATGTATAGGCTTACATCCATTTACTCTTTTCCATACTTAAGGTACACTTTATCAGTATATTTGAATAAGGGGATAGAACGTTGGAAATTATTGAACAAATTACGCACTTGCAAGTGTTAAACCAATTTTGGATTTTATTATTTTTCCTCATACCAATGGTGTTAATTTCACGAACCGTTGTTGCAGGAACTAGGTTTTCACCAATTCTAATCATCGTTATTTTTGGGCTTTTGCTCGGCTTTATACTCGTGAATGTTGGAATTGCATCACCAGGTCTCGTTGAGTTTCCTTTTGTTGATTTTATGGCGAGAACTACGATTATTGCGTTAATTGTCTCATTTTTCGTTGGGGGACAAGAGCTTCGCAAAATTTTAGGAAACAAAAAATTAGAAGTTGATGATATTGTTGTTCCTTGCGATGAAGAAACTATTTTAGGGACAAGCCGTACTCAATTTATTTTTATCATTCGTGCTTTTTTCTTATTATTAGGGATTGAAGCATTTGTTCGAATGATTTTGCATGGGCAAGGAGCAGAAGGTTTAGCTGCTTATAATCCACTGATTGCTTATATCGGAATTGTCTTTGCTGTTATTCTGATTGATAATCGCGCACAAATCAAAAATAAACATCAATATATACGGAAAGGGCTTCTAGAGCTTGCACTCATTATTGTTGTTTTATACCTTTCTTATCATATTGCACAAGCAATCAGTTCCGTTATTGCGCTTCCGCAAATCTTCTTTGCGATGATGATTTCAGCCGCACTCGGAGCAATTTTTTATAACTGGACATTTGGCCCAACAATACGAGCTCTTTTATTTGCAGGAATCCCAGTTGTGTTAGCTGCTAATTTCATGGTCGGTGGCTCCCGCATTGGCGATGCTTTTGCGATTGAAGGAATGAACGCTGTTTTAGCGTACGGGTTTTTCGGTCAATTATTATGGATGTTTGGTGGAATTGCCCTCGTGATGCTCATTGCACGAACCTCACATGCGCGGAATTTAGCTCCAGGAATGGCGGGTTCCTTATCACACTCAGGGTTAACCGGAGCTTGTACGGCAGGTGACTTTGGGAGTATCGCTGCAAAACGTGCCCCGATTATGATTAACATCCCATTTTTCGGCCATGTATTTGTATTTTCAGTGTTAGCGATAAGTGCGGAACGAGGCTCACTTTGGATAGGACCTACTGCGATTATTGTTGCCATTGGTGTTGGACTGACAGCTCTTGCTCTATTTAATTTACGAAAAGCAAATGATGATGATAGAAAAGAAGTCAAAGCTTTAATGCAATTTTCTTTTGGCTGGCAAATTTGCGCGGTATTTGGCGGACTGATGTTATTAAGTCTAAGTACAATGTCATTTGAATACACAACGATGGCCCAAACGTCAGCGATTTCTCATTTTGGCTTATTTGCAGCTATACAAGGAGAGATGTTTGGTACAGAAGCAGCCTTGCTAATCCCATTTATCTTTTCTATGCCATTTTTAGTTCATCCATTAGTCTTTTATATGTTTGGAAAAGCAATGGAGCGCGACGGACATATGCCAAACAAACCTGTATATGTTTTAGCTTTACTCGGAGTCATAGGAGTCACTTTTGCACTCTTTCTTGCTTAGTTTTTATGTTTTAAGCCCCACGTGAACGATATTCGTTTTACGTGGGGCTTTTTTATTTTAGAAAATAATTCTTTGACAGAATGAAAAATCCTCGTTACAATACACAAATAGTAATCATTACGATTTATAAGGAGGAAATAAAAATGAGCATCATTCCAATTACAGTATTAAGCGGGTATTTAGGCTCAGGAAAAACAACGGTACTAAATCATTTGTTACAAAATCGCGACGGGCTAAAGGTGGCGGTAATTGTCAATGACATGAGTGAAATTAATATTGACGCTGATTTAATTGAGCAGGGGGGAGATTTTTCAAGAACGGAAGAAAAATTAGTCGAAATGTCAAATGGATGTATTTGCTGCACATTAAGAGAGGACTTGCTTATCGAAGTAGAAAAATTAGCGAAAGCCGGCAATATTGATTATATCGTGATCGAATCAACCGGAATAAGCGAACCTGTTCCTGTTGCCCAAACGTTTTCATACATAGATGAAGAACTCAACATCGACTTAACTCAATTCTGTCGTTTGGATACGATGGTTACGGTTGTTGACGCGAATCGGTTTTGGCATGATTTTCAATCGGGAGAATCATTGCTAGACAGAAAAGAAGCACTTGGTGATGAAGATACGAGAGAAATTGCTGATTTATTGATTGACCAAATTGAATTTTGTGATGTGATTGTCATTAATAAATGTGATTTAGTCACTGAAGAAGAAATCACTAAATTAGAACAAGTCTTAAGGAAGCTACAGCCCTCTGCTAAATTTATACGAACTTCAAACGGAAAGGTTGAATCGAAAGAAATTTTAAATACCCACTTATTTAATTTTCACGAGGCAAGTCAATCTGCCGGTTGGCTGCGAGAATTAGAAGGGGGTGGCCATAAAGAACACACCCCTGAAACAGAAGAATACGGAATTTCCTCTTTTGTTTATAGTCGAAGAGAGCCGTTTCATTCTGTCAGATTTCAACGGTGGCTTCAGTCGATGCCAAAAAACATTGTACGAGCGAAAGGTATTGTTTGGTGTGCAACTCGCAACAATCTTGCTTTACTCTTATCACAAGCGGGGCCATCTGTTTCTCTTGAGCCGATTTCGTATTGGGTAGCTAGTTTACCAGAAAAAGAAAAACAACAAATTTTAAAACAAAACCCTCATATTAAACAACAGTGGGATCCACAATACGGTGATCGCCATACAAAGTTAGTTTTTATTGGAACTGAACTCGAAAAAGACAAAATCATAAAAGAGTTAGATGAGTGTTTACTAACGGATTCAGAAATCATTGAGGATTGGATTTCGTTTGAAGACCCGTTTACATGGGATGTACAAAGACAACAGGCATAAACAGACTAGGAGGGAAAATATGCTCGACAATCTATATCACAGCGTAGTGTTGGACCATGCAAAATCAAAACGAAACCATCGAAAAACAAATGGAAACAATACACTCGTCAAACATTATAAAAACCCAACATGTGGTGATGTCATGACATTATATGTGAACGTAAGTGAGGAAAATACCATCCGTGATATTTCATTTGTTGGCGAGGGTTGCAGTATTAGTATGGCTTCATGTTCGATGATGACCACACGACTTAAAGGCGTTACTCTAGAAGAAGCTTTTCAGTTACGTGAAGCAATGGAAACGATGATTCGGAAAGGAATTGAGCCAGAATCGATAGATCTTGGAGATGCGATTGCTTTAAAAGGTGTTCATCAACTAAAAGCTCGTCATAATTGTGCATTAATGCCGTGGCAAGCCTTTGATCGTATTTTTCAATAGATTTTTCCTCCTACCGTAAAAATACAATAAATATTATTTTATTGTTGGTAAATAGTAAGCGGTAGGAGGTGTGTTATATGACAAACTATAATCAAAATCAATTTTATGGACAACAATCTGCGTTTCAACAAGGGTTTGCAAATACCGATGTAAACCATGTCAGACAGCAAAATGCACAAACGCAATTCGGTGGAATTCAACAACAATATGGATTCCAGCAACCTATTTCACAATCAAATCAACAAACAATGGCGGGAACTAACATTCAACAAGTAAGGCAACAAAATGCCCAATCCGCTCAAGGACAATACGGCCAACCGTTTGGACAACAAAGTTTTAACTCTCAGCAAAACTTTGTCGGCCAAGGGCAACCGAACTTTTCAGGAACAAACGTGCAGCAAGTAAGACAACAAAACGCGCAATCGGCTCAGCCTTATTTTGGCTATCAACAACAAATCCAACAAAACCAACAACACAATTTCGGTTCTTACCCTGGTGCGCAAACATCTTTTGCTGGTACTGATATTCAGCATGTAAGACAACAGAATGCGCAATCGGCACAATCACAATATCAACCACAACAACAACAAGCTCAATTTGGTCAGATCAATCAACAACCGAACTTCCAACCTGGATTTTCTGGCTCGAATACACAACAAATTAGAAATCAAAACCAATTCGGTCAATTTCGTAACTTTTAATTAAAAAGCCCTCTAATTGAGGGCTTTTTTTTCGTAACGGACATTTATTCCTCTATTTCTTAAAAACTAGATGTTTTTCCGACTTTATAGGACATACGTTCCGCTATTTGACCAAATCGACAACAAAAGATATGAAAATTTATACTATAACGGAACAAATGTCCGATACTTTTGCAAGTCGTTATTTTTTTTTAAAAATAGCGGAATGAATGTCCATACCGCATTGAAAAAGCTGTCGATGTGAAAGTCGACAGCAATATTCCCACTTTTTATTGAAACGACTTAATCGCTTGTTGAAGACCATTATACGCTTCTCCAAATGCCCCCGCTGAAGAAATATCTCCTGCTTGCATTCGTTGGTCTTTCGCATTTTTCGCTTGCTCTAATGAATGGATAACGTCTTCAATTAATGTTCCTTTATCTCCGAATTGTTCTTTTGCCTGTTGCAGAGATTGGATACTTTGTTCTAAATCAATAGATTCAGGGTTATCATACGCCTTTTCTAAATCTTCTTTCACTTGCTGTAAAATATCTCTCATTCAAAAAACCTCTTTTCATCATATTTTTCACGTTTAGTATGACCAAAAGAAAAAAAGAGGACGAATAATTTTATTGACAATTATTTACTCTCACACTATTATGAACGTATGAATAATTAATAAAAATGTTCATAAGTTCATAATGATGGAGGAGTCGAAATGCCACGAGGCTTTGATGAAATGGAACAAAAGCAAATTATTGAAAAAATAAAAGTTGTTGCAAGAGAACTGTTTTCACAAACAGGTGTAAAAAAAACAAGCATTAAGGAGATAACAGAAAAGGTCGGCATTGCTCAAGGGTCTTTTTATAAATTTTTCGAATCAAAGGAGCTCTTATATTTTGTTTTATTAGAAGAGGATGAACTTGAAATAAAGCAAGAGGTTATGTCCCAGTTTTCAAATCTTGAAGAAATGGGGCCATCCCAATTTGCTAATGTCATCGTATATGCGGTAAAACAAATTCAATCATACCCATTGCTATACCGGTTATATTCAACGGATGAATATGAATATGTCGTTCGCAAGCTACCGAAAGAAGTTCTTGACACTCATGGCCAAGAAGATACGATTAGCCTCACACCATTGTTACAACATTTACAACAAGCTGGGAAAGTACATATGTCCATTAATTTTGATGTTGTTTCTGGTGCATTACGTGCCTTATTCTTGTTACCTTTACACAAAAAAGAAATTGGAGAAGCGGTATATATGGACACACTTTTGTTTATGGCTGAAGCAATTGCATATAAAATCTTTAAGGAGGCAAGTGATGATTGATGTTCGGCATTTGAATTTCACCTACCCTAACCAGATAAACCCGACATTAAAAGATGTAAACTTAACCGTTACAAAAGGGGAGATATTTGGCTTCCTTGGGCCGTCTGGTGCTGGAAAAAGCACACTTCAAAAAATATTAATTGGTGTTTTAAAGGACTATGAAGGAGATGTTCAAGTGCTGAATCAAACTGTAAAACAAGCTGATTCATCCTTTTATCAACGACTTGGCGTCGCATTTGAAATGCCAAATTTTTATCAAAAATTCACAGCAGTTGAAAATTTGAAATTTTTTCAATCATTTTATAAGAACAATGAAAACGAAATTTATAGCTTACTTGATAAACTTGACCTTCAACCATTTGCCGATACACGTGTTTCAGCCTTTTCTAAAGGGATGAAAATGAGATTAAATGTGTGTCGTGCATTTTTACATCAACCCGACATCGTGTTTTTAGATGAACCAACGTCGGGATTAGATCCGGCTAATATTAATAAAGTGAAACAATTAATCGTCGAGCAAAAAGAAGCAGGGAAGACGATTATAATAACGACTCATAATATGGCTGTAGCAGATAGTCTTTGTGACCGTGTTGCATTTGTCGTAGACGGGGAAATTAAAGTAATCGCGTCACCTGCACAATTAAAACGACAATATCCAGCTACTTATGTAACAGTCACACATACGGAGCATAATAAAATTGTAGATGAAACATTTGAACTAAAACATCTCGGAAAAAACAATAGGTTTACACAACTATTAACTCAAAATGAAATCTTGGCCATTCATTCAGAGGAAAAAACGTTAGAAGATATCTTTCTCGAATTAACGGGGAGGACATTGCAATGAACTTCCGGTTGTTAAAACACGATATTCACTTTCAGATTAAACATGGTTTTTATTATATTTATGCTTTTGTCACCGTTATCTATATTGGCATTTTACTGATCATCCCAGCCGAGTATCGAGATTTTTGGAGTGCGATTGTCCTATTAACTGACCCTAGTACACTAGGATTCTTTTTCGTCGGAACGATTATCATGTTAGAGCGAAATCAACAAATTATCGAATATCTTTTTATTACTCCTATCCGGCTATCCATGTATTTATGTAGCAAAATTTTGTCTCTTACTGTCATCGCGTGGGTGACAAGTATGTGTATAGCTTATTTCTCTTTGAATCATTCAATCTCTTTTGTCTCATTAACAATGGCTATCTGTCTAGCAAGCTTTTTCTTTACCTCATGCGGGTTAGCGATATCGATTCATACTCATTCTCTTAATTCCTTTTTAGTTAGAGCCATTTTATTTATGCTTATCATGTTTATCCCTCTCTTACAATATGTGAATTGGGTTTCTTTTAAATTATTTGAGGTCTTTCCAAGTTATTCTGCTTTATGGTTAATTGAAGCATCCATCGGAAAATCGACTTCTTTGTATAATGCAAGTTATGTTTTCCATGTTTGTCTATTAACGATGTGGGGACTACTTTCTTTTTTTGTTGCGTATCAGCAGTTTAGCCGATATATTTTACTCAATACTGGTGGAAATAGGAGGATCTCACTATGAAGCTATTTCATCATAAGCAACCGTATAACGTGAAAATATTTTTGTTAGGTGATATAAAAAACATATTCCGTGACCCTTTTATGTTGCTTGTTTTAACCATTCCTCTTTATATGTTTTTCCTTGTTCATTATGGAATTCCTTTTATTGATAGTCAGCTAGAAAAGATCACTCATTTTTCACTAACTGACCATTTATCTTTTATTATAATCATGAGTATCGCCATGGCACCGATGATGGTTGGGATGCTTACAGGGTTTTTATTATTAGATGAAAAAGATGATGGAATTTTTCAATATATCGAAATTACCCCTTTGAAAAAAATCGGTTATATCGTATATCGAATAGTTTTTCCGCTCTTGCTGTCAAGTATCATAACGGTCATTTTATCGTTTTTACTTGTAAATGGGCTGGAACTCCATGTTGGAATCTATTTAATAGCATTATTCTTATTTTCTTGTTATGGGCCGTTACTTACGATGTTCTTAGCGACATTCTGTCAAAATAAAGTGGAGGGGATTGCGTATGCAAAACTGATTAATATTTTATTAGGGGCACCTGTTATCAATTATATGTTTGATGGACCTTGGACCGCTTTTACTTATCTTGTTCCTTTTACATGGGGTTCAGAACTAATGTTCGCTTCTATTACTAGTTCTTATTATGGCTTCGTTTCACATTGGTTTTTCTTATTTGTTGGCGGTTTGCTTTCAACCGGAGTATGGTTGTTGTTTTTCTTCCGTAAAATACAAAAGAACATTTGATGGTTTACATAACGAATGAATTCCATTACTATATAAATAATAATGATTACGATTTATAGATTGGACTGAAAGAAATGACAAGGAAACAAACGGCTATTATTATACTAAACGGGTTTTTAGGAAGTGGAAAAACGACAATCTTACAATCACTGATCCAAAAAGAACAAGCACTTGGACATAAAGTTGGAGTCGTTATGAACGAATTAGGAGAAACGAGTATTGATTCATTTTCAATTCCAGAAGGGACTCCTATGAAAGAAATGGCGAATGGCTGTGTTTGTTGTACTCTTCAAGGTGAATTGAGCAAACAGTTAGAAACACTAGTAGAAGAGTATACATTAGACGTTATCTTTATAGAAACAACAGGGGCCGCGCATCCAGTAGACGTAATGGACGCTTGTACACATCCGCTATTAACCTCCAATTTGTGGATTAAAGCTGTCATCACAGTTGTTAATGCAATTCAGTGGTATGAACAAAAGATGAGTATTAAACTGAAAAAACTGTTAAAAGCTCAAGTCCAATATGCTGATGTTATAATTATCAACAAAACAGACCTAGTTCATGAAGAGCAACACCATAGTGTCTTCGAAAGCTTAAAAGCAACGAATCCAAACGCTGTATTGCTTTCTCGCTCAGAACAAGAGTTATCCACATTAGAAACCCTTCTTTCAAGAACAAGAAGATTAAATGAACCATTGGAAAAAGCTCATGTTCATGACCAGTTGCATATACATACTTTTACGGTTAAGCTTCCTTATCCGCTTGAAAAACAATCATTTTTAGATTTTATCCAATCGCTCGGGCCGAATATATTTAGGGTGAAGGGGTTTGTGCAGCTTGAAGGTCAACATGATGTTTTTTTATTTAACTATTCGTATGAGAGTGCATTGTTTGAAAAATGGCCAAGTTATTGTGACCCCGTACTCGTTTTTATTGGCGAAAACATGGACAAAGACGACATTCTATCATCACTTGAAAAACTGAAGGTGGAAAGGAAGAAGCTTCAATGAGACCGAGTTGGGATGAAACATTTTTAGAAGTAGCAACTGTACTAGCCGAAAGATCTACTTGCTGTCGAGCCCAAGTCGGGTGTGTGTTAACGAAAGATAATCGAATCGTTGCAACAGGGTATAACGGGTCTATTCATGGTCATGAACATTGTACACATGACGAGCAATGCTTAAATGAACAAGGCCGGTGCATCCGAACGATTCATGCTGAACAAAATGCGTTGTTACATGCAAGAGAAGATGTGGTCGGGGGAACAGCTTATGTTACTCATGAACCATGTGAAACGTGTACGAAATTACTAGCGCAAGCAGGAATAAAGCGCATCGTCTTTTCGAAAGCTTATCCTAACCCTTATAATCACCGTTTTATCCAAGATTTAGAGTGGGTTCATTTTAGCCATGTTAAAAAATCAGCGATACAAGGTCAGTTAGATAGTAAAAATAACAGTCATGTTTATCACGAGAATTAAAAACAAAAAGACCGGTGACGTTACGGACATACGTTCCGCTATCTCTTCTAAAACGACGGTTTTTCATTTCTATCGGACGTCTATTCCGCTATTTCAACAAAAATAGCTTTAGGAACACTATTTTGTTACATTAACGGAACAGATGTCCGGTAGCAGTCGACAAACAGCAAAAATTATGAAACTAGCGGAACAAGTGTCCATAACAACGGTGAATACGACAAGAAACAGCTGAAGGAAATCCATCAGCTGTTTTTATTATAGGAAAATGACGCTATCGCATCATGCATATGAATGGATTCTTCATTTCGACACTCGACTGTAAAGGCTTGGATTGTTTCGTTCTCATATAAATCAGCCGCAACTAATCGAACAATATCTTCAACAAAACGAGGGTTTTCATAAGCTTTTTCCGTTACAGCCTTTTCATCCGGTCTTTTTAAAACTGGAAATAAAACAGAGCTCGCATTGGATTCCGCCGCTTCAAGCAAGATGACTTTCCAATCTTGTTTAAGTTCAGTCGGATCAAAAAACTGTGTCTTCATTTTGACAAAGCCCCGCTGGTTGTGTGCACTATACTCACTGATTTCTTTTGAACATGGACATAGGGTTGTAATCGCCACAAGCAATTCTACCTCATGAGAAAAACCTTTTCCTTCCTCATAATGAACACTCATTCCAATTTGAGCATGAGACAAACCGACTTTATGTAATGCTGGGCTTTTACGTTCATAAAACCATGGAAATTCAACGGAAATATGAGCTTGCTGTTGTTCCATTTTCAGTGTCATCTCATGACAAAACGAGTAGAGCGTATCAAAGTCCATCTTAAGGCCTTTTTCATAATAATGATGTAGCAATTCAGGTAATCGACTCATATTAATTCCTTTGCTCATCTTAGGTAAGTTTGTTGTGAGGGAAAAGGAGCCGATCGATGTTTGTTCAATAGGGGAATAATCTGAACAAACAATAATAGGGTGTTTTATTTTGCTGACCCCTACCTGGTCAAGTGCGAAAAGAAAATCGTTTGGTATATTTTGAAGGTCAACCATTTTTTCTTTAACTACTGGCTTTTCTCCTAGAATAGGCGAGACAGAACCGAATCTCTTATATCGTTCCGCTTTTGATGGTAATTGTTCCATTTTCATTGTTACTCCTTCCAACTGGTGATATAATTAAGAATGATTCCGATTTATAATATTTACATTTATTTTTTGTTGTTTAAATCGTAATCATTACGATTATAATATAGATGAAATTCTATTACAAAGGAGAATATCTATCATGTCAGAAAAGAAAAGAATACCTGTTACTGTTCTAACTGGTTTTCTAGGTGCTGGAAAAACCACTTTGTTGAATTATATTTTACGAGAAAACCATGGTCATAAAATTGCGGTAATCGTAAATGAATTTGGAGATGTGAGGATTGATAATCAACTCGTCGTTGGTGCTGAAGAAGAAATTTTTGAAATGAATAATGGGTGTATTTGTTGTAACGTAAGAGGTGACTTAATTCGTATCCTTTATGAATTACTTGAAAAACAATTTGATTTTGAGCGAGTCATCATCGAAACGACAGGACTTGCTGATCCCGGTCCAGTCGCACAAACCTTTTTTGTTGAGCCTGATTTGGCCGAAACGTATGAATTGGATTCCATTCTTACTGTTGTTGATTCCTACCATGCCCAAAAGCAATTGGATCACTCACATGAAGCTCAAGAACAAGTAGCCTTTGCTGACATTTTATTATTAAATAAAGCCGATTTAGTGACAGAAAAATCACTTAGCGAATTAAGCACTCGTTTAAAAAGAATAAACCATTCTGCCAAAATCGTGTCAACAAATTATGGAGAAGTTAACTTAGATGACATATTAAACTTATACTCCTTTGATTTACATACAAAACTTGAAATTGCACCAAACTTTCTTGACGATCACCACCATCACCATGATGACCACGTGAAATCCTTTGTTTTGCGGACGGACAAGCCGTTAAATCTAGAAAAAGTAGAAAGATGGATGGGTTCGATTTTACAAGACTACGGGCCTAATATGTATCGCTATAAAGGGATCCTTCAAATTGAGAATGTAAACAATAGAGTGGTATTCCAAGGGGTACATATGTTGTTTGCAGGTACACTCGATCGAGAATGGAATCATGATGAGAAACGTCAAAGTGAAATGGTTATTATAGGGAAAGAGTTAGACCAACGTTGGTTTGAACAACAATTTGAACAATTGATTTCTTCATAACAATCATACTTTATAAGAAAGGGGAGTAAACATGACTCTATGGTATGAAGAACATTTTCAAACAGATTACTTAATGATATATAAACATCGGAATGAGAAGGCGAGTAGTGAGTTAGAAAAGCTCCTCCCATTCGTTCCTTTAAAACAAAACATGGTTGTCCTTGATTTATGTTGTGGTTATGGACGACATACTCGTTATTTAGCCCAAAGAGGCTGGAGAGTGACAGGGGTAGATTTATCTGCTCCTCTTCTGCAAGAAGCCATTGCACTTTCTTTAAATGAACCGATCCAATATATGAGATGCGACATGAGAAATCTACCATTCACCGAAGAAATGGATTTAATCGTTAATATGTTTACTAGTTTCGGATATTTTAATACGGATGATGAGAACGAAAAGGTGATTCAAGGGGTATATCAAGCATTAATCCCAGGAGGTTACTTTATCTTTGATTATTTAAATTCTACATATGTACAATCTTACCTTACCCCGTTTTCAAAAGATACGATTGGGGCTACGCAAATTATTCAACACCGAAAAATCATCGATGGATTTGTCCAAAAGTCAATTGTAATTATGGACGAAGTTGGTGAAAGAAAGTATAAGGAAATCATCAAACTTTATTCTATTGTTGAACTTAGGAAAATGTTACAGCAAAATGGGTTTGCCATTGAAGCTATTCTTGGAAACTATGATGCAAAACCATTTGACATAGAAACATCGCCTCGACTTATTTTTATTTGTAAAAAAGCTACATAATGGTAATATAAGGTTGAAAGTAGTAGCTTAACCTCTATATAATTATGGTAGATAAAGGTTTATAAAAGTGGTGATGTTTTGGAGAGACCAGATTTTTCAAGAAGGATGCCAGTCGAACAATTTACTCAATACTATTGGTATAAAGACGAATTAATAACGATTTGTAAACAACACGAACTTCCCCCCGAAGGAACGAAAGCGGAACTTGAAAGTAGAATTATTGATTTTCTTAACGGAAAAAAAACTACTGATATGAGGAACAAGAATACGAAAGTTCGAAAAAATAAAAAATCATCTACCCTTACTTTACAGACCAAACTAATTCCAGATGGGTTTAAATTTAACAAGCAAGCACGTGAGTTTTTTAAACAGTATTACCAAGTCTCTACGTTCTCCTTTACGAAAGAAATGGCTGCAGCCTTAAGAGAAGCAGAAAGAACGGGAGATTACGAGATGACTGTTGCTGATTTACTAAAAGTATATGAAGCAGGGTCAACTGTCACAGACAAAAAACAAAATGCGGAAGAAAAAACATACGAGTGGAATCAATTTGTGAAAGACTTTAACAAGGACAATCGAACAAAGGTTTATAAAAATAAAATGAAAGTAGCCGCCTTATTATGGAATAAAGTGAAACATCAAGCTGGCCCAAGGACATATCGCCCTGAGCTGTTGGACCACTTTCAAGACGATATTCAAAACATACCATAATGAATTTAGCAGACTTTTAGTCTAAAAAGGGAGGAATGAACGATGATTTTGCTAGTGTGAATCGTATGAACAGGTGACGTCATGAATTAATATCTTTGCTCTACTAAGATTTCTAAAATCGAAAGGAGCAAAGATGATGAGTTATTTGAATGCAGAAGATGTTTTACCAGAAGAAGTGATTCAATTAATTCAGCAATACGTTGACGGGAAACCACTTTATATACCAAGAAAAGAAACAAACAAAAAAGCATGGGGAGAAAAAAACGGAACAAAAAGCCAATTACAGAACAGAAATAAAGCTATTTTTCAAGAGTACTCTAGTGGACTTTCTGTTTCAGACTTAGCCAAACGTTATTTTCTTTCTGAAAAAAGTATCCAACGAATTATTCGGTTAGGAAAAAAGATATAAGAACACAAAAAGGCACGATAACTTTGTGCCTTTTTGTGTTCACATCAATAAGCTACATAGACAAAAACAAAAGGTCGATGAATTCAGATCACATGAAAACACCACACAATAAGAAAAATACTTACTGTACCCCAAACTGTAGTTACCCTAATCCACCTAATAATCGATGTAGCTGCCTGTTCGTTATTTTCCGGATCTTCTTTGATAAGCACTAACTTACATTCCATCCTTTTTTTCATCAACACGAGAGTAACAAATCCGATTATGATAAAGCTAACCGTAATCCAAAGTAATAAATCCACTTTTTACCCCCTTCAAACCATTTTAACATCTTTTCTAAAGTCGACATAAGTTCCTTTTATTTTAACATAAATCTCCTAATCAAACTCTTACTGCTCAAAAACAAATCACATCTATTTTTGAGCAACAAACACACCTGTCAACATGGTAAAGTAAAAAAAGAAACCATGAAATAAGGTGAAACATAATGACGAAGAAGCTACAACAAATCCAACATATGATAAATGAAAAATATTCTGTTCATATCGAAAAAATCGAACAAGTAACAAATGAGATGTACAAGTGTAAAGGAGGACAGCACGTTTATTTTGCCCGTGTCACGAATTATCGAACATTAGAAGAACAAGAGGAAGAATTACAGTGGACTCAGTATTTGTTAAAAGAAGGAGTAGGTGTTGCTCCTGTTGTCTTATCGAACGACTATCACCAAATTGAACAAGGTTGGCTAGATAAAGAAGTAGGTATCGTTTTATTTCAAGCAGCTCCTGGTATTCATCTTCCTAAGTCAAAGTGGAATGCCCAAGTTTTTAAAAAAGTAGGAAAAGAAATTGGAAAACTGCACCGAGTCACTTTGAATTACGAGCACCAATATCCTGTCACACACCTTAAAGACTGGTTTAAACATGAGGAATATCAGTTTTCAAAGTATATACCAAAGGAAGAAACAACTATCCATAAAATCTGTGCCGATGTCGTTCAAGAAATCCAAAACATCCCAAAAAATCAGGACAATTATGGCTTAATCCATGGGGACATTTGGTTGGAAAACACTCTTGTTACACGGGAACTCGGTGTATCATTTATTGATTTTCAAGATTGCGAAAAACACTTTTATATATATGACTTAGTCATTCCAATATATTCAGCTCTTGAATTCTCATTTTACGGCAATCAAAATATGAATGACTATAGCAAGTCTATATGGGAAGCGTTGCTTGAAGGCTATACTCAGGAACATGACATTCCTACAAATATGTTCTGTTATTTTCCGCTGTTATTTAAATTAAAAGAAGTGTTCGAATATAATTTAATGCATATGTATTGGGACAAAACAGCTATGACAGAAGAACAATACCGGATATTAAATTTATATCGATTACGATTAGAAAATGAAGAATCAAATAATCCATTTGACTTTATACCGAGGTGATAAAAATGACAAAGAATATAGAAAAAGATTTCAAAAATACGATGACCAAAGATAAAACATTTTCCGGTTCAGTCATTGTAAAAGAATACAATAAATCACATCAATATAGTAATGGTTATGCAAATCGTTCAGATAAAAGAGAAAACCAAACAAATACGCGGTTTGGCATTGCATCTGGGTGTAAATTATTTACGGCAATTGCCATCTGCCAACTCGTACAAAATAAAAAACTTAGCTTTACAACAAGACTGAGCGATTGTCTCCATTTCAATTTTCCCCATTTTGATAACGAAATCACCATCCATCATTTGCTCACACATACGTCTGGTATTGCTGATTATTTTGATGAAGAGGAAATGGATGATTTTGAACAATTATGGGTCGACACGCCGATGTATCACTTGCGAAAGCTAACTGATTTTTTACCTCTTTTTCAAAATAAAAAAATGAAGGGAAGAGTCGGGGAGCGATTCCATTATAATAATGCTGGTTTTATATTACTTGGGTTAGTTGTCGAACAAGTGACACAAATGCCTTTTACCGAATACGTTACTGAGCATATCTTTAAAAAACTGAACATGAAAGACTCAGGATATTTTGAATTAGATGCACTCCCAACAAACACAGCTCTCGGTTATATCGACAATCCGGATGGAACATGGCGGACAAATATATATTCAGTCCCTGTAAAAGGTGGGGCGGATGGAGGAGCATTTGTCACAACAGAGGATATGGTTATGATATGGGAAGGTTTAATACAGCATAAATTGTTAAATGAGAAACAAACGCAACGTTTGCTCACTTATCATGTAAAAGATGAAGATGGGGAAGAAGACTATTATGGCTATGGCGTGTGGATTAAAAAACATCGAGGTGACATCATCAAGTATCATGTGATGGGCTATGATCCTGGAGTGAGCTTTCATTCGGCATATTATCCGGAACAAAATAGCATTGTCGTCGTTTGTTGCAATCAATCAGATGGAGCCTATGATATTGCGAAGAAACTAGAAGATTCTATATTACTTGAAGATAACTAATTCACACAATGCCCACTACAAGAATAAGATAGCCTAAGTGAAAAAAATGTTGTTTGTCTGGCTGGCATCTTGAATGGAGGTTTTAATTCATGGCCGTAAACGTATTATTTAACGGGATAAATGTTGGGCAATTCCAAAGTGGTAGTGGGATATTTTTTGGTACAAATAATGCTACAGGTTGGAACTCTCCCCAAAAACTAAATCAAATTATCGCATCAAATGGTCAAGGGAATATTATTTCTGGAAACCTTGGAATCGTAAATGATCCGGATGGAGTCGATAATCCAAGTGCCGATCCAGATATTCAACCATCACTACAAAACCAAGTTCTATAACAAATAGGAGGATACGATGAAAGGAAACACCATTGTCCTCAATAATGTAAATGTCATGAATCTTTCGAATTGCTCAGGAGTTTTTATTGGAAGCAATGTCCAGCATACATTCACTACAACTAGTCAAACGAAAACAGGCTTAGGAACGATATCGGGAAATAATAATTTCATTGTAAATAACAACAGTATCGTTACAGATTAGGTCGTTTTAGCTGCTAAGTCTTTAACCCAACTTGGAATTTCACTTTCAGGAATATTCATTGCTTCCAGTACATCTGAGTCAATCACAACGGCTTTAGCATGTTCCAATTTATTTTGATCGCCACCAATCGTGCCAAATCCTTGCGTGTGTTTTTTTTGACTCCGGAAATTTATCGGAAAATTGTTTCCTATGTTTAAACAAGAGGCACCCTCGATTGTACCTATACGTAAAGTTCCAATTTCGATATTAGGGGATAAAATAGACATCAAATTCCTCCTTAGCTGGTTTCCGTATCAAATGTAAAGCTATATCCTTTTTTTGTTTTATTAACGCTCATCACTCCTTGTTCATTCTTTGACTTATCAGTTTGTTTTTTGGATGTTTGAAATTGAAGGAGAGGTTCTTCTTCTTTTTCTTTTTTATCAACGGTTATTCCAAAATTGTTTCCTATATTTAATGCACCGCTTAACTCTTCGATATCAAGACTTTCCAGCTTTAATGTTAGTTGCTCCAAAGTCGGCTTATCTAGTACGACCTTTTCAATATGAATCGTTTCCACTAATTTACGATTTTTAGATTCGTTCATTGTCATTTCAATACTGTCAAGGCGCTCCGATAATTGTTCAATTGCTTGAACTAACAGTAAGTCCTTTTCACGATTTTTTTTGCGAAAGGCGAACATACATTACTCTTTAAAATTAGTGGATTGATGTAGCGGCTTTACACTGAAATGACTTTTCAAAACAAGATTGGAATCACCTGAAACAGAACCTAAGCCTTCTTTATCGGCGGCTTGATGAGTAAAGTTAATTTGTGTATTGTCATTGCCATAAAAGAACCCCGATGAATTAGAAATATGATTAATGGTAATATCATTTAGCTTTACATTCACCAAATACACCCCTTTAGCGTAAATATCTATTAATAGCTTATTAGAATTAATGATGCTTTATTATCATTTTTTTAAAGGAGAGGACATAAATGGAGAAACAAGAGCCGCTTTTCCATTGGGATCATTTTCGTAAGGAAGTTCTACAACGGTTTGGCGTCGATAAAGAAACAGTGACTTTAAATAATATGGATATGTCGTGGATTAACCAATATGTAGAACATATTATTAAAATTCGGTTCCAAATAACGTAATCCATATTGACGATGAAGAACTGGGAAAGGAAGAGAAAGAAGAGGAGAGGGTACCTACTGCGTACTCGTCTCAAACAAAGCAATCAAGTGTTAATGAGAATCGTAACAACACAGTTAATACTAAAAGGCAGGCAATTGCAAAAATACAACCAGAAACATTCGAAACCATTGACCATATCATTTTACTTATTTCCGTTTCTAAAAAACAGGCGGACCAACTAAGATTCTTTTTACATGGAAACAGTATCCTTGTACGTCACCTTGAAACGGGAGAAGAACAAAAGATAAAGCTACCAAGCGGCATTTCCATTTACGAAGCAACAGCATACCATAAAGACAATACATTAGAAATTCGGATAAAAAAAGACGATGACATAAAAACCGTGCCAATTCCTATTGAATTTAAGTAACAATAAATTCGCAGCGGACATCTGTTCCGTTATTAGGGGAAAATTCATGTCACATACCTTGGATTTTGGTAAGATAACGGAACGTAGCTCACTGGCGTTGCAAATATATCCACAGGTTTAAATCTTACCTAGCTTCTAGTTAGCACAAATAACATATCCGTTCCATTGCGCTACAGCCACTCGCGCTCGCTAAGGAGGTGGCGAGCCTCCTCGGCTAACGCCTGTGGGGTCTCGCCTATCCTCTCTTTCCCGCAGGAGTCGAGTGGCTTTCGCTTCATTTCACTAGGTGGAATCACAATATTTTTAAGCTATAAGGTTCAAATTAAAACGTCAAAATTTGAAGAAAACACAAAGCACTAAGACGTAAGGGATTGGGAATCAAATTTTATTTGCCATGACAGCCTACTGTTTAGTTTTGTACATAAAAAAAGAGAAAGACTCTTTGGAGTACTTTACGATTTCTTCGGACCTATTCTAAAGATACTTGGGCTGATTTTTCAAAAGACTTCCACCGGCAACCAAAACAAACCTCACAAGGATGTAAAAAAACGAATCAACCAAGAAGTCCAGAACCGTTAAATGATGGCGGTGCGGCTGTTGTAAAACCAGTGGGAGTAAAATGTTCAATAACCACAAAGTATAAAAAGTGATTCAATTTTCAATTTCTAAATAACAAGTAGCTTAAATACTACCCCCTCTAATTTTTTGCTCATTTCATAAAGACAAATGTGAAATTTATACATACTTTCTATATTATTAAATCAGAGTGAACCTTGATTAATATTCTTCATCAATTGTGGATATATTTGCAAGGCTAATGAACGTGAGCACAACTGATATAGAGAGCCTTTGTACGAATTTGCCAAAAGACTTGAATTGATAAATATCCATACTTTTTCAGTTGCAAATATTTTACCTTGCTTGTTTTCTATTATTAGAATCCATTCAATATACTAAGAATGACTTATACTAAGAATGACTTGATAAATACAGGAAATTTAATAAAGAGTCTGGAAACATATGATACACTTAGATTATCTAGATTTACGTTATAAACGTTATTTCTTGTTTAAATTACAAAGAACATTTTAAGATAAAATTACAAATAGAGGAGGAATTTGATGGATAAAAAGAAAAAAAATTACTGGTTCACATTCTTTGCAGGAATTGTGGTGGCTCTTTTTATAATACCCTTACTTTATGCATTAGGTGTTCCAACGTTTGATATTGTATTAGAAAATTTATTTGGGGAAAATACTATATTTCCCGCGGTCTTTTCAATGATAGTCGTTGTATTGATATTATTTTTGGTTATTAAAAATCATAATAAAGATTCTTAATACACAGTTTGATATTTCCCTACTGTACCGACGGGGGGCAGCATAAGCTTTATACATATTGTTGTTTCTTTTTGGAATACCGTACTTGTACTAATCAAATGTGGGGAAAGTGAGCGAATGAAAAAAGTAGTGGATTTAAAGAAGTGGCCAAGAACTGTGCCGCAACCTACTATGGATGATGTTTTAAAAAGAAAAAAGAGAAGCGCGAAAAAAAAATCAATGAAACTATGAGAATAGTAAATGAAATTAGAAGACGTTCATAGCATATAGTTTGAAAACTAAAAAGGATGCTGTTGAATAAGTGCTTTAAAACAAAGAAACTGAAAGTCCAAATGGATACATAATAACAATTGATCAATTCATTTTCGAGGTTCCTAGATAGGAGCTTTTTTTATTCTATTAGGACATCAGTGATTTTTGTAAAATGGAAACAGTATGGGAGACAAGAACGCATATCATGTTCCGTTATTAGAGAAAAAACTCAAGCCAAACACTCTGATTTTGGTAAGATGAGAATACGGCACAATAGAAAATGTTCTTGTTAAGCTGGATTGGAGAAGTCATGGTCTTGCAAAACATTTAATAACTGAAGGAATCCGTCATTTACAAAAATGCAATCTTGATTACATGCAGCTTCTCGTTGAAACAAAAAATGAATCTGCATTAAAACTATATCAATCCATTGGATTTGAAATTATAAAAGAAGAAAAGAGATTTTGGATAAATATATAAGGGGGATCCCCAAGAGAATGATATCTTTAACCGATTTTGAAGAAGTCATAAAAAAAGACAAAATTGATAGTGTCCTTGTACAGAAGAATAATACCGTGATTTTTGAATATTATCGAAACAAAAAAATGAAAGAAAAACAACATAAAATATATTCTGTTACAAAAAGTATCTTATCAGCACTGATTGGAATTGCAATTGACAAAGGGTTTATCGAAAATGTTGACACTCCAATCATTCATTACTTTCCGGAATTTAACAAAGATAAAGAAAATGAGAGAATTACAATTAAGCATCTGCTGACAATGACTTCAGGATTACACTGGCCGGGTAATAATGGTATGATTCCCAGCAAAAATTGGATCAATTTTGTACTCCAGCAGGACATTGATCATCCTCCGGGAAATGAAATGGTCTACAGCTGTGGTTCTTCACACTTATTAAGTGCAATCATACAAAAGACTACCGGATTAAATACAGAAGTTTTCTCTAAAAAGCATTTATTTACACCTCTTGGAATAACAGATTATAAGTGGAACCGTGATGCTCAAGGTATAGCCATTGGTGGATTCGGATTAACGATGAAAACGGTTGATATATTAAAAATTGGTACGCTATATTTAAAAAACGGAGTATGGAAATCCAAACAAATCGTTCCATATCATTGGATTGAGGAATCTACAAGTTCAAAGGTCAAAATTGATGGTAATTATTCATACGCATATCATTGGTGGAACCTAACATCCAACAATCAAGTAGGTAGAATTTTTTTGGCGATTGGTCATGAAGGACAATATATTATTGTAGCACCAGACTATCAATTGGTAACGGTTTTTACAAGTAGACTTAAAGATGGTGCAACAAGACCTCTGCAATATTTTAAGGACTATATATTAGAAGGGTAGTAGACGAGGGATTAATCAAAATTTGTACACACTTTTTTGTCTTATTAAATAAAAGAGAACGTTCAAAACTAACCCTCTTTTCATTTCCTTTAAAGAAGTTAACATAATATATATTATAGGAAGTTGTTAAAAAGCAAAGTTTTTATCTCATAATCAAAAGTTTACTTAAATAGTGAGACAAAACAAAAAAATAAGGACAACAAAGTAATATTGTTGTCCCACAAGTTCAATTTATGCTTTTAATACGTCATGATCGACATAACGCTCGCCATTTAATTCACTGATGATATTAATAGCAACAGCCGCACCATGACCTGCTGTTACAATCGTATGTACACTAACACCAGCGACGGTACCAGCTGCCCAAATGCCATCAACATTTGTTTTTCCATCATTATCAACTTCAATAATCGTTTTAATTCTTGGTTCTGTACCTGGTACTAATTTAACTCCTGCGTTTTCAGCTACATCAGATAATACACCTGAAGCAAATAAAACATGTTTAGCTTCGAATTGTTGATTTTCTGATTTTACAACAAAACCCTTATCAGTTTTTTCAACCGAAACAACGGCATCAGTCACTAATTCTGCACCAAGACTAGTCGCTTGATTTTTCCCTGTTTCTAGTAAGTCAGGACCACTGATTTCAGTAACTCCATAGTGATTTTCAACCCAAGCGCGACTTGTCATACTTTTCCCATGATCAAAAAGAACTGTTTTTTTTCCTGCTTTTGCAGCAAAAATAGCGGCACTTGCACCAGCTGGACCAGCACCAATGATTGCGATATCATACATAAACGATAACCTCCCGAAAAAATTTAAAGATTATATATCAACAAGAAGGTTAAACCCTTCTCGTTGTTAACAATTAATAGTTGATATAGCAACTATTATAAATAAAAATACTAATCTAGGTTATAACTTATTTTTGTAAGTAACCGATCTAATTCTTCCAGTTCTTTTTTTGTAAATCCACCACTCACTAATTCATTAAACTGTTCAGCGACTGGAATTACTTTTTTACCTAGGTCCTCCCCTTTTTCGGTGACAAATAACTTAATCGAACGCTTGTCATGAGGACAGGCTTGTCTTGTAATAAAACCTTTTTGTTCGAGATTAGAAGCCATTCTTGCAATATTCGTTTTATCTTTATTTAATTTTGCTGCGATTTGAGACTGAGTAAGGCCGTCTTGCTCCCACAACAACATCATAATTAAGTTTTGTTCTGGTGCAATATTAAACGGTTCCAACTTAGCTTTAATGTAACCGGTTAATTTCAAATCAACTTTATGTAGTTTAATGCTAATATATTCCTGCAAAGACAGCATCTTCATCCCTCACAAATAGTTGCTATACATACCATTTCATCTCCATGTTACTTAGTTTTCATCTTTTTGTCAAATATAATCTTAAGCCTCCTCGAAATGAGGAGGCGGTTTGTTTCAGTTATTTCGGTGTTCCGTCTACGATTCGACCAGAGGATAGTGTGTAAACACCTGTCCCAAATTGATAGTTTCGACCTTGGTTATTATCCCATTGACCACTTCCATTATTAAAAACAGCCGTAAGACCATTTTGCGAACCTACATCGATCGTTACAACAGAATAGCCTGTGTATTCAGAAGAGCGCTGCATTCTGACACCAGGAGACTGTGTCCATTGACCACCGTTGATAGCATAATGAATATGCGGATTCGACCATCCTGTTTGGTAATAAATTAGAGTGAACTGATTCGAAGGTTCGCCTTCACTAATTTTACCGTTCATTACGGTGAATGTTCCTAAACCAAACGTATAATCCTGTCCTTGATTATTATCCCATTGACCATGACCATTATTAAAGGCAGCGACGATTCCTTCAGCATCACCTACATTAATTGTAATTTTTGAAAATCCAGGCTTATCAGAAGGAGACAAAGCTTCTCCAGGCGGTGTCGTCCACGTTCCTCCCACTCGTTTATAATGAATGTAAGGAGACTCAAATCCATTATAATAGATAGTCACTTCATTTTCTCCCATGTTTGTTCCTTTTGTCGTGAACGAAATTTTTTCACTTCGATTTGATTCCCCAATCGAATTAAAAGCCGTTACGTAAAAAGAATAGTCTGTTTCCGAAGTGAGATCTTCTAGTGTAATCGATTCGTTTGTTGTTTCTTGTACAACATTATTATCTTCATCATATAACCGGTAGCCTTCGACAGCACCACTTACAGCATCCCATGAAATAATCGCGGTTGCGGCAGTGACCTCATGAACGGTTATATTCCTAGGGGAGGCAGGTTTTGTTGGCTCTTCTGGATTTTGATTATGCCAAGAGCCGTCATACCATCCTTCTTTATCACGGAAAAACCCTGGTTGACTTTGACCTGGTGTTTGATTTCCTTGATTGTCTTTAAAAATAACAAAGGCTTCTTCAACACCACTAATGGTATACTTATACCAATCCCCACCAGTATGTTTCATATTCGGAGCGTTGGCCCATGTTGGTTCAGTTACAGTTGGATTTGTACCATAGTAATATAATTGTGGTTCGCCCCAAGAAGATGGTTTTTTGAAGTGAATCGTTAACCCTTCAATTTTTGTATACGTATACTGTTCTTCTGTTTCACCGTATCCGTTTTGACCCCAAAGCCTTAATGTTATCTCATCTCCATGAATGGCATCCTCACCGATAACAATGGTTTCCCCATCCTCAAATGAAATACCGTCATCCTTTGGATTACTACCATCAATACTATAATAAGCATCCGTTGTATTTGTTGACTTTAATTTGATTTCAACAGACTCTGTTGTGAATGTTCCACCAGGAGGCGTCGCTGAAACGCTTACATATGGTGGTGTTTTTGTAAATGTATATTCTTCTGTTGCAATTCCTAGTTCATTTTCAGCAAATAATTTCAATGTGAGTGATTCATCAACAGCTAAATCAGAACCAATGGAAATCACATCTCCGTCAGAAAAGGCAATCCCTTCTCCTCTTGCGTCAGAACCATCAATCGTATAATAACCTTGTTCCGCTCCAGAAACCGTTAATTCCACATCAATTTCCTCTGCATCAAATTCCCCACCACCTGGATTTGCAGAAAGAATCGGAAGTTCAGATTGAAGCTCTTCTATTAAAATAACTCCGTTAGCGTGTGCTTCAAATGTTACTTGACCATTTGAAACAGTTGCTGTTTGCCCTGTATAAAAGTCCCGTAATTCCACTCCGTTAGCGAATACAGACGAGACATCAATTGTAGTAGAACCATTTGCACCTACAGAAACAACGACTCGATCTTCATCATGTACACGACTAAATGTATATGGACTGCTTCCGATTTGTTGGTGTTTTCCTGCTCCTATCGAAACATGATTATTACGAAATTGCCCCATCTTTTGCCAATGTTCAAGAACTTGTTCATTAACCGAATCCCAATTCATTGAAGAACGGGTACCTTGATGAGAATCAGAGCCTGTTGGACCAAACGGACGAGCTGTTTCATCTCCATAAAATACTTGAACGGCCCCAGGTAACAACATTAAATATGTTCCACCATCAAGGAGACGATTTCTAGGATACAACATCGTATCATGTTGCGATATATAACTTAATACATTAAATGTAGGGTCAGTATTTATTTCGCGCGCATAACGAGAAAACGTTGATTCCATTGTCGCTAAACTATATGCTGGACCATTGCCATGTTCACCTTGGAATGTAAAGTTGATGACAGAATCAAAACCGTTATCAAAGTATGAACTTCTTCCTACACCGTGGCCCCATACTTCTGCAACCATCCAAAAGTCATCATCCCAATTTGCACCCGGTTTATCTGGATTGTTGTCTCTCCATGTCCAGAGCGCTTCATTTGCGGCTTGTTTCAATTGGTCCCAACGATCCATTTCAACATGCTTGGCCGTATCGACACGGAATCCATCTATACCAAATTCTTCCACCCAAGCGGATAGCCATTTTACAATGTAATCAGCAGGAGCAATCCCTAAGTCTTGTCGTAAATCGCTAGCAGCAGGTACAATCCAATTGTCAAATCCACTTGACTCTTGTTGCCATTTTGTTTGCAATAATGGAGGTAAGCCGATACTATGAGTTAACTCGGTACGGAAGTCAGGTAAACCAGCTAAACACATTGTAATTTCACTGTTACCACATTTCTCGTACCCACCAATATCAGCTCTAATCCAATCTCCCCACCAATTTCTCCATGCATTCGCATTATTATAATCAATTTGTTCATGGTGGCTATGCCAAGTTTGGCCTTGTCCAGGTGTCCAAGATGAATTTAATTGTTGCGTACCAAATCCGTATTGCTCCATATCTTTTAATGTATTGTAGCCAGGATGGTTCATTACAACATCAAGGACAACTCGGATTCCATTTTCATGTGCGGTATCAACAAATTCTCGCATTTCTTCTACAGTTCCCATGTTTTGGTCCACTGTCGTGTAATCAAGGGCATAATACCCATGAAAAGCATAATGGGCAAAATCACCATCTGACCCACCGCCAACCCATCCGTGTATTTGCTCATACGGTGCGGTAATCCAAATCGCATTAATCCCTAAATCGGTAAAATATCCTTCATTTAATTTGTCAGTTAACCCTTGAAGGTCACCACCATGGAATGTCCCTATATTTTGCCCCCATGCATCTTGTTGTGGCCTGCCATATGAATTGTTGTTTGAAGGATTGCCATCGTAAAAACGATCCGTCATCGCAAAATACACAGTAGCATTATCCCAAGTAAAATTGTCTGATTGTTCTGCTGCTTGTACAGAAGAAAGATTACTTGGTTGTACATAAGGCATTATTGATGAAACAACTAAAACCAATACAAAAAACAAACACATTGACACTCGATTTTTTACAACGTTCATTTCTCATCCCCATTTCTTTTTTTGCGCAATCGCTTGCACTGTTGGTTAAAAAAAATTCCTTTTTTTCACCCCTTCCTTTAAAACAAGGTAGTTTACATGATGAAAACGTTTTCGCAAACTACTATAACATATTTTTCTGCTATTTTTTTAAATATTGTAAAAATTCATTCTATTGAACTGTGTTTTTTCCATTTTTTTTAAGCAAAACGACTACTATTGATAAAATAGGATTAGTAATAAATATAGAACATCTTATATATATTTCCACAAAGAAAAATCCCAACTCAACATGAATTGGGAAGGATTCATAATTAATTTGTACGTTCAGAGTGCTCTTCTGACTCAATTTGTTCATACCAGTTATCAAGCACTTTTGCATCTAACACTTTATCTTCAATATATCCAACTTGTTTCTCTAAAAAGGCTGCTTTCCATTCGATTCCTAATTCATCAGCAAGAGTTATGATCGTAAGCAATTCTTGCCACGCTACATATCGTTTGTACCAGAAAAATTGAGGTTGCTCGCTCATATACGGATACAAATTATCAAATTCTGTATGTTTACAATCAATCGTTCGTTCAAATTGAACTTTTGCCTCTGACACCTTTGTATTAAAAAACTGTTGTAATTTTTCCAGTTCCAACTCTTCTCCCACCTTTTCCGAGATCTTTTTTCTATCTTTCTCTAATAATTTACCATATCGTTTGAAAGGATTCAAAGGAAGTTTTTCTAATCTATTGCCAATAATATGAACTTTACTTAGTTAACATAATAAAATTATAGCGATTGTTAGTTAAAGATATGTAGTCTGCTATTTCACTAAAAACTCGTCTTGAAATGGACTATCGGACATATGTTCAGCTATTTGATGAATTTTGTAACTGATTCTCTTGATATATCATATTTAGTGGAATACTTGTATGCATGAATAAGAGCTGTCAAGAAAACCTCGACAGCCCAAATGCTAAAATTGTTTATTATTCGTCTTTATTTTGAATCTTCCGACGTAGTCCTATAACTTCCCCATCTTTAGCAGCATCTAAAATAAAGGAGCCGTTACTATAACGGTCACTTTTCTTCAACTCAAACGGAACTACTGTTTCCTCAGTTTGTGTTTTAGTATCAATGACAAACGTATCTTTTTCATGAACAAGTTCAAATCCAACGATACGATGTGGGTTTGATTTTAATTCACGTAACATAATTAACCCACGCTTTGCTCTTGTTGATTTATCAAACTCTGTAATTGACATTTTCTTGGCCGCACCACGTTGAGTAAGAACAAATAAATTCACATCATCATCAAGACTAAAAGAATGGCCATTAACAACAAAATCTTCAGCCTTTAAATTAATGCCTTTAACACCAGCTGCTCGCTGACCGACCACATTAATTTCTTCTTCACTAAACCATAATCCATAACCCGTATGTGTTGCTAAAATAATCTCACTGTTTCCAGACGTTCTGATGACATTGACAACTTCATCATCTTCTTTCACTTTTACAGCCACTAAAGGTTTGGTAAACCGCTGTGCTTTGTAAAGCGAAAGCTGTGACCGTTTGACCATGCCATATTTTGTAATGAAAAGCAAAAACTCATTATCACTAAACTCTGAGACCGTCATAGCTGAAAGGATTTCATCATCACGATCAATACTAACTAAGTTCGCTACATGTTGCCCATTGTCTTTCCACCGTATATCAGGTAGTTGATGCACAGGCAAATGTAGGTAGTTTCCTTGTTTCGTAAAGACTAATAATGTATCCGTTGTATTTGTTTCAAATTGACCAAGGAGATAATCATCTTCTTTCATTCCTGGGTCTTCTCCATTTGAAGCGGTAAACGAGCGAATACTCGTTCGTTTTACATAGCCGTCTTTTGTAACAGATACAATAACATCTTCAGATGGAACAAGAACCTCTAAATTAATTTTGATTTCTTCAATCTCATCTTCAATGACAGTTCTTCGCTCATCAGCAAAACGCTTTTTAATATCCAGTAATTCTTTTTTAATCACTTTAATTAAAATGGCTTCACTTTGTAAAATAGCTTCTAACTCTTGAATTTTCTTCTTTAATTCATCCGCTTCTTGTTGCAGTGTTGTAATATCAGTATTTGTTAAGCGGTATAACTGTAAGGTGACGATCGCCTCTGCTTGCGCTTCAGTGAAATCAAATTTATTGATGAGGTTGTTTTTTGCATCGCGCTTATCATTTGAGGCGCGAATGGTTTCAATCACCTCGTCTAAAATCGAAATCGCTTTAATAAGACCCTCGACAATATGTTCACGTTCTTTCGCTTTACGGAGTTCATATTCCGTTCGTTTTGTCACGACTTCTTTACGATGACCTACATAAGCCTCTAACAGCTTTTTAATGCCGACAAGTTGTGGTGTCCGATTTAAAATCGCAACCATATTAAAGCTATATGTGACTTGAAGGTCTGTATTTTTATATAAATAATTTAAAATCGCGTTTGCATCAGCTTCTTTTTTAAGTTCCACAACAATTCTTAACCCTGTACGGTCCGTATCATCACGAACTTCTGCAATGCCATCTACTTTTTTATCAAAACGTAATTCATCCATCTTTTTCACAAGATTCGCTTTAACAATTTCATATGGAATTTCAGTAATAATAATTTGTTGTCTTCCACCTTTGATGTCTTCGATTTCTGCTTTCGCTCGGAGTACAACTTTTCCTTTTCCTGTTTCATACGCTTGTCGAATACCATCAATCCCTTGCGCAATGCCACCGGTTGGGAAGTCTGGACCTTTTACATATTTCATAATATCTGAAACCGTACAGTCTGGCTTCTCCATTTGTAAAATGGCCGCATCAATGACTTCACCTAAATGATGTGGGGGAATATCTGTCGCATAACCAGCGGAAATCCCTGTTGAACCATTGACAAGTAAATTCGGAAACATCGCAGGAAGAACAACAGGTTCATTTTGTGTATCATCAAAATTCGGTATAAACTCAACCGTTTCTTTATCAATATCTCGGAGTAATTCAGAAGAAATCGCTGATAACCGTGCCTCTGTATAACGCATCGCTGCTGGTGGGTCACCATCAATCGAACCATTGTTCCCATGCATTTCAATTAAGACATTCCGAACTTTCCAATCTTGACTCATTCGAATCATAGCTTCATAAACAGAAGAATCACCATGTGGATGGTAATTACCGATAACATTACCGACTGTTTTTGCGGCTTTACGGAATGGCTTGTCCGCGACATTTCCGTCGCTAAACATGGCATATAATATTCTCCGTTGTACAGGCTTTAACCCATCCCGAGCATCTGGAAGTGCTCGGTCTTGGATAATGTATTTACTATAGCGACCAAAACGATCACCAATGACTTCTTCTAAAGGAAGATCTAAGTAACGTTCTGACTGTGTCATGTATTATTCCTCCTCCGTTACGATTAGATTTTCGTTTTCAAGAATATTGGAGTCTTCTTCCAACCCAAACGCTACATGTGATTCAATCCATTTACGTCTAGGTTCAACCTTATCTCCCATAAGAGTAGAGACTCGTCTTTCTGCTCTTGCAATATCGTCTATTTTCACACGAATAAGCGTTCTTGTTTCTGGATCCATTGTCGTTTCCCACAATTGGGTCGCATTCATTTCACCAAGACCTTTGTAGCGTTGCAATGTATAGCCTTTCCCAACTTTATTAATCGCTTCTTGAAGGCCACGTTCATCCCATGCATATTCAATAATTTCTTTTTTCCCTGATCCTTTACTAATTTTATAAAGAGGTGGTAAGGCAATATACACTTTCCCCGCTTCAATTAACGGTTTCATATACCGATAAAAGAAGGTTAGCAACAATACTTGAATATGTGCTCCATCTGTATCTGCATCTGTCATGATAACGACTTTATCATAATTGATATCTTCAATGGTAAAATCAGCACCTACCCCGGCACCAATCGCATGAATAATCGTACGAATTTCTTCGTTTTTCATAATATCATCGATTTTTGCTTTTTCGGTATTGATGACTTTTCCTCGAAGCGGTAAAACCGCTTGGAATTTCCGGTCACGACCTTGTTTTGCTGACCCACCTGCTGAGTCACCCTCAACTAAATAAAGTTCATTACGACTCGGATTTTTCGATTGAGCAGGTGTTAGTTTTCCACTTAATAACACATCTTTTCGTTTGTTTTTCTTGCCACTTCGCGCTTCTTCCCTTGCTTTTCTTGCCGCTTCTCTCGCTTGTGCGGCTTTAACTGCCTTTTTAATTAGCATCGCGCTCATGTCTGGATTTTCTTCAAAAAAGAAGCTCAACTTTTCAGAGACAATCGCATCAACAGCAGATCTTGCTTCTGGTGTCCCAAGTTTCCCTTTTGTTTGGCCTTCAAACTGAAGTTTTTCTTCTGGTACACGTACCGAAACAATCGCTGTAAATCCTTCACGAATGTCTGATCCGTCTAAATTTTTATCTTTATCTTTTAACAGTTTAATTTTCCTTGCATACTCATTCACCGCTCGTGTAACTGCAGATTTTGCACCTGATTCATGAGTACCACCATCTTTTGTACGGACATTATTAACAAAAGATAGTACGTTTTCCGTGTAACCATCATTCCATTGGAAAGCAAACTCCATCTCAATTCCATTTTGTTCCCCGCTTAAAGAAACAACTGGATGAAGGGTTTCTTTATCTTCATTCAAATAATCAACAAATGCTTCGATTCCGGTTTCAAAACAGAAAGATTCTTGTTGTTCTTTATCTTTTCGTTTATCGACCAACTCAATTTCTAATCCTTTTAATAAAAACGCCGCTTCACGAAGCCGTTCTGATAATGTTTCAAAATTATACGTTGTCACACTAAAAATTGACGGGTCTGGTTTAAAATGAAGGGTAGTTCCTGTTTTTCGACTGTTTCCCGTTACCTCAAGTGTTGTAACAGGCTTTCCACCTTGTTCAAAACGTTGCTTATATACTTTTCCATCTCGTTTGATTTCAACGACGAGCCATTCAGACAATGCATTAACAACGGAAGCACCTACACCATGTAATCCTCCACTTGTCGCATATCCCCCTTGTCCGAACTTCCCACCAGCATGTAACACCGTTAAAATTACTTCCGGTGTCGGTTTTCCTGTACTATGCATTCCCGTAGGCATACCACGGCCTTGGTCAGATACACTAATGCTGTTATCATTATGTATAGTGACAGTTATATGATTGCCATGACCTGCTAATGCTTCATCAACGGCATTATCGACAATTTCATAGACGAGGTGATGTAAACCACGACTATCAGTTGAACCAATATACATCCCCGGGCGCTTTCTAACCGCCTCAAGTCCCTCTAATACTTGAATCGCATCATCATTGTAGTCGAATGTTTGTTTTGTAGCCAAAATTGCGACTCCTTTCCCTAACGTTTAATTATCTAATCACGTTTTTCTCTCTACATCGCTTCTTTTACATTTTATCTTTATATTTCGATTTAGCAACCGTTTTTTCGTCAAACTTTAAAATTAGGCATTTTTAACAACAGAGCTTTTAACCAAATAATTCAGAAAGCAAAGCCATATTTTATCATAAATCATTGACGAAAAAAGTCCTTAACATGAAGATATGCTAAGGACAAAGTTCATTATTTAGTCATTGCATGTTCAACTTTTATACAACGGTCCATAATTGTTTTAATCCCATGCTCCTGTAAGTACGCATATGCTTCTTCATTTTCTAATCCGAGTTGCGCCCAATACACATCTGCTTTAATCGTTACAGTGTCTTTTGCAACTTCGAGTAAATGTTCACTTTTTCTGAATACATTTACAATATCGACATGTCCGTCGATTTCTTGAAGGGTTTTGACAGCTTTTACTCCTAAAACTTCGTCAACACTTGGGTTTACAGGAATAATTTCGTAACCTGCATTTTGCATTGCTTCTGAAACCATATAAGACGTACGATCAGGATTAGCCGACAATCCAACAACCGCTATTCGCTTCGCTTTTTTTAAGATATCTTTAATTTCTTCTCTAGATGGATTTTCAATCGTCATCTTCTTTTCCTCCTATAACAACAATCGTTCTATTTTACTAACATTCAACAAGAGACTGTGAATTCCCTTCTTTTCCTTTACCATTTTACACTGAACATTCCGTTTTTGTTCTACCTAGTTTTATCCGATGTCACTAGAAACTAAACATTTCGATTGCATTATTCAAAATTTGGCACTATTGACAAATAAATAAGAAGCTGTTGACAGTGGCGTCAACAGCTTCCCTGTGATTATTGGTAAGATTGATAGTCGCTTGACTGGTTATTCTGGTTCTGACCCATTTGAGACTGTCCCTGTTGTTGAGTTTGTTGCAACTGTTGTAATTGTTGTTGTTGCTGTTGTTGTTGCTGTTGTTGTTGTTGCAACTGTTGTTGAGATTGGTTAATTTGTTGCGTCATTTGATTTAACACGTTGAAAGACTGTAGCGTTTGACCAACATTTCCAAGCATTTGTGTCGCTTGTTGGATCGATTGTTGAAGTTGCTGGAAAGTTTTTTGTTGTTGTTGTTGCGCTTGTGAACTAAATTGTTGCATTTGCTGTAAAAGTTGATTTGCTTGTTGCGGATTTTGCATTTGCATTGAAGAGCTTTGGTTATTGTTCATTTGAGAAGATTGTAACTGATTTAAAGTGGATTGCATCGTCTCTAAATGATTTTTCAATGGATATAACTCTTCACCAATTTCCTCATCAACTTCTTCAGCAGCTTCACGTTCAATTAGTTCTTCATAGTCTCTTTCCATAGCAAATTCCTCCTTAAATTGGTCTCCGTAATTTCGTGATAATTCTTCTGCAACAAAAACCGGTTCTGGTTCAGAACGAGTTCTAGCCAAGAAACTTACCCCTACAACCACAGCGATAAGCAGAAAGAGTAGGAAGATTAACATCCCATTAATGGTAATGCACCTCCTTTGTCTGCTTAATGTCTCGACCCTAAATGGGAAGACGAAACTTATTATGATCCCCAGAGCATGTTTCTATTTTGAAAATACAGTACCAATTTTTCGCAAAATGAACAGCTCCAATTACATCACGGATTTATAGCAATTGAAAAAAATAACCAAAGCCAGCGCCTTGGTTATTTCTCCGTCTCCTTTTCATTTGACAGAAGGGAAGCGAGATGTTCCCATGCTGCGTCATTTGCGAAATTTCGAGCCCAACTTGCTACTCCAGGCAAATCATATTGTTCCATTATGTTTACGCGTTCTTCAATGGAATGGAAGTCCTCAAGCCACAGTTTATACGTAATTCCTTCTTCCTTATCATAATATTCAGCATAATTTTGTTTGCTTGACTCATCATAATTATAAGAAATGTTGTGCTCTTTCAGCCATGCAGCCGTTTGGTCCATGGATAGTGCCCGAGAAGAAACTTCAATATTGCCACCATCCGTTTCTTCTTCTTGCCAAAGCCGTGCATAAAATGGGATACCTAATATTAATTTTTCATTTGGAATTTCTTCAAGAATCCTGTTTGTGTTACGGTCTACCCAAGGAATACTTGCAACACTTCCTGCTACAGGGGAACTTGCCCAATGTTCGTCATACGCCATGACAATCATGTAATCAACAATTTCCGATAACGCCTCACGATTATAAAACATTGACCACATTTCACTCGTTGAAATAAATGTAATATCCATGGAAACGATGAGTCCAAGTTGATGAAGGTACGGTGTGATTTCTCTCATAAATTGGGTAACGAGTTCACCATCTTGTAAATATACATTTTCAAAATCAAAATTAATGCCATCCAGTTCATACATTTGACTGTATTGCAGCAGTTGACGGATAATCGTCTGTCTCGTTTCAAAATCTTTAAGCGCTTCATGAGTTAAATCAGGGTCAAAATCATTAGAAAATAAGGCCCATACTTGTTTATCATTGTTTTTTGCCCATTTCGTATATTCTAATGTACCAAGGTTTGACACATCGCCTTTTTCATTTTTTAATTTAAACCATGTCGGTGACACAACATTAACCCCTTGTAAATCAGGCAATTGATCAGGGGTTGGTGTTTTTGTATAAATCGCTTCCCACGTTAAATTAATTGGCTTTTCAATTAAAGGTTTTTCCTGTTGTTCACGAGGCTCAATCTCAACAACAATTTCTTTTTCCTCTAAAGATTCAATATGCTTATTTAAGATAAATCCGCCATCACCATTCATTTTTCTTACAAAAGCATATTTATCCTCTTCATGTTCCAGAAATACCGTTTCTCCGGCTTTAACTTCCGCTGTAAATGGAGTCCGTAAACTCAAACCTGTTCGAAGTCTAGACTCACTTATAGAAAGCCCGTCTTTTATTTGACCAGATGTCACCATATCCCCATCAGCAAATAAAAACACAGTTTCAGGTTGTTCTACGATTACAGAAAAGGGATAAACCGATTGCAATGGCTCTAGATTTATATAAGATTTTCCATTTTCAGAAACTACCGTAGGAACTTCAAACGTAAATGGTTCTTCATTAATAAATATTTCTAATTCTTCTTCTGGTATTTGAACGACATTTTCTCGTGTTGTAATAATAATCGATTCACTTTTTTCATCAAAAAGAAGCGCTGAATCAATCTCTGCTTTTATAAACTCTACCGAAATATATGGTGTATTCTCTTTCATTAGTATCATATTTTCATAGATTTCACCCTTATAAATTAAACGGTTTTCTGTCTGTGTCAGAAACACTTGCTCTGAAGAAGGAAGTAAAAAATACACAACAGCAACTACTGGTATAAGGAGAATAATAAGACCTCGGAATATCCAAGTTATTTTGCGTGTTCTTGATGTTTTTTTTGTTTGATTTGACATAATTCACCCTCCTTTATTCATCATACAGGAGAATGCGAGTCGATTCATGTGAAAAATTATAGAAAAACGTCAAATCAGAATTCTAATTTTTTATATGATTTTCAATGAAGGTCATGATTCTTCTTTTACCACGTACGCGTCAACCCAAAGTATCAAGTACTTCATCTAGTAATTCTTCTTCATTTTCATTATAATCGTACAAAAGGTTATCCGCCTCACCTAAAGGCTGTGCCTGACCATATTAAAACTAATTTGTTTTCTCAACTGATGTTTGTTCAGTATAGCTAACTAAAAGTAATACGACAATAATAAGAATAAGTAAGGCCATTTTTCTCATGACTCACCCCCTTACCTAAATATAAGTTGTAACAGATGATTCGTTGCACTTTTGCTTTAACAACAAAGCGCTTACTTACATATATTCCGCTATTTATGTGATATTTGCCGTTTTCCTCATCTAGTTCGGACATACGTTCCGCTATTTGACTAGTTACCTAACCAAACGAACTTAGATTTTGAGGCATAACGGAACAAATGTCCGTAACAGCAGTCAAAGTCATTAAATTTCCAAAAATAGCGGAATATATGTCCAATAAAAAACACATATTTAGTTGTCCCATAAGAAAAACGCGTAGCGTCTTTTCTTTCAAGAAGTGGCTTTCAAAGCTTCACTGGTATACTAAAGTATTCATGCTTATCTTTTAAAAAAAGCCCTGGCAAAGTACCGTTGTACTTTGCCAGGGCTTGTTCTTAGACTATCTTAAAATTGATATAATTTGCTATATTTTTCACGAAGATTGTTCACTAAATAGCTTGGATTAATACCTTCTCCTGTAACATCTTTTAAGATTTCAACTGGTTGTTTAGTTTTCCCGAATTGGTGAACATGTTTTGTTAACCATTCTGTAATTGGTGTTAAGTTTCCTTCTTCTAGAAGCTCTCCAAAGTTTGGAATATCTTTGTCCATTGCATGTTTTAATTGCGCAGAATAAATATACCCTAATGCATACGAAGGGAAATAACCAAAAGAACCACCTGACCAGTGAACATCTTGAAGAACACCTTCTCCATCATGTGAAGGTCTAACCCCTAAATACTCTTCCATCTTATCGTTCCAAATTTGTGGCAAGTCTTTTACTTGAATTTCGTTATTGATTAAGCCTTTTTCAATTTCATAACGCAAGATGATGTGAAGTGCGTATGTCATTTCATCAGCTTCAATTCGAATGAGGGATGGTCCTGCCACGTTTATACCACGATAAAAATCATCAAAGCTTACATCACCAAACTGTTCTGGTGCATAAGATTGTAACAACTCATAGTTTTTCTTCCAAAATGACGGGTGACGACCGACAATATTTTCAAAGAACAACGATTGAGACTCATGAATCCCCATTGATGTCCCACTACATAAAGGAGTACCAATCAAATCTGTTGAGATGTTTTGCTCATATAAAGCATGTCCACATTCGTGAATTGTTCCAAAAATAGCTGTACGGAAATCATTTTCATCATATTTTGTCGTTACCCTTACATCATTAGGGTTTAATCCAATCGCAAAAGGATGAACTGTTTCATCAAGACGACCGGCATCAAAATCATATTTTAATTGTTTTAAAATATCTAAGCTAAATTGACGCTGCTTGTCTTTAGGAAAATGCTTAAAGAGGAAATCAGTTTCTGGTTTATTTGTAGAACTTTTTACTGCTTCGACTAAAGGAATTAACTCATTTCTCAATTTACCAAAGACATCATCTAAAATTTCAACTGTAATACCAGGCTCATAATCATCTAATAATGTATTGTATTTATTACCTTCATACCCACGATACTCAACAAATTTTCGTTGAAAGTCCACGATTTTTTCTAAATAAGGCTGGAAGCTCGCAAAGTCAGCGTTCTTTTTCGCATCTTCCCAAGCTGATTCGGCATTAGCTCGCAAAATAATAAATTCTTTAAATTCGTTTTCGGGTATTTTCTTATCGCGTTCATATACTTTTTTACATTCTGCTAATGTTTGTTTTGTTAATTCTGATATATCCTCTTTTCCAGAAAGAGCATCTATGTAACTTTTCATTTCGTCAGATGTATTCATCGCAAAAACTTCTGATGATAAGGTCCCAATTACTTCTGCACGTTGTTCAACTCCTTTTTTCGGAGCTCCTGTTCTTGAATCCCACGCCATAAGCATAACAGCTTCCGTATAATTCTGAATCTTTTTAACATAATCCATAAATTTTTGTTCCATATTTGTCATTTTTCTCATCCCTTCAATAACTGTCCTGTTAATTATTTCGACACTTGAAATAATTAACCTTTTCTATTTTATCATTTTTTCTTTTTTTTTGATAAGATAAAGATAAGCTTTTTTTCGGAGGTGTTTACAGTAAATGAAATTAACAATAACGAAGCGAGCAGCTAACTTTTATATAAATGAAATTCCTTTACAAAAAGATGATGCCCTCCGCTTATTTGTTCGTGTAGGAGGAGTTGGTTCTGGTGGCTTTTCAGTCGGTGTCCAAAAAGATGTCCCTCAACCTACTTCCTATACCATTGTTCAGGAAGGCATTTTATTTTTCGTCAATGAGGATGATTTTTGGTATATCGATGGAATGACAATTGATTATAACGAAGACATTAACTTAATGACGTTCGATAATCCGAACTGGACTAATATTGATCATCCAGACAAAAAAGAGTAACATACTTAAAATAGTCCCAATAGAAGCCAATCTAATGGGACTATTTCTTTTTATTTTTTTGCTTCTAGTAACTGGTGGTCGATTCGGTCAAGTAGCTCCGAAGACATTTCAAAAAAGGCTTCATCCACACCTGTTTGATGCGCGGCTGCATGATGATATTGTTGTTTTGCTTGTTCTAATGCATCAGTTGCTGCTTGTAATTGCTCCTCATCCATGCTCATTGTTGCTTGACCAACCATCCGTTGTGCAGCTTTTATTGCCATTTCCACTTGCTTAATATCGTTATAACCGGATTCATATTGGTAGTTTGACATTCCTAATTCCCTCCAAATTTAAAATGAAACAATGTTATTTTGTTCGCGATTTTAAGTTTATATACACTCATACAAGTTAACATAATATTATTATTGTACATATAAGAAGCCCATGGTAGATTATCCATGGACTTTTACCTTAGCTTATGCTTCATTTTTCGGTGGTCTTGGACCAAAAAATTGGTAGTAATCTGTTTTTAGGTTCCCGTTGTACAATTTCCGCCTTTTGGATGCAGGCTTGCCATATAAGGTTTCAAACTTTTCATTAGATGTTAAAATATAAATCGACCATGTTGCAAGCTCCTCTTTAAACAGCTCACCCATCTTTTTATACATTTGTTCAACTTCTTCTCGTTCACCTAACCGTTCACCATAAGGAGGATTGCCAACTAAAACCCCATATTCTTGCTTTGTGCGTAGGTCGGTAACTTGCATTTGTTTAAATGTAAGCAAATCTCCAAAACCCGCTTCAGTTGCATTGTTTTTTGCAAGCTCAATCATACGATGGTCAATATCAGTACCAAAAATCGACAACGGTTGATCATAGTTAGCGACATCCTCAATTTCTTCTCGAGCCTTATCCCATTTCGCTTTCCCGATAAATCCCCATTGCTCCGCTACAAAATCACGGTTAAATCCAGGAGCAATGTTTTGTCCAATCATAGCAGCTTCAATAGGAAGCGTTCCAGACCCACAAAAGGGATCAATAAACGGCTTGTCAGCATTCCAATTTGTTAGCATAATTAATGCTGCGGCTAACGTTTCTTTTAGTGGAGCTTCATTATGTAAATACCGATAACCACGTTTATGTAAGCCTGTTCCGCTCGTATCAATTGTTAACGTCGCAACATCTTTATGCAGAGCCACTTCAATTCGGTATAAAGGACCATCTTCACTAAACCAATTTGTTTTATATTTTTTTTTCAAACTTTCCACGACTGCTTTTTTAACGATGGCCTGACAATCTGACACACTAAATAATTTTGATTTTACCGAACGACCGATTACAGGAAATTCTGCATTTTCTGGAATAAAATCAGCCCAAGGTAATGCTTTTGTTTTTTCAAATAGTTCATCAAACGTAAAAGCTTCAAATTCCGCAATTTTTAATTTCACTCTGTCGGCGGTACGAAGCCATAAATTGCTGCGACAAATCGCTGATTCATCTGCTGTAAATTCAACTTTACCATTTTCTACTTTTACATTCTCATATCCTAAATCTTTAACTTCACGCGCAACAAGGGCTTCTAATCCCATTGTAGCCGTTGCAATTAATGTCACTGCCATAACCCAAATCCCCTTATTGTAAAAATGTCTAGTTCTCATTATAGAGCTTAGTTGAAAGAATCACAAACGAAACATAAAGAAAAACGGATGAGCGTCTTTTTGTTTCAAGCGAAGTGCGCAGCCTTCACTCTCCTAGAATAAGCTTTCAGATTTTTTCTTATAAAAAAAAATCCCAATGATGGGATTTTCATTTTGCTCAAATTCATTTGTCATCGCCAAAACGTTTGATAAGCCATGTTCTGTTCCTTCGTACTTCAAACGGTGATGAGCCTCGTACTCCGGTGGTAATCATCTATCTACAAGACATATGTCTTGTCCTTCTCTCCGTTCAGTTCCTTTGAGAAGGTGCCCCTACCATAGTTTGGGTTTCTCGCTCGAGGGGTTTACCTCGTTCCACTCTGTTCGTTTCCAAACAGACTACGTCACTGTGGCACTTTTCAGAAGCATCACACCATATCAAAAGACGTAGGTGCTTACTTCGCCGTTAATCCAGTAAAAAACCAGATTACCCTAGCTTATGACTTCGCTAGGCACGAACACTACGGTCATCGCAGACCGTGCGAGCATGGACTTTCCTCTACATTGCTGTAGCGACTACCTAAACGTTATTGGATGTCATCTGAGACAAATACAATTGTATAATCTTTACGGAAGATAATCAAGTAACAATATTAGGTTAGGTTTGCTGATTTTTCCTAATCGCAAGTCGTGCAAGCTCATCGGCATTTTTATTTTGATTGCTAGGAATCCACTTCATAAAAAACAAATCCAATTGGTCAATTAAACGCATCGCATTTTCATGTAAAGATTTGTATTTTTCTTTTTTGACAAACCGTTTTTCAACAGCATCATCAATGAGTTTTGAGTCTGTCCGAAAAGAAGCTGCACGAATACCGTTTTCTACACATATTGTAAGTGCATGAATTAATGCCATGTATTCAGCTTCATGGTTTGACATTTCCCCAAGATAAATAGAATGACGCTCGACTTGACCGTTTTTATAGTTCATAAAGATACCAGCCCCGGAAGGACCTGGATTTCCAGCACTAGCTCCATCAATGTAGACTTCAATCAATCATAACGCTCCTATCGGAAAAAGATTTCTTAATCAAACAGTTTACTACCAAACACCTTTTTTTCCAAATTGGATAAACGTTGTAAAATATCATAATTTGTACTACCAACGGCAGGAGTCACTTGTCTAGTTGATGTTTCAGATAATTTCTTCATTTCCCGTCGAAGTTGTTGATTTTCCTTTTCTAATGTTTCTAGTTTACTTTGAAATTGTTCATAGTCTTGTATAATTGTATCTAGAAATTTATCAACATCATCTTGGTTATATCCTTTTATACTAGTTTTAAATTCTTTTTCTAAAATGTCTTTCGCTGTTAATCTTATCGTTTGATTTGCCATTTTATTCACCTCGTCCATATAGCGAAAAAATTCGTTATTAGTATATTTTTTCAGAATATCGGGTAATTGTCAATTTCGATCTTTATAACTACCAATCAGATGGGCTTTCATATAGTTCTTCTCTCACTAAATCTTCAATATCTTCCGGTGTTATATAATATATTTCATAAGATGGATTTCTTGCTTGTTTTTTCATTGCTTCATCAATATAAAATCGGGGAGACCCGGGATTTTCATCGTTATATAGAACCAGAAGAGCTTCGGTTTTTTCAATAATGTATTTATTTTTCAACCGTAGTTGAATCGGGTTTTCATATTCTTTTTTTGAAATGCTATCAACAAAATCCGCGTTTGCCATAATATAGTTATATAATTGTTGTTTAGATTCATTCCAATTTTTTTCTTGGTTTAAAAAAGGCGTTAATATCCCAAGTTGGATCGGATACTGATTTTTTATCTGAAGTACGACTTCTGCAACCCAAAGCTCAACACCAAGTTGTCCACTTATAATGACCCATTCTAGCCCTTCATCAATAAATGACATGATCCGTTTTTCAAATGCTTTCTTAATGTAAGAAATCCCTTTATGTTTATCATCAAAAATTCCTAACTCATGTGCTTTATATCCAGTTACTGCTAACACTTTAGTCATCATTTTCAACCTTTCCTATGTAAGAGCAAGCTGCATAAGCAGCTTACCCGTTTTGAGGATTAAAAGAATGGACGACGTGGACGAGGTCCAGCAAATCCTGCACCTGCTACTCCTGGTGCTCCAGCAGGACCAAATCCTGCACCTGGTACTGCAGTTGGTGGTGCAATTACATTTTGGTGAGATACCGTTTGTTGGAATGATTCCGTGTGAGGGAATGTGTGAACATGTTTATAATTGTGATGTGTTAAGTTAGTTGTATGACTAGGATGAATGTTTGGTACAATATACTCGCAACACTTTTGTCTTACGTTACATTTTGTTGGGTGTACTACAGCTGGCATAATTTGAGTACATGGTTTTTGCCACATGTGATAATTCCTCCTTATAAGTTATTCAATATTAACCTATGTTAGAAGGGCATATCATGTACTAGTGGATTCACCTAATTTTCACGTCTTTTTTTAAAATATACGGTTTCATTACAGGTAACTGACTGCATAACATTCCTTTATGACATAGAATTAATCCCTGTCATGATAAAATACGTGAGACCAATCATGATGAAAAATAAATAAAATACGTATTTGGCCATCGTCATCTCCACTTTTTTAATTTTTCATTATTCCTACTTGTTATTGTACTTTCAATTTCAATTTTCGACAATTCTTTTATTTTCTTTCATCCTTCGACGTATTTCGAATATATTCCGCTAAGAAATTCGAACTTAACCACGAAACACCGCTAAATTTGCGCTTCCCTTGGAAATAACTGCGGAAGTATAAAACACAATTTCGTTAGGACGATTGCTGAAGCTTTCTCGTTAGCCTTTCAATTCTTTTCATAAGCTGGAGTAGCTCCTGGTCACTTTTCTTAGTTTTACTTTTCTTCACTAATTCCATAGCTTGTTTTGCATAATGTAACGCTTTTTCTACATCTTTCCATTGATGTTCATATAACATGGCCAATTCATGGCACCAGCCATACTTAGGAAACGCAGCAGTTGTCATGGCGTGTTCTAACACATGTACCGCTTTTTGGTACTGCTGATTCTTTTTATATAGTTTAGCTAATGGTAATACAGCGTCATATTGAACACTTGTTTCAGATTCTAAAACGGATTTATATAAAAAGAGCGCAATAGATTGTTCCCCAACAGCCTCATACCAACGCGCGATTTCAAACTTTTCTATTGGATGAAGGGAAAACGAGTCGTATTCTTGCAAACAAATTGAAAGATGAATATATAACGTAATTAAGGATAAGACATCCCATTCATTATGTTCTAGTACACCCTCGATAAAGTCAGGGTCTTGTTCATGTATAAAATCAAAATATAGCATCGGTGCTAAATAACCAGGTGTATCTTCTATTCGTTGAAATTGTAAAATTTCTTTTTCAACAACAGATAATTTACATGATGGTAGCGTATTTTTCCATAACCGTCGTGCCCCATGAAGCAAATCAAAATGACCAAATAAAGGTAATTTCGGGACTTCATTTCGAACAAATGTATGTCTTGTTTTTACTTGTGGCCAATCAAATGCTTTACCGTTATAAGTCACAAGATTTGAAAAGTCAGAAACATCCGTTAAAAAATGATGATAAAAAGCAACTTCATGTTCCGGGCCAGGTAGAAAATATTGCTTTACCACAACAGAATGTTCTTGGACTTGACTATAGCCAAGTAGAAAAATTGAATTTCCGGCTCCGCTGCTTAGCCCTGTTGTTTCTGTATCAAAAAACAATAAGTCGCTTTGCTTCCGACAAGCAGCAGATAAAGGATGATTTGTCCGAAGTTCATTCCACTTTTCCATTACAGGATGGAGTTGCACAAACGAATAACGCCCATGATTTTGATGGATTGGGATGTTCTTTTCGCGAATCATACAATACATCGATTCATAATAAGCAGGTTTACTTTCTAACTTATCCCACTTTTCGATAAATGGTATCGTAGAAAGCTCGTCACTTCCTCGTTGGAGTTGTTCATCATTCCTTATGTGTTCAGATATCCCCAAATCTTTTTTTAATCGTGATAATTTCCCTTTAAGTGACACAGCACTCACCCTTTATTTACGAATCTCATCAAACGTTTCACTTCAGTTTTTGGATTTTTACGATAATCAAATAACGTCCCCACGCAAGATGGACATCCTTTTTCACATGGACACCGATTAATAATGGTCATTGCGCGTTCAAGGATGAGATCAAAATGTTTATACACGGTCTCACTTAACCCAATCCCACCAGGATAACGGTCATAAATGAAAATCGTAGGCCTTTCAGAATGAACCGCTTTAATTTGTGGCACAACGTGAAGGTCACGACTATCACACATGACGAAAACAGGTGCAACATGCTGAATTACATTCGCTAACCCCGTTAATGCTTGTTCCAATGATTCTTTACCCACTTCAGATACCAAGCATTCTGGAAAAGATATCCACATCGCATTCGTATGCAGCTCTTCTTCTGGAAGATGAATCGGTCCTGAACCAATCGTTTCAAAAGTCGATAGTTTAATTTTTTTAAAAATGGTCGCCATCGCATTGACCATGACATCCCCATAGCCAAGTGATGCGTTAGACTGTGTAGCTGATTTATCTTCTTCTAACACTTTAAGTTGAACAGCTAAGTTTGCGTCTGTAAAGTAGTCAATTTCCACTTGCCTAACAAACGCTTTTTTTTCGTCCCAATCTAATAACTCAACTTGATGTTGGACTCCCTCGTGTAAATAAATCGCTTCATCATGAAGCAATGTCATCGCACTAAATCGGTCCATTTCTCCGATTACTTTAATATTAGCAACGTCGGTTTGGTCAATGATAATGACATTTTCCTGTGAAGCGGAACGCAAACTTATGTTATGAGCGGGAAACGAGTCATTCATCCAATAAAAAGTGGACCCTTTATGGTGAAGCACTTGTTCGTCAGCTAAAAACTCTAGTATTTCATCAATTTCTTCGCCACCAAACAACTCTCCTTGCTTAAAAGGAAGTTCATAGGAAGCGCATTTTAAATGGTCAACTAATATAATTAAATTGTTTGGATTAATTCTCGCTGATTCTGGTGATCTTTCAAAAAAGTATTCTGGGTGCGAAATGACATATTGGTCAATCGGTGCTGAATTTGCAACCATAATGATTAAAGATTCATCTTGTCTTCGACCAGCTCGTCCAGCTTGTTGCCATGCGCTCGCAATAGACCCTGGGTATCCATTCATAATACAAACTTGAAGTTGACCAATATCCACACCAAGCTCAAGTGCATTCGTGCTAACAACCCCTATAATTTCACCTCGTCGCAAGCCTCGTTCGATTTCTCGTCTTTGTTTCGGTAAGTAGCCGCCTCGATAGCCACGAATGGATTTTGTTCCTAACTCTTTTTTTACAATTTCTTGTAAATGTCGGAGGATAATTTCTACTCGAACTCGACTTTTCGCAAAAACAATCGTTTGGATTTGTTCTTTTAAAAATAATTTAGCTAAGTCATTCACTTCAACGGTTCCACTTTTCCGAATATGAAGTGGTTTATTTACGATAGGAGGATTATAAAAAACAAAATGTTTTTTTCCTCGTGGGGCTCCATTGTTATTAATAAGTTCCATCGGTTCTCCTGTTAGCTCTGTAGCTAATTGTTTCGGATTTGCGATTGTCGCCGATGTACATATAAAAGTAGGATAACTACCATAATATGCCGCAATTCGCTTTAATCTTCTTATGACATTCGCAACATGACTCCCAAATACACCACGATATGTATGAAGCTCATCAATAACCACGTATTTTAGATTTTCAAAAAAAGCGACCCACTTCGTATGATGCGGTAAAATCGCTGAATGTAACATATCTGGATTTGTAATGACAACATGTCCAGCCTTCCTTACCGCTTGGCGGATTGTCGGAGCTGTATCTCCATCATACGTATAGCATTTTACATCAAGACCCACTTCTTCAATCATTTCATTTAACTCACTTTTTTGATCTTGAGCTAAGGCTTTCGTTGGAAAAAGGTATAACGCTCGGCTTTCTTCTCGTTCTATAATTTCTTGTAAAACCGGCAAATTGTAGCACAATGTTTTACCAGAGGCTGTCGGTGTAACAGCAACGAAGTTCTTTTTTTTATAAGCCATATCAAACGCTGTACGTTGATGGCTATAAAGGGATGTAATACCTCTATTTAATAAAGCTTGTTTAATTCTTTCATCTACCTCATCTGGAAACAATGAATATTTCGCTTCAGTCGGAGCTGTTTGGTGCCAATATGAAATATTCTCTTTAAATCTATCATCGTTCTTTAATTGATTAATAAGTTCTTGTAATGTTTTCTTTCCAAACATTGTTTTCCTCCCGCTACTTACTTGTTTCTATTGTAGCGAATGTTTGTTTGTTTTTCTAGTTTTTGATTTGTACCAATCTATTCCTTTTATTTCATCCGAAAGCTAGTTTTTTTGCTCTAGCTTCATCATAATGTTTCTTCCAATAAAGTTGGAAGAAACAGGCTTACATTCCATTTGTCTTGCCCAAACTGATAATTGGCCAATATGGTGTATTTCATGAGCGATGACGTGGTGAAGAATTTCATCTTTTGTATACAGATTTTCATCCCATGGAACTTTTACTTTATTTGCTCTATCGACTGAAGCTAGTAGAGGCATCCATTGTAATATTTCTTTTTGTGTTTGATGAGATAATATTTTTATTTTTTCTAACGTATTGTAATCCGTAAATGTATAAGCTATATCTGATTTCCCCAAGACGCCACGAAGCCAGCTATACTCCACGTCTATAATGTGAAAAAATGTATATAAAAAACTTTTTACACCACCTTCACGTTCTAGCAAAAGCTCTTCTTCTGATAAAGACTCGCACCATTCAAACCACTCTTCTCTTATTTGCCAATTGTAGTGGAAAAAATATTCCAACTATAACACCTCTCTCATTTTACCGATACCTTACATAATTTTACCATTAATAATTTATGTATGTTGATGTGTATTCTATATATATTGAAAAAAACTATGGAGGTTGTTATGAGTAACTCACAACATGTTACACGGTTAACAGGTCCAGAAATTTCTGCTTTATGGACACAGTATGTAAACGATAGCATGTCAATTTGTGTACTGTCCTATTTTCAACAAACATGTAACGATTCAGAAATTGGAGCGATTTTTGACCATGCTCTTTCCCTTTCTACTTCCCATGTACGGGATATAAAAAAGAAGCTTCAAGCGGAAGATTATCCGGTCCCAATAGGGTTTAATGAAAATGATGTAAATCTTAATGCACCACCTTTATTTTCAGAAATATTTATGATTTCTTACCTTTATGCGATGACTCTTCACGGCTTAAACGCCTATTCTTTATCTTTAGGAACATCTGCTCGTGAAGACCAAAGAAATTATTATAAAGAATGTGGAAAAGAAGCAATGGAACTTTACGATAAAATTGTCGATGTCATGTTAAAAAAAGGGATTTATAGTCGCCCTCCCACCATACATCGGCCTGATACTGTTGACTTCGTAAAAGACCAACATTATTTATCTGGTTGGTTTCATAGAAGACCATTAAACGGAATTGAAATTGGAAACTTATATTATAACAACCAAAAAACGATTGTAAAAAGTGTGCTAGAAATTGGCTTTAGTCAAGTTACTAAATCAAAAGAGCTTCGGGAGTATTTTCAACGTGGCGAAAAAATTTGTACAAAACATATTGGCATCTTTAATGGCTTTTTAGAAAAGGACCACCTTTCATCTCCTGCAACATTAATTTCTGAAGTAACCAATTCAACGATGGCGCCTTTTTCTGATAAATTAATGTTATTTCATATTGTCTCTTTAGTTTCTGTTACGGTTGGATATTACGGGGCTGCCTTATCATCATGTCAACGACGCGATTTAATGGCACAGTATTTAAAAATCATGGCTGAAATCGGTTTATATGCTGAAGACGGGGCGAATCTGTTAATAAAAAATGGATGGATGGAACAGCCACCTATGGCTTCTGATCGCCAAGCTTTAGCCAATAATAAATAATAACTGGACTCGTAAAGAGTCCAGTTATTCGACTTTTCTAACGACTAGGACTAAGTCTAAAGAGGAATAAAAAGCTCATGATTTGGAATCGTAGTAACCGAACAAAACGAATGATTTTGTTCAAATATTGCGTAAGCATTTTTATCGCCTCCTTATCCGTTAATCTCCCCAATCAATCAAAAATTATGAACTATAAAGTTATACTGCAAAGGTAAAAAGATAAAATTAATAAGCATCATTTATGCGTTGATTTCAAGAACCTGTTATACTACTTTCTATGTTGAGGGCTTACCTTCATAAGGAGGATTTTCATGAATAAAACATTACAACAAACAAAATATTCCGTACTTGACCTTGCTCCTATATTAGAAGGTCATACAGCGGCAGATTCTTTTCAAGACAGTTTGAAATTAGCAAAAGCGGTTGATCAATTGGGTTATCATCGATATTGGCTTGCTGAACACCACAATATGCCTGGCATCGCAAGTTCGGCTACTTCTGTTGTTATCGGTTATATTGCTGGGGGAACATCAAAGATTCGTGTCGGCTCAGGTGGGATTATGTTACCAAATCATGCGCCGTTAGTCATCGCAGAACAATTTGGAACATTGGAGTCGATGTATCCTGGACGTATTGATTTAGGTTTAGGACGTGCACCAGGTACTGATCAAATTACTGCACATGCATTACGAAGAAACCATCGCAGTGACGGTAGTGATTTTCCAGAACAACTTGAAGAGTTGCGAGATTTTTTCAGTACGGAACCTAAACGTGTTCGTGCCATTCCAGGAGAAGGACTATCGATCCCCATTTGGTTATTAGGTTCAAGTGGGTTTAGTGCAAGATTAGCGGGACAACTCGGTCTACCATTTGCGTTTGCGAGTCATTTTGCTCCAGAGTATTTACTTCCCGCACTCCAATTATATCGTGATAACTTCAGACCATCTGACGTATTGGACAAACCTTATGTCATGATTGGTGTGAACGTTATAGCTGCAGATACAGGAGAAAAAGCAAAATGGTTAGCTTCTTCCCAAGAGCAAGCCTTTTTAAATATCATTCGTGGAAAATCTGGAAAACTCCAACCGCCTGTTGAGCAGATGGATACAGTGTGGAATGTACATGAACAAACGTTAGTAGAAAAGATGCTCACTTATTCTGTTGCTGGCGATGCGTCAACTGTAAAAACAAAGCTACAACAATTTTTGAATGAAACCGAAGCAGACGAAATGATTATCAATACCCATGTGTATGACCAAACTGAACGGATTCGTTCTTACGAAATTGTATCGTCTATATTCAAGTCTTAAGAAAAGAGGAATAGCGGAATGGATGTCGTGTACTTAATCTTATCGGACATTTTTTCCGCTATTTCATTGAAATACGTGTCTTTTTTAGTTTTTACGGACATACGTTCCGCTATTTGACGAGAAAGAGTGAGAAAACCACTCTATTTGGTAGACATAACTACAGATGTCCGTAAGCATTAACAAAATATTGTCTTTTGTGAAATTTGCGGAACAAATGTCCGAGCAGCAAAGGGAATGCTCCCTTTTCATTTTACAAAACATTCGTTAGCAAGCAATTGGAATGACTGTAATCGGTCCAATGGATTATCTGTATTCGTCACAATCATCACTTCATCTGCTTGATATTGTTCCACTAGCTTTTGTAGTTTTTCTTTCACAAACACCGGGTCACCAATCACCATTTTTTCCTTTTTCGCTTCTAGCTCTTTTTGACTTGTGTTCACATTTTGCGAGGCAAACTGTAACGACCTCGTCGCAATTGCTTCTGCTTCCGCTTTCGTATGAGCACAAATAACGGACACCGTTAAAAGGAGTTGTTGTTTTTCCCCTTCTTTCCTTGGTCGAAATCGATTTTTATAAAGTTCAATACATTCCTGTACGTCCTTGTCACTCATAAATAATCCGAAATTATATGCGAGTCCTTTTTCAGCTGCTAATATCGCACTCTTTTTACTAGTCCCTAATAGCCATGGAACAGGTGAAATATCGGGAACAGGAGATGCTGACAAACTGGAATAATCATGTTCAGCAAATGCCTCATTGTCCAAAAAAAGAAGAAGTTCAGTTATGAGTTTAGGCATGTCCCATACTTGTTGTAAAAATCGGTCCGATAAAGCATTTGTTGCTTCTGCTGAGCCACCAGGAGCACGACCAATTCCAAGGTCGATTCGATTCGGAAAAAGCGTGGCTAACATATTAAAAAGCTCAGCAACTTTATAAGGTTTATAATGAGGTAATAAAATCGCCCCTGCTCCGATGCGAATTTTTGATGTATGAGCTCCGATAAAGGCTAACAAGACTTCAGGAGCCGGACAGGCTAATCCACGTAAATCATGATGTTCCGCGACCCAATACCTTGCATACCCTAATTGTTCTGCTTGTTGCGCTAGCTTACACGCTTCATACAACGCATCTTTCGCAGTTTGTCGATCAAAAATGGGACATTGATCTAATATACTTAGCTTCACAATTTGTCCTCCGCCTCTTCAGTTGGTGCTTCCTGTAAACATAAAGTAAACTTCCCGATTTCACCGGATTTATATAAATTAGTCAGTGATGTAGAGTATTGAATAATTGACCCTCGGAAACTAATATTTTCTTCTATAAGATAAACATCAAACGTCTGTTCATACAACAATGTTGTGACATCGTGATAGTCTTCACTTTTCACATCAAACCCAAACGAAATTGTGATTCGATTATCTTTTTTCTCATAATTATATTGCGTGGCATTGATTACTTTTTCATTTAATTTAATTTGTTGTACCAACACGATCACAACCCCTTAAACCGTTTACTATATACCATTCTCGCTAAAAAAGACGTACTTCCTGTTCGTCTTTTTAGTATAACTCAACTTTCTAATCTTAAATATTCATTGTAATATCTTCGGTATCACGGACATGTCTTCTATCAATTAAGTTCCTAAAAAAAACGCGGAGCGCCTTTTCGTGCGGAGCCCTGCCCGCTTTTGACAGTGAACCCATAAGTGCACATCCCATGTCTCATTTTTGCGGTCAGAGCAGCCGTTATTTGTGAACATAATACTGGTTTCCGTTTTTTAGCGGCCACAGGCGCGCTTATTCACGAAAATGCAACTCTATCCCTAGCTATATATTATGATTAACTGCTCCTGTGTCCACCAACATTCCAAAACGCTAGCAATGTTCACAGATAAAGGTTTTCATGGCCGCTTACTTATCATAAACAACAAAATCGCTAACCGCAATAAACCCGACCCAAGTGTTGAATGTGTCACTTGACTCTTTTCTTTTCAAGCAAAGGTCGGAGCCCTGCCCACTTTTGATAGTGAACCCATAAGTGCTCTTCTTGAGGAGAAACACACAGGTGCGAAAGCCTTCGCTCTTCTAAAATGAACTTTCTAAGATTCACTGTTATACTATACCAAATTTTTATGCTTTCCTACATATTAAAAAATCTTCAACATTCGTATATTATTGCTAAGAAAACACTTGCGAAACACTGAAACTACAATACTCATTTTGAACTCTGAAAGTTGAATACGAACAATAGTCCTATCAACTTGTATTACAAAGAAAACTTCATTAATTCTAATGAAATGCAGTCCGTTAGGTCTTTTGAATGGAATTTATCTTTATCAAGAGTATTGATTTTTTTATAATAATTATTGTGTATAATCAATATGGTTGAATTTACCAAAAGGTTTAAAGAGCACGAACAGAACCGACTAGTAGAGATTGTTATTACTAAAAATAACAATGAATAAGAATGTTTAGGAGGATGAAATGTTAAATAGTCAGACTTGTTTTTGTATGTACCTCGTATTTTTTACTAGCCTTTTAGTTGCTTGCTCAAGTGATAATGAAAACATTGTTGCTACAACTGAACAGGAGCAAACTGTGGAAAAGATAGTGGAAGAGATTACCGCTGACGATGAGGGAACAGTTGTAATGGAAGCTCTTGAGAATGAATCTAAAGAAGTGATAGATGAAGAGATATCACTCGAAGGCAAAGTTTTCATTGAAGAAGACCGTATTCGTGTACAAGGTACTACCAATCTTAAGAAGGAACCGTTTTGATGGGGAGGTTGTTTCATAGTCCTTTTTCTGATACAAAAAGAGGGTCTACAAGAACAAATAAACACGAACTCACTACGGTAAATGCTGATGGTACATTTGCGATGAACTTTCTTTTTTCCGAATTTTCTCATCGAGACTTTCTGGAAGTATATGACCAAAGTGATATTGAAGTATTAGTTGAAGTTCATACGCGTAGCGGTAGTCGTCAAGACGATGAAATATTAGCTGTTTACGGTGAATATGGAGAGAACTTCACTGGTCCTTTTGTACATCAATATCAATATAGGAATGGTGTCATGCAAAGAATATATGCGCCAGTACATGTTTTTATTGGGGACGATGTTACAGAATATGAAATAACAGCTCCAAATTGGGAGCCTTTACCTGATGATTATGGAGAAACCGAAATTTGGATTGACATTGACATTACAAACGACCACCGTTTTTTTTATGTTAAAGGCAAATCAAACTTATTGGAAGGTACAAAACTAGAAGGTGGTTATTATTCTAATCCAACTAGACTTCAACCTCAAGATACTTTTAGAAATCTAACATTCGTTCTTCCTGATGGAACATTCTTACTTCGAGTAGCGTATCGGGATATCACAGAAGAAGGCTTTATTTATATCCATAGCAGAGGGGATTTTCAACACAATCCTAGGAACACTGTGCGTGAAGTCTACGGTGAAAATTTTGAACACTTATCAGGAGACTATGTGGTCGCACATGAAGATGGTGCACAAAAAATTGAAATTACTTTTGCGCCAGAGTTACCACAAATAAATGTGCCAAATGAAGCTGAAATTACAACGGAAGATGAAGAAGTTAAAGTACAAGTGCCAGATGATGTTCTTTTTGGCTTTGATAAAAGTGAATTAAAGCAAGAAGCACAGGATGTTCTAAACGAACTGATTGAACTCCTACAAGGACTTGATAAAGGTACAGTAATTGAAATTAATGGTCATACCGATAACCAAGGAGATCCCAATTACAATATGGATCTATCAGAGCAAAGAGCAGCTACTGTGGAAGCCTATTTAAATGAGTATGGGGACTTGAGCCATCTTTCTATGACAACCAAAGGGTATGGACTAACTAAACCAATTGCTTCGAATGAGGATAAAGAAGGACAAGAACGAAACCGTAGAGTAGAAATTGTCATTAATCCAAAGGAATAAATGAGGTCTTTCCCATTCGGTTTTTCAATTGAATCGATGTCTTGAAGATTTAAAAGTATTGATTCACATAGGGTCATGTCTCAAAAAATTACGATTGAAACTTTCACTATAGTCGAATTTTCTTTATCTTAAATTAAGTTCAATAGGTGCCAAGAATAAAGCCCTTCTGAACTGTCGTTAAGAGAATATACAATAACGCCTTTTTAATGTAAAAAACATTCAAAGGCGTTTATTGTAGTCTAAATGAGAATCAGAAGGAGTAGAAAGATACACTACATCAAGATCTACCCTGCCCATTTTAGCCCGCGAAAGTTGAGTTATACTATTAACCATGTTTTGATGCACAATCTACGCACCGATCTTGTAGTTCATTAATGGACATTTCTTCATGAATATTATTGAGAGGGTCTATTGTTAAAATCTGTTTCCGAATAACAGCATTTTTTTCAACTAAGAACTTAATAACATCCATCGCTTGATACGACCCGATAAGATCTGAAGTTACAAAGTCATTTTGTTTCGAGTCGTTCCACTGATACTCATGAAGTACACAATTAAGACAAGTCGTTTCTCCGGGAAAAATAGTCATTTTCCTGCCTTTCCCATCGATAATCCCCCCAAATACTAACGGAATATTCTTTAGAAAACAAAATTCATTACTAACGCAAATAACTTCTGGATTCGTGTTTCCAACTACAAGTATGGAGACATCATCAGCTTCATGAAGTAAAGTTTCGATGGAAAGCTTTGATTCAATGCCTTTAATCGAAATTGTAGAGTTAATCATGCTAAGGCTATGTTTGGCGGAAACTACTTTTAATTGCCGGTTCTGAACATCTTCTTTGCTAAATAGCAAATTATGTTGTAAATCTATTGGTCGCACGTAATCAGGATCAAAAAGTGTGATTCGACCAACTCCAGCTCTAGCTAGATGATTGGCCACAACAGAACCGGTCGAACCTAAACCAATAATCGCAACATGACTATGACAAATCTTTCGTTGTCCCTCTTCACCAATATGACGATAGAATACTTGCCGGGAGTATCGTTCAATCATGGACATTATCCTCCGCTAACAGGAGGGATAAAGGCAACCGTATCATTTTCTTTAACAATGGTAGTTCGTTCTACTAATTCTTCATTTACAGCAATCATTGAATTCGCAAGTTCTGCTTCAATTGCAGGGAATTGTTTCGTAATTTGTTCGATTACATCATTCACTGTCATGTCGACACCGGCAATCTCCACTTCATGCTGTCCTGTTTTTTCTGCTAATCCGGCAAAAAATAATACGTTAATCATGTTTCAACTCCTCTGGCTTCCCGCTAGGATAGGCTACTTGTTCTTTTTGATCTCCAATCCACATTTCTCCATCTTCCCAATGTTCTTTTTTCCAGATAGGAACAATTTCTTTGATTCGTTCAATCGCATATCTTGATGCTTCAAAAGAATCCGCACGGTGCGGGGTTGATACAGCAATAACAACGGCAATTTCACTAATATCTAATCGGCCAATTCGATGCGTAATAGCCGTTTTCGCTTCCGGCCATTTTTGTTGAATTTCTTCGCCAATTTGTGCTAGTTTTTTTTCTGCCATTGGTACATATGCTTCGTATTGCAAATATAATGTTTTCTTTCCTTTTGTTAATTCTCTAACCGTTCCAATAAACGTATTAATCGCTCCGGCATTTCGGTCTGCCACTTTTTGAACGACATCATCAATGATTATCGGTTCATCCGTTATTAAAAAGTTTTCCATTTACTAAGTCTCCTCTGTTTACTGTGATTGTTCAATTGCTCTTTCCAATCCTTGTTCTAACCACAATATCGTCACTTCTTCACCTTTGCTTATAGATTTTGTTCTAGCTGGAATGAATAAAAAGGCGTTAGCTTCGACTAAAGCAGAAATAATATCTGATTTATCTCGTCCGACTGAAGAAACAAAAATATCACTGCCGCGAATCTCAGCTTTTGCTCTTGTAAAACGCGCAAATGGGTTACCCATCGTAATGTCATGCTCTAATATTGCCTTTGAGCGAGGCAAATGCACCATTTCAGCTCCTAACGCTGTTTTTAAAACAGGTCTTGCAAAAAGTTCAAAACCGACATAACAAGCGGCCGGGTTTCCAGACAATCCAAAAATCCATTTCTCTTTCCATGTCGCTACCGTTGTTACACTACCTGGTCGCATCGCTACTTTATTAAATAAAACTGTTGCCTGTAGCTCACGTAAAATATCTTGGACAAAATCAAAATCACCGACAGAGGCGCCTCCTGTCGTCACAAGGTAATCCACTTCTTCAAGAGCTTGAACAACAGACGTGTAACATAATTCATAATCATCTGGCAATATCCCATAATACTTCGGGATCGCTCCTACGCTTACGATTTGACCGAGCAACATGTATGAATTACTATTTCTTATTTTCCCTGGTACTAATGGCTCATCCACTGATAATAACTCTGTTCCTGTAACGAAAACACCGATTACTGGACGTTTATATACTTTCACTTTGGCATATCCAAACGTCGCCAATATCGATAACTCACCTGCAGCTATTCGGCGTCCTTTATGAACGATAACTACATCTTTTTGAATGTCTTCACCGACAAACGCAACATTTGTCCCTTTTTCAATCGGACGATTGACGGTAATCCATGTTTCATCGTTTTTTTGCTCTTCTTTTGCAATTTCTAACGCAACTATGGCATTTGCCCCTTTTGGCATTTGTGCACCTGTCATAATTCGAATCGCTTCACCTTTTTGAACGATTGTATCTGTCACATCACCCGCACCAATCCTGCCAACAACTTTACATGAGATTGGCTCTTGAAAAGAAGCATTCGTTGTCTCTTCTGCAATAATTGCAAAACCATCAAACGAAGAGCGGTCAAAAGAAGGGACAGGATGATCTGCGACAACATCTTCAGCTAAATATCGCCCCATTGCCTCATCTATTGAAACCATTTCTGTTTCACCTTGTTTCGTTCGTTCCATAATTTTATGTATCGCTTGTTCTACATCAATTGGTTTTCTCTCTTCCATACTATATTTCTCTCCTTTTACTCCAAGCATCATAACATTCTTACCTATACTTTATCTTTTTCTTGGTCTTTTTTAAAGTAAACGGAGAAGAAAGTGATGGCTAACTCGTGAAAAAAAGAAAATTCATTCGAACAAACGTTCACATTTAGTGATTAATAACGCTAGAAAACAGTCGCTCAACTACCCGCTCGTTTCGTAAATAACTTCACCGATATTCTCAAAGCGGTACCCTCCTAATGATTCCAGCTTTTGACGAAATGAATCAGACTTCATTACACGTAGTAAGATTTGTCCTTGTTCACTCTCATAAAAAGCCTTCGTCATAATAAGGTCATAAGATTCATAAGCAACAGGAATAAAATCAAGCTGTAATGCTTTCGCCGCTGAATAAACGCCGAGGCCAGTATCAGCTGAGCCTCCTTTTACTGCAGCTGCAATACTTAGATGAGTATACATTTCTCGGTTATAGCCATGGATGGAATCAGGCTGGATATTCATCGTTTGAAGAAAAAAATCAAACAGCAACCGTGTCCCTGCTCCTCGTTGGCGATTCACATATAACAAATTGTGACGAACAATATCTTCAATGGATTGAATGTGTTTTGGATTTCCTTTTTGTACAATCCACCCTTGCTCTCTTTGCAAAAACTTAACGACGACTACATTGTCTTGCTTTAAATATTTTTTAATAAATGGAATATTATACTCGCCCGTATCGCTATCAAGTAAATGAACACCAGCGATATGGGTTTCTCCTTTTTTTATTGCCATGATGCCCGCCATGCTTCCTGTATGAGACGATATAACTTCGTTTCGTATATCGTCTTCCTTTATAAAAGATGCGAGCACATCAAGGGAAAGGTCATGACTTCCAGAAAATAATATCGCTTTTTTAATTTGCTCGACCGGCTTATATAATTCAACTTCAACTGAAGTTCCTTGCTCAAACCCTAAACTTTGACTTGGAACAACGAGTAGACCATCCGCACGAACGAGTGACATCGTGACACCTGCTCCTCGGTTTAATGGATTTGCAATATAACGTCCATTTACATATCCAATATTCATTCGAATAAAGTCTTCTGACCCCATCGTAGAAACAATCCTTCTTCCTAATTGAACACTCAATGTCTCACGCTTTGGCACTTGTACACCTAAATACTCACAAATCAGTGGTTGAACAAACCACTCTAATGTTAAATAAGCGGAAACGGGATAGCCAGGTAACCCGATAACAATCGTATCTTTTACTTTTCCTAACACAACAGGTTTTCCGGGACGGGTCGCTACGCCATGAGTAAAGACTTCTCCAAGCTCCGCTATCATATGAACCGTATAATCTTCTGACCCTGCAGAGGACCCCGCATTTACGATAACAATGTCTGCCATGTCTACAGCTTCCAATATCGCTTTTTTTAGTAACTCAGGATTATCTTTTATAATCCCTTTATGAAAAGCAGTTCCTCCCCATTGTTCAATATAACTATGAAAAACAGTACTGTTAAAATCGATGATATCTCCTTTTTTCACATGTAATGTAGGTTCAACAAGTTCATTTCCGGTTGGAATAATCGCAACGATTGGCTTTTTGACAACCGCAACCGTCGTCATTCCTCCAGCAAGCAGTGCCCCTAAATCAACAGGACGTAATGTATGGCCTTGCGAAAATAACATTTCACCACTTACGACATCTTCACCGACAGGACGAATATGTTGCCATGGCGCAGCAGGTTCAATAATTTCGATTGTCTTATTTCCACGCTCTTGAACATGCTCAATCATAATGACAGCATTATACTCATCTGGAATCGGGTCGCCTGTATCGACATAATGAAAATCGATTCCTTCAATGAGCTGTTTCGGATTTTTTTCATGAGCTCCGTATGTCGTTTCAGCATGAACTGCAATTCCGTCCATCGCAGAAGCATGAAAATGTGGCATGGAAAGTGCAGCGTATATAGGCTCTGCAGTCACACGTCCCCTCGCTTCTACTGTTGGAATCCATTCCACGTCTCTCTTATATTGAAAATTATTTAATAATTCTACTAATGCCTGTTCTCTTGGTTTATCCTCTAAGTAAATGATTCTTTTTATTTGTTCTTGCAAAAGAATGACCTCCTATCGAAATAAATAAACAGAAGCTACTTCACCTTCTGTTATACCTTCTTTTTCAGAAGGAATTTCCACAACTCCATCACTGTCTACCAATGTAGATATGAGTCCTGATTTCCCTAACACAGGGTAAGCGATCCATTTCTCTTCTTGCTTTTCTAATCGCACGCGAATATAATCTGATCGTCCTGGGCTTGATGGGAGGTTTTGGGTTATCGTTGCTTTTATTTCAGTCGGTAATTCTCTTTCTCTTGAACCATTTAATCTTTGAAGAAGGAGCTGTCCAAATAATTTGTAAATAATGACGGCTGATGCCGGATGTCCAGGTAATCCAAGTACCGGCTTTTTATGTGCTACTCCAAAAATCGTCGGTTTACCAGGTTTCACTGATACACCATTCACTAACACACCCGGGCTTCCTAATGCTTGTATAACATCAGTAGTGTAATCCTTTGTTCCCACCGAACTTCCTCCAGATAACACTAGTAGGTCAACTTGGTCAAATAATTCTTTTGCTTTCGAAAAAAAAGATTCATAGTTATCCGAGACAATGCCCCCATAAATGACATCAGCCCCCCATTCCTTTGTTAGTGCTGTTATTGTTAAGGCATTGATGTCTCTTACTTGTCCAATTTGTAAATGCTTTGTATTATACGGCATAATTTCATCACCTGAAGATAAATAGCCGACTTTCACTTTGCGATACACAGAAACAAAACGGGTTCCTACAGCCCCTAATATCCCTAATTCTTGCGCGCGAATTCTCGACCCTTTTTGAATTATGATATCTGTTTCTTTCACATCTTCACCAACAGAAATAATATTCTCTCCTAGTGCTACTTGTTTATAAGTATTTAATAAACCGTCTATGTTTTCACAATGTTCAACCATGATTATACTATCACAGCCTGTTGGGACCATTCCTCCTGTTGGAATATACATCGCTTCACCACGATGAAGAGGAATTGTTACTTCTTCTCCCATTTGAATTTCATGTGTAATCGTTAAAAACGAAGGCATAGACTCTGATGACCCAAATGTATCTTTTGCACAAACCGCATAGCCATCCACAGTGGAACGAGCAAAACTTGGAACATTTTCTTTTGCCACTATGTCCTCAGCTACTATATATCCAAATGCCTCGTCTAAAGAAACTGAAATAATATCTCTGATCGGAAAAACAGTGTCTTTCATGATTTGTTTTGTTTCTTCTACTGTTTTGACATCATAAAATAACATAGAAAGAACCTCCTTGCTCATTTAGTATAATCGTTATTCGGCCATAAGTTTTTATAAAATTCTAAATCATTGAAATATTAATAGAAATTCATTATAGTCATAGTTAATAGAGAAAAAAAGAGGTGAATGCATTGGAAATTAAAGTTTTCGCTAACTTTCGTGAAATATGTGGGGCTAAGATTGTCACTGTGAACGCTACAGATGGAGATTCCATCCTAGCTGTTTTAAAACAATTAATCACCCTATTTCCGAAGATGAAAGATGAACTATTTACGGAACAATACGAATTAAAACCGATGAACCATGTCTTTATTAACGGAAAAAACATTATGTATTTAGAAGGTCTTCAAACGACAGTAAGTAAAAAAGATAAAATTGCTCTTTTTCCACCAGTGGCCGGAGGCTAACGACATATGCCAACGAAACAACTTGAAATAAGAGGCATCCATCGACAAAATATTATCGACTATATTTATCAGCTTCATGGAAAAGAATCAAAGCCTAACCATTATCAAGGTCCATCATGGACATGTACCGTTTCAAAAGAAAAAACAATTCGATTCTTCCAATCTGATATTCCTGTTGTTTTTGTTACATTTTGGTCAGATGACAAAGATGTTCTTGAAACGATTTTAAAGAAATTTCGTTTAAAAACCTTTCGAGCTGGTGGCTGACGCTCCTTTTACGGACTTTTGTTCCGCTATTTCATTAGAATCCGTCATTTTTCAAAGGCTAACGGACATCTGTTCCGCTATAGTTGAAATATACAGTGAGCTCTCTCTCCTTTTGGTTCAATAAAGGAAAGTATGTCCGTAAGAAATGAAAAAGATCCTTAATCTATGAAAATAGCGGAATAACTGTCCGTTACGATGTAGCATAACGCCCTCTCTTTAAAAGGAGGGCGTTATGAACGTTGCTCACGATTCTTTCATTAAGCACCAATCTCAGCAGGCGGAATATCTAACTCTTTTAATTTTTCAGGGGGAACCGTTCCATCTTCCCACCCTCTAGCAGCATAGTATTCTTTTAACATCAAGGCGAGATGACTAACTTCCCCTTCAGAACCGCCTTGAGCTGGCTCTGTTAAAAATCGTTGTGGCAATGTATCTGTTGTGCCATCAAACCCTGCTAAGTTATTAAAATATCGTTCTAAATTATAAACCCGCTCGCCAATCTTTAAAATGTCATCTCCAGTTACATCAATCCCAACGACAGCAGAATACTGTTCTGCGTAATGATCTGGATTTTCTGCAAATGCCGAGAACTTACATAAATCTAACGAATCAGAAAAAGCATGAATGTCTTGGAATATTTTTAATAGTTCGCCTTTTCCTTCTGGTTCGAGTCGGTTTGTCGGCTCGGGAATGCCAGCAATTTCACTTGCTACTGTATATCCCCGCAAATGACAGGCTCCACGATTACTCGTCGCAAAACCTAAACCAATTCCTTGAATTCCACGAGGGTCATAAGCTGGTATTGCTTGGTTTTTCACAACCATTGCCATATTCACATCACCGAAGTGTTTTGCTGCATGCCCAGGTCCATCAGCTAAAATATCGCCAATATCTTCACGGTTAACGATTTTTTCAACCCAAGCAATCATCGTATCGACATCACCCCAGACTAACCGGTCTTCAGTTAATCCTTTCTCATAAGCTTCCATTGCAGTTGAAAACGCATTACCGAGTTCTATTGTATCCATTCCGTATTCATTACAAAGATTAATGAGAAACGCGACCGCTTCTTTATTGGAATGGCCACAATTTGGACCTAACGCCCAAGCGGATTCATACTCAAAACTTTCAACTCTAGTTTTATATTTACCCTCTTTCACTTCAACCTCGATTTTACAGGCAACAGGACAGGCGTGACACGTAGGGTCTGCAACTTTCAGCTCCATGTTAACGCTTTCACCACTGATCTGATCAGCCGTATCCCACGTTGTGACTTGCGAGTTCTTTGATGGAAGTGCACCAACTTCATTTACAATATTCATCAGTACATTTGTTCCGTATACAGATAATCCACCTTTTTTCGGAGCAGTAAGTGCCCCTTCCATAATCGCTTTTAATCCATTTTTAATGGCGGCTGGATATTTATCTGGTTGAGCGGGTTCTGGCATATTGCCTTTTTGCGCGGCTTTAATGACGATAGCTTTTAAATTTTTGGAACCAGCGACAGTTCCTGTCCCCCCACGTCCAGCAGAACGGTCATGTTCATTAATCCAACTTGCATATTTGACTAAGTTTTCACCAGCTGGTCCAATCGCCATCACACTTGTATCTTTTCCATATCTTTCTTGCAGGGTTGTTACCGTAGATCTTACCCCTTTACCCCAAAGTTCAGATGCATCTCGGATTTGTGCTTCGCCATCTTCCACATACAAATAAACAGGGGTTGTACTTTTACCTGTAAAAATTAAATTATCAAATCCTGCCCACTTTAAACGTGCGGCAGTCCAGCCTCCCATATGGGAATCTGTAATTGTGCCAGTTAACGGAGAGCGTGTTACGGTACATAAACGTCCACTCATATGAATTCTAGTCCCTGTTAAGGGTCCAGTCATGATGCATAGCATATTTTCTGGAGAAAGTGGGTCAACGTTATAGATTTGATGATCCATTAAGTACTTCACACCTAATCCTCTTGCTCCCACATATTTTTTTGCATCTTCTTCGTTGATTTTTTTGTATTCAATTGAACCTTTCGACAAATCTACCCAAGCTTCTTTGTTTTTGTAACCACCTAGTTTCACAATATCCCTCCTTCACTAATTTTGTTTTGTATTTCTACAAAAACTTATCAATTCCTTCAATATTTAGAATATTGTTATAATAATGGTTATAAAGAAGGAATTATGATATTCTCATACTAATATTACTAGTCGAATTTTCCAATTATTCTAAAAAGGAGTAATTATTTATGGATTGGCTTTTATCCTCCCCATTCGTTGGAAAAACCGTTACGTTAATTGGAGTTGGTGCATTAGGGACGGTCATTGCAAGTCACTTAACAAGAGCAGGAATTGGCACACTACGCCTCGTTGATCGTGATTTTGTAGAAGAAAGTAATTTACAAAGACAGCTGTTATTTGATGAACAAGACGTGATTGATCATATTCCGAAAGTTATTGCAGCGAAAAATAAGTTAGAACAAATTAACTGTGCCACAACCATTCATCCTTTTATTCAAGACGTAAATGCCAATACGATTGAATCATTAGTGGAGAAAAGTGATATTATTATTGATGCCACAGATAATATGGAAACCCGATTTCTTATTAATGAAGTAAGTATTAAACATAATATCCCTTGGGTCTATGGAGGGGCCATTCAATCAAGAGGAATGTTTTGCTCCATCATTCCAACGAAAACTCCATGTCTTGTTTGCTTGTTTCCAGGAAACTATCAAAGTCACGGAGAAACATGTGATACGGTTGGAGTACTTGGACCACTAGTTCATATAATCGGGACTTACCAAGCAACAGAAGCTTTAAAAATAATGACTAAGCAATACGACCTTGTGAATGTCCATTTAACTCAGCTTGACATATGGGAGTTTGATTATGACCAATTACCCGTTGAGCGAAATCCAAATTGTCCTTGTTGTGTAGAAAACGAATTTCCTTTTCTCGAAAATAAAGGTGAAAACTATTATTTCGCACAGTTATGTGGCAAAGATAGTATTCAAATTACTCCGACGACCGAATTGAACATCAATTTTCCTTTGTGGGAGCAAAGATGGAGAAAATTAGGTCGTGTCATTCGTACCCCTTTTCTAATAAAGCTTTATTATGAAGACTATCAACTTACTTTGTTTCAAGATGGTAGATTACTAATAAAAGGAACACAAAACGAAGGATTAGCAAAAAAGCTTTATTCTCAATTCATTGGAAATTAAAAAGAATAGAGCTCTTTCCATTTTTCAAGAAAAGGAGTGGATTGTCGGTTTGGTGAATGTAAAACGTCATGAGTACTACCGAATTGTTTCATCTTTCCATCAACAAGTACACATAGTTTTTTTGTAAGGTGTTTAATTTCGATTAAGTCATGACTAACAAAGACAGTGGTCGTCTTTGTTTCCTGTAAAATATCCTTTAGTTCTCTTAGTAAAACTGCCTTAGTTGGAAAATCTAATGCGGAGAACGGTTCATCTAGAAACAAAACTTCGGGAGATAAAATCAAGGCTCTTGCTAAGTTCACACGTTGGGCTTCCCCACCTGATAACGTTTTCGCATTCTTTTTCGCTAAATGCAAAATATTAAATTTTTCCAACCAAAAATATACATCTTCCTCTATATCCTTTTTCGGTTTGTTGCGAAACCGTAATCCAAGCGCGACATTATCATATACTGTTTTATTGAACAATAGTGATTGTTGCATCACAATGGCAAATTTTCGTCGTAATTGAAGTGGTACAGTCGAAGCTTGTTTTTGTTTTCCTTTATAAAAAACCGTCCCATGACTTGGTGTTTGTAGAAATGACATGACTTTCACAAGTGTACTTTTTCCAGCTCCATTAGGACCAATAACACCAATGATATCCCCTTGATCTAAAGGAAAATATTCGATATGTAATAAACAATCTTTTTTCGTCTCCACTTTAATTTGATGTAACTCAAGAATTTTCAAATTACGCACTCCTTTGCTGTAATGATGTCAGAATAAATGTAATAAGGAAGGCTAATGCCATCAAGATAAACGAGAGGGCAATCGCAATTTCAAAATTTCCTTTAGACACTTCCATTACCATCGCAGTAGTCAAAATTCTAGTTTCTCCTTTTATATTCCCTCCTACCATCATCGCTGCCCCTACTTCTGCAAGGACACGTCCAAAACCAGCCATAACCGCAGCTAAAATCGCCAGTTTCAATTCTTTTAGAAGGAGAATGACCATTTGCAGTTTTGTCGCACCCATCGCTTTAATTTGTAAGAGCATTTTAGGATCGATTTGTTGAAAAGCGGCAGACGTTAATCCAATGACAATCGGTAACGAAACGAGCACTTGAGCCGCGATTATCGCCTCAACCGTATATAAAAAACTGAACTGACCTAATGGACCTGAACGCCATAATAACATCGTGATGTATAACCCAGCGACAACCGGCGGTAACCCCATTCCGATATTAACTAGAACTAATATGATTCTTCTCCCTGGAAAGTGCGTCAAACCTAAAAACACACCTAATGGTAAGCCAATACATGTACTAATAATAATAGCTGTAAAACATACTCTTAATGTAGTTAAGGTGATATGAAGGATTTCTTTATCTCCCTGTACTATCATTTCAACCGCTTTTTGAAACCCTTCAAAAAATAAGTCCATGTTACACCACCACAAGCTTATTCAGTATACGGGAAAAACAATGATTGACCGTATTGTTCAATCCCAAACTGTTTTATTCTTTGTTGTGTATCTTTCCTTACTAGAAAGTCAACGAATTGCTTTGCTTCTTCCTCATTTGCATATATATGTTTATCGGCATTCACTTGCATGACATGATAAATATTCATGAGCAATTCTTCACCTTCAACATGGATAAGCATATGCTCCATCGTTCGTTGATGTGATAAAAAAGTAGCCCGGTCTGTTAACGTATACCCTTCTTTTTCAGCAGCAACCTGTAGTGTGCTTCCCATTCCTTGTCCTGTTTCGATATACCATTTTTCAGTATTTGGAACAATAGAAGCCTTTTCCCACAATTCTATTTCTTTTTGATGTGTACCTGAGTCATCTCCCCTCGAGATAAATGGAGCTCCGGAATCAGCTATCGATTGTAAAGCAGCTATAGGTGATGTTCTGTTACTTTCGGCTGGGTCACTTTGAGGACCAACAATGACAAAATCATTGTACATCACCCGTTTTCGATTGATGACATCTTCACTTTTCACCAGTTTTTCTTCAGCTTCCGGAGCGTGAGTCAATAACACATCTGCTTCGCCCCGTTCTGCCATGGCTAACGCTTGACCGGTACCAACTGCAATCGTTTTTACAGTTACTCCCGATTCTTCTTCAAAAATAGGGATTAGTTCATCTAATAACCCACTGTCTTGAGTGCTTGTTGTTGTTGCTAGAATAATTTCAGATGTATGTGTAAGCGCATTCAATTCTTTATGATTGCATCCATATAAACAAAGCAACAAAAAGAAGAGTAGTCCTTTAATAAAAAGTGAAAACAGCTTCATCCGTTTATCCCGGCCCCCTATTAAATTTGGATAATAATTAATTTTCGGTTTACTTCCATTCGATTCCTGCAAAAATAAAAGACTTATTAAAAAGATAATATTGGTTACACAAAAAGCGTATCAACGCACAACTTTTACAACGAAGAACTTCGTATTCGTGTTACTATTTTCATATTTACTTCTTTTCAATCGCATGTGAATGGTTTTCTCGTCTCTATTGCCAATGAGAATGTACTAATTGTCGTATTCATAATCGTTACGGACATCTATTCCGCTATTCCATGTAAAATAAGCTTTTTACGATTTCTTACGGACATATGTTCCGTTACTTTATCAATAAAACAACAAAATCACCTTGTTTTTCTACAGTAACGGAACCAGTGTCCGATAGCATTCGAAAAATCTAACTTTTTATCAAAATACCGGAATCGATGTCCAATAGCTGAGACTAAGCCTCAACCAAAGACAGACGAAAGACCCCGCCTTTTATTAGCGGGGTCTTTGAGCTAGCAGATTTGCTTATTCTTCACTTGATAGTGCTTCCTCATGTTTTTTTGCATAATCTTCTGGACTAATTTGTTCTCCAAATAATGATTGAATTAAATTTAAATGCTCTTGTGCTACTGTAGGACTCATCTGTACGTCAGCATATAACGTAATATTACTCGCATTGCTTAACTCATTTAACACATCAATATACATTTGAGGTAAATCTACTGAAGATGTATCTACTTTCGTCGCAGGAATAACACCAGCATCAGTAACTGAACGTTCGCCCCATTTTTCAACAAAAAACTGAACGAATGCTTTAGCTTCCTCTTTTACCTTTGAATCTTCTGATACAAACAACCCAACACCAGGTCCACCAACAAAACTATTAATGTCTCCCTTACCACCTTCTACTGGAGGGAATTTAAAGAATCCAATATTATCTTTAAATTCTTGCGGTACATCTTCATTTGTTGTGTAGTTTGGCAACTCCCATGATCCCATTAAATACATAGCCGCTTGCTCATTCATAAATGGACCTTTTGCTTCGTCATTTGAAAGACCATTAAACCCTTTAAGGAACCCATCCAACTTTACTAAGTTTTGGATTTCTTCTGCAGCTTGAATTAACGCAGGATCTTCAAATGTTCCAGTTCTGTTAATTGCATTAGTTAATGTTTCTGGTCCACCGATTCTGTCAGCCAAGTACATATACCACATTGAACCGGTCCATCTGTCTTTATTTCCTAATGTAATCGGTGTAACGCCATTTTCAGCAAGTGTTTTGACAACGCTTACAAATTCTTCATATGTTTCAGGAACTTCTACATTATTATCAGCAAAAATTTGTTTATTATAATAAATTGGCGCAATATTAAGCTCTAACGGTAAACCGTAAGTTGTCCCGTTTAAAGCATATGCTTCTGTCGTTCCAGCAATAAAGGACTCTCCAAGCTCTCCTGAAATCAAATCATCAAGAGAAGCAAACTTATTTCCATCGACATATGGCTCAAGGAATCCTGCAGCCCATGTCATCCCAACATCTGGTAACTCATTTGAAGCAGCTAATATTTTTAATTTCTCTTTGTATTGTTCATTTGACAGAATTTCAGTTTTTACTTTTACATTAGGATTATTACCTTCATATTCAGCAATGATGTCTTCAACGATCATATGGTGTTGCTTCGAACTTCCCTCTGGCCATAAGTGCATAAAGTTAACGACCACTTCCTCTTCAGTTTTCGAAGTCGGCTCTTGATTATTTCCTTCTGAATTCTCTTCGGTCGTATTTCCTTCTGAACTTGAGCAACCAATCAGGACCATTGCCATAAATAAGACAAGAATCCCTAATAATGAATGCGCTTTCTTTTTTGTCATTCTAAAAGCCCCCCTAATTGAATGTTTATTATTTTTCCTTACAAGTAAAGTGTATCAATAGTTTGGTTAAGGAGTAAGGTAACAATGATTAGGTAAAATTCCACTATTTTTGGATGTTATCTTTATTTTCGTTTGTATTTGCTAGGAGTCACACCTTCATATTCTCGAAAGATTTTTATCAAATATTTAGCTGAGCTATACCCTACTGCTTCTGCCACCTCTTCTATTGATAAATCCGAAGTTAATAATAAATTTTTGGCTTTTTGTATTCGTATCCTCGTTACATACTCACTAAAGGTTAGATTTGTTTGCTCTTTAAAAAGAGCACTAAAATAACTCGGATTTAAATGAACATGTTGAGCTACTTCTTTTAGGTTAATTGGTTTATTCACATTTGCATTTACATATTGCATAGCCTTGCTCACAGGCTTATCCGATTGATCATTTAATTTTAAGTGAAGTAATTGTGCATCCATCACTTTTTCAATAATCGTTAATTTTTCATTTTTTTCTTCAACTTGTAATGCCTTCTCTACTTCCTCTACTAATTTTTGTTTTGAAATCGGCTTTAGTAAATAGTTAATAACTCCAAGTTCGATCGCCTCTTGCGCATACGAAAAGTCAGAGTGAGCACAAACGATTAATGTAACAGGAAACAAGCCTTTTTGTTTTAGTAGCTTTAACATATGTAATCCAGTAATTTCTGGCATACATATGTCAGTAATTAGTAAGTGGACCTTTTTTTTATCGATCCATTCCATCGCCATTGTTGCATTCGGTGCAGTAATGATTTCATACTGTCCATTAGACCATGACTCTAATGTTTTTTTTATTCCTTGTAGAGTGAGCGGTTCATCATCAACAATTAAGATTGATTTATTCATCACCAACACCTCCGTTTAGCGGTAATTCAAAAGTACAACAAGTCCCTATATTTTTCTCACTAGAAATGATAAGCGGTTGTATCTCTACGTCTGTATAATAAAGCTTCAAACGTTTATAAACATTAGAAAGACCAATACCACTTCCACTTGAATCCATAGTAATGCCCGAACTCATATGTTTATTGATTTCCTCTACTTTCGATTGTTCCATTCCTTTACCATCATCTGTAACAAAAAGTTGCAATGTGTTTGCATCCTTTGATTTTTGGACAGTCATTGTGATCTTTCCTTTTCCAACTTTGTTGGCTACCCCATGAATAATCGCATTTTCAATAAGAGGTTGAATTAATAGCTTTGGAATTTTCACAGTTTCATACACATTTGGAATATGAATATCCCATGTAAAGCAATCTAATCTAAAGTTCATAATTTCCATATATTTTTCAATATGAGAGATTTCTTCTTGTAATGTAACCCACTCATTTTCCATATCATTGTCAATTGTATACCGAAATAAATCAGACATTGTGATAATTAATTCTGCTAGTTTTTGATCCCCTTTAGCATCTAAAGACCAATATATTGCGTTTAACGTGTTATAAAGAAAATGAGGGTTAATTTGGGATTGGAGAGCTTTTAATTCTGTCCGGCTACGAATAATTTCTTTTTCATAAACAACTTGAATTAAATGATTAATCTCCTCAACCATTTGATTATACGTCGTATTTAATTCATTAATCTCTAACGTTGAAGAGTGTTCTAAATTTAGTAACAACTCTCCTTTTCTTCTCTTTTTCATCGCTCTTGTTAGTTTGAAAATCGGACGAGTAATCATAGTGGATAAAAAGTAAGAAATAACGAGAAATAAGAAAAAACCAAACACTCCTGATATAAATGTAGCTGTCCGCAAATCAGACACCCCTTCTAACAAGGCATCAATAGGAGTTAAAATGACCAACTCCCAACCAGTTTCACTAGACGTTTGTCTTACTTTTATATAATCATTTTCATGTAAAGGGATAATTGAACCTTCATACGAAAAAATAACATCAATATCACCAGGGTAACTAGAGGTAATCGGACGTTCATTTTTATCTCGCAAAATCATAAATTCATCTTTATTGGACTTTCTCTCATTATGTATCGCAAAATAATGAGGGTCAATTTGCATTAGTAAATAACCACCATCTTTAAAAGATTCATTTATTAATCGAACTTGCCGGATAGCTAAAAAATGGTTAGGTAGATTTGGATCGTTTCCGATCCAGACAAGCCCCCCTTTTGCACGTTCAGCTTCTTCTATCCAATGCTCATCGATTCGGTTCGTTAATTGAACATCATCAAGAGGTATAAGCTTTTTATAATCATTTGTATACACTTCGATTGAAGTGACTCCACTTGTATAAGATTGAATTTTATTCACTATATCCATTAGGGTTTGCTTTTCTTTAAAACTAGGCATTTCTCCCTTAGTATGATTGAAGAGAATTTGTTGTACCTTTGAATCTGTCGCAGCTTGGATACTTACCGTCTTTAGTTGCTGATATAATGAGTCAATTCGACCTGTGGCTTGTAATGCTGTTTGTTGAATTTGTTTTTCGGCTTTATCTTTTATTAGCTCAGACACAATGCTATATGTGGTCAGACTAACAAACATTAAAACGATGACCATGGCTACTAAATATACGACAAGGATTTGATTACGAAGATTGTTGTATTTTCTCCGTATTTTCACAGGCGTCAACCCTTTCTACCTTCAAGTCATCGGTTTTCATTCTTCCATAGCAATAGTGAAATCGCTTTCAGTAAATAAATTATACCAATAATAATCCTAGTTTGTATAGCCAATATACAAAGTTTTGTTCATAATTAAAAACACTATAAGAAAAACGCGGAGCGTCTTTTCTTTGCTTTCAAAGCTTCACTGTTACACCAAAATTTTTATCTTTCAAAAAAAGGTTGTCTCAGAAAGAAAAAGATATCTTTCGAGACAACCTTCTATTCTTATATTGTATTAATTGCTAACAATAAGTACAGGTGTTTCAACTGGTAAATTAGAATATAACCATTGCACATCAGCATTATGCATTCGTATACACCCTAAACTCACATGACCGCCAATAGAGCCCGGTTCATTCGTCCCATGGATCCCGTACGTTGTTCCACTTGTTCCTGGAACATTTAAACCAAGCCAATGACTTCCTAGTGGATTTTGAGGATCACCACCTGGAATGCTTTTTGTACTATACCACGGTTTTTCGATTTTATTAATAATCTTAAATTCACCTTCAGGAGTAAAAGAAGGGTCTTTGCCCGTTCCTACCGAAAAACTTTTTATTACTTCGTTATTGTTGTAAACGACGAGTTGATTACTAGATTTGTTGACTGTAACACTATAGCCTACTTTACCGGTGTTCTCTGTTTGCTTAACTGATTGTTGAGGTAACTGTTCATTTTTCTTTAGTTCAGAAGGATGTGGAATTTTCAATCTCATTCCATACTTTAAATCATCGGGATTATTCATTCCATTATGTAGTGCCAACGATACAACGTAATCGGTAGTTCCATAATACTGGTTTGTTATGTTTAATAATGTTTCACCTTTCACTACATCATGTTCCGTACGGAATTGCGGGTCTGGAATATTTAATTTCATCCCTGTTTGAATTTCTTTTTCTGGATTTTGAATATTATTAAAATTGGCAATTTTCTTTTGTTTATCAGCTGAGTTGAAATAAGCTAATGTAATAGATTCCAATGTTTCTTTTGCTTTTACTTCATGAACAACAACTTTATTTGCTTGAACTTCTTCAACCGGTTGTTGTTTTTCTTTTGGTTTTGTTTTTTCTTTTTCAGCTTTATTATTGCTATGTTCTACTTTTTCTTTTCCCTGTTGTTTTTCTTCTTCATTTTTATTATTTTCAGTAGCTGTATTTGTTTCATTAGGTGAAAGTTCATTACTTTTTTGAATAACCTGTTTATGATTGAGTAATTGATGATTAGAAGATTGTCTTATAGGTTTTGATATAGCTTCTTCTATTTCGATTTCCTCTCCTTTTTCATTATCAACCACCGTAGTACTTGGTTGTTTGTCAGCTTGTACAGCATCAATGATTGTTGTTGTGGCTAAGCCAATACTAATCGTTGTAACAATAACAACGATTACTGAGAATAGCAGATTTGGTCTTTTTTTCTTTTTTCTTCTTCTGGAACGCGGAACAAAACTTGCTTGTTGTACGTCTACTTCTTTTATTTCGCTCGACATTCTCTTATCCCCCTACTCTTGCCTAACATTCAAAAGCAAGGTCATTATATCTTAATAATCGAGTAAAATATGCAATTTTTGACAAAAATAGGTCCTCACAGAACAAAAATATATCATTCTCACTAAATAAAACAATAAAAAAACAAAGAAAATAGCTAACTTATACTAGGTTTTAAGTCTATTTTAGTGATGAAACGACAAAAACCCTTTACTTAATTAAAGGGTTTTGAAAAAATAATAGAATATTAGGAATTAGTTTCCGTTTTAAAGCAACATTTGAAGCACTAACCGTTATTATATGACTATTTATTTCCATTATCCAGAACATTAATTGAACTATATTTAATATAAAAAGAATAAATGGACTCATTTATAATTCATTAAATACCTATATTTTTACAGCACGACAAAAACATTCTACTTTTTATCAACCTTATGTCCTGCTAATGGTAGTGCAATTAGAAAACTAGTACCTTCGCCTACTGTACTTTTCACTTTAATCTGACCATCTAATGTTTTTATAATATTAAAAGCAACCATAACACCTAACCCAGTTCCTTCTTCTTTTGTTGAAAAATATGGAGTTCCTAGTTTTCTCACTTGCTCGTCGGTCATCCCATTTCCCGTATCCTGTATATTAATTACGACGTCACGCTCGACACAATACATGTCAATAAAAATTTTCCCACCCGTTTGCATAGCTTCAATTCCATTTTTAATAATATTAATAAGACATTGCTGAAATTGCTGCGCGTTGCCGTTGACATAGCATGAATTGACACTTGTCTTCATAAACATTTCTACATTTCTAATTGTGGCAAATGGTTTTAATATATTCATTATATATGTAATTTCTTTGCATACATCGAGCGTATGATTTTGTAATGACGAAGGTTTAGCATAGGTTAAATAGTTTGTAATAATAGTAGATGCACGGTCAAGTTCTTCAATTGAATGAGCGATATAGTTCTTTTTTTGATCCTCTGTTAGCGTTGCATCGTTTAATAATTGCAGAAATCCCCTTGTAACTGTTAATGGATTTCGAACTTCGTGAGAAATACTTGCTGCAATTTCACTCACTGTGTTATTTTTTTCAATTCGATTAAATTCTTTTTGAATATGTTTGTTCCATCTTTCTCTTTCGATAAAGGAAACAAAAAATAAAATCGATAAAGATTGAATGATAAAAAGAATGACTAATGGGATTATAAAACCAGAATGAAAGATAAAATCCTCATTAAGAAAAACAGGATACAAAATAAAAGGATAAACCAGTATGAACGATAAAAACACAAACAACAACCCAAAACTAGAAGCTAAAAATGATAAAAATACTCGTCGGATGACAATGTCAGTATTTTTAAAGTAAGGAATAACAAACCATAGAACCCCTAATAATAGTCCGTTATTTATAAACGATCCATACGCTCCGACACCGCCTATATAAAAACGAAAAACCGTCAAAACAACGAATAACGCAACCGCGTATTTTCTTCCACCGTACAAAGCACCTATAATAAAAGGTACATGACGCATATCAAAAATATGATCTCCACTTAACGTAATAGGAAAAACCATACACATGATAATAAGAAGGGAAGACACCATAAATAAAATGATATCACTATGTTTTCTATTTTGAATAAAATTCACAAATACAAACAAAAAGGTAAAAATGAAAAAAGCATTTAATATTAAATCTTTTATTTCGTTAACAAATAGTTCCATACCATTCTCCACTCGCTATTGTTTTCTATTATAAACTATTCGGTTAAAACTTCTTATTCTCCTTTTCTTCTTTTTTTCATAAGAAGTACTTAGAGCGCAGTTTTGTATGTATTATTTTTGCTTGTTTTCCTACCGCATTTCACATCTTGCAGTCTTTTGTATAAAAAAAACGTATACTCCTGGACTTTATACCGCTACCTTTATAGTTACTCCGTTTACTCTTTATTAATTTGATAAAATTAAATTAAAAATGAAAAGAACGACTCTACCATTTGAGCCGTTCTTTTCATTTTCAATTAATTACTGGCAATGAAATTATAAATGTAGTTCCCTTATCGACTTCGCTTTCTACTTGAACTGTCCCCTGATGTTCATCGATAATTTTATAACTGACCATTAAACCTAAGCCATTCCCCTTTTTCTTTGTCGAGAAAAAAGGTTCACTTAATTTTTTTAATTGTTCAGGAGGAATCCCGACTCCTTCATCGCGAATCGTAACAACAGCATGATTATTTTCTTTCTTTATGGAAACATATAAATGCCCACCTTTTGGCATTGATTCCATCCCATTTTTCATGATATTTAAAAAAACTTGCTTCAATCGATTTTCATCACAGTGTATAAATAACGGCTCAGGAGATTCCTCAATAGATATAGATACTTTATTATATTTGGCCTCAGACTTTAAGAATAAAGTAATCTGTTTGACTATCGTGTTCACATTTTTCTTCATAAACTCAGCAGCTTTAGGTTTTGCTAACGCCATGAATTCACCAACAATAAAATCAATCCGGTCAATTTCTTCTAGCAAAATGTCGAAGTATTCAAGGTTTTCTTGTTCTTTTGTTTCATCTTTCAAAAACTCTGTATACCCTTTTAGCATAGTGAGCGGATTTCTAATTTCGTGTGCAATTCCGGCAGACAGCTCACCAATAATCGCCAACTCTTTCGAACGCATCACCATTTCTTCTGCTTTTTTCCGATCTGTAATGTCTGTTCGTATTGATACATATTGGTACGGTTTTCCTTTATCATTTAAAAATGGGACGATTGTCGTGTGAACCCAATATAATGAACCGTCTTTTGCTCTATTTTGGATTTCGCCTTTCCAGACATTACCTGTCCCAATTGTTCGGTAAAGCTGTTTGAAAAAATCTTTATTGTGAAAACCTGAATTAATAATTTTATGATCTTTTCCAATAAGTTCATCTCTTGTATATTGTGAGATTTCACAAAACTTATCGTTCACATAAATGATTTTACCTCTCGGGTCAGTAATTGCAATGATAGAAGATTCATCTAATGCTTGTTTAATATCAATTAATTCTTTTAACGAATGTTTTAACTGTTCTTCAAAAATCGAATCTGTAGATTGATTTTGAACAAACAATACAAAATCGCTAACTTTGCCACATTCAGTTTGTAACGGCGTCATTTTTATGTTTAGTGGTAACCAATTTCCATTATGATGTTTACTTTTACAATTTGTTTCAATTGAATGAAATTTTGATTCCGCGTCTTTTATTAATTCACGAAAAGCATCCGTATTCATTGGGTGCAGCCAATCATAAAAATTTTTATAAGGAAAATTGTCAGATTGATATCCAAAAATACTTTTTAAGACAGTCGAACAAAATTTTATCCAACCATTACGATCGATGATGATAATCAAGTCTGTTGTGTCTAATTCAATTGATATATTGCTGTTAGGTAATGTACTCAAAGTACCACCATCCATTCACATACTCTTGCATCTACTATACAACATTTTGTTCAAAAAAAATACACAATTTGATGATTATATAGTAATTATGAAAAATGAATGTTTTATAGCTCACATTTATTTTTGGTAAGGAATTCCTACTAACTCGGGAACAGTAACAAACTCAAACCCCTGTTGCTGTAAAGCTGGAATAATTTGATGTAACGCTTCAATTGTACTCGTACGGTCTGCATCCCAATCTCCACCATCATGCATTAAAATAATCGAACCCGGTTCAACATTACTCAATACATTAAAAGCTGTATCTTGGGATGGTAATTCACGCCAATCTAACGAATCCACAGACCAGCCAATAACTGAATAATTCATTTCAGCTAACTTTTCGACTAATTCCTCATATAAAAACCCATATGGAGCACGAAACAATTTCGTTCTATAACCAATCATATTTTCTAATAAATCTTCAGTTTGGTTTACTTCTCGTTCAAGAACAGCTACATCGGCTTGTTCAACTAAATTCGGATGCCAATATGTATGATTTCCGACAATATGGCCTTCCTCCACCATTCTTCTTACTATATCAGGATAAACTTCTGCTCTGGCTCCCATTACAAAGAAAGTTGCTGGAACATTATATTGGTTAAGAATATCTAATACCTGCGGGGTAAATCGCGGATCTGGTCCATCGTCAAATGTTAAGGCAACTTGTAATTGAGTTGTATCCCCACGTAATACAACCGTATCAGGGTATTTTTGTTGTAGTATGATATTTGATACAGGATTTCTCAATCTTCCTGTATATTCTGAACCCCCTTCTGGTTGTGGTAATTCCTCGTTTTGGCGATTTGAACTGTTTTTGTCATCCTTCCACCACCACTGTTGTTCCACATCTGTTGTTTCTTGTTCGATTCCATATACAGTTGGAATAAAACTAACCATCATGAAAAGCACAACAAGACTAATTTGATAAGCATTTGCTTTCACATTGTCATCTCCCTTTTTCTATTTTCCTCGTTATTTTTTATTAACTTGGCCAAATTATTCTTAATCATCGATATAAAAGCAAATTTCTTTATCTTTTACGTGATACATATATCATTATGTCAATGTAGAATGATGAGCTTTTTTTGAGCAATGGCAAAATCAAAAGAATACACAAAAGCGAATAAAAAATGAAACATAAAATAAAGGAATAACAAACCAACATCCATCTATTTTCCCTAGACATTCATTTGTAATTATCATGTTTAGAAAAAATCCTAATACGGTACGTGAAATTTTTTTAATTTAAGGGTGAAACTTTCCGGACATATATTCCGTTAAAACTGGCCCAGCAAAAAAAAAAAAACAGACTATCGATTTCATCATATCAATCGATAGTCTGTTTTTTTATTTAGTAATGAACATTTGTGTCCAGTAATGTCCGTTTTCTGTATAACCGACACCAATATGAGTGAAATTCCCGTTCATGATATTGGCTCGATGTCCTTCACTATTCATCCAAGCTTGTACAACTTCTTCGGCTGACCTTTGTCCTTGCGCAATGTTTTCCGCTGCTCCTCGATATTCAATCCCAAAATCTCTCATCATATCAAAAGGAGAACCATATGTCGGACTTGTATGAGAGAAGTAATTATTTGCTTGCATATCCTTTGATTTTTGGCGGGCTACATGGCTTAAACTCGTATCCGCTTGTAAATCTGATAATCCATTACGTCTTCTTTCTGCATTTGTTAAATCGATGACTTGCCTTTCAATTGCAGAAATTTCTTGTCCTTCCCCTTGCTGTTGCTCAGGTACTTGTTCAGTTTCTGTTGGTGTTTGTTCAACCTGTTCTTTTTGTGGGTGCTCTGCTGGTTGTGCCTCCCTTTGTTGATCTGTTGGTTGTTGCGCTCCTTCTTCTGGTTGTGCACGATTTTGGCGTAACCTTGTTGTGATTTCTTCTGTAGATAATCTTTCTGGCAATAGTCTTGCTATATCTTCAGGTGTTAAGTTTCTATCACCATCCGGTAAGCGTTGTGAAATATTCCCAGGAAGCCTTTGTGCAATCTGTTCTTTTGTTAATTGAATTTGACGGTCTGGCAATTGAACAGTAATTTGGTTTGATGCATCATTGGAAACCGTAAAATCATATTTCGCATGTTGAATTTGTACTGCTTTTGTGTGAGGAAAATCGTCACTTGATAAATCTGTTGCTTCGCTCGAGATTTGTCCATAACGAACACGGTCCCCTTCAATAACTCCATCATTATCTGCATCCAATGCTTGATCACCATTACATCCGATGAGCAAGAAAAGGAAGCTGCAAAATACTAAACCTAACCATTGTTTTTTCATGTTTTTAAATCTCCTTTTTGCTTTTATTATGATGTTAAAACGAAGAACTATAGCAGGGAATAAAAGTAAAAAAAGAGGTACAAAAATTCATATTGAACTTTTGTACCTCTTTCATTATGTTACTTTTTCTAGTTGTTCATGTAATATCAGCAATTTTTCTTTAATTTCTGTCACACGTTTTTGATCATCTTTATTCATACAGTCGTGCAATTCCGATAAATAAAAATCAATTCGTTCATACACCTCATTATGTTGTTGCTTTTGATTTTCTTCATGTTCTTGCTCTACTTTATATAAGAAGCTAATTTGATGATTTAAATGCGATAAAATATCTTGGCAATTAAGTTCAGCATATGTCAATTCTAAATACCCTTTATGACGTAGAAATGATAACTGATTGTTTGATGTTGTGTTATAAATATTTAAAATCATTTTACCACTGTTAAATCCCCAAAAAATACGAAAATCATCGGCTAACACATTTCGAATCAATTGATCTAACTGTTTTTTTTCTACATGTATTGATAAGTGATGATATTTTTTCGTTTGCATGTTTTAACCACCTCTTTATCAGCATATTCTTTGCTTACTATTATAATATAAGAAAATTCAGAAAATGTAAGCCTTTTCATAAAGTTTATTTATTTTTCTTTTTTTCATGCTTATAATTTATATATTTTCATTTATTATATGTAGTTCTGGTGTCCACACGGAAAAAAGAAAAAAAAATATACTGTATTATGTCAAGTAAAAAAGGGGTGGGGAGTATGTATCCTTCAAGAGAAGAAGAGATAAAAGCATTGAAAGTTAGACTTGAAGAATTAAGAAATGATTTAAACTCACTTGAAGCTAGAATCGACTCCAAACCGGATGTCAATGCAGTAAAAGTTATTATTAACGAACAAAATAAATCTGATGACTTTGTCTCCAAAGAAGATGTCGAGTCAATCATCTATTCCACACTACAGTCAAAACGATTTATGACCGAAACAGATGTCAATAATGTTACAAAACAAATTCAAATTACAATGATAAAATGGATGATTGGAACTTGTTTAAGTGTCGGAACAGTCATATTAGGTGTATTACGTGTTATTAATATGTAAGATGGTATACGTGAATATCATACCACCTCTCCATTAATAACACGTAGCATTTAAAAAATTTACTAAGCTTGCGGCAGCTTTTTTTGTTTTAGCTTTTCTAATATAAGTGATAGGCTTTTCACATCAAGTTCTATATCTTGTTCGTAAGCGTATTTAATTCCATATCCAAGGGCAAGCGTTACACTTCCAGCTACACTGGCACCTACAACAGAACCAGCACCTGGAAACAATTTTATAACTTGGCGAAAGAGACTTTGACCAATGTTGCCTGTGACAGACGCAATGGCCATTTCTTTTGCCCGTTTTTTTGTTATTGGTTTATCATATAATGTCGCTAAACGCACCATAAGACCGACTTGAATGCTAGTTATCGGTACAATATCAGAACCGGGTAATGGCAATGCACCTACAGCAGAGGCCGAGCTTGCAGCAGCTATAATCCATTTATTCGCGGTTTTTCCTTTTTCTTTTAAATGCTTAGCGAATAAAATATCTTTTTTTTCCTCGTGGAGAATATCTAAAATGGCGTTTCTGAGCATGTCCATATTTTCATTCGTTCTAGACGAAATCGGAATAACTTTATACTGATAATTCGTATGGTCTTGAACATACTTTACGAGTAATGGAATATCATCAGCCGCATCAATTTTATTTAAAACAATAAGCACTTTCTTGTTTACCTTTGTTATAATATCAAATAACTTTTTTTCACCTTCAGAAAAAACTGTTCCTGCAGCGTTTAAGAAAAACAAGACGATGTCGGCTTCTTTATAAAAAGAAAGTGTTTGTTCGGAATGGTTTGTTTCTATATCATCTAACCCTGGTGTATCAACAAAAACGATTTTATCTTTATATTTATATTTTTTCACCATGACGGTCTCACCAGGTTGTGCCCCCACAGGAGCAACGATTTCTCCAAGTAACTGGTTGACGGTTGACGACTTACCGGCATTCACATCACCAATGAGCGCAAAGACTATTTCTTTATCAAGTTGCGCGTTAATTTCATTCATTTCTTCCTCATAAATCTCGTTAAATTGTTGCTCTTCTTTATAATCCATACTTTCTCCCCCATTTTGGACGATGTTACTCTCTATTATAAACATATAAACATGCCTTAGCCATTTTAAAATGGAAAAGCATCTAACGTAGCTATGACGTAGATGCTTTTCACTCCTTTAATTTATCACTCGTTTAGCAAACACATAATTGCGGCTCCAGTAACGATTTTGCATAACGTTCGTAACAATATGAACGCCTCTAGATGAAGAAGCATGAATCATATTCCCATTGCCCATATATATCCCAACATGACCAATACGTCCATCAGAATAGAGTTCTGAATCCGTGAAAAATAATAAATCTCCCGCTTCTAGATTTGTCACAGGTGTTCCGATACTTGCCTGCTGACGAGAATTTCTAGGTATTGTAATTCCATGTTGCGCAAACACAAATTGAGTATAAGAAGAACAGTCAAAAAGTCGTGGCGCTTCCGCTAATGTTGCTCCAAACTTATATCCGGCACCTATATATTTCTGTGCTTCATTGATAATATTTGTTTGTAATTGAGCTCGCGGTGTAGCAGGAGGATTAGGTACTGGATTCCGATCTCTTACAGGTTCTTCTTCTCGTGTTTGAGCACGTCCTGGTAATACTAATAATTGGCCTGGACGAATAATATCAGTTGTTAAATTATTAGCTTCTCGTAATGCCGCTACGGTTGTATGGTGAGCTTGAGCAATGAACCAAAGTGAATCACCCGGTTGAACTTTATAATGACTTGCTGGCTTTCGAACTTGAATCGAACCATTTTCCGCTTTAAATGTAATATTTGCATTGAAAATGGCACTCGCTGCATCTAAAGAAACATAAGCCGTTTCATTTATCCAACGTGGAGGTGGAATATTTAAAAACTCATCCCCTCTCCTTGCTCTTGTGCCCCCCATTGTAATGCGAACCGTTGTTGATCCATCTGTTGTTTGGTATGTTTTTGTCGCAGATTCAAATTGAATATGTTTGTAACCTAGAATATTGGCAATATCAACAAAGGGTAGAAAATAAACACCATCAATTCGAATCGGATTAATTCCGTTCACCATTGTTCCATTAATCGCTACTCCAGCATTTGGTACTCTTTCTACTGGCGCTGCATTTACATTTGCCAAATGTAAACCCGAAAAAAGCAACGTAAACATCAACATAGAAATTGCAAGTTTTTTTGTTTTTGTAATCATTGTTTTCTCCTTTTCTTATTCTTTTCAATTGGCTTTTTCCGAATTTTGAAATTCTCTACACCAGAAAAAGCATGCCAATTCTATCCGTAGGTTTTGTTTCAAATTAAATTTTATTCTTGAAAAAAATCAACAAATGCAAAAGAACACAAAAAAAACGGATTCCATGTTCAACTAAGAACATCAATCCGTTTCTCATATTGATTATTGTTGTCGGTCATGAGCCTCATCTTTTATTTCAGCTCTCATCGCTTGAATTGAATCTTCGCGGCGAGCGTTTTTCGCCTCGATATTTTGACGCTCTTGTTCAGAATCAGTATATTTTAACGTTTCCTCTGATTCCTCAATATTTTCTATAGTGTTTTGAACCATTTCTTGAAGTTTTTCTACATTGTCACTTCTGTCATCTGGTTTCGGTTGTTGATTTTGAGTCATGATGTCATCCCTCCTTCCGAGATTATTTTTTTCTCAAAGAGAAAAAAACATTCGTAAAGAAAGAAGACAACTTTTTTTACCACTTTACTTTTTGATTATTCATAACGAAGAGAATCAATCGGGTCAAGCTTGGCCGCTTTACTAGCAGGTAATAAACCAAAGATAATGCCAATGAACATGGAAAATAATAGGCCACCGATGATAACCGGTACAGAAACTAAAGATGGCCAGCCGGCAAAAAACGAAACTAATGAGGATATTCCAATCCCAAGCAAAATTCCGATCATTCCCCCAATTAAAGTCAAAATGACGGATTCGACGAGAAATTGAAAAAGAATTTGCCCTTTTGTTGCACCTAATGCTTTTCTTATCCCGATTTCTCTCGTTCTTTCTGTGACAGACACAAGCATAATGTTCATCACACCAATTCCACCAACTAACAGGGAGATACCAGCGATACCACCAATAATCATCGTCATAATTCCCGTTATCGAACCGATCATATCAGCTAATTCTTCATAATTCATCACTTGATAAGCATCTTCTTTATTATTTGTTCGGTTTAACATTTCTGCTGCTTTTTCACCGACGACTTGTAAATTTTCATGATGATTGGCTTGTAATGTAAGTTGACTTACATCACTCTTCATAAATATTGCTCTCCATGTCGACCATGGTAAAAAAACTTCATTTGAACCAAAAGCAAACATCCCAGAAGGAGGTTCAAGGACACCAATCACCTCAACTGGTTGCTGACCGATTCGAATGATCTGACCTACCGCACTTTCTTCATCCGGAAATAATTCTTCTTCTACAGTTTTTGAAATGATTGCTGTTCTTCTAGCTCCAAAAAAATCAGCTTGTGTAAAAGAAACACCTTCTGCCAATTCAAAAGAATACACTTGTAAATAGCCTTCATTTACACCCGTGACCCGAGCATCAAATGACTCTGTCCTGTATCGTACCGGACTAAACTCATAACTTGATGTGACGACATTTTTCACTTCAGGAATCTCTTGCAAGTTTTTAATATCTTCCAATGTAAATACAGAACTATAAGAAAAATTAGGATCCATCATATCGTCATCAGTCGGAACATAAAAGACTTCGATCGTATTATCTTCTCCAGCGAGCTCCGCTGTTAGCATCGCTTCTCCACCTTGTCCGATAGCCACGACGATAATGACAGCCGCAACACCAATAATAACCCCTAGCATCGTTAATACTGACCGCATTTTATGAGCTTTAATGGACTGTAATGCCATGAAAATATTTTCGAGTATACTCATATCGATAACCCTTGCCCATTTTGTTGTTCAACAATAACACCATCTCGAACGACAATCGTTGATTTTGTATAGTCAGCCACTTCCTGTTCATGCGTAACGATTAATATCGTTGTACCTTCCTCATTTAGTTGGGTCAATAAATCCATAATTTGCGCGCTCGTTTTCGTATCTAGTGCTCCTGTTGGTTCATCAGCTAAAATCATACTCGGCTTATTCACTAACGCTCTTGCTATGGCTACACGTTGTTTTTGTCCACCAGATAAAGCATTCGGAAGATGATGGACTCGGTCTTGCAATCCAACTTTTTCTAAAGCTTCTAACGCTCTTTCTTGACGTTCTGCTTTTTTTACACCGGCATAAACCATTGGTAATTCAACATTTTTGAGTGCGGTTAATCGTGGCAATAATTGAAATTGTTGAAACACAAACCCAATCGATTGATTTCGGATTTTTGATAATTGAAATTCATTATATGATGTTATATTTTCTCCGTCCAATTCATAAGTGCCAGTTGTTGCGCGGTCCAAACACCCAATTATATTCATTAATGTTGATTTCCCTGACCCCGATGGTCCCATAATGGCCAAGAAATCACCATGATTGACTTGTAACGAAATATCCTTCAATACTGGAACATCTTGTGCTCCTAATTTATACGTTTTCGTAATCGATTGAAGTTTAATCATGAAGACTCACTTCCATTCCATCAACAAGTCGATTTGTTGGATTAACGACGACTCGATCTTCTTCCGATAATCCATTTACTTCCATTCGGTTTCCATCGGCAATCCCTAACGTAACAGGTACTTTTCTAATAATGCCATTCTCATAAACATACACATAATCTTCTCCATCTTCTTGTACAATGGCGGACATATCAATCGTTACTGCTTCCTTTTCTTCCATGACAACTTGCATGATCATTTGCATACCAGGCTTTAATACTGAAACAGGACCTTCTTCAATGGCAACTTGAAATGGATATTGAACAGCCGCTCCCCCATCTAGCGGTTCAGTAGACTTCGGAAAATAAGAAACCGAATCAATAACACCACTCCAGTTCTCCTCAATGATCGCATCGGACGATATATTGACACGTAATCCTTCTTTGACTTGGACTGAATCGTATTCTGAAAGATGTCCTGTAATTATGACACTATTTTTATTTGCAATGTGAACGATCGTTTCATTTCCTTCAAAGGTAGAGACGGATGCTGCTTCATTAATCGATAACACTGTTCCTTCTCCCGTGCTCGTGACAATATGATCCTCTTCTCTTTCTTCAAGCGCTTCTTTTTGAAGAAGAATTTGTCGCAAGTCTAAATTAGCCATTCGTCGTTCTAGTATTAATTGGTCTTCTTCTGCTCGAACCGCTTTTTCCGCTTCTTCTTTTCCAACTTCTTTTTCAAGCTCTTTTTTTCGTTCTTTTACAGCCTCTAACTGTTTCTCCACTTGATTGATACGAAGATAACCAGATTCAATTTGAATGTTGATTTGTTCAAGTTCATAGCCGTATTGAGTATTGGGAAATTCCACTAACGGTGTTCCTTCTTCAACAGTCTCATCCACATCGACTAGCACTTTATAATCGCTTCCTTTTTCAGGTGAAAAAGAAACAATTTGTTGGTGCTCCAACTCTACCGTACCTGGGATCATCACTTCAGAAGAAATAGTTTGCAATTGCGGCGACTCGACTTCAACACTGACGGCTTGATCTGCTAACGAACGGTACACACCAAAAAATGTCAGCGTTGAAATTAACACAACGACACCAACGATGATCCCGATTTTCTTTTTATTCATATGTTAAAACATACCTCCCCCAACAGTCACAAGTGCAGCACTAAGCAACAGTGGAATGAGCGTAAATGCAATCGCAATCGACCAAGCAAGAGCCCCATTAAAATCAGCTGTACGTTTTAACCCAATCGCCGTTAAAATAATACCCCAAATCGTAAACACTTCTATTCCACTTAATAACACACCTAAAGCTCCTTCTAGTTGTAGAACTGTACTTAGACTCGTCACGATATGCTCAGGGTTCATACCAAACATAGTGGCAATGATTGAATTAAATAAAACTCCTAAACCAGCTACGAACATAATAAATAGATTCATAGAAACAAAATGAGCAAACCCCGCTTCACTATGAACGATTTTTCCAACAATCCATAATAAAAATGAGACAATTAACGTTCCGACAATAGGCACAGCCAATATTCCAACAAACATAATAGCTCTAATAAAAGGCTCCATTTGCAACAAAAGGTCTAGCTCTTCGGCTGGAGCATCAGGAATTAATAATCTGAAATCCGTACCAATTGCCGCAATGGCACCTGCAATTCCATAAAGGAAGAAGACAATAAAAAAAGGGACTACTATTTTCGGTTGGTGCTTAATTCTTGTAAACTGTTCCCCAGGGTTTACAATAACACCAAAAATCGATGGTTTCTTAATGTCCTCATCCAGTTGATGAGACTGATGTACTTCTGACATATTATTTCTCCTCCTACATTTACCATTTTTCTTCTACTTGATTATATACGAGTATGAACTAAATAGGTTTCAAATTACCTCCATTTATGTAATTGTTTTAAAAATAATTGTACAGCTTTATTTTCAAGCATGGCTGGAGAATAAATATAAGAAAACATCCTTTGAAATCGAGCGTGATTAAAATCAATTTTAACTAAACTACCATTTTCGATTTCTTTATTTACAACACAATTGGATAAAAAGGTAAGGCCAACCCCGTTCATGACGGCTTCTTTCACACCGTGATTACTACTAATCGTTAATAGCGACTGAACTTTTATCCCATTTGAACGGATGACGTGCTCCATGAATTCTCTCGTCCCTGATCCTTTTTCTCGCAACACCCATGTTTCTTCTTGTAATTGTTCGATCGTAATGTTTTTCTTTTTCGCTAACGGATGGGATGGATGACAGACAATTCCTAGTTCGTCTTCCATAAACGGTTCAATATGAATTTCTTTTTCACTTGTTTGTCCTTCAATTAATCCAATATCAACTTGAAACATTCGTACTTGCGATACTACTTCTTCGGTATTGCCAATCACGATATTGAGCTGAAGTTTAGGAAATTCTTTATGTAATGTAGCTGCAATGGCAGGCAAAATATATTCCCCAATTGTAAAGCTTGCCCCGATTTTTAATTCTCCTTGGACTTCATGATGATATTCAGCGATCTCTCGTTTCATTTGTTCATATATACTTATCATTTGCTTGGCTCGTTCATACACAATTTTACCCGTTGGAGTGACACTTACTTTTTTTGGTGTACGAATAAATAATGTCGTTTGAAATTCTTCTTCTAGATTTTTAATATGTAAACTTACACTAGGTTGTGAAATTCGTAGTTTTTGTGCTGCTTTTGTAAAATGCTGCATTTCAACTACAGTGACAAATGTATTTAACGCGTCATAATGCATTATGGCACCTCTATAATTAGTTTTCTTAATGATAACAATTATTATAATATATTTCACTAATTAAAAAAACTTCGATAAAGTAGAATTATTCTAATTTGTAAGGTGTGTTAAACTTATGATTTCAACGAAAGAATATATAAAAATAATCTTTATCATTATTCCCATTAGTGCTATGGCTTTTTTCTTGGCGAAGCTACCTGTTTTTTCAACTATCGGTATGTTAGTCTTGGCCCTTTTATTAGGAATGGTATATCGTTACGTCAAAACGCTTTCGACCGAAAGTATTCAAACGGTTTCCAAACTAACGAAAATCTTTTTACAAGTCGGAATTGTTTTTCTCGGGGTGAGAATTAACCTATTTGACATTTATGATGCAGGGAAACTACTGTTTCTCCTAGCAACTATTTATGTCATCATTAGTTTAGTGTTTGTATATGGTTTGGCTAGGATTTTTCAAATTAATAAGACACTAAGTCTTTTAACAGCTTGCGGTACAGCGATTTGTGGGGCAGCAGCTGTTATGGCTGTTGCCCCACAAATTAAAGCAAAACATGAAGATATCGCCATTAGTGCAGCAACCGTTGCGCTTGTAGGTACTTTTTTCTCAGTCATTTATACTGTTCTTTACTCACTATTTCCTATCCCTTCTTCTTTATTTGCTGTTTTTTCGGGAATCACATTACATGAAGTCGCACATGTACTTGCAGCAGCAGCACCTGCTGGACTAGAAGCGAGTGATATCGCCATCGTGACAAAACTAACGAGGGTGTTATTTTTAATCCCAGTCACATTTATTATCGCTTTTTTCTATTTTCGTTCGAAAAAAACGACAATAGCAAACTCAACATTTTATTGGAAGCCTCCATTCCCTTGGTTTATTTTTGGTTTTTTATTCATGAGTATCCTGCACACAGTTGGTGTATTACCATCTGTATTAATTCCAATATTTACGACGCTTTCCTCGTTATTTATTGCATTTGCAATGGCTGGGTTAGGCTTATCGATTCAAAGTAAAACCGTGATCCATTCTGGAAAGCAAATTATGCTCGTTGCATTGATAAGTTCAACTTTATTATGTGTAGGAAGCTTTATTTTTCTATTTTTCTTCCATGCTAATTTCTCATGTGTTCTTTATTATTTTTGATATACTATAAAGCAAATCAATGCGTAAGGTGGGGACTACATGTTTGCAAGGAATGACCGCGAAAAGTTTAAGTTAGCTTCTATGATAAAAATATCTGAACAAATTCTGACACAAAAGGATGTGTCAACAACGAAGCAATTCCCATATGACAACATTAAATATTTACAAAAAATAAGATATACTTCTTTAACATTGCCTTCAAAATGGGGTGGTGAAGAAGCTGATCTTTATCAGTTCTTACTCTTACAAGAACAACTGGCACAAGGATGTGGCTCTACTGCACTTTCAATCGGTTGGCACCTTGGTATTATTCTCGATATTCATGAAGAAAATCATTGGAATGAAGAAGTATTAGATGAAGTGATGGACGCGGTTAACAACGGTGCCCTGTTAAATCGCGCCGCGAGTGAAGCGGCTACAGGAAGCCCAACAAGAGGAGGAAAGCCAGAAACAACGGCTGTGGAATACGATGATTATTGGGTCATTAATGGAAGAAAGACATTTACAACAATGGCTCCTGTTCTAGATTATTTTCTCGTATCTGCTTCAATCGAAGGGTCGGAAGAAATTGGAGAGTTTTTAATTCATCGCGATACTAAAGGAGTGACCATCGAAGAAACATGGGATAGCATTGCGATGCAAGGAACTGGCAGTGAAGATTTAGTACTACACAATGTGAGAATTGCTAAAAAGTATCTGTTAGAATTTGTCACACCTAAAAGGAGAAAAAAAGCAAACGGGTGGTTACTTCATATTCCTGCTTGTTATCTTGGTATTGCACAAGCCGCAAAAAACTATGCGGTTCAATTTGCCAAATCATATACACCAAACAGCCTTACACACCCTATTAGTGAATTGCCAAATATAAAACGATTGATTGGAGAAATGGAACTCGAAACAAAACAAGCGAGACATCTTTTATATTCCGTTGCCCGGTTATTCATGGAAAGTGATAAGAAAGAAGTGCTCATTCCTGAGTTAGCTGCTGTTAAACATACGGCAACAAATGCCGCTCTTTCCATTGTTGATAAGGCGATGCGAATTGTCGGAGCAAGAAGTCTCTCACAACAAAATCCCCTGCAACAATATTACCGAGATGTAAGAGCTGGACTTCATAATCCACCGATGGATGATGCAACGATAAACCTTTTAGCTGAAGAAGCCATTAAATAAGAAAAACGCTGAGCGTTTTTTCTTTCAAGCGAAGTGCGGAGCCCTGCCCGCTTTTGACAGTGAACCCCAAGTGCTCTTCCTGGGGTGAAACGCGCAGGTGCGCAGCCTTCGCTCTTCTTGAAATAGCTTTCAAAGCTTCACTGCTACACCAAAATTTTTATACTCTCTTATCTTCAATAAGAAAAACGGAGTGAGGAAACCTACCTCACTCCGTCCTTTTTTGTTTCCTGGAAACCTGAAAGCCTGTACTGTCATCCATGTACCCTTTATACTCAGGATCAATTTCTTCTCCACAAGTTTCACAGGAAAGAATTGGTGGTGGTGTCATCGGGTCGCCACCGTCCATAAATCAGTATCTCTTACAACATCAAAAGGTTTCTTTTCCTTTTCATGACACACTAAACAATCAAAGCTGATAGAATCCTTCTATTAGACACTTCTTCCCGGTTTTGCACTCGTTTTGTCTAATAGAACCTTCCTATTAGACACTTCTCTCCGATTTTACTATTGTTTTGTCCAATAGAAGCCTATCACACACAATTCAAACGCCCTCCGTTAAAGAAAAACTCGGGAGCATCTTTTCTTTTCAAACGAAGCGCGCAGCCTTCGCTCTTCTAGAATTAGCTTTCAAAACTTCACTGCTAGAGCAAATTTTTTCTTTCTTAAATGTCAAAAGCAGCCCCATCCATAATAGATGGTCTGCTTTTGATTTATAAAAAGTAAGGCTGTAAACAAACAGGTTTCTTCACTTGATAGCGATACTGTGTGTGCTGAAGCAAACCACTTTCTTCTTTTTTAAACACAACAATACAATCACTATCTTGGTTAGCAACAAGGACAAACCTGTTATCTGGTGTAATCGAAAAATGACGAGGAGTTTCACCTTTAGTATTTGTATACCCAATATTCATTAAAGAGCCGTCTTTAGCAATAGAAAACGAAGCAATGCTATTGTGACCACGGTTTGAAGCATATAAAAAATGACCATCTCGATCCACTTTAATTTCTGCCCCTGTATTCTCAGTTTTACAATCCTTCGGTAACGTTGAAACCTTGTTTATAAGTTGAAACTGTCCATTTTCATCATATGTAAAAATTGATATCGTCGAGGTTAATTCTTCCATTACATATACGACAGGAAGCTTTGGATGAAAAGCACAGTGTCTCGGTCCTGCCCCAGGAGAAACTGCAATGCTGTTATAATAAAAAAGACGCTTCCCTTTTTTTTCGTATACAACAAGACAATCTGCCCCTAAATCTGGGACTAACACATAGTTTGTGTTCGGTATAGACACAATCGAATGCGGATGTGGGCCTTCTTGTCTATCTTTATTCACACTTTTTCCCGTATGTGGAACAGAATTTATGTTTTCAAATCTTCCGTTCTGTTCATCTACTGAAACCGTACATATACTTCCCCCATAGTTTGCAATTTGGAGAAAGTTTGGGTCTTTATCATTTTCACTTATAAAACAAGGAGAAGTACCTTTTGTAGACGTTCGGTCAAGCTCTATTAACTCCCCCGTGTTTTTTTGCAATTGATAAGAGACGATTTCTCCTTCTTCTGTTTCACTAACTGCATAAACGAGAGATTGGTTGTGATTTACCAAAACATATGATGGATGATCAATACCTGAAATAGATTGTACGAATGTCATTTTTCCTGTTGAAGGGTCAATATTGTATACGAATATGCCCTCTTCTTCTTTTTTCGCATAAGTCCCAACAATATATTGATAAGACATGTAACCAGCTCATTTCCTCAGTTTTCTTACATTATCTTGAACAAATGTATCATTTGCAACCATTTTATTGAAATATTGTTGAAAAAAAACTATCCGTATTGACTATCTTGCAGTAAAATATTCTTAACTACTGTCATAAAAGTGAGGGACATCAATGTCAAAACGACCATTAATCCATTTTTTAGACGATCAACCGTATAATCGGTACCGTGATTACGCGTTTGCGGTTCATAAAATTAAAGAAGTGTTGTTGAAAGAAACCGGCTTTGAATTTACAATGTATGCGGATGATGAAACATCAAATGAAATGTGGGAAATATTAGAAGAGGATTTACTCGAAGATCAAACTCAAGTCGAGTTAGTAGCACCTGTTTTTGATACGATTGAAACCGCTACAATTTCATCTAACCATACCGATAAAGCATTAGAACTAATTATAAAACCAAGACTAATAAACAGTCTTTATTATTATCCGAACTTTGCCACTGCATTAGTGCGAATCCCTATTTTTCAGGCGCATGGCGATGTAACTCATGATTTTATTTTTTCAAAAGACAATACTACACTACAACAATATTTACAATATATTTTAAAACGAAAAAGAGACTATATTAAAAATCATGTCACTGTTTTTTTAGATACTGAAAATGGTGTTGAAAGCAAAAAAGAAAAAATTACGACGTTAGTGACAAGAGACGATGTGTTTCTTGAAGAACATATGAAGCAACAAATTTATCGATCGATTGATGAGTTTTTCCTAAATAGTGGAGAATTTTTCACAAAATTTAATATACCTTATAAAAGAGGTATTTTACTTTATGGTAAACCTGGAAACGGAAAAACAACATTAGTGAAATCGATCGCAAATAGCATTACAGCACCAGTTGCATACTGGCAAATTACTGAGTTCACATCGAGCTATTCTATCCAGGAAGTTTTCTCAGCTATAGCAAAAATGGCACCGATGGCTTTAATTATAGAAGATATTGATTCCATGCCTCGTGAAGTTCGCTCATTTTTCTTAAATACATTAGACGGGGCCACATCAAAAGAGGGAATTTTCATTATCGGCACTACAAATTATCCTGAAAGAATTGACCCCGCTCTCATCAACCGGGCTGGTCGGTTTGACCGGGCTTATGAAATCAAATTACCGAATGAGCAAATGCGCTTTGATTATTTGTTGAAAAAGGAATTAAATCAAGTGCTATCTTTAGAACAAATTACAGAAGCCTCTTTATTAACTGATGGGTTTTCGTTTGCGCAATTGAATGAACTGTATACCGCGGTCGTTCTTGAATGGCATTATGAAAATACAGTCGACCTTCACCGCATTTGCGAAGAACTAAAATCAGCGAACAAAAAAAGTAAATCACAAGAGTGGGAAACAGAAGACACGAAAATGGGTTTTTAATAAAAATCTTTTTAGAATAAGCTTTCAAAGCTTCGCTGCTAGACCAAAATTTTTATATTTTTATCATGAAAAAAACTGCCTTATCGGCAGTTTTTATTTATTGAGAATTAAAGCTTAACTACGTTTTCAGCTTGTGGACCTCGGTTTCCTTCGACAATATCGAATTCAACTTGCTGTCCCTCATCTAATGATTTAAAACCATCTCCAGTAATCGCACTAAAGTGAACGAATACATCGTTACCGCCTTCTACCTCAATAAATCCAAATCCTTTTTCTGCATTAAACCATTTTACTGAACCTTGTGCTTTCACGTTATATTACCTCCAAAATAAATATTAATAATATGCAACCCTTTTATTAAATGGTATTCACATATTATAAAGAACATCAAATATCGGTTGGATAACCTTTATAAAAGGTGAATGTTCTTGTCTTTGACATTTGATAGTATGACCATTCACGGACAGAATATACCCTATTTTTTTCCTAGTTATAAAATCCTAATTATGTCATGTTTCTTTTTTTATGTTAACTACTATATATATTTCACTACGAAAAGGCCTACATCCCTTCGTTTTTTTAGCTCAATTCCAAAATTTTTTCTTCTTATTATGACTTCACACCCAAGATTTTTTCTTTATATTTTTATAAAATTATGATCCTCTCCATTTCCCTCCTTCTATATGCTCATAACGTCGACCAAATCTGTGTTATTTCAATATATTGAACATTTATAAACAAAACATTTGTCACTTATAAACCGCTCTTTTCTGTTTGTACAATACTTAAAAGACCCGTAAACTAAAATGTTTTAAATGTTATTAATTTATCCATACTAACTGTTAGAAGTTGAGGTGGTCTTATTAAAACGAAACAGAAAAAAATAATGTTGTTAAGTGCATTCCTACTCTTTCTCTGTTTTTGCGATGCTTTTTTTACAGATATCGGCATCCGTTTCTTTGGCATTGAAGAAGCAAATCCGATCATGGCCATTATTTATGACACGAGTACTCTTGTTTTTTACACTGTTAAACTTGCTTTACCACTGCTTTTATTTATTCTCTTACCATATGTTTTTCAAAAGAAAAAAATTCAAATGATGGTTATGGTCGCCGTTAGTCTTTATACGGTTATTTTCCTTTATCACCTTTTCTGGTTATCGATCGTTGTGTAACGATTGATTCTCCATTCATTGTTCTGTATTATAGAAACGGTATACGAATGAAATGGAGCTGACGAAATTGAAGGCAAAAGTAATTTTACATAGAAAACGAAAGAAACGAGTAGAACAAGGACATCCTTGGGTTTTCCAAAGTGAAATCGATGAAGTCATTGGTGATTTTACCCCTGGTGACATTGTAGATGTGTACAACCATAATCATGTTTTTTTAGCAAGAGGCTTCATTAATCCAAACTCTCAAATGATGGTTCGAGTTTTAACTCATCAAGAAGATGAACAAATTGACTCCTCTTTTTTTGTTCAACGAATTAAGCAAGCGTGGGCACATCGCCAACGTTTTATCCCTAATGTTACCTCTTGTAGAGCGATATATGGGGAAGCTGATTTTCTACCAGGGTTTGTTGTTGATAAATATGAGGATGTTCTCGTAGTACAAATTATGGCTCTTGGCATGGAAGTGCAAAAAGAATCGTTATTGGAAGGATTATTAGAAGTCTTTCAACCAAAAGCAATTTACCTCCGCAATGATGTGTATGTTCGAGAGCTCGAGGGTTTAGAACAAGAAAAAGGATTTTGGTATGGTGAATCGCCTACAGAAATTGAAATTGTTGAAAACGGTGTTCGTTACATTGTCGATATTGAAAATGGCCAGAAAACAGGATTCTTTTTTGACCAGCGTCAAAACCGAGCAGCCATTCAACCGCTCATTACTGAAGATGCTGAGGTTCTTGATTGTTTTACCCATACCGGCTCATTTATGCTTAATGCATGTAAATACGGGGCAAAGCATGTAACAGCCGTTGACATTTCTGAACACGCTATCGAAACGGCAAAAAAAAATGCAGCGTTAAATGATTTTTCTAATGTTGATTTTGTCGTTGCCAATGCTTTTGATTATTTACGTGATTGTGTTCAAGAAGAGAAGAAATGGGATGTCGTTATTGTAGATCCTCCTGCCTTTGCAAAGTCAAAACACGCAGTTAAAAAAGCTCTACGTGGTTATAAAGATATTAATTTAAACGGACTTAAACTTGTAAGAGAAGGTGGCTATTTTGTTACGGCTAGTTGTTCGTATCACGTCCATCCTCATATGTTTATGGACATGCTTACTGATGCTGCATTTGATGCAAAAAAAATCTTAAGACAAATTCATTGGGACGGAGCAGGTTATGACCATCCAAAATTATTAGGGGCCGATGAAGGTGATTATTTAAAATTTGCCATTTTTGAAGTTACGACGAGGAAATAAGGAAAATCCAACAACAAGTAAGCTGTCGAGATTAACATCGACAGCTTACTTGTTGTTGGTTTTCGGACATATGTTCCGTTATTTTAGTTGAAAACCATGTTTTTCAAAAGCTATCGGACACTCGTTCCGTTACTTTAAGAAAAATAAGTACTCCCACTCCTATTTTCATCAAATAACGGAACATATGTCCATGCACAATACAAATAGTGTGTTTTTCCAAAAAATAGCGGAATATATGTCCGTAATGTAACATTCAAATTGCTTCGTTATCCTTTTGCTGTAAGATGCAAGGCTAGTCTTCTAATAACCTCATTTGTGGCACTTTTAATAAAGTCTTTTTCTTCGTTCGAATAAAGAACCGAATCTCCATGAATGATCTGGTCTGAGACTTGAAATAACCCAATCGCTCTCTTGGTAAAGCTTGCACAAACAGCAAACGTCGTTCCACATTCCATCTCAACACCTAAATATCCATCTTGAGACCACTTTTTAATGTTTTCTTTTTCACAAAACGTAACAGCCATCTGGACTAGAGCTGGATTTTTTTTTCAACCAATCATCTTTCGTATAATCCCAATACACTTTCATTTCTCACCTAATACACTCGATTGAGATAATGCACAACCTTTTGACCTGTTTTCTTAAATGATAATAGCGAAACACTTGCTGGTTTCACTTTAAACATAGGGTAATGATACAATGGCACTTCAAGTACTTTATGCAAAAATAAATTAATCCACTCGCCATGACTCACTATCGCAATCGTATCGTTTGAACTCGCATCAACGACTCGATCCATCACTTGAGATACTCTTTCATCTAAATGAAATAACGACTCCCCATTAGGTGCCGCTTCGGCTCTATGATTAGAAAAATATAACCATTCTGACGGATATCTCTCTTCCCGTTCTTCATTTGTATATCCATCAAATATACCACTCGTTCGTTCCATCATTTGAACATCTACTTGAACTGGTGTTCCTGTTGTTTCTCCTATCGCTTGTGCTGTATGCAATGCTCTTGTTAATGGACTTGAATAAATGCGATCAATCGGTTGATGTTTTGCTAAATATTGACTCACTTTTTGCGCTTGTAACAGTCCTTTTTCAGATAAAGGGATATCGATTTGTCCCCCACCACTTTTTTCAGATTTCCCGTGCCGAATTAATAAAACTTTCATGATGTTCACTCCACGTTTTTTTCCCATTATACATAAGCTTGAAGAAAAACAAAAACAAAGACCCTTGTATCCACACCATTTTATACAATAAAAAATTATTCCGTTTTTTTTTGACTACTCGTCCACTAATTGCAATTTTATGGTATTATTTTGATGTGAATTCAGCTGGCTATCATAAAGTAGTTATAGGGGGAATGAATATGAATGAACATATGCCTACCAATGGGAAAGCCATCACTGCCCTAATACTAGGGATTTTATCTATACTACTGTCAGGATTTGGACTAATTTTAGGCATCTTTGGTATTTTCCTTGCAAATAGAAGTATAAAAGAACTAGAGCTAACAGGAGAGAAAGGTCGTAATTTAGCAATAGCAGGACGAGTTTGTAGTATTGTTGGGATTATCCTCTCTATTTTTACTATTATTTTACTCCTTTTCTTTTTCTCAATTTTTATTTTTGCAACGATGTAAAACAAAAGAATAGGCTGTTGGCCTATTCTTTCTATCGTTCACATAACCTCTTTACCCAATCCATCCACTTGATAACCGTTTGTGCTCGACGATACAAAGTTGATTCTGCTAATATCCCAACCTTTTCTTCTTGCATTATTGTCACGATTCGGTCTTTTGAAATCGCCATCGTCGGAACCCATTCTAAAAAAACACGTTGGAAGACTGTTTTTTTAAACAAACATCGAGTAAGTTCTAAATACTTTTGTTTATATGGCAACCCCATTATTGATTCACCTAATGAACTTAACTTGTATTGAATTTGACCTTGTTTCGTTTCTTTTTCAATTAACCGTAAATACCGACCGATGTTTGTATAATAGTCCGATTGCCTCGCTGTAAAATCATAGTTTTCCGTAATCATATCTTTTGTTAATGATTGTTCATATAATAAACTTAACAAATCAACGACTCGTTCAAAACTATCTGCTTGAGGAAATGGTATTTCATACGTTTCTTTATCAGCTTTAGTTTGTTTTGCTACTTCAATAATGTCTTGAATTGATATTGCTTCGCCATCAATCATAAAGTTCATTTGCTTAACGAGACGAATCGAATTAAAAACATTTGCATTTCGAAACTCATACACAAAAAAAGTAAAAATATCATTGGAATGCGTAAAAAATACCGGAGTAATTTTTTTATTTGTCCGCTTTGACCATACGCGATATGGATAAAAAAGCTGACGAATATTAAAATCACGAACCGCTTCTTTTTTTGCTTCTACAATGATAAAATCTTTTTCACCCTCATATCCACCATCAATTTCGATTTGTGATCCTACCACTTCAATCGGAAACGTACCTTCACGAACAGCTACTTCATAATCAAACTGTTTTGAGCCCATTCGTCCAGAAACCGTTTGTAATAAAGGGGCATCTTGAGATAATCCTAATACTTGATGAAACATTCCACTCACAAACGCCGCATGAAGGGTAGCACTTTCTGAGTATAAGTCAGTCGTGTTAACTGTATCTACATAGGAAGGTAGTGTGACCTTTATCGGTGTTTGTGTCTCATAAGATACATCCTCAAATATCGAAAACGGACCAATGATATATTCAGAGCGTGAAATCGGTAAAATTGATAACCCATGTTGTTGAAACAGTTTCGGTAAGTTTGACTCGTGGTCAAATTTACACATTAACCGTGGTTCTCGTTCTTCTCGAATCATATCCGCTGTTATCCGGGAATACCCATTTGTTTGAATATCGTGTAAAATTTGATGACGTGAAAATAATGTTTCCCATGCGCGATCATTTTTTGTCATACGTTAAGATCACCGCCTCGTCAATTTTCCCACGTCCTGCTGCTTTTGAATTAATTGCTCTCGTTGCTTTAACCGCTTTAATTGTAAACTGATCATATAATTCACAAATAAAGTCCGTATAAGAATTAGAAACCATTACATAACAGCCCCGGTTGGCGAGTTCGACAACAACATCGCGCAATCGTCGTTGCTCTTCTTTTCCAAAGCCTTCTAATGCATAACTTGTAAAAGAAGAGGTTGTGGATACAGGATCATATGGTGGGTCGAAATAAACAAAATCCCCTTCAGTCGCTTCTCGTAGCACTACTGTAGAAAAATCCTCATTTGAAATAAAAACATCATTTTCATTTAAATATTGATGAACAGCTCGGAGAACGGGTTCATTTTTTATATTTGGATTTTTATATTTACCAAAAGGAACATTAAATTGACCTTTTGAGTTCACACGGAATAATCCGTTAAAACATGTTTTATTTAAATAAATAATGCGAGAGGCCCGCTCTATTTTGGATAACTTTTGAAATCCATCCTGTCGATCAAGCGAACGGATATGATAAAAATAATCTGAATCATTTTGATGTTTTTCTAGGCTTTCAAGCAATTCATCAATATCATCTCTTATCATTTCATAAACATTGATCAATTCTTCATTCACATCATTAATAAAGGCTGCTTCGGGTTTAAAGTGAAAAAGCATGGCACCTGCACCGACAAATGGTTCAAAATAACGATTAAACTCTTTTGGAGCAAGCTCAGATAAAACCGGAATTAATTGTCGTTTTCCACCAGCCCATTTTAAAAATGGTTGTACGTCTTCTCGTTTGTTCATCTTTTCATCTCCTGTGACTTTACACAAAACAAAACATAATACAAAAAAGTATACTATAAAAAAAGGAGAGATTATAGTCTGTAAAATTGTTCTCTTAGAATCGCATAACAATGAACATCCCAAAATTTTCCTTTTGTAAACATTTTCTTTTTCATCGTTCCTTCTCGAGTCATACCTATCTTCTCCATTACCTTTGCAGAAGCGGTGTTCTCAACAAAACACCGTGCCTCTATTCGCTCCAAGTTCATATTTTCAAAACCGAACGTTAATAAAGCTGTTGCCGCTTCCGGTATCATTCCTTTTCCCCAATATTGTTGGGAGAGTGCATAGCCAATTTCGGCATGGTTATGATGTATCGACCATGAAACAAAATCGATCGTTCCAACCATTTCGTTCGTTTCTTTTACCTCGATCGCCCAAGGTGCTATTTTTTGAGATTGATATTGTTCAAGCACAAACATAATAAAATCAATAGTATGATCAATTGTCTCATGACGGTCCCATGTCACATACTTTGCGACCTCTTCATTTGAACAATAAGAGAACATATTTTCCGCGTCTCCTAAAGTTAATTTTCTTAATCGTAGTCTCGGAGTTTCAATCGTCGGTAAATCATTATAGATTTCTTCCATTTTCATAAGCGACACTCTCCCTTAATGTGTTGAAAACGATTATAATAGGAGAGGAAATCTTTTGCAATAAGAAAGGATGTTTTTCCCATTACAAAAACAAAAATTCTTTGGACCCTTTCCATTGCCCAATTTTTAGCGATGCAAGTGTGGTTTAACTTTTCTGCCGTTCTCCCTGTCGTTGAACAAGAATGGCAACTAACACCGACTCAATCTGGTATTATCATTGCTTTTTTTCATGTCGGCTATGTTGTCGCTATTATTGCCTATAGTATGTTAAGTGATAAATATAATCCAAAATATTCGTTTGTCTTTGGGGCTATTTTAGCAGGACTCTCTGGATTGTGCTTTAGTTTTTTTGCATCAGGGTTTTGGAGTGCGTTGTTATTGCGAACATTATCAGGAATCGGCATTGCCGGTATTTATGTGCCTGGGATGCGAATCTTGTCTAGTATCTTTCCTCCAAAACAACGCGGCAAAGCGATTGGCATTTATGTTGGTGCACTTGTAGTTGGCTCTGGCTCCTCTTTACTTGTTTCAGGTTTGCTTTTAGATTCTGTCGGGTGGAATGGTGTCATTACTGTTACTTCGCTTCTTTGCTTATTTGCTGCTATCCTTGTTTCTTTTTTAGCATTACCGCAAGAAGCATTTGCTTCAAGTGGTGAACCGTTACGATTATCGAAAATAAAAAAAGTGTTTCGCAAGCCTAATTTGCTCGTTAACGGTGGATATGCAGGTCATTGTTGGGAACTGTATGCGATGTGGGCATGGATTGGTCCATTTCTCGTTTATTATCTCATCACGCAAGGTTTTGAGACTTCAAGTGCCATACGATATGGCAATGTTTTTGGTGCTATTGTCATTATGGTTGGAGGGTTTGCTACTTATTATGGAGGCCGTTTATCGGATGCTATCGGACGAATTAAAGCCGCAAACATCTTTTTACTCATTAGTATTTTTTGTTCATTATCGATCGGATGGTTGCTTCAAGCCCCGATTTGGCTCATGGTTCTTATTGCTCTTCTTTACGGATTTACGATTGTTGCAGACTCACCAATTTACAATGTCGCCATTACTGAAGTGTCCGACCCAGATTCTGTTGCGATAGCACTTGGTGTACAATCTGTGTTCGGTTTTACTGTCACCATTTTTTCTCCAATCGTTTTTGGTGTTGTTCTTGACCACTTCCATTGGGGTGCAGCCTTTACCGTAATTGGTCTAGTAACAATCATTGCTCCTATTTGTTTATTTACTTTACAAAAAATCCAGCATACGACAGGGCTTTTTTTTACTAAATAAAAGTCCACTATAATTATGGAAGAAAGGAAATCTCAGATGATTTCCTTTCTTCCTGTTTAACTTGATTTTAGTTGTTTGTTTTGTTTTATATTTACACTTTTTGCTGAAGAAAGACTATGGAATATCATCCCAATCATAATGATAAGAATCCCTCCCCATGCTAACCAATTAGGAAGTGGTGTAGACAGAAGAAGCATTTCTCCAATAATTACAAAAATCACTTGTGTTGATTGCGTTGCTTCCACGGCAGCTAATTTTTCAGGAGCATTTCTAACTAAATCTGTCGCAAAAAAGAACAAAGTCGTCGCAATAACACCAGAACACAACCCAACAATAAAGGTTTGTGTGACTTGAGTTTGACTTGGTAAACCTACTGTAGCTATGCCAATTCCACTTAATACTAACCAAAACGGAAGTGAAGCAAGTAACATTCCTAGTATTCTTTGGAAAACATCTAATCGTCCACCACACACTTCCATCATTTTACGATTGCCTAACGGATACGCAAAGGCAGCTACAATAACTGGTAGAAACCCTAACAATACCATCGTCATAGAAACACTTTGGACATGGTGGAGTTGTATTAAGAGGATTCCAAGAAAAATCAATAACGAGATTTTTAATGATTTCATCGGAATTTTTGCCCGAATCCCGTTACCTTCTCGAAAAAACAGCGGAACAATTAAAATCCCTGCAATAATCGTAAATTGCCATGTACCAGAGAGTAACCACCCTGGTCCATATGCTGCTGCAAAAGTAATTGGGGCATAAAATAATACAAAACCAACAAAACTCCATAAAACCCATTGTAGTGGGTTGGTTTTAATTTCTTGGTATAAACCCTTAAGGTTTCCCCTCCAAAGTACGATAATAAAGAAAAAGGGAATCATGAATAAAAATCGCAATGATGAACTCCATATCCAGCTCCCACCAGAAAGTTCCATTGACCGATTAAAAATAAATGTAAATGCAAAAAATACAGACGCTAAAATACCTAATAAAATCCCTTTCATGTTTACCTCCAGTCCTTGTATTCAAATTATATTATAAAATCCGTAGAAACAGAATGTTTAAATGAGGAGATTAGCATGTCACAATTAGCAGATAACCATGAAAAACATTTAAAAATTACATTAGGCCAACGTTTACGTCGGCTAAGACAAAGTAAATATTTAAGCTTAGAAGAATTAGCAAAAATTACAAACGTCAGCAAACTAACATTAGGAAATATTGAACGCGGAGACGCAAACCCTTCCTTGTCAGTTATCTGGAAAATTTCCAGTGCGTTATCAGTTCCTCTTTCTTCTCTCTTAACACATGAAGATGAAATCATTTTAGCTAAAATCACAGATAAACAACCGCTAATGAGTGTGGATGATGTGCTTGTAACAGAACAAATGTTTTCAATAGACGGTTCAGAAATGTTTCGCTATTATTTTAAACCTCATTCTGTTTATAAACCTGTTATTCAAGCAAATACTTCGGTTCATATTATTACGGTTATGAAAGGTGAATTAACCGTCCAAATTAATAAAGAAGAACACCTTCTAAAGCAATTTGAAGCGATTCGATTTCATAGCAACTTCGACTACTCTTTTAAAAATAAAACATCTAATGAAGTTGTCTTCCAAGTTATTGTCCAAGATATGAACTAATCTTTAATGAAAAAACGCCATGAGACTAGCCTCCTCATGGCGTTTTTGTTTTTTGAGAATGATGATGTCGTTTTATTTTTTAAATTGTTCTACAATGCTAGACAATTCTTCAGACATCTTCGTTAAAGCTTCTGCTGACGATGTAATTTCCTGCATAGCAGCTAATGTTTCTTCTGAGCTTGCACTTACTGTTAATACACTTTGGGAAGAAGCTTCAGATAGTGATCTCATATTATCCACTAAAGCATGTGCTTCTTGGGTTTGAGCTGAAATATGTTGTGAAGTCGTTGACATTCCATCAATTTGCTCTTTAATATCTTTTAGAGAATCAATGATTAATGAAAATTTATTTTCTGTTTCTTTCGTAATTGATAGGCCTAATTCTACTTCAGCTTTCACTTCACCCATCATATCAACAGTATCTGTTGTTTGGCCTTGGATTTTTTCAATGATATGGTTAATTTGAACAACAGATTGTCCAGATTGCTCTGCCAATTTTCGGACTTCATCTGCTACAACAGAAAAGCCTTTCCCATGTTCTCCCGCTCTAGCAGCTTCTATCGCAGCATTTAATGCTAGTAGATTAGTTTGGTCTGCAATATCATTGATGACACGCAGAATCGTGCCAATTTGGTTAGACTGGACTAGCAATTCTTTGCTGACCGCATCCATTTTATTCACCGTTTCATTAATCGAAGTCATCCGAGTGACAGTTTGCTCGACAAGATGTCCCCCATCTTTCGCATGTGCAAATGACCCATCTGAATTGGCTGAAATCGCAGCTGCACTACTAGCAATTTCTTGTACACCTGCTGATACTGTTTGAAGTGCTTGTACACTCTTATCAGCAGCGCCCATTTGTTCATCTGAACCCTTTACTACTTCTTCAATAGATAATGCACTTTCCTCTGATGCCCTTGACGTTTCTTCTGCACTTGCAGATAATTGTTCAGCAGAAGCTGATACTTGTTGTGCATTCATACTAATAGAATTGATAACAAGTTTTAAATTTTCTGTCATTTTTGTAAATGCGTCTGTTAATATGCCAATCTCATCTTTTGTTTTACTTTGATCAATTTTAACGGTTAAATCACCTTTCGATACTTTATCCGCCGCGGCAGACAATTGTATAATTGGCTTTGAAATTCGATTTGAGATTACAATTCCAAAAGCAATGGCAACGATAATCGCAATAATACTCGTTATACCAATAACAATCATGGCTATTTGTTCACTTTGTTTTGTTGCCGCTTGTTCAGCCATAAGCCATTGTTCAATTTCAACAACAACCTCTTGTGTCACTCTATCCATAGACTGTCCTAATGGAAATACTCCTGTGACCGCTCGTCGCTGTGCTCCCTCAGGGTCATTCGCCGCAAGCTCAAACACCACTTCACTGCGCTCAATGATTTGCGTATTAATGTCTAATATCATTTGAAATTTTTCAATAATTTCAGCATCATTTGTCATCGCTATACCAGAGTTTGCTAGTGTTGTTACTTGCTCATTCGCTTGTTCAAATCCTTCTAAGTGATTACCCATTGTACCTTCTAACAAAAATCCCCGAATCGAACTAACTTGTAGGCTTACATTTCTTCCAATGTCTAATGAAGTTGAGCGTAGTTCCATAGCTTCTTGAAAGTCTTGATTCGTTTGACTAATCTTCAATACGTTTACAAATGTAAGAAGACTACCAATCATAAAAAGCAAAGAAACAAAAATAAAAGCAAAGAGCAACTTCCTTTTCAATGTTACATTCATATCGGACCCCCTTATTTTCTGTTGTATGTTTTATATTAAAATAATATCTTAATAGTATGACTATTGAATCATTTAGTCAAGATAATCCGAAGAAAATGTGACAAAAAACATCGTTTTCCGAAATAATAATCATTTTTTAGGATTAAAGGCTAATATAGAAAGAACTACAAACTGAAATATACAGTTTAAAAAAACACCTTTGAGTGTCATTTATTTCTCAAAGGTGTTTTTTAACTGCCCATTTCGTATATCGGTCATTTATTCCGCTATTCTATGAAAAATACGCTTTTTCCGATTGTGTTCGGACCTATGTTCCGCTATATGTTCAAAAAGGGGAAAATCAGCTCTATTTTTTCTAAAGCAACGGAACCAGTGTCCGTAAGAATTCCAAATATAGTAGTTTTCCTTACAATAACGGAACATATGTCCGAGCCATTGCTATCTTTCCAACACACCACTTAATAAAATGTCATATGCTGCTTTTCTTTTTTATAATAAGATAACCGGTCCTCTAATGTACCTGTATGTAGTTCTAATTTATGACCATCTGGGTCAAGAAAATAAAGGGACAGCTTATCTTTTTCATCTCGAGCACGACCTGGTAAAATGATAACGTCATTTTCAACTAATCGTTTTTTCCATTCTGAAAAGTCTGCTTCTGCAATCGTAAAAGCAATATGAGTATAAGATGGATTAGGGTTGATGTGACTACGATCAATTGATGCTTCCTCATTAAGAGCTAACCAAATCCCGTTCACATCAAAATAAGCTGTTGTATTTCCTTTTACTAGCAATTTTCCATTTAATACGTTTTCGTAAAAATGAATCGAGCGCTCAAGATTAGAAACAGAAAAACAAAGATGATTAATCCCCTTAATTTCCATTAGTGTGCTCCTCCAACTAATACAGCACCAACAAGTGATATTACCCCGATAACAGCAAGCGTTACTGGAACAATGGTTTTCCCTTTCCCTACTTTAAAGTACACAAAAGTTAAAATAAAGTAAATGATAAATCCTAACGTTACAAAAATAACGCCTTCGATTAACTGGGTTGTCTTATAAAGGTTTAGTTGAAACAATAATGCTGCAATACAAAACACATATAAGCCTACTCCAAAATAGTTGACCATTTTCATCATTCTCATCATCTCCTGTAGTATTGTTTGTTTATTTTATGTAAAATAAGCCTAGTACTTGTAAGGAAGAGGTTATCTATGATTACATTTGAACAGCAATATAAACAAATTCTAACCCCTCTTTGTTTTCATTGTCCAGAACGATACTTTGCCCCCGCACATGACGGGATTCCCCATGTTGGCTGTTGTAGTTACAGTCCAACATTTACACTGTTTGAACTTTATCAAGCGATTAAGGAAGACAAGCTTGAGTCGTTCAAACCTTATTTACAATATAATTTTATCATTGACGACTTTGAATTTAAAGTTCCTGCTATTGTGGATGAATCTTTTTTCACACTTGATGTCAGTGCTTTATCAGATAGTGAGCTAGAAGAACGAAAATTACCTTATTCTATTTGTCAATTTTTCAAGAAAAATCAAGGATGTTCTTTACACCCTGCTTTAAAAAATGCAACTTGTCGTTCTTTCATTTGCCCTACAGCAGAAGATACACTACAGCACGACCAACAACAACAAGTGGAAGCTTGGGTGAAATTAATTCAAGATGAAGCAAGATCATTCAATAATAAACATAAAGCCATTTTATCCGAACGGAATTTGACACTAGCGGAGAACTTAGTTGAAATTATCTCATATTTTAACACTGTTGCTTTTTCTGAGAAAAAGAAAGGAGAATCTTAAATGAAATGGCTTTTTATTGGCATATTTCGTTTTTACCAGCGGTTTATATCCCCTTTAACCCCGCCAACATGTCGTTTTTATCCAACTTGTTCTCATTATGGCATCGAAGCGCTTAAAAAGCACGGTGTGATAATTGGCGGTTGGTTAACGATAAAACGGATATTGAAATGTCACCCTTTCCACCCTGGTGGCATTGACCCCGTTCCAGAACCGAAAGAAAAGGAAGAGAAGAAAGTTAAGTCTACATGATTAACGGTAATCTCTTCCTTTACCCGAATCACTAATATCAATTAAGCTTTCTGGATATGGTTCAAAAAACGTTTGGTTTAATAAATATTCATTGTTAAACCGATGCGCCCATAGCTTTAAAATACTTACAACACTACTAATTGGCAATTTCTTTTCGCGATACTTCTCAAGTACTGATAAGAAATAATCTTTCTCTTGTGTCGTTAAATGAGCAGAAAAATAACCGAATATATGTTCAAATACATTTAGATTTGATGTGTATTTTGGCGCTTTCTGAAATAATTCAACGAGAGTTTCCTCATATTGCTCTACTACAAACTGTAATGGTAATTTCTTTTGATTCCCAACAATTTGTCCTAGTTTTTTTAATAATTGAGGGTTGTACGCCATAAATAAATATTTGTTTTCCTTATGAAATTCATTTAACAAATCCATTGACATCGATCGTTTTCGGTTTTTAAACTCAGCTAACGTGAACAACTTTGTTAAGAAATGTTCTCGAATACGAAAATTTTTTAATCGTCCTTCATCTTCAATCGCCACACCTGAATAGTTTTGAAGGATTTGGGTAGTAAATAAACCACTTCCCGTCTTCACAACATGAGCGGATTTATTTTCAGACTGATACACTTTTGCATCCGTAATCCCACAACTTGGCGAACGGTTTTTCAAAATAAATCCGTCCACATCTGTTTGCTCTTGTAAAAATTCGGTCGAAAATTCCGTCATAGCCGCTGTTAAGTCGACTCCTGTTTTTGGCTGTATTAACTTTTTTTCTTCACCATCCGCAATAAGTCGAATCGTCTCCCTCGGTGTTCCTAACCCAATTTCTATTTCAGGACAAACTGGAACAAACGTGACATAAGGCTTCAAGCGGCAAACGGTTTGATCAGACAATTTATCTCCATTATAACGGCATGCTGAAAATTCAAGGCACCGGCTAACTACAACAGTGGGTTTTACAAAATCCCGCATGATTTCCTCCTTCATTAGAACAAACATACTCCTCTTCACATTATCACCGGATATTGATGCATTCACTCAATGAAAAATTCACTTTTTGTTCCAACGATTGTTAGCATACTAGGAATAATGAATAAATACCCAAAAATTCATCATACTAACACTAAATGATAAAGCTTGAAAGAGAGGGTATTTATGAAAATTGTACAATTATTGTTTGCTCTCGTCGTAACACTTACGTTTTTATCTGGCTGTGGCCAAGACCAAGGAAGTGATATTGTCCGTAGTATGGAAGATGAAAAACAAAAAGGAGACCCACTCGATTTCGTAGAACGGCCTTCTATTAAAGAGCAAAACCGAGAACGCCAACCCGTTGATGGTGAGACTGTGGCTTACGCTGATCAGTTTGGCTATTTTTTAACTACGTTTTATGGACATATTACAAATATGAAACCGTATTTTTATGAAGAGCAAGGGGACCAACAACATCTTCAAACTGTAAAAAATGAACTTCAGGCCATTAAGAAAAAAAGTGATGTCATCTTTCAAATGCCTGTTCCAGAAGTATTTCAAGGACTCCATTTAAATCATGAAACAACTCGAATAGAATTAGATCTTTTTCAAGAAAAAATAGAAAACCAAGACCTACCAGCAAGTGACGAGTTTGAACAACATCGACTTTATTATGAAAATGTTGTCATTAATTTAAAACAGATGGAACGTGAATATAACCGAGTGATTGAAGAAGTTGGAATGAAGTAAGGAAATAGGGATACTCCGAGATAAAACGAGTATCCCTTCCTTTTTATTCTTCTGTAATTGTATCCATAATTTCTGCAAATGTAGCACCTATTTCCTCAAATGGTTCAGCAGTGCTCATGCCTCGTTCTAGTGCTTGGATTCTAGAAACCGTTCTTCGGTCTGTTGCAATATGAACACGTTCAAAGTTTTCTTTCTCTATTTCTGCTTCAATATCATCATGTAATTTTCTGCGATTTTGTTCAGAAGATTGGACGCCTACAAGCGTTTGCCCATCATGTGTAATGACATGAACATTTTCCACTTCTTTAAATGAGCGTACAATCTCTTTAATCGCATCTTCTTTTGATAACCCATCAATATTGGCCTCATATTGTTTTTCTAAATGCGGTTTATTGCTAAGCATATATTTATCACGCAATGTCCCAGGGCGATTCGTAAAAATACGTGGTCCGACTCGATTCGTTCCTTGTTCTTCAAACCCTAAATTGCGTTCTTTCGGTACATATTCATTTTCTCTCGCAATGTTTTCTGCTTGGTCAGTGCGTCCTTTTGGAGCCCAATCTGGAACCATCATATCGGAAAGTGGTCCTTCTAGCTCTCTCGCTTCATTTGTCCCTAATCCACTAAAACCTTCATCCCGGTTATTGTTTGTTCCCAATGGCTGTTTTTGTTCAATGACACAACCACTACTCGTAATGATTAAAAGAAATAGGACTGAAAAAATGGTTAATTTTTTCACTTTTCACGACTCCTTTCTTTTTTTAGTTTGTGTAATTTCACTTTGTCGACTCATGAAAAATGCAGACATTGTTGACAAGAATCATAAAAAATGTCGAAACTACACTAGTTTTAGCAAGTACTGACTTTTTTAGGGGAACTTGTTTATTATTTTTCAAAATTCGCTATAATATTTTTTGTTGTGCTTTTTCGATTATTAATAAAGGTGGAGAGTTTTACATGTTAGTTTTAGCAATTGAAACAAAAAGATATCAAATGATTGGCTTAGCCAAAAAATATGGCTATACTTCTGAGTTAACCGTAAAGTGTTCACAAGAATTGGACAAGCTGCTGAATATTGCCCAACATTCATTTTTTCGAGTTTAATTCTCGTTCGCATCGAGCTTATTATAAACAAACGGTCAGTTTCGCTACTGACCGTTCTGTTTTTTATATTGCTCTCGATATTCATTAAACTCTTGAAATAATTGTGTCCCTCGTGGTGGATGTTCTTTTGTTGTTCCACCTGTTCGTAATATATGGTCCGCTTTCTTAAGTTTGTCGTATGAATCATTGTCGGCAAAAACATATATATCGACATCATCTACTTCGTCAGCAATTTCATTGTGTATTCGATGGACAAGTTCTTTGTCGGTTTGTTCTTCTTTAAATACAACACCTGTGAGAACGAAATCGTCATACAGTACAATTCGCACATCTTCTACGTTTTCAAATGTTTTTACTTTTTCCGCTATCGTATCAAGTGTGGCAACATCATACGTGGATTCTTCCGTTACCCTTGTATACACATCTTGTTGCGTCGGTACATTAGGAATCATTTGTGTTTGTGGTGAAAACTGATGTTGGTCACTTGGATTAAAACAAGCCGAAAGAAGTCCAATGGACATGATAACGACAAATCCAATTTTCTTCATTCTTATCACCCCTTTTTCTTATTAGCTTGAATGGATTGCCGATTTTTTAAACTGTTAGTTATACCCAAGGAAAATCAGGAGAAAATTAAAAAGAATTATGAAATACCATTGCAATCATGAATTATATTTGATAAGGTAGACACAACAAATCGATAATTACTTTACTTCAACCATTTGAAGTGAGAGTAGAGGCGCAAAGACCAATAGTATCTAATTGGAGGAGAATGAGCTCTGTTGATGATTGGAAAAAGGGGGATTTGCCGAAGCCAATAGAAACTCATGTTCTAAAGGCTGGTTCTGTTCTGAAAAAGTGCAGAACTGTCATATAGTCAAAACTGACTATATGGAGGGCTATCTCACGCAAGGAAGAATCATTCCTGCAACAATGAGAGCCTCATTGTTGTTTTTTTGCGTATTCTGCTTCGCGCAGAATAGAAGATAAGCTCTATTCAAACAACAGAGTGAAAGATAATCTGTGAAAAAAAATCTTGAATAGAGGGTGAAGAAAATGAATTTTGGAAAAGTCATCACTGCGATGGTCACACCTTTTGACCAAGCCGGACACGTCGACTTTCAAGCAACAGAACAATTAGTGAATCATTTATTGGCAAACGGAACCGATGCGATTGTCGTCGGTGGCACAACAGGTGAATCACCGACATTATCTACGGAAGAAAAAGTACAGCTTTTTTATCAAGTTGTTCGTGTTGTCCAAGGAAGAGTTCCAGTCATAGCTGGAACAGGATCTAATAATACACAAGCGTCCATTACACTAACAGAAGCAGCAAAAGAAGCCGGTGTTGACGCCGTCATGCTTGTTGCTCCTTATTACAATAAACCTTCTCAAGAAGGCATGTATCAACATTTTAAAGCAATTGCCGAATCAACCGATCTTCCCATAATGATTTATAATATCCCAGGTCGAAGCGTTGTAAACATCGATGTCGATACAACCGTTCGTTTATCGAAAATAAAAAATATAGTTGCAACTAAAGAAGCAAGTGGCGACTTAGACGCGATGGCACGCATTATTGCCGAAACCGATGACAACTTTACTTTATATAGTGGGGATGACAGTTTAACATTACCAGTTCTTTCTATCGGCGGCGCTGGTGTCGTATCTGTTGCTTCCCATATTATCGGAAATGAAATGCAAGATATGGTAGCTAGCTTTTTACAAGGCCATGTACAGCATGCTGCTTTATTGCACAGACAATTATTACCTACGATGAAAGCATTATTTAGCGCACCAAACCCAACGCCAGTAAAAGCGGCATTAGAATTAAAAGGAATTTCTGTTGGTTCTGTTCGACTTCCTCTCGTCCCATTAACAGAAGAAGAAGTACAACAGCTTCAAGCCATTATTCAACCAGCCATGACGTATTATGTTAGTTAGAGTTAAAAAGCATCGGGAAGAGTCCCGATGCTTTTTATTTACCCTGTTTTCTCGAATACTTGTTGTTTTTTCGCAAGTCGTTTTCGGCGTTTTTCATCAACATACCCTGTTCCAAAAAGGACACCGATAATAATGAAAACAAATCCAAATAGCTGAATAAATCGAATTTCTTCTCCTAAAAATAAAGCGGAAAAGATTAACCCAAAAAACGGAACAAAATTATTAAAAATCGCCGTCTCCCCTGCTCCTAATTTATGAATTGCTTCATTGTACAAAATATGACCAATTGCTGTAGCACCGATGGCAGAGCAAAGAAAAACTGCGAGTAACAGCCATGTTGTTGATTCATACATGACAGACATGGTTTGAGGTTCAAAGAAAAAGCTAACAAGAAACAATCCAATTGAACCAATGAGAAGCATCATGGCAGTCATTTGTTTAGAATCTAATGTATTTGTACCTCTTTTTATATAAATAAAACTTAACGCTTGCACAAACATCGCCATCAAGATGAAAAGATCACCTATCTCAATTTTCCCAAATTGAGATGAACCCATCAAGATGATGAGTGATACACCGATTAACGCAAAAATAATACCAACGATTCGTAATGGACTAAGCTTATCTTTTAACATCATAGCAGCTAATAATGATGTAGTTAACGGAAGTAATGCCAAAATTAACACCGCATTAGAAGCGGTAGTTAATGATAACCCCTGGGATAGAAAAGCGTGATGTGCAACAACACCAAAAATAGCCCCTAACCCAATATTTTTCCATTCCGACTTTGTGACTCTCTTAAATTTACGAAAACATAGCACAACTAAGCCTACAACAACCCCAGCCGTCAAAATACGAAAAGCGGTCATTGTCACCGGCGGAAAAGCCTCGACTAATATTTTCAAAAACACTACATTTAATCCCCACGCAATCATGACGACCATCACTAACAAATATGTACTAACATTTGAACTTTTTGTCTCCATAAAATTCCCTTCTTTTCGTTACACAAGATGCAAAACTAAAAATAAATATAAAATAAACGGTAACACAATGACATTCGTAAACACAAACAATATGTTTTGTTTCATAAACAAAAACGGTGAGCGATTCGCCAACCCAGCCGTCATTAATATGGAGCCAGAAAATGGTGATAATTGTGTCGCTAATGTCCATGCCACAAGTAATAACAACGCCATATATTCCGCACTTACACCAAAAACATCAGGAGACAATGAACTCCCGATTCCAATGACAATGACAACAGGATGAATGCCAATCATCGCTAGTGCAATCGCAAATAAAATGACTAAAAACGACATGGCCAATATGGATCCAAAGGAAAGTTCAAAAATAAACTGGGAAATTTGTGTCCCTATCGTTGTATAAGATAAAGCTCCTCCAAAAAATCCAGCACTAATAAAAATGACAATCTCATTTTTTAAGCGCGCAAACGACGTTTTCATCGACTGAACGGAATCTTGAACAAACAAACGGAGACGTTTTGTAGTAATTGCCCATAAGAGCGGATACGCTAAAGCAAGAATAGAAACAATCGTTAACATATTCACATCTGACAACGCATCAAATAAAAAAGAACACCCAAATAATCCAATAAAGAAGAACATGACTGGGCGGATCGATGGAGATTGGTTCCCTTTTAACGTCGTTGGTTCTGTAATGATTCCTTCATCTTGTGGAATTCGTATATGATAAAAGAAAAACGCACTAATAAGAAGGTAGACAAGCCCAAGAGAAAATCCAAGCGCACCAATCATTTTCCACTCGACATGGAACAACGATAACACTAATCCAACATTAACAAAATATGGCGACCAAAACATACAAAAAGCAAACGAACGCAAGACAACAAGCAATAATTTACTGCGGTCAAACGAACGAAAACTCCCTTCTGCAATTCGATGAACAATGGCCATCGATCCTAAATTTAATACCGACCCCATCGTTGCTGTTAATAAAGAACTTAGACGGTAAGGATGATTTTCGTTTCTCGTTTCTAACAAATGCTTTATTTTATTCAAATAACCTGCACTTGATAAAAATACTCCTATAAAAGGAACGAATAAAAATAAGGTTAATAGATTAATATTCGCACCAAACCCGATCATGATTTCATTTACGGATATGCCTTCAGTAAAATAAATGAAAAAACCAATCAAAACTAAAAGCGAGGCGATCATTTGATTAATTTTTCCTACTATCGGAATCGCACAAAGAACAAGAAAAAAGGCAATGAAGCTATAAGTTAGCGTAAGCCATTGTTGTTCAATAAAAACGGAAAAGAGATAAAGGAAGGCTGTGACATAACTCCCTATACTGACTAGTAATATAAATTGTTCCTTATTCACGATGACACCAGCTTTCTTTCGTCACTCAAACTATCTCTATCCTAACATGAAATTCATTCCATCGTTACAAAAAAAGAACCTGTACTTATATAAGTACAGGCTAAACTGTAGACAAAACACCTTCTCATTTTTGCGGTCAGAGCAGCCGTTTTTTGTGAACATCATACGGGTTTCCGTTTTTTGGCGACCACAGGAGCGCTTATTCACGCAAAAGCTACTCTATTCCTAACGATATTTTATGATTAACTGCTCCTGTGTCCACCAACGTTCCAAAACGCTAGCCATGTTCACAGATAACGGTTTTCATGGCCGCTTACTATACAATAAGAAAACGCGGGAGCGTCTTTTCGTCTCAAGCGAAGTGCGGAGCCTTCGCTCTCCTTGAATAAATCTTCAAAACTTCACTGCTACACCAAAACCTTTCTTATCTTTCAAAAAAACCTGTACTTATAAAAGTACAGGTATGATGTTATTCGTGAGCTTTTCTGTAATCAATTGTATAAAATCTGCTCCTGGAATGAGGCACACCTTTCGTCATCCCTCCCATCCCATCCGCTTTTTTATCTACGGTCTAATAAAACACAAGTTCACTTTATGATTTTTATAATTGAAAACAAACGACTCTAGGTTCTGTCATTTCTTGAATCGAATATTTTACCCCTTCTCTTCCAATTCCTGATTGTTTCACGCCACCAAATGGCATCGCATCAATCCGATAATCACTACTATCATTGATTAAAATGCCACCAACGTGGAGTTTTGCGACAGCTTTAAATGCCGCTTTTATATTTTCTGTAAAAATACCAGCTTGCAAGCCATATTTAACCGCATTTGCTTTTTCAATTGCTTCATCTAGATTTGTAAAAGGAAACAAAAGGACTACCGGGCCAAAAATTTCTTCTGTGGCAAGTTCACTTTTTTCATGAACATCTGTCAAAACTGTCGGCTGTAAAAATGCACCATTTCTTTCTCCGCCGCAAAGCAATGTAGCTCCTTCTTCAATGCCTTTATCAATTAATGCTTTGACGCGGATCGCTTCTTTTTCTGTAATTAATGGTCCCATGTCTGTCGTTTCATTTAATTTTAACCCTGTATGGTATCGTTTTGTTAGTTCGACAAATCGAGAACAGAACGCCTTAAAGCGACTTTCCTCAATAAAAATCCGTTGTACACCTAAGCAGTTTTGTCCTGCAGCCCAAAAGGCACCTGAAACACATGCTTTCACCGCATCATCCACATTCGCATCTTCTAACACAATAACTGGTGAGTTTGAACCGAGCTCCATACTTATTTTTTTTAATCCCGCTTTTTTTGTAATCGCTAAGCCTGCGTCAACACCACCGGTAAAAGAAATCATTTGGACATCTGGATGACAAACTAACACATCACCAATTTCATGGCCATACCCAGTGATTACGGACAAGATTTTTTTCGGAAGTCCCGCTTCACAAAAAACTTCGGCTAACTTCAATGCACTTAAAGGCGTGACACTCGCTGGCTTTACGATAATCGCATTTCCACTCGCTATCGCTGGACCAATTTTATGTGCGACTAAATTAAGAGGGTCATTAAATGGTGTAATCGCTCCGATAATTCCAATTGGGAACCGATAAAAATAGCCTACACGGTTTTCACTTCCTTTTGCTTGGTCAAACGCAATCGTTTCGCCCCCAATTTGTCGTGCTTCTTCTCCACTAAGCCGAATTGTTTCAATACAACGCTCTACTTCTTTTCGGGCTTCTTTTATCGTTTTACTACCTTCTGTTGCTATCGTGTATGCAAATGCTTCTTTTTCTTTCTCAATAAGATGAGCCGCTTTTCGTAAAATGTCCATTCGCTCATGAACCGATAAGTTTGACGCCATCTTTGCTCCTTCTTTTGCGATTTCGATCGCTTTTTCCATATCAGAAGAGGAGGCTGCTGGTACTGTTGTTATGAATTGATTGTCTTCAGGGTTTCTCACTTCAATTGTTCGTTCCCGGTCCACCCATTCGCCCCCAAGTAACATTTTTCTTCCTGACACTTTCGTATACATGGCCATCCTCCTTTCATTACAGTTGATTTCTCGCTATATTTAAAATGTCGATTAGTAACGAGTAGCCTGTTTCCAATCGACCTGCTCCAGCACCTGTTAACGTAATCGAACCTGCTAAGTCACAGTCAAACTGAATCGCATTGACTGCTCCATATGCCGAAGCTAACGGGTCATTTTCACTTATTTTTTCTGGTTTCACTGTCGCTTCAACACCAGATTTGTGTTTGGTAATTTTCCCTAATAGCTTCCAACGATACCCTTCTTCTTTTGCTTGCTCGATATCTTCCATTGAGATAGTATCAATTCCGATACACTCCACATCATCGACTTGTAATGGAAAACCTAATACTGTATTTGCTAAAATGACGACTTTATATTTTGCATCATATCCTTTTATATCACTTGTTGAGTCTGCTTCGGCATAGCCTTTTTCTTGCGCATCTTTAAGCGCATCTTCAAATGGAAAACCTTCCTCCATTTTCGTTAAAATATAATTAGTCGTTCCATTTAAAATGCCACGAATTTCAGTTATATCGTTTCCAATGAGCGATGTTAACGGCATTCGTAAAGCTGGTGTTCCACTCATCACCGTTCCTTCAATCCCAAATCGGACATTGTGCTTTTGAGCGAGTTCTGTTAATGATTGAAACGCTAACGCAACAGGACCTTTATTACTTAACACCACATGTTTTCCACATTGAAACGCTGTTTTACAATGGTCAATAGCAGGTTGACCTGTTTTGACATCGGTATATGTGACTTCCACGATAACATCGGCATTTGTTTCTTCAATTGTCGCAAAACTATCTTTTCCGCGTACAAGATTTTTTTCATCGGGGTAATAAGAGAGGTGACCACCTGTTTTAATCGCTTCAAGTGTTTTCGTTACATTCAACCCATTTGGATTATAAATAGCGCCTTTCATTACATCGGAGATCGCCACAATATCGAGATTGACACCTGTCTCCTTTTGAATCGATTCTTTTTTTCTTTCTATTATTTCCGCCAAACCTTGCCCAACAGTTCCAAACCCTAATAAAGCCAATTTCATGTTATTTCTCTCCTTCCTCATTTAAATAGCGGAATGCCGTAGCCGCTAATATGGAAGTTCCTTGAACTAAACATTGTTCATCGATATCAAATTGTGGTGTGTGTAACTCTCGTTTTTTTTCATTTTCACGCTGACAGCCTAGAAAAAACATGGAGCTCGGAATTCGTTCACTAATATAGCCAAAGTCTTCGCCGCCAAGACCAAATGGCTGATGATGAATATGAGATTGTGGGAAGAGGTCATGAATGGAGGAAACAATGAGTTGATTTAGTCGTGAGTCATTTTGTAATGCCGGTTCATTTCGAGTAATCTGAACATCATACTCTCCCCCTAACGCCGCCACGAGTGCAAACGCCCTAGTCACTTCTTCTGTTAAACATTTGCGAATGTCATGTTCATAGCTTCGAATCGTTCCACGAAGCTTGACTTTTGTAGGGATGATATTATCACTTGTGCCAGCTTGAATTTCTCCAACACTTACGACGGCTTTTTCTAACGGTGATATTTTTCTTGATGGAATGCTATAAAGATACGATAAAACATATTGGAGCATCCAAATCGGATCTGACCCTTCATGAGGGTAGGCGCCGTGTCCTCCGCTTCCCCTTATCGTTCCTTCAAACACATCGACATTTGCCATACTGCTGCCCTCATGGATTTGCATATGTCCTACAGGAAGCCATGGACACATATGAAGAGCAATTGCCGCGTCAACATCGTCGATTACACCATCGTCTAGTAAATAACATGCCCCTGATTTATTTTGTTCATCTGTCGTTTCTTCAGCACTTTGAAATAGAAACATGATTGTACCTTGAATTTCATCCCGAAATTGCGCTACGACTTTCGCAACCCCTAACACAATCGCGGTGTGGGCATCATGGCCACATGCATGCATGATGCCCCGATGTTTAGAAGCGTACACGACGTCATTTTCTTCTTGAATTGGCAAAGCGTCCATATCAGCACGAATAGCGATCGTCGGACCTGTTCCATTTACTAGTTTCCCAACGACATTTGGAATGATAGCATTCGGTCGAGAAACAATCATACCCGGAATGCTCTTCAACTGTTCTTCAACACATAAAGCTGTCTTCCACTCTTTGAAACTGAGTTCCGGGTATTCATGAAAATGTCTGCGCCAATGAATGAGCTGTGCTTCTATTTTTTTTGCTTCATCGAAAATTTGTTGCTCCATTTCTTTCATAAAAAGCTCACCAGCTTTCTATTGCTCCAGTTTTATCGGTTGAAACGCTTGTTTGAAGTCATCTAAAATATCAGTTGTATCTTCTATCCCACAAGATACACGAATAAGCCCTTCTGGAATTCCCATTGCTGCCCGTTCTTCTGGCGTACATTCAACATGACTCGTCGTTCTTGCCGGCCCAACCGTTGTCTCCACTGCCCCTAAGTTAGCAGCACGATGACTAAACTGTAGACGAGGTAATAAATCTCGAACCGTGTCTACTCCGCCTTTCACTGCAAAACTTAACATCGCACCAAACCCTTTCATTTGCTCTTTTGCGATATCATGGTTTGGATGTGTTTCTAATCCTGGATAATAGACGCCTTCTACTACTGATACACTTTGTAAATATTGTGCTAGGGCTAGTGCATTTTCTTCTTGTTTTTTCATTCGTAACGATAACGTTTTCATTCCACGAACAATCAAATACGCAGCCCAAGGGTCCATCGTTGCTCCGTTAATTTCACGATAATGATAGATTTTTTTAATCAATTGCTCATCTAACCCGCAAACAACGCCTCCTAATGCATCCGCATGACCACCTAGAAATTTCGTCGCACTATGAAGGACTAAATCGACACCTAATGCAAGTGGATTTTGATTAACTGGCGTTGCGAACGTATTATCAACAACCACAATCGCTCCAGCTTTTTTTCCTGCTTGTGCCATTCGTTTAATGTCTGTAATTTTAACGGTCGGATTTGTAGGGGACTCTAAATATAAAATCGAACAACCTTTCGCCACTTCTTCTTCAATCGCTTCATGGTCACCTGTATCACATAAAACAACATCAATGCCCATTTTAGGCAAAAACTCTGTAAAAATTTTATTTGTACCACCATACGTATCTTTTATGGAAACAACTCGATCACCTGGCGTTAGGAACGTATAAAGCGTATTGCTTATTGCTGCCATCCCTGTAGAAAAGCTTGTCGCCGCATTCGCTCCTTCTAAAATTTTCACTTTATCTTCAAACGCTTGCACCGTTGGATTTGTATTTCGGCCATAAATATGTCCTTTTTTTCGACCAACAGCAACTTCATACCATTCATCCATGTCATCATATCCGAATGCAACACTAGGAATAACAGGAATTTGTGTTGCACCATGAACCAAATAGTCTTTTTCTCCTGCCCAAACTGCTTTTGTGCCTGCTTGCGTTTCGTTCCAAGATTTCGTCATCATAATCCCTCCTATTTATCGTTACGCGCCTTTATCATCTTTCCAGCTTGTAAGTCGCCCATCTTTAATAAAAAGCTGGCGAGGAAACTGCCCGAACACTTCACAGCCTTTTTCTGTCACACGAAAGGATTCACTAAGCTCCACACCAAAGTCTTCAAACCATATGCCTGGAATTAAATGAAACGTCATATTTGGCTGTAAAATCGTTTTGTCTCCTTGTCGTAAGCTTGCCGTATGCTCTCCCCAATCAGGAGGATAGTTTAAACCGACAGAATATCCAATGCGGGAATCTTTTTTGTACCCTCTTTTTTCAATTGTTTTCCGCCACACTGATTCAACTTCTTCACAAGTCATACCGGGCTTTACGACATCAAGTGTGGCATTCATTCCTTCGATGACGACTTTTGCTAAATCACTCACCTTTTCATCTGGCTTTCCAATACTGATCGTTCTCGCCATTGGGGAATGATACCGCTGATAACAGCCTGCTAACTCAAGAGTTACTGTCGTCCCATCTTTATACGGACACTCACTCCATGTCATATGAGGAGCACCTGTTTTATCTCCAGACGGCATTAGGGGGACGATCGCTGGGTAATCTCCGCCATAATCTTTTGTTCCACTTATTTGTGCTTCATATATTTTTGCAGCTACATCACATTCACGTACACCCGCTGCAATTTCATCAATACCCGCTTCCATTGCTTTTTGTACAATGATAGAAGCTCGCTTCATATATTCAATTTCAGTATCAGACTTTATAATTCGAACCCAGTTCACAAGATTTGTGGCATCTTTAAATGTCGCATTCGGTAGTCCATGTAAAAGCCGCTCATAACATTTAGCCGTAAAATAATATTGATCCATCTCGACTCCAATGGTTCGATTACTTTGACCGATTTCTTTTAAAATATTTGCGACAAAATCCATCGGGTGCTTCATTGAAGAATGAACAAAATCATCTGGATACGGAATAATATTGTCGTGGAATAGCCAACTTGTCATTTTCGCTACATTTGCATCCATCTCTCTTCCAATCCAAATTGGCTGGTCTTCATCACTAATGACTACTAACATCTGATGGACGTAAAATGACCATCCATCATATCCAGATAAATAATTCATATTTGCCGGGTCTGTAATAAGAAGTACGTCGATTCCTGCCGTGTCCATCCGCTTTTTCGTATTTTCTACCCTTTGCTTAAATTCTTCTGAAGAAAAAGTGACCATGGGCCGCTCACCCCTTTCCTTTCGTTCTCTCTTTCTACTGCTATCGTATTCTTTTTCTAAAAGGAAAAACATTCGCAAAAGTGTATGAAATTTCAGATTGTTTATTAGTCAACTTTTAAAATTTTGTCACATTTTCTCCTAACCGAAAAAAATGAGCTACAAATTTTATATGAGACATAAATATTTGTATGTAAAAGTGAATAAATATAAGGGGTATCTTTGATACAAGGATAAGAAAAACGCGGGAGCATCTTTTCATCTCAAGCGAAGTGCGGAGCCTTCGCTCTTCTTGAGAAAGCTTTCAAAGCTTCACTGCTAGAGCAAAATTTTTCTTATCTTTTAAAAATGGAAAGGTGACATACTGAATGATGGAGGGATGATATGGGAAATGAGAACGGTTCAGGTCAAGTTCAAAATGAGGCTGAGTGCCAATTGACAACGGAGTTATATACGGGTGAACCGATTACCCGATACCACGTAACAAATCCACGACATCTTTATGCTAAACAAATTGCTAACACAGAAATAACCATGACATGGCATGCGAGTATTGATGATACGGTCGATCGTTATGAAATTGAAGTAGACGGTACACTTATTGGCGAGACAACAAATCTTGAATACACCCTTTCTGAATTACAATCAAATACAACCTATGAAGTGACGGTCAGGTCTGTATCAACAAGTGAAAACAAAAGATCGGTTGGGATTACAAAAGCCATATCAACATTAGGAAACTATCGGGCCGAGGTGAGTACAACGTCTGACTCTTATATTCAATTACAAAACGTTCGATTTGATGCCCTCCTCGTCATATCAAAAATTAAAACAACCGAAAATAGCTGGGAAAACAATATTTTAACAAATGAAGACAATACAAAAAAAATCAATACTCAATTTGATGGACTTCGGTTCATCCGAGATGACTTTGGTTTTGAAGATGTTTTATTTAATGGTGTTTCTGCCCCTCATAACTTTCCACTCCCCCTCCATCCAAATTTATCTGAAATGTTAATCATTGATAAAGGGACAATAAACAAAGATTTTCAATTATTCCTTAATCACTCAGGAGCGATATTACAAAGAATTCGAATGTTTACGACCGATAAATACGGAACGAGTATATTGTACTCGGACTATGATTTCACGAGAATTTCAGAAAATGTTGTGCAAGATCTTCTACAAAACAACTCTGATTTACTTCTGCATAATGTTTCATTTATTGAGGAGGCGTAATATGAATGGAAAAATCAAAAGAATATTAGATCAAGACGGTGGTGTTCTTCCTGTTACAGTACCAGAGGCGATTTTTATTAGGGAAGATTATACATTTGCTGATAAATTATTCGACGAACGGATGGGGACAAAAAGTTACGTCATTGATATAGAAAGATATGGGATTACCCAAGGGCTCCCCTCTAAACCATATGAACATCATGATTATGAACAAGCAAACCAAAATATCCTTGGGATCTCAAGAGCGATAGACTTTGCCTTTCAACATGACTACAATGAGGTTGTCTTACCGAGGGGACAATATTCGCTCTGCTTTCCGAATCGAATTCAAATGAAAAGTTATATTACGCTTAATTTAAATGGAAGTTTGCTGAAAGTGATGTATGACTCAGAAAGTCGTTCTCCCTTTGATGACAGAGATGACTCAACAGATATTTGGCGATTTGAAGGCATTCCAATTGAGCTTTTTAACTGCAAACACGCTCATATAAAAAATGGAATGATCGAAGGCGACCGCTACGACCGAAGTTTTCTAGAAGAAGGAGAACGAGCAGTTGAAGGAAGTTATGGCATCTTATTTGCGGGTTCAAGTCAATACTGCTCCGTTTCTCATTGTGAGATTAGTGGTTTTATGGGGGATAATGTTAGCTTTGTTTCGGCCTCCGTTAAGAGAACTGCATATAATCATGGTTCTATATTAGCCTCGTTAGATCAAGAGACTGGTGTAGAAATCGAATCAACTGATACGCTAATCACACCGATGCTATCTATCCCAGATGATGTCACCTTTTTCTTATTAGGTGGGCAAGGCTATAATCGTGTAACTGTGCTGAACAATAAATATCCCGATGCTTTTTTCTATGACGACCAAGATCAATTTATCGGTGCTGTTCCAAATCGAAGAGTACACACCCACGTAACAATTCCATTATCTGCTACGAAAATGAGATTATTATTTAAGGACGAAACAAATCCAGATAAAGATATGCAATTATTTTTTGAATATGGAGGATATCCTCACCATAATGTTGTTGAGCATTGTGAACTTTACAATGGTCATCGTGGCGGAATCACATTGGCTGGGAATTACAATGTCATTCGTCATAATATCATTCGAGGAAACGGAAAAAACTCGCTTGCTTTTTTAGATGGAAAACCTCCATTTAATGACCCTACTAGATATGCCATAAACCAAGAAGATGGGTATGGTGATAAAAGTTTAATTGAAAATAATGTGATTTATGATGGGTTTCATGGAATTCTTGTCGGATCACATAGTGTCATTATAAAAGACAATCGAATATACAATTTAGATTCACATGCGATTATTCTTTATGGAATGTCCTACGCACAAATACTCGGTAATTATATTGATAGAGTAGCTGTTTGTTTGCTCATGTCCGGAACATCGTACACACCCGCGGTCGTAACCGTAAAAGATAATTATTTTTATGGCGATTTACTAGCACAGCACGAAGGCTATCAAATGGTAATAAAAGATAATTTTTTCTTCTCTAGTAATGTAAGAACGCATTCACTTACTGTTTTTGAAGGAAATATCATCAATTACATTGAATATGGCGAAGGTGAAAAAGACATAAGACTCCAAGGGCTCGTAAAGAATTGTCAATTTATAAATATAAGAACGACAAGCCAAACAGTAAAAATCACTTCAAACTACTTTGACAGCTGCCGTTTTTCAAACATAGAAGTGTCAACAAACGGTCTCCCTAGCTTTGAATTTAGTCATTGTGAATTTGACCATTGTGTCATTCGAGATGTATGGAATCAATCTCAACATAATTTCTTTTCTAATTGTACATTTATTGATAGCTTGCTTCAGCCTGAATCCATAAACCAAGAGGCCCATCATACGTCAATGACGATTACGAATTCAACGATTGAACTAACAGCAGATTTTACTCTCACGCATCTTCTCGAAAATCCATCAAACACACTAGATGCGATTACCGTCACTTTTGATAACGTGACAATCACCATACACGAAGAAAGTGATTTTGAACGAATAACACATAGTCATCATGGAACTAGAAGCTTACAAGCTATCTATAAAAATAGTACGTTCTCTTATTTAGGCAGTCAACCATTACAACTTGGATTTAATAATCAAGAACATGGCACCGTTTTTGACTTTTACAATAATCGTTTAAATAACGTCATCCTATCAGAAATTGACCTTTCAACAATGAGAGCGTATAATCCTAACACTCACGCTATAGCAGAGCCACGTTCAGGTTTTTATTTACAATCTGAAAGGATTTACGATGCGAATCCGCAGTCTGGCTCCTATATTGGTTGGGTTTGTACAAAGTCCGGTTATGCCACTGAGACTGCTTGGTCTGCTGAAACAGAATTTCAAAGTGGAGACGTTATCCATACAAATGGGAAAATTTATCAATGTATTGGCGCAGGGGTAAGTGGTGAAACGCCACCAAACGATACAGAAGGAACGGAAACAGACGGGACAGTTGAATGGATGTATTTAGGGGTAAAAGCAAGATTTGCTTCATATGGATTAATTGAATAAATAGGCAAAAATGATAGAAATCCATTGATCTCCTCCTTTATTAAGAATATAATTACAGTACACGTTCTCAATAGCAAACAAGGAGGAGATTATGGAATTAACAAAGGATGATTCAAAAATCCTTAAAGGTATTGCCATTATATTAATGGTCCTATTACATTTATTTTGTCGGAAGGAAATTGAAGGGTTTTACACTACGAGTTTTTATATTAATGATATTCCATTAGTTTATTATATTGGATTATTCGGCGATGCGTGTAGACCCATTTATTTATTTGTAACCGGGTATGCCTTTTATTTAACGTTTATTGATAGAGACATTAAACAGACGATTAACAAAAATATGATTCGAATTTTCAAACTATTTATGAACTTTTGGATTATGTTGCTCCTTTTTTTAGTCCTGTCTCTTTTAATAGGAAGGATTGACGTTTTCGGTAGCCTACAGCAATTCCTGTTAAATTTCACTTTACTTGATTATTCTTATAATGGTGCTTGGTGGTTTCTACAAATTTATATCATCATTGTACTTCTTTCCCCGTTACTCATTAAAATCGTAAAAAATACACCGATTGCTCTACTATTACCTATAAGCGGAATCGTTTATGCCGCTTGTTACTTACAATTTTATAAATCCATTCTAGATTTTGGTCCATTAACAATAATCGAATCACAACTCTGCCTAATAGGAACTTCTCAGTTTTCCTTTTTCATAGGAGCTATATTTTCGAAATACAAATGGTTAACAAAGATTTATAATACCGTACATCACATCAAATTCAAAAATGCACTATGTATGATGGGTGTTCTTTCACTAATTATCTTTCATGGTTTTGTTGAAAGTGCCATTATTGCTCCTGTTAACGGAATTTTCTTTATCGTCTTATTTTCTTTAATGACGAAAAAAAGATGGGTAACAGCATTATTACAGTACATAAGTAGCCATTCCACTAACATTTGGTTAACTCATATGTTTTTCTACACAATGATGTTCCCAGGATTGGCCTTTCTACCAAATAGCCCTCTCCTTGTATTCATATGGACAATGGCATTATGCATCATTGCTTCCTATACTATCAAATTATTTTTTAACCCATTATCTAGAGGAATTGATAAACGATTAAAGTCAAAAAATGGAGATACATTGTTAAAAGTCAGTTAATCTTCTTCACTACTGGTGTAAGTCAGAAATTAATCAAAGCAAAACAATATTACTTCTTTTCGGGAGTATTGCTAGCATGTATACTCCCTCTTTTTGATTCATCAATAATACATAAACGAATGTTGTCCTCGCTTTCCGACTCATTATGTACAATTAATCAAACAAGCTACCCTTTTCATTCGAAAGAGTAGCTTGTACAAGTTAAAAGAATATTATGAAGTCACAATTCCCCGGCTATGCTGCATTGATACGGAAATTTCAAAATAACTATGGTCATCTTCAACAATTTTGTCAATAATAATCAAAACATCCTCAAAGGAAACAGAATGGTTTGTTGTATCAAACTTTTTCATATGTTCAATCATCTTTGATATTTCTTCATTAATTTTAATTGTTAATTCTTCATCAGTTACTCGTTTTCCCCGTTCACATTCGTGGAAATCTTCTGGATAATGTGGTATGTTCATAGAATTGCCCCCTTATGTATATGTAATGATGTATTACCGTTATTTCACCATACTCTTGCCGTTTTCGCAAGTAGGTGTCGTCAGAAAATTTTTACAGATGAAAGGAGTTTACTACTCATGTCGATTGAACGATTACAATTAGGAACAGACCTTCAACAACAAGCATATTCCGCTATTCAAAAGTTAAATGTGATGAACGACTTCAAAGAATATGCCCCGACGTTATGTGGCACATTTCCGATTGATATTTATACGGCTAGTTCTGATTTAGACATCATCATGGAAGTTCACGATCATCAGCTTTTTTATCAGAAGCTAACGTCCTTCTACAAACATATGGAGTCGTTTTTGATTAAACAAAAAGAAATTAATGGATCCTATGTTACAAAAGTGAACTTCCAATTTCAAAATTTTGCTTTCGAACTATTCGGACAAGCCATCCCCGTAAAAAAACAGCGGGCCTATGAGCATATGCTTGTGGAGCAATATGTTCTCACAACAAACCCAGCTGTAAAAGAGCAAATTCTATCCTTAAAAGCAAAAGGAATAAAAACAGAACCTGCCTTTGCACAAATATTAGGATTAAAAGGGGACCCGTACATTAGTTTACTTGAATTCGGACAACAGAAAGGCATTATTTAAATAGAAAACTACTTTTCTTCTCTTACCTTTTGTAAGCCCCAAATTTTCAAGCTCATATTTAATAAAAATAAATCATTCGGGTCGACTAACGATAACCCTGTTAGTGACTCTATTTTACGCAACCGATATAACAGAGATTGCCTGTGTAACGAAAGGGCACGAGCCGTTTTACTAACATTACATTGATGTTCGTTAAATACAGTTATTGTATCAATTAAACTCACATCGCGATGGAATTCATACTCTACAAGAGGGGTGACTGTTTCTTTTGCAATGATACATATTTCGGCATTACTTGCTAACGACAAAAGCGCCCGCTCCATTTTCGTATCAGCATAGTGGACTCTAAAGCCGACCCCTTTTTGAGTTCGCCCGATTTTCAAAGCTAGATTAGCATTTTCATAACTTTGTGTAAACATCGCTTCATTCTGATGAAAATCACTAATCCCATATGATAAAATGACTTCGGGTAAAAGATGTGTCATTCGGCGCTCAAGTAAATCTAAGAAATGGTGAACCGATTCGTCATGATGGTCATGCACTTCTAAAAAGATAATAAAATGTTCGGCTTGGTATGTTACCATCGTTTTTTTATGAAGGGATTCTCCCGCGTAAATCATCTCTTCTTTAATATAATGAATCATACTATTTACCCATTGTTGATACGATTCATAGTCTTTTTTCTGAAAAATTTTCTGAAAGTTTTCCGGAAAGCCAACAATACAAATATAATCAGCACTAAGGTCATAGCCTAATAAAGAAGCACGTTCTTTACTTTGGTCGAGTGATTGCAATGGTGCCTTCGTTAAACTCCAAACAAAATCATCTCTGAGTCGCATTTTTGTTTCTTCAATCGCATTTTCTTTTACAAACGCTAACGCACTTGCTGTCACACCGTGCTCTAAAATATTGACTACTGATGTCGTTAGCATGGGACTTTGATTAACCGCTACGACAAATAAATAGCCTTGAACACGATTATATTCTTGAATAATGGGTAGCTGAATCATCGTCTCCTTCCCATTCATGATTTTCTTTATTTTCGTATGCAATGGATGATGCGCTGTAGAATCTGTTAAAGAAGATTCATCAGGAACGACTTCCCTATCGACATTATCTTGCCATTTCTCTAAAAATAAACGACTCGTATCACTTCGGCCTCTACAATGGCCTTTTTTGTCTGTAATCACAACAGAATAGCCGATTTGTTTGGCGATGTATTTCGCTACTTTCGTTAAAGATTCCCCATGTAAAATCATCGTTAACAATTGTTGTTGAACTTCCTCTGATTTCCGTGATTGTGTTTGTTGACGCTTTGTTAATTCCTTCATCACATCATGGGTAATATCAGCAAATCGGACTTCCCATGGCACTTCAATAATCGGAAAATCATGTTCCTCTGCTAAACATATAATTTCAGGAGGAAGATCAAAAATATAACGGCCTGTCGCAATCGCCAATGCCGAAGCTTCAGATTCAATGACATCACGGACAAATTGTTCAAATAACATCATATCATTCGAACAACCAATTCCTGTTGTTAATACTAATTCATGCTTGCGCACAAAATTTTCAACAGGTGTTTCTGTAATCGAAACCCATTCAACTGGGCGAGAAGGAAGAACCGAATTTGCCGTCCTCACTTTGGCATCCAGTAACGTATCAAAATCCATGATATCTTTCACTGTCAATTGCATTCGGACCACTCTCTTTCCATAAAAATTCTCTTTATGATAGAAAAAGAAGGCCCACATAAGGTGCCTTCTTTTTTTGTGACCTATAATGAATAATCCTGTCGTAAGTCCTGAAGTTGTTCGATCGATTTTTCGGCCCAACTCGTCTTTTTTTCCTGAAGCTGTTCAATCGCACGTGTTAACGCAAGGTCTAACGATTGTTTATACTCCATAATTTCATCTGTATACTCTTTCACTGTTGAAAGAGGAACATACACTTTTTCATATTGAGCCAACGCTTTCCGTTGATGAAAAAAAGCAACATCCGCTTGTTTTGGTTGGTGTAAGTCTCCTTGATCAGGATGCTTAAGAACTGAAACAACCTTGACTAATACTTTATCAGAATGAACATCTAGAACTTCTCCCACATACAAACCGGTTTTATAGCTAGCTCTCACATACCGACCAATCATTTGTTGTAACTGTTGTTCCGTTACCACCGAATCTCTCCTTACATCCTATGATAATGACTGCCTGTACTAGAATAACGCAAAAAATAAAACGATAAAAATAATAATACAAATAAAGCCAATGGAAAAAAAGACAATTCCTTTTTTCATTTGTTGCTTCATCAAGCAGTAAATCCCTGCCATTCCTAACAACCCTGTGAAAAAAAATAAAGCGATTCCTGCGATTACCAATATCATATCATGATTCATTCCGACTCACCTACACAAATGGCACTAATTTTAAAAACAGTGACCATAAAAATTCTGATACAGGAACAAAATACGTCTCTGCAAATACACCTAACGTATCAGAATGGGTAATCGTATCAATCACAACAAAGGTAAACGTCACAAAAATCGCTAATATCGCAGTTGCTAAAATGAGTACAAGTAACGCAACGTAAGCAAGAACCACACGGATGCTATACTTCATCACTGGATTTTGTAAGATGCTATTGTTCATCATATTCCCTCCTGAACCATCAATACTTATATAGTACCAAACCTAAGGGAACGATGCGCATCTAGAATGCGAACATATTTTGAACTGTTACTCCTCTAATCCAACTTTTGTTAAAATTTTATCAATGGGTACTCCATCTTTAGAACTAACATCACTAAAGTCAAAGCGAGATAAGTCGATTTTATAGGTTGCTTTCTGTTCGCTTTTACTAGCAATATTCACTTCTTCAGGTAGCGCTTTTTTCTCTTCGACTTCCACAAATTCAACAACTTCAATTTTCGGTTGCAATGCTACTGTTTTTTCATTATTAATTTCATCTTCCGTTAAAACAGTTTCTTCCTCTGCCAGTTCTTGTTGTTGAGTCGTGTTAGAAAAAAAGCTAACCATGACAGCACCCCAAACAAATAATAATAGAACTGAGGCAGCTCCTACCATAACCCAACTTTTCCACATATTATATTTCCTCCATTTATATAGTGTAAAACTATTATAACATGTCTTTAGACTCATTTTATATTAAAAGTTTTATTTTCTTGTAATATTTTTTGACAATATGATGAAAAAAGACGAAAAAAAAGAAAAAATCCACTCAAAGATGAGCGACTTTTTTCTTATGCTTGCCATAAAGGCGGAGTATTTTTATCCCAATAAATTTTACCTAACTCATAATGTTCTTCAAAATTATCTTTTGCTAAATGGTAGTGAAAATCAAACCAATATCCTTGTCGAGGTGGATTTTCCCTCCGTACATGAAAACGAACGAAATCACTTCCATCTCTTTCATCATACACATGCAAGATTTTTTCACCCATTCCTGCTGCTGGGTCATTGCTTATCCGAAGAAAATCTATTTCAGTAGTATCTACATCCGCTGTCACTTCTTCTAGCACTTCTTTAAATCGAGGTAAAATAAAATCTTCATACTGTTCACCAATTTTTTCGGTGATTTTCGGTCCAAACTTCACGATTCCTTGCTCATACGCTTGAAGTAATGTATGTTCGAGAAAAAACTCGGTTTTAAAGAAATCTTTATATGTTAACGCCCCATCAATGGCTGGGTCGCTATATCCATAACCTTGCTCAACTTTTAATATCGTCGGCTTGTCAGGCACTTCACTTACTGGTTTCGTGGCCGACCGCATGTCGAGTTGCTCAGCTTTTGTTACACCTGCTGGTAATGCTAAACCTAATGTAACGACAGCAGTAGTCACTAAAGTGGCCCGTTTTAACCATAACATCATTGATAATTCCCCCTTTCCTCCTATTGATTTCTTTTATTTTCTCATGAAATCTAATAGATTACCATTACAATCTCATAACAAAACATGAAAAACTATGATTTTTTTATGAAAAAGTTAGTTTACTAGTTTCATGCAGATAATTTGTTTACGAAGAAAAGAAGGGAATGGTTTCATGATTTCAAAAAAATTTCATTTCATTAAAAATTAATATTTTCAACTACTTCATTGTCACGTTTTTGACTTTTATACGCGTCTACTAAAAGTAAAGTTGCTGTAATCACATGCATCGTCCACCCTAAAAAAGGAATCCAGCCAAGGCATGATGTAACAATTCCTAAAATACTGCCGTGAATATTTCGTTTATCCGAGGCTGAACTAACTAAAGTGACAATATGCATAACGAGCATAAAGGCGAGTGGCAGCCAATACAGCCCAAGAATAATCGCAGCTCCAAAAACAGGAATGGCTAAAAATGCTTCTAATCCACCGGAAATCCATTTTAACACTGTTGATGATTTCATTTCTCTCACTCCTCTCCGTATACTAGTTTACTCGATAAAGGACATTCGTCGCTACCGATAAAAGATGAAGTTTTTGTTAATATATGGTTATTATACTATAAACAACGATTCCATACGTACTAATATTTATACGTTTAATTTTAAATCTGGTTCCATTCAAAAATGAGTTGAGTCTAGTAGTGTCTGGTGCTTTCTGTTCATTAATTTCATTTGCTTTTTTTTTACAATCTCAAAACAAAGTTAACAGTTAAAGCAATTAATAAGAAGTAAATTGCTGATACAACGACTTTCGAATTGAGTTTTGTTCCTAGTTTTGGTTTTGAAAAGATTAAAGCCATTATTAATAAGCTTACTGCTATTGTAATCGTTAAGAATATTGCAAGTATCATATTTGAGCGAAATAGTCAGGGTTACTTGCAATTATCATTCCCATTGTGAATATGTATATAATACTAAGAACAGAATGAAATAAATCAATTTTTTTGGTTTTTTAATGATTTTCTTCCTTTCAAAACAAATTCACTGTGCATAGAGGGAAGTAAATATTCCTTTATATACACAGTGAAAACCAAAAAAATAAAAGTTATATTAGTTAACATAATATATTTATTGTATATAAAAAAATATTCAATTATTCATTAGTGATATTTTCAGTGAAAGTTTCTTCTAGTTCTTCAATTGTTTTTTGGTAAGCCTCTTCTACTCTTTCTTTAAACATATCTACAAGATCAAATCTAAAAGAATCATATAATTGATCTTTATCCGTTGCCTTAACATAAAAATAATCAGTAGCTGCTTTTGTAATATGACCAAGGACGTAAAGCTCATAATGAACTGCCTGAAAAGTATTTGTTTCTATTGCATTCACATTCATCCAAACTCCCTCTAGAGCCCACACATCTGTTAAAAGGTCAATTCGTTGATCGGTTGCTTCCTTCATTTCTCCGCTTAGCCATTCTTCCCACTGTTTCATTAACTCTTCTGCTTGATTAAACGCAGCATGTAATTGTTCTTCATTTCCGGCATTTGTATAAATCCCACCACCTGCTTCTGCGACTTCTCTGAGGTGGCGTTGTCCGTCCATATCAACATTAAAGCCTATGACATTAATAATCGGTTGAATATTCGATTCCGATAACGCTTTGGCGGCAGCTACTGGATCGCCATCACATGTTTCAATTCCATCACTGACGACATAAACAAGGTTTGTATTTTCTTCTCCTGGAAACTTCTCAAAATCTTTCATCGCTTCATCTAACGACAAAGCGATTGGCGTCCAACCAGTTGGTTCAAATTGATGTAATATCGAATCAAATTCAGACTGTTTTAAAGGTTGGATATCATAAACTAGCTCTGTACTTTGACATGATTGGCTTTTATCTGCCCCTGTACTTTTTCCTTCATGACCATAGACTCGTAACCCAACATTCGCTTTTTCTGGCAAATTTGAAGTAAACTCTTGAATGGCCTCTTTCGCAATGTCCATCATTGGTTTCCCATCAATTTCATTTCTCATGCTTCCACTGACATCTAATATTACAAGCACGTTGATTTGTTCTTTAAAATGATATCGCTGATTTGTTCTTTAAAATGATATCGCTCATCTTCCACATCAGCCCCTCCAAAGCTTGCGATGTTAAATTCGGTAAAGTATTGGTCTGGGTTGGGGTACTCATGAGCTAACAAATATCGATATGCTCTCCACCACGCATCTAATTCTTCTTGTGACGCCCCCTCTTCAATCGGTGGTAAGATTTCCATTACCTTTAAAGCTTGATAATCTCGGTCACGTTGATTAAGGTTATTTGTCAATGGACCTACAGGATAACTTAGGGCTTCTTCTACTGTCGTTGGTTCCTCTGGAGCCCTTTCTAATAAATTTTCGAAAGGATCCCGCATTTCCCCTTGCTCGCTATCTGTAATAGCCTCCTCAACATCTTGTTCATTTTCATTAGGTTGATCCGCGTTTTCTTCTGTTTCTTGTTGTGTTGGTTGAGGTGTAGGTGCTTCTGTTGATTGTTCTTCTGAACTGCACCCTGTATATAGAAAGATTGATATTACCAAAATAAACAACATTCTTTTTTTCATTATCTCTCTCCTTTTAACTCTATCGATACGTTTGGTGATGTTTTGCACACATTATTCATCTGGGGTATTTTCAGTGAAAGTTTCTTCAAGTTCTTCAATTGTTTTTTCGTAAGCCTCTTCTACTCTTTCTTCAAACCTCTCACTAACTTCATTTGAAAATCCTTGATATAATCTATTTTTTTCATTCAATAATGAAGTAAAATAGTGTGATGCTTCCCTTGTTATATACCCCTCAGTGCTTAATGCCACCTTAACTTCTCTTAGATCTCTGTTTTCTCCCATGTTCTCATTTGTCCATGTTGCCTGTAATCCCCTAGCTTTATTTAACAGTCTGGCTCGTTGATTTCTCGCATCAATTTTATTCCCACTAAGCCACTGTTCCCACTGTCGGATTAGTTCCTCGGCTTGTTCAAATGCATCTTTTAACTGCTCTTCATTTCCTGCATTTGTATATAAACCATTTCCTGCTTCTGCAATTTCTCTTAAATGCTGTTGGCCGTCCATATCAACATTAAAGCCTATGACATTAATAATGGGTTGAATATTAGAGTCTGCTAATGCTTTTGCTGCCGCCTCAGGGTTTCCATCACATGTTTCTATCCCATCACTCACAACATAGACAAGGTTTGTATTTTCTTCTCCTGGAAACTTCTCGAAATCTTTCATCGCTTCTTCTAACGACAAAGCGATTGGCGTCCAACCAGTTGGTTCAAATTGATGTAATATCGAATCAAATTCAGACTGTTTTAAAGGTTGGATATCATAAACTAGCTCTGTACTTTGACATGATTGGCTTTTATCTGCCCCTGTACTTTTCCCTTCATGACCATAGACTCGTAACCCAACATTCGCTTTTTCTGGCAAGTTTGAAGTAAACTCTTGGATTGCCTCTTTCGCGATGTCCATCATCGGTTTCCCATCAATTTCATTTCGCATGCTTCCACTAACATCTAAGACAACAAGCACATTAATTTGTTCTTTAAATTGGTACCGTTCATCAATGACACCATCACCACCAAATCCAGAAATAGTAAACTCGGTAAAATATTGATCCGGATTAGGGTATTCACGCGCAAACAAATAGCGGAAAGCTCTCCACCAAGCTTCGAGTTCTTGCTCAGAAGTCTCTTTTTCAATTGGTGGTAACACTTCTTTTACTTTCATCAAGATTTCCTGTCGGTCATCTCGCCAAGTCATGTTAGCTAGTGGACCTGTTGGATAGTGCAACAATTCCTCTACTGTTGTTGGTTCCTCCGGAGCCCTTTCCAATAAATTTTCGAAAGGGTCCCGCATTTCCCCTTGCTCGCTATCTAATTGTGGCTCTTCTACATCTTGTTCAGTTTCAGTCGATTGCTCTACCTTTTCTTCTGTTTCTTGTTGTGTTGGTTGAGGTGTAGGTGCTTCTGTTGATTGTTCCTCTGAACTACACCCTGTATGTATAAAGACTGATAATACACAAAAAAACATTACTATCCTTTTCATTGGTTTTCTCCTTACTCCTAAATTAATATTTTCTTCAAGACTTTTGCCTTCATTAATTAGTTAGATATATTTTCAGTATAAGTTTCTTGTAATTCTTCGATTGTTTTGTTGTAGGATTGTTCTATTCTTTCTACAAATCGGTCTCTAACTTCATGTGAAAATTTTTGATAAAGGCTATTCTTTTCATTTACTTTAGAATGAAAGTAGCTCCATGCGTCCGATGTAATATAATCTTCATAATTTAATACTCCGTAAACTTCTCTTAGCATTCTAGTTTCTCTCATATTTAAATTTCCCCATGCCGCTTCTAATCCCATACTTTCATTTAAAAGTATTGCGCGATGATTATTGACATCGACTTGGTTACCAAGGAGCCACTGTTCCCACTTGCGCAAGAGTTCTTCCGCTTGTTCAAACGCTATATTTAACTGTTCTTCATTACCAGCATTTGTATAAAGGCCACCACCAGCCTCTGCCACTTCTCTGAGGTGGCGTTGTCCATCTATATCAACGTTAAAGCCTATGACATTAATAATCGGATGAATATTAGAGTCCGCTAACGCTTCGGCGGCAGCTACTGGATCGCCATCACATGTTTCGATTCCATCACTGACAATATAAACGAGGTTTGTATTGTCCTCACCTGGGAATGCCTCTAAGTCTTTCATTGCTTCTTCTAATGATAGTGCAATGGGCGTCCACCCTGTTGGCTCAAATTGATTTAAGATTGGATTGAAATCATCGCTATCAAAGGGTTGAATGTCAAATACGAGCTCCGTGCTTTGACAAGATTGGCTTTTATCTGCCCCTGTGCTTTGCCCTTCATGCCCATAGACTCGTAACCCGACATTCACTTTTTCTGGTAAATTGCTGGTGAATTCACGGATCGCATCTTTTGCGATATCCATCATTGCTTTCCCGTCGATTTCATTCTTCATACTCCCACTTACATCTAGAATCACTAGAACGTTGATTTGGTCTTTAAATGTAAATCGTTCATCAATCACATCCTCAGCGCCAAAACTAGAAATAGTAAACTGCGTGAAGTAGTCATCTGGATTCGGATAGTCTTCAGAAAACAAATAGCGAAGTGCTTTCCACCAAGCATCTAATTCATTTTCCGTACTTTCTTCTTCAATTGGAGGTAACAATTCTTTTACTTTTTTCATGATTTCTTCTTTGTCCTCTGGCCAATTTTTGCTAGCTAGTGGACCTGTCGGATAGTGTAACAGTTCCTCTATCGTCATCGGTTCATCCGGTGCTCTTTCAAGTAAATTTGCATATGGATCACGATTTTCTTCCCCTTCTAACTCCAAATCATGTACTTCTTCCTCAAAAATTGAATACTCTTCTTCTTCGTTAATTTCTTCATTAGTTGTAAGAGAATGGTCCTCTTTTTCAGTTTCACTAGATTCCATTGCGGATTGACAACCAGTTAAGTATAGGAAACCTAGTAATAGGAACATTTTCATTGTAAAATTCATAATCCTTCACCTACTACGCTTTTATTTTTTCTACATTTACTTCTATTTCAATCAAATAATGGAAGTTAAAAACAAAAAGGGACATTCAAAGAAAAAAAGATACGAATGAATTCAGTATCTTTTTTTTAGAATAAGTCTTTAGTTAATTATTTTTCTTATGAAAGTCACTTTAATAAGTCGAACTTTCAAATACCTCACTATTCCTTTTTTGTGTGTTATACGCATCAACCATTAACAGAACACCTGTAATAATATGCATAATCATACCTAAGAAAGGAATCCAAGCTAAGCATGATGTTACAATACCCAAAATACTTCCACGTATTTTCTGATTTTTCTAGTGAGAATCTGTTCAATAAAATAGAAAATGCAACTGAAATAACATTATAAAAATTCAATTTTATTGAACATTTTTCCACTTGCTACCAATACCAACTCGTATTTTATCATTTTTCTTCAAAATTTTATGTAGTCTTTTGTTACTATTTGGCTGTCAGAACCATAAAGGCTTTGATAAAACGAACTATTGCAGAAACCTTAAATACAAATGTTTCACATTAAAGTATTTGACAACTCTAATTCTTTATAAAGTAATGACTATCAGCATTCTTTTTCCTACGTTATTTTGTTAAAATTTTGTAATAATATTGATTAAAATAATAACGATAAAAAAGTATATCGCTGAAAAAAGTACCTTTATATTTATTTTTGTGGACCCATGTATTTTTTTACTCTCTGATAAAATGCACAAAAAAATTAGTAGTAATAGAATACCTGCTAAAAATAAACCTAAGAGTTTATTAGCTTGAAAAAAATCAAAATAGACATCGGCAATTATAGCAAGTGTAAGTGCATAGACTCCCATTACTACCCACAATAAAAGATTTTTCTTATCTACTTTTTTTCATCTCTTCCTCCTTAATTGAATATAAGGAATCATGTTGAAGCTACCAAAAGCGTAGAATCACCTGGTTAAGCAATTCTTCTATCAGTAAATAAACACCTTTAATTCATGATAAGGTAATGACTATAAAAAGGTCATCATAGTGCAGTTCATCATAATAACACCGAATACTACTGTACGGAGACAAAAAAGAGCCTTTAGAGTTAAGCTGTTTTTTTAGAAGCGTTGTTTATTAAAAATTTCTTCTGGTGGCAACATACAAATTCTGTATTTTTATATAAATAAAGCTTTCTTTTTTTTAAAATTTGAAATGGATATCATTGATTTCAACAATTCAATTGGGACTATTCCAATTAGTCAGTATTATTACGTCAAAATAGTCTTCCCTTGTGCTATTAAATTTTTGTAAGACTAATGACCAACATTAAAACGATAAAAACGTATACTGCTGAAATGAATACTTTTTTATTTACTTTTGTGGACCCATTGTATTTTTTACTCTCTGATAAAATGATCAAAAATATTAATAGAACCAGAATACCTGCTAAAAATAAACCTAAGAGTTTATTAGCTTGAAAAAAATCATAATAAACATCCATAATGATACCAAATGTGAGTCCATATACTCCCGCTAGTACCCACAATAAAATATATTTCTTATCTACTTTTTTTTTCATCTCTTCCTCCTTAACTGAATTTATGGAATCATGTTGAAGCTCCCAAAAGCGTAGAATCACCTGGTTAAGCAATTCTTATATCAGTTAATAAACAGCGTTATTTCATGATAAGGTGATGACAATCAAAAGGTCATTATAATGCAGTGCGTGCATCATCATACACCAAATTCTAATACTGTATGAAGACAAAAATATACTTTAGAATAAAGCTGTATTTTAGGATCCTTGTTTATTAGAATTTCTTCCGGTGGCAACTTACCCTACTTCTGTATTTTTTTATAAATAACAATTCAATGGGGACTATTTCAATTAGCCAGTTATTATTACGTCAAAACAGTCTTCCCTTGTGCTTTTAAATTTTTGTAAGACTTATGACCAACATTAAAACGATAAAAACGTATAATGCTGAAAAGAATACTTTTTTATTTACTTTTGTGGACCCATTGTATTTTTTACTCTCTGATAAAATGCACAAAAAAATTAGTAGTAATAGAATACCTGCTAAAAATAAACCTAAAAGTTTATTAGCTTGAAAAAAATCAAAATAGACATCGGCAATTATAGCAAGTGTGATTCCATAAACTCCCAATAGTATCCACAAAAAGAGATTTTTCTTATCTACTTTTTTTTTCATCTCTTCCTCCTTAACTGAATATAAGGAATCATGTTGAAGCTCCCAAAAGCCTAGAATCAACTGGTTATGCAATTCTTATATCAATTAATAAACATCTTTAATTCATGATAAGCTAATGAATATCGAATGGTCATCATAGTGCAGTTCATCATATTAACACCAAATACTCCTGTTATATGTAGACAAAAAAATATACTTTAGAATTAAGCTGTTATTTTACAGGAGCAATGTTCAATAGGGAGTTGCTTTTTTCAGGTGGCGACATACCCACTTCTGTATATTTATATAAATCAAATTTCTTTTTTCTTCCAATTGCAAACAGTTATCATTTGATTT
>NZ_KK211279.1:119586-390536 GCF_000621445.1 Alkalihalobacillus bogoriensis ATCC BAA-922 | reverse complement strand
TCGATTCGTCGTTCCTCTAACCAACATGTTTTTTCCACAACAAGGAGAGGGGATTTTCTCTGCACCCCTAACTAAAAACTCCAGTAAGTATGTTTTCAATCAGCTGATATTCTGATACAATAATCATATACTTTTTTGTGGGACATCTCCTGTATAACTGTTGGCGCAGTTACACGTTTTGGGAGATGTCTTTTTCCTTTCTCCAGAATGATAAATGTCGAAATATTCCGAACTACATAAGGACATTATATTCGACTAATTCTGGACAGGCAATACCGGCAACATTCGGTAATTTTAGAGTGTCAAAAACATTTCACTTATTCCAAAACATTTATTAGATATGTATGACATTATTTTCTCTTGTTGAACTAATGCTTCCGTTGAACGTACATTTATATTTTAATTCCGTGAAGTCCATTTTAAATGTCGAAATCCACATTATTTTAGAAAAAAGGTTACTTAATTTTAATTTTAAAAAAGGTAACATACTTACAGGTGTTGGTACATCAACGTTTGTGACTTATTTATGTTTTGGTGAAGCCTTAAAATGGTTTTCTTCTATGTTGGATTATTGGATGTAGAGGACATGTCCAAAATGACGGACTAGACGAAAGTCTCCAAGTACGTTAAAACACAAACGTACTTGGAGTCAGGCACTTCCCCCTTATACAATTGAAACATGTATTTAAAATACAAATAAAGGCAAACTACCTATAAAAGGTTTGAGCGAAAATCATACAGAAGAGAGGCGAGTAAATTGGCTAATCATGAAGAAAGAACAGATTTACCTGCAAACTTTGATGAATTAAAGAAGTCCATCAATAGAATGGCTAATTGGCGGGAACGAATGGATACGGTAGAAGAGTTAGGGAAGTGGAAAGCGCGAGAGACAATTGAATTATTAAAGCATAGTATGAAAGGTGATCCTGTCCATAAAGTTCGGGAAGCTGCTTACCGTCAACTTCTAGCGTTAGGAGAACAGGTTACAATGCCGGAACGGAAGGAAGGCGATGCTGTTAAGGATACGAAAAAAATCCTTGTTCGTATAAAAAAGAGCCTTCCTAAGGATCATTCTTATGAAGATTTTAAAGAAAAATTGAAAAAGATGAGAATTGATGTGTATGATACATATGAAGGAGAAAAAGGTACGGATTTTGATAAGTGGCTTGAGCAGTTGTGGTCTGAATTACGGACGAGATAATGTAAAAGTCAGTTCAATATGATCTGTTATTGAGCTTTTTGAAAGAATGAGTAGAAATAATAAAAATGGGGTTAGGGTATGAGTGAACGAGGTTTTGATGAGTATCAGTTAAGTGAGGAAATAAATCGTGCACTTTCATTAATGAAATATGAAAAGGCAACAGAGGTTCAACGGGAAGTCATTCCTCTAGCGATGAAAAAGAAAGATTTAATCGTTAAATCTCAAACGGGCAGCGGGAAGACAGCAGCCTTTGGAATCCCGATTTGTGAGATGGTGAATTGGGAGGAAAGAAAGCCGCAAGCGTTAATTCTCACACCAACAAGGGAGCTTGCCGTTCAAGTTCGGGAGGATATTGCGAATATTGGTCGATTTAAGCGGATTAAAGCTGTAGCCGTTTATGGAAAAGAGCCTTTCTCGAAACAAAAAGACGAATTAAAACAAAGGACTCATGTTGTTGTTGGGACACCTGGTCGGGTGCTGGACCATATCGAAAGAGAAACAGTAGCATTGGATGAAATTAAATATCTCGTTATTGATGAAGCAGATGAGATGCTGAATATGGGTTTTATTAACGATGTGGAAGCAATTATTAAAGAGCTTCCTGTTGATAGAGTGACGATGGTGTTTTCGGCAACGTTGCCGAAAGATGTGGAAACTCTTTGTCATCATTATATGGAAAGCCCCGAGCATATTGAGATAGCATCTTCTGGCATGACTACGGCTTCGATTGAACATCATGTAATTGAGGTTAATCCAGAAGAAAAGTTATCGCTCCTTAAAGATATAACCATAGTAGAGAATCCAGACAGTTGTATTGTTTTTTGCAATACGAAAGAGCATGTGGATACGGTGTTTTCCGAACTTGATCGCGCTAATTATTCTTGTGAAAAACTTCATGGTGGATTAGAGCAAGAAGACCGGTTTTCCGTCATGGATGGTTTTAAGCGGGGGAATTTCCGTTATCTTGTGGCGACGGATGTTGCTGCGAGGGGAATTGATGTGGACAATGTAACGTTAGTCATTAACTATGACGTACCGATGGAAAAAGAAAGCTATGTGCACCGAACAGGAAGAACGGGCCGATCGGGTAATAAAGGAAAAGCGATTACGTTAGCCACACTAAACGATGAGAAGTACCTTAAAGGGATCGAGAGATATATTGGTTTTACCATAGCTGATATGGAGGCTCCTAGTGAGACCGAAGTTTCTAGAGGAAAAGCGGCTTTTGATGAAAAAATTAGTGGCCGTCGAGTCGTTCGAAATAATAAAACGGCACGAATCAATAAAGATATTATGAAGCTCCATTTTAGTGGTGGGAAAAAGAAGAAGCTTCGGCCAGTAGATTTTGTTGGAACGATCGCTAATATTCCTGGGGTAAGCGCAGAGGATATTGGGATTATCACGATCCAAGATACATTAACGTACGTGGATATTCATAATGGAAAAGGGTCGTTAGTGTTAGAAGCAATGGAAAATACCACGATTAAAGGAAAGAAGCTGAAGGTGAGCATAGCAATTAAGTAGGATATAGGGGGTCAGGCACCTCAATTACATATTTGTAGCTGGCGGGCACTTCCCCTTTGTTTTTACGGCCACCAGCGCTCTTATGTGTGAACAAAACCCCTGTTTCAAGAATTAAGCGGACAGGAGAGACGTTATTTGGCAAATATCAGTGGGATAAGCGCTGGTAAATGGTAAATAGGGTCTTCTCTGTCCGCTTATTTTTGCAAACGCCTATAAAGTTCACAAATAACGGCTGTGGTGGCCGCGGATATTCGAAAAAGCCAGCGTCTCGGCAACAAGAGGAGAGGCATACGCTTTTGTGTCAAACTAGGAGGCGTACATTTTCTAATATAATGGTTCATTTCTACTAAAATAAAGGAAACGGCTCTTGAGGAAGAACGACATATGAAATTAGAAATGGGAGAGTCTTTAATCAATCTTGGCTGCGCCATATAAAAAAGTGTCAATCTGTGTAATTGAATTGGAAGCCTTCCTCTAATCATTGGACACTTTCCAATGAAGAAGAATTAGAGACAATGATGAGGCTCTTTAATATATGGTTTTGAAAAGGATACTTCAAAACCTAACTTCTCCATCCAACTGTTTGCGGACTCTATTAAACTTTGCTCGCTATTCATTTCATTTGCTAGTATATTTGAAGGGAAAAGTAAAATAAAAAAAATACAAACAAATAATGCTACTATCTTGTTTTTCATATAGTTGCTCCTCTTAATCTAGAATATCAAACAAAATTTCTCTATCATATGAACTTGTTACATCTCTTTTTAGTGTCTTGAAAGCCTTGCGAGCCTAATGGCTCGAATTATGAAATTCGTTCATATAAAAAATTATAATAATGTAAAAAATAATGTAGACCTTTTCTACCTGCAAACTAAAGACCCAAAACTTACGAGCAGTAAAATGTAATATGAAAGGACCGTGCATATGCCTACCTATAACAAGCTTGTTCGAGATCGAATTCCGGAGATTATAGAAAAGAGCGGGAAGAAATTTAGGACAAAGACGTTAGATTCTACTACATATGAGAAAGAGTTACGAGTGAAATTAGAAGAAGAAATGGACGAGCTACTGAAAGCAGAATCAACGGCTGAGTTAGTAGAAGAAATGGCTGACTTGTTAGAAGTGATGTATAGTCTTGCTAAACTTCGTGGTGTGGATCCACCGGAGATAGAGGAAGTGAGAAAAAGAAAGCTAGACGAACGTGGGGGATTTGAGGAAAGACTCTTGCTAGTGGATGTTGAAGATTAACATTTTGTGAAAGAAAGGGCAGCAATGAAAGGGGTGTGGAGTAGTTGAGTTACAAGTTAAAAGTGGGGGAGCTGAAGGAGAAATATTTAACGGATGAAGAGATTTGGAGAACACTGACCGTTGTGTTGTCTAATAAATCCGTTAAATCATCAACATACAAGTATGCGTTGATTAAATCCTTGATTGAAAATTTATATCAAGTGAATGACCAATTTGAGCTTACCTACGACCAACTGGCATACTCCTTCACTAAGATTTATTGGAACTTGATTGTGCACCATCAGTTAGATAAGCAAAATCGCGGAAAGAATGCGCGCGTTGTCACGATTATTAAAGAAGCGCAGACAGCTAACGCAATTCCGTCTGAGTATAGTTTTGATAAGATCGATGCAACGCTCCAAATAAATCTTGTAAAAAAAGTAAAAACAACAATGAAGGAAAATGTATTTGGTGCTTTGTATGGTGACACAAAGGGGCGTTTTTACGCATTTGACCATAAACGTGAGTACTTTCAAATAAACCCTGCTGTACATAGTTTTATGCTGAATTATCAAAGATTGATTGTCAATCTAACTAATTACCATATGGCAGCTATGATTGAAGAATTGAATGAAGTACCAAGTATTAATTATCTTCTCGGTAAAGTGGAAAGCATTGCACGTCGAACGTCGCTGCGACCTTTTGAAAAGGTGTTAATGAATCATTTTGAAGCTAGATGTTTCTACTGTAACAAGACTCTTTCAGGAGAAAAGCGAGAAACGCATGTTGATCACTTCATTCCGTGGTCGTTCGTCCAATCCGATCACTTATGGAATCTTGTGTTATCTTGTCAAAAGTGTAATAGCTCCAAAAGCGATAAGTTGCCAGAGAGGCCTTTTCTTCAAGAGATCATTAGTAGAAACAATGAGTTACATACAAAAATAGTTGAACCGAACTGGATGACCAACTATAAAGAGAAAAAAATCATCATGTTGTACGATTACTCGATTAAGAATGGGTATGATGTGATTTGGAGTCCGTAGAAAAGAATCTAGAAGAAGACTAGGTGAGGACGAGGTTTTCAGAAAGGGTGCTGTATGGTTGAAGTAGGAATAGTAGTCTTTTCACTTTTAGTTATTGTTTTATTGATTTCATTAAAAAAAAGAAATAGAGCCAAATTACACGTAATAAGAAAAGAACCAGCCAGGAACAGGACGCAAGTTTCTAAGATAAATAAAAGAAAAGAGCAGTTGGACATTAGCAAATTAGCAGTAGATCAAGAACATTATTTGTTTCTGGAAGCATTAGTCGAAGGGCGAATAACAGAAGCAGAGTATGATAAATGGGCTCATTCGAGAAAGCATGAAGGACAGGAAGTATTTAGAATGTTGTTGAGAAGACCGTATGAGGTTAGGAAGTTGTAGTTTAAGCTCTATTTTGCCAAGAAGCCCTTCTCTGTACTCTTAAAAAGCACCTTATAGAAGGTGTTTTTTCTTTGGAACGACTTTTAATGCACGCGTTTCCTTAGCAGACACTATGTATGGTACTGGGTGTTTATAAAAAACTGCTGTCAATAAATTAATGACTCTCAGTAATGAGGGTCTTTTTTTATGAGAAAAAGCCGATGTTTTTTAAAATTGTATGAAAGAATGTTTGGGTGCAAAATAATCAGGTAATTTTTCGTGGTTTCATTTTATCTTTAAGATATCTCACAATGATTTTTATACTGATTATATAAATGAATTAGTCCTTTTTATAATTAAATTGTTATTTTGTATAATTAAACTTTACTTTTGTTATGAATTAATTTACAATTCTTGTTAAGAGGTGATGGTCTTGAAAAAAGATTTTGGTGATTCGATATCAAATAAGGTGTATGAATATCGCGTACTTGCTAGAATGTCTCAGCAAGAATTAGCTGAGAAAGTCGGGGTTTCCAAACAAACCATCTTCGTCATGGAAAAAGGAAATTATGTTCCCACGTTATTGCTAGCTTTTCGGATTGCGAATTTTTTTAACGTGGATGTGACCGAAATTTTTACTTATGAGGGAGGAAAGGATCAAAATGAAAATTGATGACATAACGAATTCAATGTTCTATCCATTAAAAACATGGGCGGAAGCATCAGCGGGTAATTGGAATATGCTTCTTGGAAGTGGTCTTTTATTGCTTGCCGTCGGAGTGATTATAACGTATGTATTTTATAAAAAAATGGGAAATGCTGATGAAAGAACGTCTCAAATTAGTTTGAAAAGCTGCCTCGTTATATTATCTGTTGTTATTTTATGTGACTTGATTTTTCCGAAAGAATATATGTGGCAAATTTTCTTTTTGTTTAAATATTCGCTTGCATTTTTAGCGTCAGGAATTTATTTAGCGATTCAATATAAGAAAGATTTCTTAAACTAATGAATGAAATAGGAGGATAGCAAAATGCATGTTAATTCAGTTACGAAGAAATATCATCGTACTGTCGTGTTAGATCGGATATCTTTTGAGTTTAAACAAGGAGAGATTGTGGGATTAGTTGGCAGTAATGGCGCTGGAAAAAGCACACTTATGAAGATTATTGCTCAAACAATTCAAACATTCGATGGATCTGTTGCGGGTAATAACCATGTTGGGTACTTAATTGAGGAGCCTAAATTATACACGAATAAAACCGGGTTAGCACATCTTTCCTATTTTTCTGGAATCTATGGAACTAGATTCAATCTTAGTGAATACGAGGTTTTTTTGAAAGGCATTCAATTGTATGATGTATTGAATAAAAAGGTCAAACAATATTCTTTAGGGATGCGGCAGAAATTAGGAATTGTTATTAGTCTTTTGAATAAACCAAATTACATTGTGTTGGATGAACCTACTAATAGTATGGACATTGAAACCTCTCTAGAAGTATTACAGCAATTAAGAAAAATGGCGAATGAGTGGAATGTTGGTGTTTTGATTTCTAGTCATAAGCTCGAAGATATTGAAACAATCTGTGATCGAGTTTTGTTTTTAGAAAAAGGGAAAATTGTTGGTGAACAACAATTAAGTAAAAAGAGTCAGTTTCTACTCAAATTCGTTTTTGCTACTTCGACTGAAGTAGCAACATTCATCGAGAAGCAACAGTTCGGAACTATCATTCACTTGAGTGAAAACACAATTGAAATGGAAACGAGTGTGGAGAATACTGAAATTTTTCAGTTTTTACATCAGTTAGGATTAAGATTAGTAGATTTTTCTGCGGAGAAAAAGACACTTCGAAATGTCTATATGAATAAATTGAGAGGTGAAGGTCATGCAACTAAACATTCATAACTATGTTAGTTACAATGGAATCGATTTATTGAAAAAAGGTCACTTACTTGTTGGAGTGCTAGCAGCATTTGCACCAGCAATCGTGATGAGTGCCTTAATCTTGACAGAAACTACGCCGTTTTATATCAAACATGTCTCTAGTTTCTATTGTATGTTAGGGATGTTGGCCGCGGTATTACACCCACTTTATTTTGTAAACAGGGATTACTCATCTAAGGCCATTTCTTTGATTAACAACTCAAAACAAAACAGAAAAAACTATGTCATGGCGAATGTCGTGATTGCATTGTATGTGAGTTTGCTGTATGTCGTATTAGGAATAGGGTTACTTTTAGTTACGAAACAACTCGGCGTACCTGGTGAGTTGGAGGTTTCCTTTCTACTTGGATTCTCGGCTAATTTCTTTCTGCTAGTGCTTACGTATTTTTTGTTTGGATATCTTTTATTTTTATATGGAATTCGGAGTGGTGCGATTTATTTGATTTTAACAGTAATGCTTCTTTTCATCCCCAATATTTTGTCAAATATATTGTATAGTACGAATAACTCATTTCTTTCAGGCCTCATAGAAAATTTCCCTGGTTACTTTTATCCTGCGCTCGTTGGCTCAAATCCACTTTCCCTTCTACAATACAGCATTGGTTGTGTCATATTACTTGTACTTTTTCTACTTGTTTTTAATAAGAGCAAGAAGATTGAAATGTAAGCGGACATGAGAGACGTTATCTGTGAACATTGCTAGCGTTTTGGAATTTTGGCGGACACAGCAGCTCTTAATGGCAAGATATTGCTTTGAGTAGAGTTGTTTTTGCTTTGATAAGCGCTCCTGTGTCCGCATATTTTCTGAAACCCGCATAACGTTCACAAATAACGGCTGCCCTGTCCGCACCATTATAAATGAGTAAGGCGATAAGTTCGTGCGCGCGTTTTGCCACTGGCAATAGTGAGAAAATTAGATTTAACAAGGGTATGAAGGACTCGGCGAGTTTGGCGGTCGCTTATTCGGAGATGCTGGGAGACTTCATGTGGACTAATGGGGCGGAGGAGGCGGCGGGCAAAGCGCAGTGTTTCTGCTTCATGCCAGGACAGATGTGAAGGTGTGTGAATCGCTAGAAATTTTCCGAGAAAGGCAAGAATAAGCTGTTGGCATTGTCTTGGTTCGTCTGTTATGGATAAGTAGGCAATCGGTAATATCGTCCAGCCTTCAAGTGCTAATAAAGAGTGACGCCAACATAAGTCTTTGAATCTTTTTACATCGAGGTCTCTAGCGTGTGGACCATAACCTTGAATCTCGATACAACCTTTTCCGTTTCCAGGATGATAGGCTAAATCCAAATACCGATAGCGGTTATTTAAATCACGCACCTCCCATTCAGGATACAAATGGTCAAAACTGCCGACTGTCGGAAGCCAAATATGTCGTAAAAATTCAATGGTCCCGTGTCCTAACCCTTTTATAAGTAACTCTTTTCTTCGCTGATTTTTTTCGTTGGCAATGTTCTCTTCAAGCCAGTCATCATATGTTTGTTGGAATTGCTTCACTTTTGATTCGCTCCTTTTTTTGTGCATTGTTAGATTTTTTGTGGACACGAGAGCTCTTATTTGTGAACTTTTGTAGTGTTTCAAAAAATTAGCGGACACGAGAGCCTTTATTTGCTAAAAAGAGACTAGAATATAAGTGAGAAAAGCGAAATAAGCGCTCCTGTGGCCGCTTAAAATAGGAAACCCGTATACTGTTCACAAATAACGGCTGCTCTGTCCGCGAAAAATGAGATATGGGATGTGTTGAGGATGGGGGGAATTGTTGAAGAATATATTGCAAAAATAATCATTGTTTTGACAGTCCTTCGATGACACCTTCTACACGATGTAGTCGGCGATTTACAGCAAGCACTTCATTTTCATTTCTATCGTGTTTGGTAGAGTTGTTTTAAGCAAAAGCAATCACATCTTCGTGGTTGTTTTTTTTGATTCGCTCAACGTCCCCCTCCTTTCATTGGAAATAATTACTATAGCTATGTTCATTATACAATTGTGAAAGACTCCCATCAATATCAATACGCTGTTTTCAAAATGTTGTTATAGTAAAGAGTTTGTATATCAGTCTAATAAACGGACGGAATATTTACCAGGTTACGGTTTTTCCGATATACCCATTTTAGTTTAGAAATATCATTCTATTAAATGGTGCTATTGCTGAGGTATTCATTTATTTGGAGAAAATGCTAAATCTAAACGAAGTATTCAATCTGGTAAATTACATGTCATTCACTAGTTAGTAAGTAAATTGTAAATTAGTGGTAAGAACTATGTCATTACTGTTGTACGTTTCCTTCTCATGGCTATTTTCGCTGAGATTGTATGAGAATAAAATACTGTAAGAGCAAGATTACGACTGCGCTTCTTGTTAAGGGGGGGGGCAGTATTTAGTGGAGACGATAAGTATCAGGTGTATTAATGTAAACAAATGTATACAATATATGTTTACAATTGTTTACATTAATGGTATTCTATAAAGGAGAGGAGGTGTTCTTAATGACTGAATATAGAAAAAAAATGTTCCGAGGTGCCAAAATCGAGGATTGTATTTTAGATTTTATTAGCATGGAAAAAGAGCTGAACAAAATGAACCGAAATACAGGAGAAGATGAAAAGCAATTTCTATTAGGAATGAGTCAAGCGTATCGTTTTGTTGTAAACCGGTTAACAAGAGAGTTTGATTATGTTAAAGGAGGAGATGTTGTGAAGTTAAAAGTAGAGGAGTTAATCCGAACATTTAGAAAGAGCGCTACAGCGACACAAGAGCAAAGTAAAACAGGCGTTGTCAATCTAGTTGAAGGTAAGTATTATAACGAAATTCCAGAAGAAGCGAAAAAGGAATTACTCGAAATACCAGAGGATTTACAAGTTGGTCTGTATGAGGGAATGTCTCATGGCTATGAAAAGATCATTATTGACTTGGAGCTATTGCTAGAATCAACTCAAACAGATAAATTTGCCTCTATTGAAGAAATGATGTTGAAATACAAAAAAACTGCTGCAGTGCTGAAAGAAAAAATAAACGAAGATGAAACCGATTATCGAAGTGGATACCTTCAAGGGGAAATGTCATCTTATTTATTAGCAGTAGAGGAATTACAAGGGTCATTCGAGCTTGGAAATTGATTAATTTAACGTAGTTATGGTCATTAAGCGGCCATGAAAACCGTTATCTGTGAACTTTGCTAGCAGTTTGGAACGATGGCGGACACAGGAGCAGTTAATCATGATATATCGCATGGAATACAGTTGCTTTTGCGTGAATAAGCGCTCCTGTGGCCGCTTAAAATAGGAAATCCGTATAATGTTCACAAATAACGGCTGCTCTGTCCGCGAAAAATAAGATATGGGATGGTGTTGGGGAAGGGGAATAGTTGAAGAATATATTGCAAAAATAATCATTGTTTTGACAGTCCTTCGATGACACCTTCTACACGATGTAGTCGGCGATTTACAGCAAGTACTTCATTTTCATTTCTATCATGTTTAGTAGCAATCGTTTTAAGCATAGCAATCACATCATCGTGGTTGTTTTTTTCGATTCGCTCAAGAGTTGCCTCGATTGTATCAAAGCGTGTATTTACAGTAGTAGAAAAATGATTAAATGTGGAATCAATAGTACCTATTTGTTTGTCCAAACTATTTATTTGTCTGCCCACGTCATCGATTTGCTTGTCCATGTTCTCCATTTTATTGCCCATATTATCCATTCGCTTGTCCACACTATCCAAACGTTTATCCATACTTTGCATGTGCTTATCCAAACTTTGTATTTGTTCTAGTATTTGATTTAATACTATATCGCTCAACGTTCTCCCCCTCCTTTCATTGAAAAATTTAATATAGCTATGTTCATTATACAATCGTGAAAGACTCCCATCAATATCAATAAGCAGCTTTCATAATGTTGTTATAGTAAAGAGTTTGTATACGATTCTAGTAAATGGAATATTTACCAGTGACCGCTCAGTCTGCAAAATATGGAGAGGGAAGGTTCTTTTATGAGTTGGAATTGGTATCGATTTGAAGAGCAGGAAAATAAAAAGCAACTGATATTTGGTTATCCTATCATGGACTTACACGACGGAACCGCCAGGAAAAAACGGTGTTGCTCCTCTAGCGATTGCGCTTTTCCTTGCCACCGTGAAGCGGGGTGGAGGATTGGGAGCTTATCCCGGACACAGAGGCCGTTATTTGTGAACTTTCTTAGTGTTTGAGAGTCTATGCGGACACCAGCGCTGTTATTTGAGCAATACTATGTAAACTTATGCTGAATTGAAGCAAATAACGGCGCTCATGTCCGCCAAAAATGTGAAACAGTAGTAATGTTCACAAATAAGCGCCCTGGTGTCCGCCGAACATAAATGAAGTGTGAAATTAGTTGTTATACATCTTTCGGTGCAACACATTTTTTTCGAATTATTCATAATATTAAAATTCCATTTACAAACAACTTACAAAAGCTGAACAGTGTATTTACTTAGAATTAATAATCAAGAGGTATTCTTGAATAAGTGAGAAAAGAGGCTTATTCATCTTAAAACTGGAGATTGTAGAGGCTTCTTATTCTATCAAGCTTTATGTGCATTTTCATGCACGGGTGAAAGTGTTCAATCATAGATGTTTCTTAGAAGGAGGGATTACATGAGTCATATACAACTTCATCAACTATGTAAAAGCTATGATCAAAATACTTTTGCTGTAGAGGATGCAACCGTTTCGATTGAAAAAGGAGAATTTTTTATTCTTGTCGGTCCATCAGGTTGTGGGAAAAGTACGATTCTACGAATGATTGCGGGCCTTGAAAGCATTAGTGCTGGCGAGCTATACATAGATAACCAACTAGCCAATCATTTACTACCGAGCCAACGAAATTTATCAATGGTTTTCCAAAATTATGCCCTTTATCCTCATTTAACGGTGGAAGAAAATATATTGTTTGGTTTAAAAGTAAAAAAGGTCAAGAAATCAGTAAGAAAAGAGCGGTGCGAGGAAGCGGCAAAACTATTAGGGTTAACGGACTACTTAAAGCGTAAGCCACGGGAGTTGTCTGGTGGACAAAGACAACGAGTGGCATTAGCCCGTGCAGTAGTCAGTGATGCACCAATGTGCTTGATGGACGAGCCACTATCAAATCTTGATGCTAAATTGCGTGGACATATGCGGACGGAAATTCGTCAGTTACAAAGGAAGCTAGGGATTACGATGATTTACGTGACGCATGACCAGGTAGAGGCGATGACAATGGGTGATCGAATCATGGTGTTAAAGGATGGAAAGGTCCAGCAAGTAGGGACTCCGTTAGAAATCTATAATAAACCGAAAAATCTATTTGTGGCTACTTTCATTGGAGCTCCGCCGATGAATATTTCAAAAGCAACGGTAGATAGAATGAATAACCAATTACGACTAGACAATGACCTTGTTATACCGATTAGTCATGAGCAAGGTAGACAAATAAAGAGTGATGTGGTGTATATCGGCATTCGACCAGAGCAAATTAACCGTGGAAATGGTGGAGCAAAAGACGTCTCTTTCTCTGTCCAGTTAGCGAATGTCGAAGTACTTGGGAATGAGACGTTGCTTTCCTTTTATATCGGAGAGGATATTTGGAAGGCGAAATGGTTAGGACAGTGGCCGTTAGATATGAATGGACAAACAGAAATCTCCTTTTCTATTGAAGAAATGTTTCTCTTTGCTGGCGATACAGAAGAAACGATTATATCTCCAGCATGGAATGAAACGTTGTTAAAGGAGGTACGTTCTGTTGAATCTGGTTGAAGCGGAGCGCGTTCGAAAAAAACTAGCTGAAAAGCAATTGATAGAGCGTCAATCGATTTGGAAAAAAACAGCAAACTTTCGCATTGCTATGTTGTATTTGCTTCCATCGATCTTGTTATTTTCTATCTTTCTATTTTATCCAATGATTAAAACAGTCTATTTAAGTTTTTTCTTAACCGATTCAAAAGGAACGGCTGCATTGTTTGTTGGCTTGGAAAACTACATATACCTACTGCAATCTGATAGGTTTCAAAAAAGTATGATGTCTACTGGACTCTTTGTCCTTTACACCGTTCCAACTAGTGTTTTGATTGCCTTATTTTTAGCTTTATTGTCCAATGAGAAGCTAAAAGGAATTGGTTTTTTTAGAACAATATTCTCTTCCACAATGGGAATGTCTGTAGCGGCGTCTGCAGTTATTTGGTTGTTCTTATTCCATCCGACAGTAGGCACGATTAATAGCTTTTTTGGAATGCTAGGAATACCTGCAGTTAGATGGCTATTAGATCCGACATGGGCACTTATCTCCATTGCGATTACAACAATCTGGATGAATATTGGCTTTTCTTTTTTGATTATTTTAGGTGGGTTGCAAAACATCGACCAACATTTATATGAAAGTGCAAATATCGATGGAGCAGGGTATTTTTATCAATTACGGAGAATTACTGTGCCGATGCTGTCGCCAACTTTATTTTTTATCATTACGATTACGTTCATTAATTCGTTTCAATCTTTTGGACAAGTCGATATTTTAACAAGGGGTGGTCCGGCTGAGTCTACGAATTTAATTGTGTACTCGATATACCAAGAGGCCTTTATTAACTATCAATTTGGTACGGCTAGTGCCCAAGCGATTATTCTCTTTATTATCGTTTTTGTCTTAACATTGCTGCAATTTAAGTTTGGGGAAAGGAAGGTGCATTATCAGTGAGAGTGAGATTAATACGCTCGATTGTCTTTTACGTATTACTGATTGTATCTGCATTAATCCTTTTTTTTCCGATTCTATATGCATTTCTCGTAAGTTTTATGAACGGTGCAGAAGTACTTGGACGTGCCTTCCTACCTTCGTCACTTGATTTTGATAATTATGTAAAGGTGTTTGGGACCGTACCTTTACTGCAATACTTAAAAAATAGTTTTATCGTTTCTAGTATTGTCATGGTTGGTCAATTAATTGTTTGTTCTTTAGCAGCCTTTGTGTTTGCCTTTATTCCATTTAAAGGGCGGAATTTCATCTTTCTATTGTTTATCTCGACGCTCATGATTCCGTGGGAAGCGGCGATGATACCTAACTTCTTAACGATTCAAAGCTTAGGGTGGATGAATTCTTATTTGAGCATGACGGTACCGTTTTTCGCTTTAGCGTTTGGAACATTTTTATTACGTCAGCATTTTAAAACCATTCCTCATGAACTTTATGAGGCTTCACAAATAGAAGGATTATCTCGGTTTCAATTTTTTTATAAGGTTGTTATTCCTTATTCAAAAACAAGCTTGGTCACATTAGGTATATATGGCTTTTTAACTACATGGAATATGTATTTGTGGCCATTATTAGTGACAACAAATGATGTGAAACGAACAGTACAGATTGGCTTGAAACAGCTACAAACAGTAGAGGTTTCTACGGAATGGGGAGTAGTAATGGCTGGTGTTGTCATTGTCATTTTACCAACGCTATTACTTCTATTTATAGGACAAAAACAGCTTCAAAAAGGTTTGACACAGGGTGCAATAAAATAAAAGGAGAGATGATGTATGTTAAGAAAGTTAGCTTGGATGTTATTGGTTATTATGCTTATTGGGGTCATAGCTGGTTGTTCTTCAGAAGAAAGTGACGCTTCACCAGAACCGACAGAAACAGAAACTACGAACGACGATGCCAAAGAGGAATCACCAGTGGAGGACGAAGCAACGAGTGATGACAAAGTCTCCGTAGAGTTTTGGCATGGTATGGGTGGAGAGCTTGGTGAAGCATTAGATGCATTAGTAGACAAATACAACGAGTCTCAAGATGGAGTAGAAGTTGTATCTGAATACCAAGGTTCTTATGAAGAATTACTAACGAAATTTAGAAGTGTCGGTGGAACAGCTGATGCACCAGCGTTAGTTCAAGTCTTTGAAGTAGGAACGAAGTATATGATTGACTCTGGTTACATCACTCCAGTTCAAGAATGGATTGATAAAGATAATTATGATGCTAGTAAGCTCGAAGGAAATATCTTAAGCTATTATACTGTTGATGGTTCATTATATTCTATGCCGTTTAATTCTTCTACACCAGTACTTCTGTACAATAAGGATGCTTTTGAGGAAGTAGGATTAGACCCAGAAAATCCTCCAACAACGTTCAAAGAAATTATGGAAGCAGCAGAAAAGTTAACGACAGATGACCGTTATGGATTTTCTATCCTAGGACATGGTTGGTTCTTTGAACAGCTACTTTCTACACAAGGTGCTGATTATGTAAATAACGATAATGGTAGATCGGATGTCGCAACAGAAGCGTTGTTCAATGGAGAAGAAGGACTTCGTGCATTTGAATGGATTAATGAGATGAACAAAGCTGGTACATTCGGATATTTCGGTTCAAGCTGGGATGATGTTCGTGCTGCGTTCCAAGCAGGACAAGTAGCGATGTACTTAGATTCTTCAGCGGGAACGAGAGCAACGGTTGACAATGCTTCATTTGAAGTAGGTTCAGGATTTGTACCATACGCGGACGAAGTAGAAAGAAATGGTGTCATTATCGGAGGCGGCTCGATTTGGATGGCAAATGGAATATCGGAAGAAGAGCAGGCTGCAGCCTTTGATTTCATGAAATTTTTACAAACACCTGAAGTTCAAGCAGAATGGCACCTAGCGACTGGGTATTTCGCAATCAATCCAGCTGCGTACGACGAGGCGATTGTATCGGAAGTTCACGAAGAGTACCCACAATTACGCGTTCCGATTGAGCAATTACAAGCGACAAAACCAGGAACGGCAACACAAGGCGCATTAATCTCTGTATTCCCAGAATCACGTCAGCTTGTCGTGACAGCGCTTGAAAATATGCTACAAGGAATGGAACCAAAAGAAGCATTGGAGCAAGCAGCAGAAGGAACGAACCGCGCAATTGAAATTGCGAATCGGACGTCTGGGCAGTAATAAGAATACAAAACATCTCTTCCTATGGGAGAGATGTTTTGTTGTTTATGGGAACTAAGCGGCCATGAAAACCGTTATCTGTGAACATTGCTAGCGTTTTGGAACGTTGGCGGCCACAGGAGCAGTTAATCATAATATATCGCTAGCAATAGACTTACTTTTGCGTGAATAAGCGCTCCTGTGGCCGCTAAAAAACGGAAACCCGTATCATGTTCACAAATAACGGCTTCTCTGACCGCGAAAATGAGATAGGGGATGTGTTGAGATAGGGGATGTCGGGTACACCTGAACAATTTGAAATTATGGATATTCGCTTATTATCTGATTTGAAAAAACATCACTATCAGCAATGGGAAAAACTAGACTTTTTCTTAAGAGAGGATTGGTCGACGGTACGTACGCTTATGGAGCAAGGTATCGAACAAGGTATTCTTCGAGAGATTAACCTAGATCTCTTTCCATTTCCAGCAAATCAAAGGAAATGAAATTCCTTTAAAAAATAGGATGATTTTTTTATTGTTTTTTTTTTGAAAGAATACCTTGCTATATTAAGTAATGTGTTTTATAACTAAATAAGGAGGTGGAAAAATTGGAAATTAATAAAGAGGTTTTAAAAGGTCATATTGATACGTTAATTTTATCGTTATTACATAACAGGGATATGTACGGATATGAGTTAGCGAAATTGGTTCGTGAAAAAAGCGAAGACCAATTTGAACTAAAAGAAGGTACGCTTTATTTGTCATTAAAGAGATTAGAAAATAACAAATGGATTTCTTCTTACTGGGGGGATGAACAGGGACCAGGTGGAAGAAGAAAATATTACAAACTTACACCATTAGGTGAAGAAGGTTTTGAAGAAAAGCGTAAAGAATGGCAATTTTTTAAAAAAATTATTGATACATTTATAGAAGGGGGAGAATAAATTTGAAACAAATTGATAAATATGTAAATTCAATTTATAAAGATGTTGCGGGAGACGAACAAGAAATAGAAGATTTAAAACAAGAAATGCGTTCGCATTTAGTCGAAGCTGTCGAAGAGTTAAAGGCGAAAGGGAAAACAGAAGAAGAAGCTATCCGTATTGCAATCGAAAATTTTGGAGGTAAAAATCAAATTGTAAAAGGATTATCCGAATTCTTTAAAGTCCAAAAGAAATTTACTAATTATGTATTAGCGTTTACACTGATTTTCTTTGTTTTTGGTATAATAACACTTGTTTTTTCCTGGTTAGAAGTTGAACAATTTTACAAAAAGGGCGAACAATATGTCATAGTAGAAACAGAAAAAAATGCTATCTTCAATGATGTTTTCGATGTTCTTGATACTACTAATAAAATAAGTGATGTAGAAGAGGAACAATTGATGGACATTTTTAATAAATACCCAAATCAATTGAATTTATTAGCCGTATTTCCAACAGAAGATTTAAAAGGATGGTTAGAGAAAAATGAGGTATTGATTGGAACACCTATGACACATTTCCCAATAGAATATAAATATGCAGCGACTGTAATTGGAAACAATAAGATAATTGAAAACAAAGAACAAATTATGCCAAGTGACTATGACTTAGGAACTGTTATAATGGCAAAGGGACAATGGATTGTTCAATATGAATATAAAACTTCATATGAAAATATAATAGAAGAACATCATCAATTAAATTATTATGCCCCAAACACTTGGACTTTTTATCAGTTACCTATTTTACTTTTTGCTTTATTTATCACACTCGGTATTGTATGGCTGTTCTTGAAAAAACAAAACAAACAGATAAAAAATGTAATGAGTTAAAGTGTAAATCTAAAAATTGAGGACAAATAGCAACTGACTAATTCAGTTGCTATTTTTAATGCTGTTTTAATGTCAAAATGTCTGTAAAAACCAATGTGAGTTAGGTAGTAAATTGAAGTTTTCTCCCCTTCAACCGAACCTGTTAGATAGATTCGTCATTCCTTTATCACTACAAGCACATGCAAACTAACTCATACTACTACTAATAGAACTTAGGCTCCTCGACGAATTCCTCGTCACGAGTTTCGTTCCAATATAAACTTTCTTCGGGATTACCCGGTCATTTGTCAGTCGTTCCATAATTAAATCTACTGCTGTTTCACCCATCAGTTCCGTTTCGATTCGGACTGTACTTAAAGAAGGGAAGATATACTTGGAAATACTCACATCGTTGACACCGATTATACTGACTCGGTCAGGTACTTGAATATTTTCTTCTTGAAGTGCTCGTAAAGCACCGATTGCGACAGGGTCGTTTCCAGCGTAAAACGCTGTCGGTAATTCATCCCCCAATGTTTGGATCGCTTCTTTCATCAGTCGGTAGCCAGCATTTACGTTGAATTTTTCAATAAAAATAAAGCGTTCGTCAAGCATGCCTTTTTCCTCCATATATCTTCGGAAAAAGGTTTCTCGTTTTTCTTGGATCGGTGGATCGCCATTTAAAAAGTTTTGAGTTCCACCTAAGAACCCAATGTGTTTATGTCCGGTTTCTAATAGGTAGTCTAGAATTTGACTTGATACTCTTTCGAAGTCGATTAACACCGCGTCACACGTATCATCTACATAGTAGGAATCTATCACCACAATATTGGGGGTGATTTTTTTTAGTTTTTCGATTTGTTCTTCAAATGTATCACCCACAACGATAATCCCATCGATGTTCGTATCGATTTGATCTAAGTCCCCTTTTAAATATTTGAGTAATTGAGCTTTATGATAATCGGCTCGTTCCTCAATCCCAACACGTATGGCCATGTAATACACGTCATCTAATTCTTCTTCTTCGGTTTTAATATGAACGAAAGCAATTCTTCGATGTGCAGATGTTTTTTTTCGTTTTTTTGTATAAGAAAGCTCTTCTGCTACTTTAAATATTTGTTTTTTTGTTGTTTCTGCTACAGATAGACTTGTATCGTAATTCAGGACTCTTGACACTGTAGCGGTTGAAACGCCTACTTTTTCAGCGATATCTTTGATTGTGGCCAATTATCTCACTCCTTTGACAACAGTTGTAACCTTTATCTCTCAACTTATTTAGAAAGTCGTAACCATTTATCAGTTTTCTTAAAGGTATATTAAATTTCGAAAAGAGTCAATTGAAGCTAAGTAAAATTATAGTAAACATTTACTTGGTATAGCATATTTATTTACTAATATAAGTGTAAATAAATAATAATTATGTGTAAATAACCAATTAAAATAAGGTTTTAAGTTATTTTTAGTAAAATTAACTGAATAATCAAGTAAAAATTTACTTGACTGTAACAAAAACCTGTTTTAACATAAATCATGTAAAGCGCTTACATTAAGAAAATGCTTTTACTACATATGTAGTTTTATAAAATGGTAGTTCTCTAGAATTTGATTCTAGAATGTATATAAAAATAATTACTTAAGGGGGGCTTGTAAGTAGTTACGTAAGAGAGGTCTAATAACTATTTATAAAGTGAGGGGAAGAAGGATGAAAAAGAGAAGTTATTTGTTATTTGTTGGTTTATTAATGTTTGGCTTACTACTTGGTGCTTGTCAAAATGAAAGTGCTAATACGACAGATGATGATGGCGACGTTGTCACGTTAACATTTTGGAATCGATATGCGGAGCTTCGTGGAGGGTTAGAAGCATTCATTACTGCCTTTGAAGAGGAACATCCCAATATTAAGATAGATTGGCAGGAAACACCAAGTGGAACAGCGGAAACGCAATTGCGTACGGCATTATCAGAAGACCAACTGCCTGATCTATGGACGAATACAGTCGAGTTAAAAGAACTAATTGCCGTTGATGCAGTGAAAAACTTAGATGAAGTGTTTACGGATGAAGTGAGAGCATTGTTTCATGAAGGGACATTCTTTGAAAATGGAACGACTTCTGATGGGTCTGTTTATGGTTTTCCGTTAGCTTCACCGCGAAGTAAAGCGATGATGGCTTATTACAATAAAGATGTGTTTGAAGAACTAGGGTTAACAGAAGATGATATTCCTATTCATGGGATGAGTTTGAAACATTAGGTTATGAGATTTTGGAAAAGTCAGGTGGGGCGATTTATCCTTTAGTTTGGAATAACCCAGGTTGGGCCAATGACCAATTAGTTTCGATGATGGGGACGGCGATTAGTCCGGAAACTCCTTGGCGACATGACTTTACAAAAGGTGTTCCGACGTTGTACACACAAGGGAAACTAGAGTCTGCCTATTGGTTAAAAGATATGTTAGATAAGGGGATTATGGCACCTGAAAGTGTGGAAATTGGCTTAGGAGAAGCAGAAGCGATATTTGCCATTGGAGGCTCTGCTTTCTTATTTAGTGGGGACTGGGTTGGTCGCCAATTATCAATTGAAAATGATTTTGAAAACTGGGGTGTAGCACCACTTCCTACGAAAGATGGAAAGCCTTACTATTATCGGGCTGGCTCAGAAGCAAGTAGTATCCAAGTGAGTAATAATACAGAACACTGGGAAGAAGTCAAAATATTCTTAGAATATGCGATTGAGCATTTCCATAGAGAAGTATACGTCAATACGGGAGCGGGAATCCCGGCCAAAATGAATGTTGAAGGGAATCCGCCATTTGAACAAGCAGCAGATATTAGCGAGTTACAAGAACAGTTAGTAATCCCTGTACCGAAGCCTGGTGAATTAAATCCAGCAACGATTCAATTTGAACGAGATGTTGTAGCGAAATTGGAAGTGCCTGGCATTGGTGATGCGATTGTTGGTTATTTAACAGGAAACATTACTGATCTTGAAGCAGAGTTAGAGAAATTAAATCAAGCCTATTCAGATGCTTTCTTTGAAGTATTAGAAGAAAATAGCGAGGTATCTCAAGACGATTACATTTACCCGAACTGGGAGCCGTTTGTCCCATTTACAAATGATATGTATGACGAATTAAGATAGTCTGCATAGAGAGGAGCACATTGGTCACTATCGTTTTGTTATTGGAAAGACGATAGTGACTTGTGCACTCTTTTATCTGTTTCTATTGTTCTCAATTCCTCCTAGAAAGGGTGATGTAAGATGTCTAGTAATATACGACCGGATTCTGAACCTGTCCCTAAAAATATCCCACAGAAAAAAGAAAAGCTTTCAAGAAATCGTTTAAAAAGAAACAAAGCGATTTGGGCTTATATTTTTCTTGCTCCGCAAATTATTGTATTTTTTATATTCTCGGCTTATCCGATTGTGATGAGTTACGTCTATTCTTTTTATGATTGGTCTGGAATTGGTCCGTTAAATCATTTTGTTGGACTAGGAAACTATGTTCAACTGCTTCAATCAGGTCGCTTTTGGAATTCCTTACTTGTTTCTATCTATTATATTGTAGGAACAACAGTACTAGGTGTTGGGGTTGCATTGATATTAGCGATTATATTAAATGATGCCAAGCTTAAAGGACGAGGGATTTACAGAGTCATTTACTTTTTACCTGTTGTTACGACAACAGCGATTGTTGGAATTATTATGAGTAATCTATTTGGAGTTAGAGGTCTTGTTAACCAAGTGTTGATGCAATTTAATATTATTACAACACCCATTACATGGCTGACAGAGGCTAGTTTAGCGATGATGATTTTAATTGTAGTCGGGTCATGGAAAGGTCTTGGGATTAACATGGTCTATTGGCTTGCAGGTCTTCAATCGATTCCACATGATTTGTATGAATCTGCTCAGTTAGATGGAGCTGGGTTTTGGAAGACATTAAGACATGTGACATTACCATTATTAAAGCCAATGCTTATGGTGATTGTCTTATTGTCATTAGTTAGCGGCATTAATGCGTTTGACTTAGTCAAAACATTAACAGATGGTGGGCCGAACTTTGCGACAGAAACGCTTGATTTATTTATTTACAATTATGCTTTTTCTAGTCAACTTGGAGGGACATCGACTCGGATGGGGTATGCTTCGGCAGCGGGTGTGTTGTTAGGATTATTTACATTTATTATTAGTACGGCATTTGGGGCAGCAGCATTCGGGAAAAATTTAATGAAGCAAAAAGTAAAAGTAGACCCTAAAGGTGGTGTGAAAAAATGATAACGACGAAATTATCACGCCTGATGATTCATATCGGTTTAATCTTTTTCGGTATCATTTGGATTTATCCATTTATATGGATGATCTTCTCTTCGTTAAAAACGAATCGAGAATTTTTAACAAGTGGTACATCGCTATTTCCAGAAACACCGCAATGGGGAAACTACTATAGAGCGTGGGAAACAGCGAACTTCTCGGGGTATTTTGTGAATACCGTTATCTTTACGATTTCTACGGTTTTGATTGTTATCTTTTTGTCGTCATTAACAGGGTATGCATTAGGTAGAATTGATTTTCCAGGTCGAAAAACGATTTTAATTATCGTTGTGGCGATTATGTTTATCCCGAAAGGCTATACGATTATTCCATTATTTAAAATTATTAGTTTCATGGGATTACAAGATTCCCTTCTAGGGATGATTGTCGCGGAATCGTCTGGAGCCCATGTGCTGTTCATCTTAATGTTTGCCTCCTTCTTTGCTAATATACCAAAAGAGCTCGAGGAAGCAGCTGAAATGGATGGAGCGGGGTTTTTAACCGTATTTACGAAAGTGATGTTACCGCTAAGTATGCCAATTGTGGCAACGACAGCAATTATGCAATTTATTTGGACGTGGAGTTCGTTCTTAGTTCCTCTTGTTCTATCGATTAGTAGACCTGAAATTAGAACACTAGCGGTAGGGATGCAAAGCTTTGTTGGAACGTATGCAACAGATTTCTCAGGCATGGCAGCTGGAGCAACGATTGCACTATTGCCTGTCATGATTATCTTTATTATTATGCAGCGCTACTTTATTGAAGGAATTGCGGGTGCGGTGAAAAACTAAATATGAAATCTCAATACAAAGAAATTACCTTTATCGTAGGAAGAACTTTTCGTAAATGAAAAGTAGAAGAAATGAAGGGATGTCATGGAAGGAGTGAGAATATGTTCACGATGGATTCGCTCGTCTATAAAATGGCGGTGTGGGTGATGCGGTTAGCGTATGTCAATTTGTTATGGATCGCAATAACGATACTAGGGCTGGTCATATTTGGTTTCTTCCCTGCAACGGTTGCGATGTTTGCGGTTGTCCGCCAATGGATAAAAGGGGAAACCGAGATTGCGATTTTCCGCACATTTTGGAGCCACTATAAAAGGCATTTTATGAAAACGAATATAGCTGGAATGCTGATGATGCTTGTCGGTGTAATCATCTATTGGAATCTTTTATTTTTCATCGACATGAACAGTCAAGTCGGTGCGATGTTTTTTTACTTCACTATGGCGATAGCGCTTGTTTATTGTATGGTTGCTTCCTTTATTATTCCTGTCTATGTTCACTACGATATTAAAGCGATACATTATGTAAAGTACGCCTTTATTATTAGTTTGTCGTACCCACACCATGCGGTTTATATTGGCTTTAGTACGTTTGTTATCGTTTACGCTACATTATTCTTTCCTGTACTCTTTCTCTTCTTTTCAGGTAGTTTCTTAAGTTTACTTATTATGCGCTTTGCCTATGTTGTGTTTGAAAAAGTAGAAAAGAAAAACGCAAACGAAAGAGTAGCAGTGGAGACATAAACGGGGAGGATACTAATGAAAAACTTTACTCTATCAATATATAACAATCCATTAAAGTCAAAACAAGATGTGCAACGAGCCATCGAGCAAATTTGTGAACCCGTAATAAATAGCTTGCATGAAACATCCGCCCATATTCATATTGGAAATACGAGTGCTTCCTATCCTGACTCAATTGCGGAAATGGAAGGGTTCTCGAGATTATTATGGGGAATCGTTCCATATGTTGCAGGTGGGGGAGACGATCCAACTTGGGACACGATGTATCAAGGGATTATTAATGGAACGAATCCGAACCATGAAGAATATTGGGGGACGATTCATCATTATGATCAACGAATCGTCGAGATGGCCGTGTATGGGTATGCATTAGCGCTTATTCCGGAAAAAATCTATGCTCCACTTTCAGCAGAAGAAAAAAGAAATCTTGTAAACTGGGTATCGCAAATTAATGACTGTAAAGCTCATGATTGTAACTGGTTGTTGTTTGCTGTCCTTGTCAATCTTGGGTTGAAAACGGTTGGAGCTCCATATGATAAAGCTAAGATAGACGAGAATTTAAATAGAATCGAGGCATTCTATCTTTCTGATGGTTGGTATTCAGATGGCATCAATGGCCATTGTGATTATTATACTTCTTTTGCGATTCATTATTATTGTTTGCTGTATGCGAAAGTAATGGAGCAAGATGACCCAGAACGCTCAAACCTATACAAAAAACGAGCTTCTGTGTTTGCTCGTCATTTCATTTACTGGTTCAGTAACGATGGATCTGCATTACCGTATGGAAGAAGTCTTACGTACCGTTTTGCACAATCATCATTTTGGAGTGCAATGGTGTTTGCTGAAGTGGAGGAGTTTTCATATGGTGAAATGAAAGGCATCATTTTAAAGAATCTTCGCTGGTGGTTGTCACAACCGATTTTTCATCAAGATGGTACGTTAAGTATTGGTTACGCTTATCCGAATTTAGTCATGGCAGAAAATTATAATTCCCCAGGTTCTCCGTATTGGGGATTAAAAACCTTTCTTATTTTAGCACTTGATGACCATCATCCCTTTTGGCAAGCGGAAGAACAAGAACTTCCTCGTTTACAACCGATGTCTGTTCAGAAACCAGCACATCTCGTTGTCTGCCGGCAAGAGGAAACAGGTCATGTTGCTGCTTTTAATTCAGGTCACCCGTTTACAAATGATCACACACATACATCAGCAAAGTATGAGAAGTTTGTGTACTCTACCTTTTTCGGTTTTAGTGTGCCGAGAGCGGAATGGGGTCTTGGTCAAGGGGCATTTGACTCGATGCTTGCGGTTAGTGAGGGGGACGGGTTATTTCGAGTGAAAAGAAAAGCGGAAGAATATCAGCTAAACGACGATATCCTTTACACAAAATGGAAACCGTGGTCCGATGTTGTCATCCGAACATGGATTATAGCTGGACTGCCGTGGCATGTGCGTGTTCATCATATTGAAACAAAGCGGGAGTTAGAGGTGGCCGATGGTGGATTTGCATTAGGAAAAACAAGTGAACGTTTCCGAGAAGGTGAGGTTCATGAAAAGAAAGACGCTCATTGTGCTTTCGTAAAAACACCGCTAGGGAAAAGCGGAATTGTGGATTTAACAGAAAAAGGAACGCCACTTTTAGTCCATCCTAATACGAATACAAACATTCTTCATTCACGCACTGTCATTCCAACGGTGAAAGCATCTTTCGGTAACGGTCAACACATACTCGCAACGGCCGTTTACGGTGAACCGAAGATGGAGCGAGAAACAGACAGTGCTACCGAAAGACCATTTTTAAAAATGGATGGAAATAAGCTATCGATTTATTCCGCAGATCATCGTATTCTTTTTCAACAAGACTTTACGTGAAAGAGCGAGAGAGTAAAGCAAAGGAGTTATTCGATGAATCAAAGACAGATTCGTTCATTGCTCACGTCTACTCATTTCTTGTTTTCTAGTAGGGATGAACAAACGAAGTGGTTTCAAAAGCTAAATAATAATCCTTCTGCTTTTGTGGAAGAAGTAAAGTTGGAAGCTGAGAAACTAGTAAATGAAACAGAGCCGATGCTTCGTTATTCTTTATTTGCGACTTTTTTTGAAAATGGGTCGCGTTTACAATATGAACGTGTGTATTTTTCAAAACGAAGGCGTTTAAATACATTTGCGATTATGACGTTATTAGAGCCAGAAAATCAGATGTATCGAAAAGCATTGCACAACACGATTTGGTCGATTTGTGATGAATATACATGGTGTTTGCCTGCACATTTAGGAGAATGGGAAAAAGCAAAAGAGGTACAATTCTCGCTTAGTCACGAGGGAGTATTTCATTCGATTGATTTGTTTGCTGCAGAAACCGCTTTTGCTTTAAGTGAAATTTATTATTTAACAGAGCATCTCATCGATCCGATTGTTGGTCGTAGAATAAAGGAAGAAGTATTCAGACGCGTATTTTGGCCGTTTCAGCAACAGAGCTTTCATTGGGAAACAGCGACACATAACTGGTCATCTGTTTGTGCAGGCTCAATTGGAGCAGCGGCGATGTATTTAATCCAAGATAATGAAGAATTAGCTAGTATGCTAGAAAGAGTTTTACGAGCATTAGAGTATTACTTGAAAGGATTTTATGATGATGGGGCTTGTTTAGAAGGATACGGTTATTGGCAATATGGATTCGGCTATTTCGTGTATTTTGCGGATTTACTTAAGCAGAAAACGACGGGGAAACTCGATTTATTTCAGTCTGAAAAAGTCCATCAGATTGCCATGTTTGAACAAAAAAGTTTCTTAGCTGACAATCGTATTGTGAATTTTTCAGATTCCATGCCGACCTCCACTGTTTTTTTAGGTCTGAGTCATTATTTACACCGAGTATATCCAGATGTTCAAATCCCAGAGGAGAAAATTGGCGCTAGCTATCCCGATGATCATTGCAGTAGATGGGCACCAGCGATACGGAATTTAGTGTGGGTTTCTGATGAAAAGGGGAATCCGTGGAAAAAGGGTACGTATTATTTACCTGAAGCACAATGGTTCATTTCTCGCGTCTCACATGAAAAACAAACGTATGCTTTTGCTACAAAAGGTGGTCATAATGCAGAACCGCATAATCATAATGATGTCGGTCATTTCATTCTTTTCGGGGATGATGAAGTGTTTTTACAAGACCTTGGTAGTGGGGAGTATACGAAAGAGTATTTCGGCAAGAAGCGATATGAGTTTGTTTGTAACAGCTCTGAAGGTCATTCGGTTCCGGTGATTAATGGGCAATCTCAGAAAGACGGAGCGTATTTTGTAGCAACTGAATTTAAAGTAGAGACAGAAGAAAAGACAGAAATGGAACAGGTGATCATCGATTTAACCCGTGCATACGACGTAAAGAACTTACAACATCTAAAGAGAATGTTCACGTGGAAAAAACAGGGCCTTCCTTCTCTTCATCTCAAAGACTCGTACACATTTACTGAAATGCCAACGTCCATTATAGAACGTTTTATTACACCAATGGTCATGATAGAAGAAAATAAAGAAGGATTGATTCTCCAAGGGAAAGGAAAGAAAAAGCTCAAAATCTACTATCAAAAAGAAAAACTACAGTTTAGCCAAAAGAATATGACATTTTCCAATCATCATGGCGAAGTACAAGAGTTTATTGCCCTTGATTTTAGTGTAAAGCTACTAGATAAAAAGTGTACCGCTGAATTTACATTTCAATTTGTAGAGAAAGGGTGAGAGAATGGTACAGGAACAAAAATGGGTAGAGGAAGCTTGGAATGATATTTTAAAAAAGTTGAATAGAACGAGTAAAAAGATTGGGGCTAACTTTCCACATATAAGTAAAGATGGGAACTATGAGTTGGCTCACCCGCATTGGTGGACAGCGGGTTTTTGGCCTGGGCAATTATGGTTAGTGTATCGTCATACGAAAGATGAAGCGCTGCGTCAGATGGCAGAAGATTGCGAACGTCAATTAGATAAAGTCATCTCTGATTTCTATCGTTTGGATCATGATATTGGCTTTATGTGGACACTCACAAGTGTGGCAAGATGGAAGATCCTTGGAGAGGAAGATTCAAGACGTCGGGCACTCTTAGCCGCTAACTTACTAATGGGACGCTTTAATGCTAATGGTAACTTTATTCGCGCGTGGAATCCTTGGTTTGAAGGGGATGATAATAGAGGGTATGCGATTATTGATTGTGCGATGAACTTATCGTTATTATTCTGGGCCTCTGAAGAAACAGGTGATCCGCGATATAAAGCTGTTGCCATGAAGCATGCGGATACAATCGTAAATCATTTTGTTGAAGAAGACGGTTCAGTTCATCATATCGTTCACTTTGATCCAGACACTGGAGAACGGCGGGAATTTATTGGGGGGCAAGGTTATAGTCCGCACTCAGCTTGGTCGAGAGGAACGGCTTGGGCGATTTACGGGTTAACATTATGCTATCAATATACGAAAGAAGTGAAATATTTACGAACTGCCAAAAAAGTAGCCCACTTTTTTATCGCTAATTTACCGGAAGATTATGTCCCACATTGGGATTTTCGCATTCCTGATGAGGTAAAACCGTATCGTGACTCGTCTGCAGGTGCAATCGCAGCATCAGGTCTGTTATTATTAGCAGAAAGCGTCCCATCAACAGAGTCAGACATCTATAGAAAAGCCGGCGTGAATATTTTGCAGTCCTTATATGAAAATTACGGGGCATGGGATGATGAACAAGAAGATGGGCTAATTCTTGCTGGAACAAGTCATTATCCAGAACAAAAAGGATTAGAAAAGCCGCTTATTTACGGAGATTATTTCTTTGTTGAAGGCATGGCAAAGTTAAAAGGGGAAACACAATTGTTTTGGTAAGGAAAACGAAGTCTGAATGAAAACGAAAATACGCGAGAGAATGCAGCGGGAGGTTACATAATGTTAAAAGCAGACAATGGAGAATTTCTGTTAGATGGAAAGCCATTTCAAGTATTGTCAGGCGCGATTCACTATTTCCGTGTCGTGCCACAATACTGGGAAGACCGATTACGAAAGCTAAAGGCAATGGGGTTAAATACAGTGGAAACGTATGTGCCGTGGAATTTCCATGAGCCGAAAAAAGGACAGTTCCATTTCTCAGGAATGGCTGATATTGAACGTTTCATTCAGACAGCCCAAGCCCTTGACTTATATGTTATAGTTCGTCCATCTCCCTATATTTGTGCGGAATGGGAAATGGGAGGGTTACCAGCATGGTTACTAGCCGAAAAGGACATCATCCTTCGCTCGAGTCAGCCGGCTTTTTTGCAACACGTGGCAGATTATTATGATGTGTTGCTCCCGAAAATTGAGAAGCATTTAAGCAAACACGGTGGTCCAGTCATTGCGATGCAAATCGAAAATGAGTACGGAGCCTATGGAAATGACCACAATTATTTGAACTTTTTTAAAGAGCAATATCAAAAGCACGGCCTAGACACATTCCTTTTCACTTCAGATGGACCTCATTTCATTGAACAAGGCTCATTGCCAGATGTCACAACAACACTGAATTTTGGCTCCAGAGCGGAAGAATCCTTTACGACGTTAGAAACATTTAAGCCGGGATCTCCGAAGATGGTAGCCGAATATTGGATTGGCTGGTTCGACCATTGGGAAGGGAAACATGTAACAAGAGACCCAAAGGATGCAGCGAAACATTTTGAAGATTTATTAACGCTAAAAAGCTCGGTGAACTTTTATATGTTTCATGGTGGAACGAACTTCGGCTTTATGAACGGCGCCAACCATTACGACAAATACTATCCTACGATAACGAGCTATGATTATGACAGCTTGTTATCTGAAAGTGGGGAAATCACGGAAAAATACAAACAAGTGAAAGAAGTGCTGAAGAAATATAAAGAAGTACCAGAAGATATAGAAAATGAAATACCGAGAAAAAGTTACGGTGCGATAACGTTAACTGAATCTGTGAGCTTATTTGATACATTACAAGACATAAGTAAAAGAAAAGAACATCTCGTCCCACTAAGCATGGAAGAAGCAGGACAATCATACGGTTATATTCTTTATTCGACTAAAGTAAACCGAACAGGACAGCTAAAACTAGATACAGAACCAATCCGTGATCGGGCATACATATATGTAAATGGCCAGTTCCAAACGACCGTTTATATAAATAATGAAGCTGAGCAGGTCGTCATTGATTTTCCAAATGAAGTGAACACGTTAGAGATTCTTGTTGAAAATATGGGACGCGCCAACTATGGAAAACATTTAACTGATAAAAAAGGCATAGTGAACAACCTTTGGTTAGGCGAACAATATTGGTTCCATTGGACAATGCATTGTATCGAATTAGATGTTTTACCAACTCGTTATGATGGTGGCAAAGACACTCGCTATCCGAAGTTCTTTCAAGGAAGCTTTGATGCTAATGAAGTGAGTGATACATTTGTAGACCTCGATGGATTTACGAAAGGAAATGTCTTTATTAATGGATTTAACTTAGGGCGTTACTGGACAACAGCAGGGCCACAACAACGGCTGTATTTGCCTGGGCCATTATTAAAGGAAAAAGATAATGTAATTACAGTGTTGGAATTGGAGCATGCAGAGGCAAATATTGTTCAGTTGGTGGATGAACCGAAGTTAGGGTAGGACTTCTTTTTCGTGCGGATACGATTTCGCTAAGGAGCGTTAGTAAAATCAATAAAAAAGGGTGATAGCACGAGGCTATTTACCCTTTTTTATTTTGAGTTTTAAACATTGAATAAAATACATGTATTAGTTTGGTTATGTTTAATTCGCTCGTTTATGTTTATATTCCCTTACTAAAATCCACCCTAATAATCCAAACAATACAAATCCAAACGCATGTAGTGTCCCGTAAATAGGAATCATATCCATAATCGTTATGGAGAAAAATAGTTTTGCTATCGGATAACAAATCGATATGACAATGATACTGTAAAAAGCAAGGCAGGAAAGCGTTAGAAATAAATTACCATAACTTCTCTCCATGTTCTTTCTCATTTTCAACAGCAAATAGGTGCAATAAATGAAAATATTAAAGGCAAAGATACTTACCCCTATCATTTCCAATGGCTTAGAAACAACAATCCCAATCGCAATCAATATCGGTCCGATTATATCCACAATAACTAACCAGTGATACCAACTTTTTATAACCATAATCCGTCCTAGCATTCCAATAAAAATAGGAACAATAGCAGAAGAAAAATGAAAATGAACCGAGCTTAAAGCACTTACTGTAGGGTCAACTTGTAAAAAGGTTAGTTGAAATTGGTAAAGAGTAAACCAAATCCCTCCAATAAAAAAATAAATTAATCCCGCACCGATTGCGATTTCTTCTATCTTTTCTTTTTTCTCTATTATTAAAAGCACACCACATAAAGCAAGCAGAAAAGTAAAAAGCAGCCACGCAAGAGACAAAGTCCCTGAAATAACGCTATTGCCCACTTCCCATGTTTTGTTGCTCATAAGCGAAGCTAAAGATAGAAGGGCTGCTGGGAAATGAAAAACCTTAATCAAAGTATAAATCTTTGTTTGAATGGCTGTTTGGTCTTTGTTTTCAATTAAGAGAATAATAAGCGGCAAAATCACAAAAATGGCAAACACTAAAAATTTCTCTATTAAGCTGAATTGGAAATAATCAATGGTGAAGATGACAAAACAAATGATTGCTCCAATAATAGTCGGGAAAAATGGATGTTTCATAGTGGTAGGTCCTTTCGTTCAACTTAGCATTAGTCTAGCAGAGTTAGGACGAAATGAATAGTTTCATCTGAAAGAATTCACCTACGTTCGGTCAGGATGGGGATAAAGTATCGAAACATTTCCATGAGGTTATAGGTTATTTTTATGGTCACAATTGATGGGATAAAAATTTAAAACAATTTATATAAAAACTATTGGTGAATTGAGCAAGGCTATGGTTAAAAAATTGCTTACCACATTGAATCCCTCACGATTTGTGGGTTAGCTTTTTTACGGTTGAGATTAAGATAATTATCGAAAACCGCTATTAATTCTTTTGCTCTATTTTTTCTATTATCAAGAAGGGTCTTGGCTTTATAATAAAGTAGCAGCATATTTTGCTGAGAGAGCATATGAAAAAGCTAAAAAAGATGGAGCGAAAACAGAAAATCATTCATCTCAATCCACCTCTACAAAATCTTCTTTACCTACAACAGGCAAAGCCTTGTCTTCAAAGGATTTAAAGGATAGTAAAGGCGTAAAGCAAAGAAGATATTATGACAAGAATGGGAAAGCAGATGTGGATATAGATTTTCGACATGCTGGAAATTTTAAATTTCCACACAGGCATACTTGGACCAATGGTGTGAGGAGTGGGCATTAAAGAGGGGTGTTTTTATGGATAATCAAAGGAATTTTGATGATGTTTCAATGGGTGAAGTTATTAGTTATGAACACTTTTTATTTTATTTGGAACAAGGTAGGGAAATTGAATTTGTTTATAAGGGAAAAGAGTATTTTATTTCTCGTTCCGTAGAAGGAAGGGCTGTATGGGAAGGAAGAATAAAGGTAGCAGAGTGTTATGGTGAGTCCCATCAAGATATAATAAATATTACAAAAATAGATGGAGTTACTCTAGCAAAGCTTATTAAACAAAATAAGATTGAAATTATCACTGTTTTTTAAGATGATAATCAATTCTAAAAGGGGCAATAATCTTCTGTAATTGGGCGCTATTGTGGTAGAGAGCAGAAAGCAGTAGTTCTGCTCTTTTTTCTTTTCGATTAACAAATAAAGGTTACTTTAATTAGTTTCTTTATGAAAATATGAACTCTAGGTTGTTAAAAACACTACTTGATGTAAGGGAAAAAACTAAAGTGAAGATATAGACTAACAAAACAAAACAAAACAAAACAACTCACCTGAATTATCTCTTACTAAACTGCATGAGTATGGTTTAAATGGGAACATTCAAGGGTTCATGAAACTTACAGGGAAACTCTGTGACTATAGCATGTCGTTGTGTAAACAGTCTGAGGACAACCTAAGTTGTCCTCGTTACTTTCGGTTGACAATGATAATACCAGTAGCAACAAAAACTAGTCCAGCAAGGACAAAGAGATGAATGGGCTCTTGTAGTAATAGACTAGATAGAAATACGCCAAAGACTGGGATTAAAAAAAGGAAAACCGACACCTTCCCCACCTTATTGTATTTCATAATATTATTCCATAAGATGAATCCGACGGCTGATAGTAATGCTAAATACAATAGCATCATGAAAGACTGAATCGTAAACGTAAAAGGAAAGAAGCCAACTGAAACTATGCCGATAAGTAATAATCCTACTGCTCCTACTAGCATTTGATATGAAGTAAGGTTTGCAACATCCATTTTAGTCGTACCATTTTTGGCTAGAATATTGCCAAAAGCTGCGGAGATCATCGCGAGTAATAATAAAATCTCACCAATCCCTATATTTAATGTTAATGCACCTTGTGTAATATTAACGAAAATGACCCCTATAAAGCCAATTAATAATCCAAACACTTTTCTCCAATTAATCAGGTCATCTTTATACATATAGTGGGCAAGAATTATTTGAAAAAAAGATGTTGTTCCTGCAATGATTGATCCTTGAATACCTGTACTTAGGCTTAATCCTATGTAAAATAATATGTATTGTAAAAAGGTTTGAAAAAAACCTATAGAAGCGATGGTTTGCAATTGTCCTTTTTGAAAATCTAGTTTTCTTTTCGTTATGTATAAAAAAAGCAAGACAAGGAGAGCGGCAAGGAAAAAGCGATAACCTGCAAATAATATTTGCTCCCCAATTTCATGTGGATGGATGTCTAAAAGCTCATAGCTCAGCTTAAGTACTGGGAAAGCACTGCCCCATAAAAAGGTAGCTCCTCCTGCTGCAATTAAAATTCCCCATTTGCTTGTAAAAAATTTCTCAGCGGTCATGTCGCACTTCCTTCTTGTTCAAATTGAAACACAAAACAGAGTATACTACATATCAAACGGAAAGTAATAAAAGAAAGATTGATTCAATTCGGAACATGAAAAAAGTACCTGACCTCTGATGCGTGTAATACTTTACAGCGCTTGGGATCAGGCACATTTTTTACGAGATTCTTAACATTATAATTTAATAAGCATTTCCTTTGTCATCGATATAAACAGACTTAATTACCGTACGTTGGAATCTATCTCCAGTTGGTGTGACGCCTTCGATGTCGACAGTCATGTTATATGAACCTTCTTCACTGTAAGGGATAACAATTTGATTGTTTTCATTATTCCTTTTCGATTGTCTGTAATCTCTCATGCGATGGCCGATTTTTTTGTTGGCATTTCCTTTCTCAGGGACGAAATGAATGTCATAAAATAATGTAAATGGCGTGTTTCCACGACTGTTTCCTGGTCCGATGTCGGCAACATATTTCCAATTTTTTTTGTTGCCGTCTTCCTTGAATTTGATTTGCTTGTTTAATTTTGAATCAAAGCTTACGAGCAAGGCATAGGCGGATTTTTCCTCTGTATGAGTACGGATTTTCCATTCCCCTTTTTTAGGATTGTCAATTTCTAAGACATGGTGCCATGCTCCTTGAAAAAATTCTGTATCCTGTACGCTTTTGACGTTATATGTTTTTCTTTCCTTTTTTCCTGGACGGATGAGTTCGACCGAATCAAACTCCGTGGCGCTCATCCAGTTGATCGTAATCTTCTTTACGTCATTTTCTACATAAAATGTCTCTTCTGCAAAACCGTCTTGAGCTCCGCCTCTCACTAGGAGATCGAGTTCTTCTTGATTTGTGCGCTCGGAGAAATCGTGTAGAGCTACAGCTTCCATCGGCTTAGAGATTTGGACTTTATTGTTAAATAGAGGGAAAGCATTAGAGCCATGGCGAACTTCTCCGTGATTCCAGTTCCGAACAGCCAGTTCTTCGGCGTATGGTAGACGTGTACTGGCAACAGAGACAACACCGTCACTTGCTCCAGGGATAATGGTACCTCCAAACCAGTAATTACTAAAGAATGGTCCAGCACGATTCCCAGCAATACTGTAGTACCTATTTTGTTGGACTTGCCACTTGCTATCTGTCATTGCTCTAAAGTGATTCATTACTCCAGTTTGCAAGCTTTGCGTTCCTTCATTGTCTTGACCTATTAAAGCAGCCAGCCATCCGAGGCTAGAACTGTTAGCTAAGTCGGCAAGCTCACTTCCCCAGTGAGGCGAACCGATCGTTACAACGTCCGAGACGAGATGGTGTTTCCCTTCGTGAATTAAGGCGACCTGTGCGTCGACACCACCTTTACTGTATCCTACAATGACTAATTTCTTGCCACCGAAATATTCGGAAATTTGCTCGAGCTGATCGGCTAATAAGGCTCCATTGTCCCAGTAGCTTTTTGGTGTTCCAGCTGAATCATAAAGCTCTACAAAAGTTGTTTCAAATCCTTGTTGCTGCGCTAAGCTATACATATTATTTTCTTCGTACCATATTGTGGAGTTATTTGTTAACCCTTGGACAAAGACAAGAACGGGTTTGTTAGGATCAGGTTTTGCTGGTAAGGTACCGATGTGAATAGTACCCGGGTTATTTATTCCCTCTCCATTGAATGTTTCTTCAAAAAGGGATCTACTAAAACCGACAGTTTGAAACAGTAGTGTCATGAACAAAGTAACAACGACAGTTAAAATAGGAACCTTCTTTTTAAATAACATGTTTTCACCTCTATTATTTAGTTTTTGGAATCGAAATGTGCTCCTTTCTATAGACTCGTACGTTTCTCTTCGTAACGTACTATGGAATGTTATTCGAACTGGTTTAGGAGAATCCTTCCAGAGGCATTTAAAGAATTTGTAAACTAGTTTTCACAAATGAAAATGATAGTTAGTTGAGGCTTGTCGCCTTGTTCTAAGAAGAGCGACGCCTCCGCGTTTTTCTTTAAAAGATAAGATAAATTTTGGTATAGCAGTGAAGCTTTGAAAGCTTTTTCAAGAAGAGCGAAGGCTGCGCACCTGCGCGTTTCACCCCAAGAAGAGCACTTGGGGTTCACTTTCAAAAGCGGGCAGGGCTCTGCACTTCGCTTGAAAGAAAAGACGCTCCGCGTTTTCTTATATGTTTTATTTCCACTCAAGGAGGTATACAAAGAATAGAGGTGATTAGATGAGTTCTAAAAAAGATGAAGTAAAAAACAATAGTGACAAAAAGAAACTAGACCACCCAGAGCAGTATCCTACAGAAAAAGAGAGCTTATTTGATAAGTTTGAAAGTCAACAAACGGTTGACCCGATTCCAATGGAAGACTTAAAAATTGAGAAACGGGAAGAGAAGGAAAAGCATAAAACGAAAAGTGATTCTTCAAGCGAGCAGAAATACAAATAAAGTCTAGCTTCCTTTTTTTTACCTATAGAACATCCAAGGAAAATACTATATCGTTGCTAAGCTGCCTGGGTTGAAATTCTGTCAGTTTTGCTGAAAAAATTTTATGATGTATCAGTAGAGAATCTAATGCAATGGAGTCGTGGGAGTGATCTTTATGCACTGTAAAACAGTTCAGAGAGTATTGTCGGGGAGTTTATTAATGATGAAGTCGTAGTTTGTAATCGTGATGGAAACGTTCGGGATGAATGAAACGGATGACTAAAAGTTCCCCTCTTTATTTAGCATTATGCCACTTGTTTCACTTTTATACCAAAAATACAGTAAATAGTAAACTACAAATAAACAGTCGGACAAGTATGGTACCAGTAAATTTAGGTATAAATGATAGTAAACTAAATAATAGTAAATTATGAAAAAGGCGACAATAAAAAAAGATAAAGATAAAGTATTTGATTAAAATCCTTCTATAATTGCCATAATTATAGAAGGATTTCTTGCGTAAAGAACATAAATAAATATATAAATACATAAACGGCCAGGATATACAAACACGAGTGAGACTAGCGAAAAATATCGATTGAGGTTGGTGATTAGTATGGAAGTAGTTTTAACACAAGAAGAAGTGAATAACTATATGTCGTTACTAAATCAATCGCAACGAGAATTTATTGAAGAGAATATTAAGCAAAAGAAAAAGAGTAAATGGCTTGAGGTTCTAGCAAAATCCAAAGGCATCATGATCAACGCGACGATGTCATTAGAAGAAATCGAATCGAAAATCGCGGACTGGATTTTAATCGATGTGAAAGATGGCGGCTATATGAAAAGGCCATTTAAATGTGATTGTGGTGCAAGACTCCGATATCAATATATATTAAAAAACTCGAAAACTAAAGAAACTCGTAAATTAGGCGTAAATTGCTTAGAAAAGCATATTAGTTTGTCACCCCAAATTATAAAAGATGTGAAAAAGGGAATTTATCATATTGATTTAGAACGTGATGAAATTTTAACCAAATTCTATCATAGAGACTTTTATACGAGAAAAATCCCAAAAGGATTTGAGGTACCGGATTTATTTGCGAAACAATTAGCTTTGGAACTGCCGTTAACTGATTTACAAATCCATAAACTGGACCGGCTTTTGGACGAGTATGAGAGTAAACGACGTTATGAAAAAAGAATGGAAATGGAGCGACTGAAAAGGAAAAAGGCTATTGAAAGTTTAAATGAGGAGCAAAGCGCATATTTTCAACAATTAAACGAATCCGATAAAACAGAATTAGTACAGTTGCTTATAAAAGAAGGACAGACTGAACAGGAAGAGTTGGATGAGATAGATGTTATCAAAGATGATGAAATCTTAAAACATATAGAGCTCGAGTTGCCACTGTTACAACGACAAAAGCAAGTGATTGATTCAGCAAAGCGCTCACAACTGATAAAGTATGCAACAGAAGAATTAACGCTAGAATCGATACTAGAGAGACATCTCGAAACATTACAAGCTGTTCGACATAAACAAGAGCAAATTCCAAGAGGATTAAGAAAAGATTGGGTGACCATTCAAGAGCTAGTGCGGTCGTTGAAGAATGGTGAGGATTTTAATTATGCTCGGTTTAAACTATTATTATCAAACTTAATTATTCCGTTGAGAATAAAGAAAGATAAGTTTTTGTAAAGGTGCTATAAGCGATGGTGGAGACGGTTCTGATGCTTCTTTCGATTAGTGAGAAGATGGGACCGTTTTTCTGTATTATAAAGAAGGAGTTAATAATAACAGTAAATGACGATGGATCTTTAAACAGATGCTTCCCATTTATATCCTATTGTATTAGTTATTTTAAAGTCATATCATAAGATTTAGTAAGGTGTGAGGAGTGTGTGAAATGGATATTGGAGCAGAAAAAATAGAAGAGTCTGTTAAAGATTATTTCCTTAAATTAAACCTTAAGGCAAGCATTGATTATGATAGTTTTTGTAAGGAACTTGTAGAGCATAATCCCACATTGGCAAATGAATTCCTAACTATAATAAAACATCGAGAGGGAAATAAAGAGGGAGAAGTATACACTGTAAAAAATCAAAATTTAGATTTCAGTTTAACTGTAGCAAAAATGCTAGCGGACTTTTATATGAAATATTGTAACTGGTTCTTCAATTTTAAAGAATTAAGTCCAAGAAAATTATTAGATATCGGTTGTGATAACGGAATTATAACCTGTTTTTATGGTGTATTATTCCCGCATTGTCAGGTTATAGGTGTTGATAAATCAGAATCCGGTATAAAGTGCGCAGAAGAACTGGCAAAAAAATTAAATTTAAAAAATGTAATTTTCATGTTAATGGATTTTAATGATTTAAATAGCCACTTTGAAAATGGTTCATTTGATATTGTGACATCTGTGAGGGTTCTACATGAAATAATGGGAACTATATCAGTACCTAAATACTGGTCGTTGGAAGGGTATTTATCTACAAATCTAGATAAAGGGGATCATAACTATTTAAAGGTGATTGAGAAATTATTAGCTACTAATGGTTCATATGTTTTTGCAGAACGTTTAGAAAACCCTGCCGCAGTCGGTCAATGGGCAAATCTCTTACGAAAAGCTAACTTACACATGGATTGGGAACAATCGAGCTTTATTGAATTCCATGAAAATGGTCAGCACTTAAAAAGTCCGACATTATTAGCAGGCAAAAAAAATGAGAATATTGACACTGTTGAGGGGATTCGAAAACTATACTTAAAAAATACTAGTATGGAATTAAAATATGGAGAAGAATTAAAAAGTGTATCGGCTGAAATTGTGTTTAATAATAAACAGGGGAAAAAATTAATAAATGGTACATTACTAAACTTCCATAACCATGAATGGTATAAAATGAGGTTTGAAATTTGGACAAATGAAGAGTGCCTCTTAGTTTATGGTTACGGAAATATGGGTTACAGAAACCTGATGGTATTCCCATTAAGTTCAAGAGTAGAAGCTGAAAATCGATTAAGAGACATTATAAAACAGTTCAGAGATAATGGAGAAGTTTTTCAGTATACAACAGTGGTAGATAGAGACATTAAAGAGGACTTCTTGTAGAGATAATATCAAAACACAGTAAATTTTATAAAAATAATAGTGTTGTATTAATTTACGTATAAGTTGGTGTTAATTCCATAAAAAATGCCTTTAAAGTCTTAAAAAAGGCATTTTTTTGTTGTTAATCTTCAAATGGATAATAGGTGTATTCATCGAAGGGATAGGTTCCATCATGTTCAAAATAGGTGCCATCAAAAACATCTGAAAAAGGATAATCTGGAATAGGTTTTTTCGCTTTTTTTAGTTTCGCTCTAAAAGAGTCTATTTTATAACGAAGTTGATTTATTTGTTGTCTCTTCCTAAGACTTTGCTTTTTATAATATCTTGTTATTAAAAGAAGAATGGCTAATGGTATTCCACCAATCAAAAACAGCTGAAATCCTTCTCTAGGTGCAATCCAGATAAAGAAGAGAAGAATAAAGCCCATCCATAACCAGAGTAAGATAAACGCGCACATAAGTAAGGAGTTTTCTAAAAAAGAGTCTATTTTTTGTTTTTCATGAAAAATCCTTCTAGAAGTGTATATGAGTGAGTAGTATTTGTTTCGGATTTCTTTAGCAGATAAATCTTTGATGTTGTTCATGTTGACTCCTTTTGTTCGTTTTTTTTATGAAATATAAAACGTATTGCTTACTGTGCTAAAAAAAATCCTTTTGGGCTACTTTATTTCTTCCGTACTTATTTAATTGTAACAGATTTTTTTATTTAAAATGATTTATAAGAATATTCAGCAGTATTTTCTACATTGTGACTTTGAATTGAAGTTTAGGGTTTTATAAAAGAATGCTAGGACAACTTTTAATCAATAAATGATGTTTCTACCATCATTTATTGAAGAGAAAGATAACAGGGAAAATAAAGGCTAATGCAACGTTAAAAATGTAACAATAATGTAAAATAACAGGTATAAAAACTAAAAAATAAATAAATTATGTTTTAAACAGACCAACCAAATCTTATTACGGGATAGCTTAGTAAAAAGATGTTAATTCTATAGTATTTCATATTTAAGTTTTAACAAATAGCTTTAATAACATGAAGTTTTATTATTTGTATCTATTTTCTTCTTTTGTTGATTGTCTTAATAGATTAATATTACTTGCATAAGAGAGAGTCATATTTGCCCCCTAGATAATTCTGTGTTTTATACGAAATTTCATAATTTTTCCTTTGATATAAAGCTATTTATTAATATTAAATTACCCTATAATTAATGAATGATATTGAATAAAAAGTTTAAAGGGGAAATTTAATGTTTAATTTTGTTAAAGAAGCTATTAATGCTGTCATAAAAAAAGATGAAAATTTAAAAATGATAGAAGAAACAAATTATAATTTAAAATTAATAAATATAGAATTACAAAATGCTAAACAAACATTATCTAATACAGAAAAAAAATATTCGTTACTAGAGCTAGAAATAACCAAGAAAAATGAATTGTTGATCAATCTAAAAAAAGAAGAGAATGTTAAACAAATTGAAAAATATAATTTGGATTTAGAATTAGGAACTTTAAAAGAGAAATATAAACGTTTTTCAAAAAACAATAAGGAAATAGTTGAAGATATAGCAACAAAGGGAAAGAAATTAAGGGAATTAGAAGACAAATTAAAATTTGTAGAGATAGAATTAATTGAAAATTCTAATTACAATAAAATACAAAGTTTAACCAGATTGTGTGGTGCATTAAAACGAACTTTAGAAAAAAAACAAAACAAATACCCTAGAGTAACAATCCTAAGTAGTAAATCTGACATTATTCCAAAACCTTTCCCGAAACCCAAACGGGACAGTTTACTAGATGATTTATCTAAAAAATTTAATGATACACATGATTGCTTTTGCTTAGCTGTCCCAGGAGTAATAGAGCACATATTGAAGCAAATAGAAGAAATAAATTCACAAGGCGATTGGAGAGGTACCATAAGCTTGTATAATAGTTCATATAAATATATTAAAACAAAGGAAATGGCGTGGGACTTATATATAAATCATATTTCAGTTTTTTTTACTTTACTAATGAGAAAAGGGTATCTCCTAGTTATGAATGAAAGTTTCTATCTAAATATATTAAAAGAAAAGGCTTTAGAAAAAAATTATAACGAATTAGAGGACGAATTGTATCAACTTCTGCAAATAAACGAAAATAATGTGACTTTACAAGAAGTTATCGGTCTATATATATCAATAGTAGAGGAACAAATGTCTCAATTTAATTATTTAGGATTTTTAAATTTACTTTTAGTAAAAAAGGGGTTTATAGAAAGTTATCTTGATTTTGATGATTTATATGCTCTTGTTGAGATTGAATATAAAAATTATGAAATTACTAAGCTTGAAAACGAATTGTTTAAGCCTCAGGCATTTATCCTGGATAAAAAAGTGTCAATTGATGATATCGAATTAATGACCGGTGAGGAATTTGAAAAATTCTTAGTGGAAATATTGGGGAATTTAGGGTTTAGAGCTAATGTTACCAAAAAGTCGGGTGACCAAGGTGTAGATATTGTTGCTAAAAGAAATAGTAAAATCTACGCAATTCAAGCTAAACGATACTCAGGAAAAGTTGGCAACAAAGCCGTTCAAGAAGTTGTATCAGGAAAAGAATATTATGGAGCAGATGTTTCCTGGGTTATTACAAATAGTAGTTTTACACAATCCGCTGTAAATTTAGCAGCTAAAACCAATACACTCCTATGGGATGGTTATAGGCTTAAGAGTATTCTTGAGTTGAATAATTTGTAAAAAACTTGTTTGCATTTTATAATTATTAAAATACGATATACTATAATTAAGAGATAATTACAGATAAGTGATTACATCCAGCGAAACTTTTCTTTTTCTATTCTTCCCATTGAAACGAAAGAAGAACGTCTCTACTTCGAAGCAAGAATAATCTCTACTGTATCCATATGCCAAGAGTGTTGCCCGTCACAAGATTGGCTTGGTTCATATTCTCCCCAAAAAAAAATTTAGGGAAAGCGGTTTGTGGTTAGTGAATCAGATATATAAAGAGACGTTAACTAATTCAGAACTTACATGGTTAATAGAGCATGTGGAATGATGGGGTTTCGTCTGAAATAAGTATTAGTTTTTCTAAATAAGGAAGGTTATTCTCTACGTTTTTAGTCATACTGTTTCTATGGACAAAATAAGGTAAACGATAAAAAACAACTGAGTAGATTGGTGATAGTAATGAACAAACACTTTTTAGATAACCTTCATGAAAGAGAATTGCACCCATTTTTAAATTATTACTTAAATCATTCATTAGGTATAGCTGCGAAGACAATTTATCAGGAGAGGTCAATAAATTCAACAAAGGGAGAGAATGAGTGGATTCACCCTGATATGGTTGGATATAGTTTAACGACTTCTGACTGGAGTGAAAAAGTTGTCTCGTTAGCGGAACAATACAATGTACCAAAAGTCATTTTATATTCATTTGAATTAAAAAAGGAAATTACGATGTCCAATTTGCGTGAAGTGTTTTTCCAAGCTGTTTCGAATTCAAGTTGGGCAAATGAAGGATATTTAGTGGCTGTGGAAATAGATACGACAAACACAAAATTAGTACAAAAGATGAATCGACTGTCGAATTCATTTGGAATTGGAATCATAAAGCTTAATTTGGATGAGCCGACAACTTCTAAATTAGTTTCTACTGCGAAAAGAAAAGAAGAAATTGATGGAGATACAGTAAACAACCTGTTTGAAATTAATAAGGATTTTAAAGACTTTTTAGCTGATGTAGAGCGTGCGGTAAAAATAAATCGTCCAGTTAATTATAATCTAGATGAAGTGAAAACATTAGAAGAATTAAAAGAAGTTTTGACTAGTGTGGAAGATGTGGATAAACAAACGGTTCAACCGACCTCTAAACCTGATGTAGGAACATCACTGGGAAATGAGGAAGTTATGGATTGGTGTATAAACGTAACTGGTAAGAAACCAAAAAGAATGGTTATTTACAATGAGGAATTTGAAGCGCAGAGCTGGAAGCAAGTCTATATTACCTTCTGTAAATACTTAGCTGAAAAAGATTTAACACAATTAAAGCAAACGAAATTAACGGGGCGAAATAGAGACTTCTTTTCAACTTCTGATAAAAATTTGCGTGTAGCTTATTTACTGGAAGAAGCGAATTTGTTCATTGAAGTAAACTTAAGTGCACAAAGGATTATCAATAATGTAAAAGCTCTGATTAAGGAATTTAATTTGGATATTAATCATATTAAAATTATCCTCGATAGGAACAACTAAACAGAATGAAGGCGACTATTTCTATAAGCGTAGCATCATCAAGACGGAAACCGAGCAATCATTGCTGGTTTTCGTCTTTTCTACTAAGGACCTTAGCAGATAGGTAAGACAAAATAGAACGGGTTTAAAAAAACTACCTTATTTTCGAACATTGGCCATTGTGCTATAAAGTTAGTTTCCATTCCTTATGGCATGTGTTATACCCCAAAATATAAATCGATATACAGCTGCAACAAGAAAGAAAACCCAGATATATTCAATAATTGTATACGACATACCACCGAGTAAAAGTGAGTTTAAGAAAACTAAGAATAAACACAAATACTCAAATAAAGAATCTTTCCATGTATATCTTTCAATAAGTTCTTTCGTATTTCTGAAATTAAAGACATCTCTTAATTCTTTCGTACGCCATCCTTTGATTAAAGCTAGACCTATTGTATAGATTCCGAGCGCAAATCCAAAGTCTATTTTCATTACGTGTGTTATTACACAATACATGATGGTGAATATGAGTAAATACATATCACGATTCTCCTTCTTTTTATTAACCTTGGAAACAATACTTTTAAAAAAATTGCAATATGGTTTGAAATTACTGATGAACAACCTTTGAAATCTATTATACAATGAAGCTACCCATTGAATTAGATTAACAATTAGTTAGATAAAAAATCATTCACTACTTGACTAATGTATTGCCGCCTTTCCGCTGATGTGAAGTATAAATGACCACAATTTTTCAGAAGGTGTCCTTCAACATTTGGAATAATATCGTTAGCTCGTTTAATCACCTTTTCGCCTGGAAACAAAACATCTTTTTCTCCAGCAAATAGTAATGTAGGTGAGTTGTACTTTCTCATTTCAGTAGCCTTTACATTTGAAGGCATATTTGGATTTACTTTGACATGATGAAAGGTGGTTCGGATCATTTGTAGCGTTTCATTATCGATAGATTCATTTAAAGAGGCCATGGGTAAAAATGCTTTTCTAAACCACTTTTCTTTTTTAGTTAATAAATACATAAGCATTGGTATACCCATACTCACGATCAGTTTATATTTTGAAGCGTTGTATATCCCTGCAGGCACAAGTAGAATTGCTTTAGATATTCTATCTGGTGAAGTACACATAAGTTTTGCTAAAATTCCCCCACCAAAGGACTCCCCAATGCAAATGATTTCTTTATATCCTAACGAACCGATCACATCAGAAGCCCAAAATCCGTAATCAAGTGTATTTGATGATAAAACGTTTTGAACACTTTTTCCAGGGTGTCCGATTGTATCAGGAGCATAAACTAAATAGTCTTTAAATAAGTGTAAGTTTTTGCTTAATGAAAAAGCAGAAGTACTATTTCCCCCGTGAAAAAGAATTACAGGCTTAGCATTAGGGTTTCCCATTTTTAAAACATGAGTTTCTCCATACCTTGTGTTCACATATAAATCTTCATAGTCTATCCCTAAGCCTCTAACCTGGGAGTGATATAGTTCCAACATCATCTTCTCACTATCAGTTGATTTGTATATACTCATACTATTTCCCCTCGTTTCATAATCATCGAGTTGTCTATCGTCTCCTATTATCCTGCCTATTACTACAATAAGCGATAGCAGTTCTGCGCTACTCATCAACATTTTCATATATACAGATTATTCCAAATTCAATTATACACATAAATAGTTGTAGACGGCTATCAAATATGAATTGCTTGTTACAAAATCATTATTTTAGTAGACAAACTGTCGTTAAGAACTACGTTTGGCACATATAGTCATGATAACCTTAAGCATTTGCTAGATTGCTGTATAAATAATTTCAGTTGAAAAAAATGTCTGATATAATACTAATGTGGTGAAAGATGGAATAAAATAACTAATTTTACAAGCTTCTATGGTTATGGAAGTCATCTGTATAATAGATGACCTTGTTAAATAACAGGGTCATAACATCTGTAATTTCTAAGTACTCATCAGTAACGTATTAATATATGAAAGAGGTAGAAGCATGAAAGAACAGTTAGTACATATGAGGGATAAGCTTAACAATATAAATAAGCGTAATCGGTCGATTCGGTTGTTAAAGCTTTATAATAAGTGGAGTTTTGACCTAACTGAGTTGGATAAGCTTGCAGAAGAAATCAATGTTTCGGAAATTGTAGAAAAAATTGTGAAGCAAACAAAATCAAATATTACGATACTAAAGCCTTCCATTGATAATGATGACTCGCTCGCACTCGCTAAGAAACTAACGAATCTTTCTCGGAATATAAAGAGCATTGAAGAAGAGAAAGGAATTCACGATTTTTATCTTGGCTATCCGTTCTTATCCGGTACACTTCAAGACGGGACTTTTTTTCAAGCTCCACTTTTCTTATATCCTTTGAGACTTGAGCGGATTAAAGTGAATAGCCAAAGATGGGTGTTGAGTTTAGATGAAGGGGAACCCCAGTTAAATAGGACATTGTTTCTTGCGTTTAAAAAGTACAATGATTTACGGTTTACTGAAGAATTCTTTGAAAAGGGCGCGAGTTTAGCGACGTCTTTGGACTTTGAAACTTGGCTAAGCTTCTTAAAAGAGTATGAAATATCAGTCCAATATAATCAAGAAGGAATGTCGAAATTAAAGCAATATACGGCAGATGACATACCCGAGAACGCGAACATAACGTTAGTAGAAAATGCAGTCATTGGGCATTTTCCTCAAGGGAATACGTCTTTAGTAAGAGATTATGAATTACTAATTGAAAAAAATGAGAATGGTGATAATCTTTCACTTGCTGGTGAGTTAATCGATTCGACTTCAACGGACGTAGACACAGAAACAGATGAGGAAGAATCACTGGAAGTAAAGGAAGAGAACATTGAACTATTAAATTTATTACCTGCAGATGGATCTCAAGAAGAGATTTTGAAAGAAGCGTATTATAGAAAAGGACTTGTTGTGCATGGACCACCGGGAACAGGGAAATCGCAAGTTATCGTTAATTTAATTACCGATGGGGTAAAACAAGGGAAAAAAATCTTAGTCGTTTGTGAGAAACGTGCTGCGTTAGACGTTGTTTATCAGCGGTTAGATAGCTTAGGGGTGAGTAATCATGTAGCACTTGTTCATGATGAAAAATTTGACCGGAAAGTACTTTATGCAAAATTAGCGTCTGTAATTGAGCAAAGTGAAATCACCCATCAAGAATCGGTAGAGATTTTAACAACGACATCGATAAAACTGCAAAATCATGAGGAGCTCTTAAACAGTATTGCTAAGGCTCTTTATGAAAAGCAACCGTTTGGGCTCAGACTATATGATTTATATGGCTTAGCTAATTCTGTTGAAAATACGACGCAAATTATTGAGTTATCTTCTGTCTTATCCGACTTAGATAAAGATGGGTTAGATGAAATCTCTGAACGTGTTTATACATATGGCGAGTGGTTTGCTCGCTTTGGGCATGAGGATTATCCTTTGAAAAAGCGGAAAAGCTTTTCGAACTTCGTGATGAAAGATAAATTACAAGCGATAGAGTTACTAAATGCGGTCATTGCTCGAGCGGAAAAAGCTGTCGACTATCTCGAATCATTAGATCAAGAAAAGATAACGCCCGCTTATACATGGTTGGTCGAGAATAAGTTGGATAAAGTGTATCCAGACTTAGATGATACGAATCAACGGACACTTCAAGGATTACGGCTATGGTGGTGGACCACGTTTTCTGGGAAAACCATAATCAATGAGTTGTTGGATGGGGAGAACTTTAAAGGTGTAAATTCTACAGAGTGGTTAAAAGTGAAGCAGTCTCTGATTATCATGCACAACTTAGGGAAAGAAACGAAGGCCATGTCTGAGGAAGTGGAAAAGCTATCAAAATATTTGGCAAATGAACAAATCTCCTATTTCAAAACGAGAATATCAGAAGGGGATATTCCGGTTAAAGAATTAAATCAAATTCTTGAGTCGATCCACAGTGATTTTGAAGAATTGCAACAGATGGATGGTTATTTTTCTCGAACAACAGAGCAAGTGCGCGGCGTTATCGGCAAGTTACAAGAAAAAGAAAACAACACGGACATGTCATTGCCGGACTTTTGGGTGGATTTATTTCGAAATTCTGCTTATGTTCAGTGGATTGACGAAACCGAAAAAAAATATCCTCAAGTTCAAAAAGTATCGACAAATGAATTTCAGCGGATTCGAGCTGCCTTTGCGTTATTGATTGAGGAAAAAAGAAAAGTGGCTACCGAATATATTATCCATAAGTTAACGGAAAGTGTGGAAAAAGCTCAAGCTACCCATACAAAGAGAATAAGAGATTTAAAGCACCAAGTAGGAAAGAAGCGAATGATTTGGTCATTAAGAAAACTTGTTAATGAGTTCGCTAGTTATGGTTTGGTCGATATCCTTCCTGTTTGGCTTGCTTCACCAGAAATAGTGTCAGCTATTTTTCCGCTTGAAGAAGGGTTATTTGATTTAGTCATTTTTGATGAGGCATCCCAATGTACAGTGGAGAGTGGAATTCCTTCTGTGTATCGAGCAAGACAAGTCATTGTTGCTGGTGATGAGAAACAATTGCCACCTTCAACAACATTTATGGGGAGTATTTCAAGCAATGATGATGACGACGATGAACCGGAATTTGAAACAGACGATTCGGTTAGCTTGTTAAATCTGGCGAAAAGAAGATTTCCGGAGAAAATTTTACAGTGGCATTATCGGTCAAAATATGAGGAGTTAATTAACTTTTCAAACCATGCGTTTTATAACGGACATATTCAAATTGCGCCGAACGTCAATAAATACAGAACCCCATCAGCAATACAGTGGAAGAAAGTAGACGGGTATTGGATAAATCAATCTAACGAGGTAGAAGCACTTGAAGTCGTAGGGCAACTTAAAGACATTTTAATTAATCAACCGAAGAAAACAGTCGGAATTATTACCTTTAATGCGAAACAACAAGGAAAAATACTAGATATGATTGAGAAACGAACGGAAGAAGATGAAGAATTTAATGTCATCTATCAACAAGTTATGTCCCAAGAACTAGATGAACGAGTGTTTGTTAAAAATATTGAAAATGTTCAAGGGGATGAGCGAGACATTATTCTCTTCTCGATCGGATATGCGAAGAACGAAGAAGGAAAGGTGTATAATCGTTTTGGCTCTCTGAATCAAAAAGGGGGAGAAAATAGGTTAAATGTGGCCGTTACTCGAGCAAAAGAGGGGATTGTTGTCGTATCAAGTATTGAACCAGAACAACTCAATGTGACGAACACAGCAGAATTAGGTCCGAAAATTTTCAAGTCATACTTGAAGTATGCTAAAGCAGTAGCCGAATCGAACATCGAAGTAATTGAGTCAGTCATCCAAGAACTGAATGAGACAGTGACGACCCATGTGAAAAAACAAGAGTTGCAATTTGATTCTAATTTTGAAGAGCAAGTATACAATCAATTAAGAAATTTAGGGTATGAAGTCACAACTCAAGTCGGAATGTCCGGCTATCGAATCGATATGGCAATCGTGCACCCAGAAGATTCCTCGAGATATATTCTAGGAATAGAATGTGATGGTGCTATGTATCATAGTTCTCAAAATGCAAAAGAAAGAGATGTCTACCGGCAAAAATTCCTTGAAAGTCGCGGCTGGACAATTGAACGAATATGGAGCCGCAACTGGTGGCGAAACCAAAATGCAGAAATAGAAAGAATTGACCAAAGAGTGAAAGAGTTGGTGAAAAAGAAATAGAAATTAGAGCCTTCGTTGAAAAACGAAGGTTTTTTAAACTGTAAAAAGCATAAAATTTTTGGTCTAGCAGCGAAGCTTTGAAAGCTTATTCTAGAAGAGTGAAGGCTGCGCACCTGCTCGTTTCACCAAAAGAAGATCACTTGGGGTTCACTGTAAAAAAAGCAGGGATCCGCACTTCGCTTGAAACGAAAAGACGCTCCGCATTTTTCTTATTGTTTATGGGAAGTAAGCGGCCATGAAAACCGTTATCTGTGAACATGGCTAGCGTTTTGGAACGTTGGCGGACACAGGAGCAGTTAATCATCATATATCGCTAGGAATAAAGTGGCTTTTGCGCAAATAAGCGCTCCTGTGGCCGCTAAAAAACGGAAACCCCTATCATGTTCACAAATAACGGCTGCTCTGACCGCAAAAATGAGATATGTGATGTGTTGGTTGTTCATCATACCGCTATTGCTTATTAAAAGATATAATATGATAAGAAATACATAAAAGCGGGGGTTGTTTCATGGCAATATTTTATGAAAATGAAATAAATGATAGAAAAGAAATATATGATGCAGCGAAAAAGTGGAAGGATGAATGTTTACTAGATGATAAGTCATTGATTTGGGATGGCGAAACGGTTTGGTCAGATGAGAATTTACAGAGGTTTAAAGCTGTTTTTGTAGAGAATCCGAATGAATCAGGAGATAGTTTTGATAGTAAACTGAAAAAACAGTTGGAAAATGAATCCGAAAGTGTTTATAAATTAGCGATTGAAATCATGTTTATTTATTATATGTTTCCGTATAAAGGCTCAATTAGCTACCCAACTAAAATGAAAAAGCTAGAAATGATAGCTTCTTGGAAAGGGATTGACTTGGATCAATCTTTACCGATATTTAATGCGCTAAAACATGGACTTGGGGCAACGGGAACTTTTTATAATACGAGTAAATATTTTGAGGTTTCGTTTTTATTTTTAATCGTAGAGAAATTGAAAAATCAGTCTTTGGCTACTCGAAAGGAAATTATGAATAATGAAAAAGAGTTGAAAAGACTAGCAGACGATTCACGGAGACAAGTAGGAAAACGAGTACAGATGTTACATATTTTTCTTCATTTGCTGTTGCCGCAATATTTTGAACGGATAGCAAGCTGGGGGCATAAAGGCAGAATTGTAAAAGCATTTTCTGACTATATTTCGGACCCATCAAGTAAAGACATGGATGAGAAGCTTTATCTTATTCGAGAAACTCTTCAAGAGGAATATCCGAGTGAGCCAATTGATTTTTATGAAACAAGAGAAATAGCAAAAAAATGGCGAGGTGACACAGTACAAGAAGAGGTTACTCCAGCAATAATAGAGGGAACTGGAGATTCAATGTCTACTGTTGATTTTGAAGGGGTAGGGCATATTCAGGAAGGACTAGTGTTTGAAGAGCTAGACTTACTTGTTGAACAAATTAAAACTGCGATTAAAAACGGCAAGCATATTATTTTAACTGGACCTCCAGGGACAGGGAAATCGAAGCTAGCAAGTAAAATATGTGAAATGTATCAGGTTGATTGGAGCATGGTTACCGCAGTATCCAATTGGTCAACCTACGAAACGATTGGTGGCTATCGTCCGGATAATAATGGGGATTTGTACTTTAATCCAGGCATTTTCTTAAACTGTGTTAAAGAGAAACAGTCGAATCAACCTGTAAACAAGTGGTTGATTATTGATGAAATTAATCGGGCTGATATTGATAAAGCGTTCGGGCCTTTATTCTCTGTTTTGACAGGAGATACCATTACACTCCCATTCGAGTCAGAAAGTGGAAGCTCTATCGTATTGAAGCCACAAAAAGAGATAAATACCGTGGAGACAGACGATAGTACATATGTGATTCCAAAGGATTGGAGAATGATTGGAACGATGAATACGGTCGATAAAGCTTCGTTGTATGAAATGAGTTATGCTTTTATGCGACGGTTTGCTTTTATCCCTGTTGGTATTCCAAAAGAAATTACAGTTGATTTAATCCAGCAATATGTAGAGGCTTGGAATATGAATACTTATCCAAACGTTGATGTGTTAACGGTTATATGGAAGTTAATTAATCAGTATCGTAAAATAGGTCCAGCGATAATAAAGGATATTGCCCAATATACACAAGATAATGATGATTTCACATCAGCGCTTATTTTATATGTGTTACCTCAATTTGAAGGATTGCCGCCTCAAAAAATATATGAATTCATTGACCGTGTAGTTGAACAGACGGATGTCATTAGTGACAAAAATTATTTAAAAGATTTTGTTGCTGATTTTTTTGACACAGGAGGACTTGAATGAGTGCTAAGGAAGAAATACTGCTGAAAGAAATCTCAGAATTTCTCCACGGGTATTTAAAAGCAGGAAAAGTTACAATTAATTCCTTTTTTTCTAAAGTGAATGTGAACATTCAAAACCTTGAGCAACTGTTGACGATTCGCTTTCTCCTAAAAGAAGAAACAATGGATTTTGTGAGAGACCTACCTATCTTACTAAAAAGATTTAAGACAACAACAACGATGAAAAGAGAAACACATAGTGGTGAGATAAGAGGCCAAATTGACTGGGAACATACGATAAAAGATCGCCTTGCTAGAAATTATAAGGATAAAACGATTTACGCAACAAATGAAAGCACTCGAACTTACAATATTCCAGAAAATCTCGTATTGAAAGAATTGTTAGGATTATTGTATTCGATTTTGTACAAGGATTCTTATGTACAAGGCTTCGAGAAAGCGAAATGGTTTGTAGAATGGCAAAAATTAAAAGGAAACATTGCACAGGCGTATAAGAAGAATATTTACTTACAGCGTGTGGAGCATGTTGCAGTTTCTGACCGTATAATCCGAAAAACATTACAACATCGAAATCAACTTTATCGTGATGCAGCTAAGTTGTTGTTAGTGTATAGAAAGCTTATGAACCGTCAGTTTCATGAAGAAGATATAATTGAACTTCTTCGTGAAACATTTATCGAACCGGGAAATCAAGATGTCCTTTTTGAATTGTATTGGGTTGTGCAAGTCATTAAACAAAACTCAAATGATTGTAGGCTTCACTTATTAGATGGTTCGCAAAATAAGGTTGCTTCCTGGGAAGATGAATCACAAGTTTTCCACATTTATCATGACTCTACAGGTTCCAATTCAATCGCTTTTAAAATCGAAGCGAACGAAATAGCAGATAGTCAAAATCCATATTTACAACAAAAATTTAATGCTTTTTCTATATCAAATCAATATGCAAAAGCAATATTTGGACGAAATCCAACTAACATCGTATGGCGTGGACGTCCTGACTTTCTTCTTGAAGTTTTCGATAAGAAAAAGAATGAATTAGTGACGTTAACGATTGGGGAAGTTAAAAATACATCAAAGGTGGATTATGCGATTACGGGAATGGAAGAATTACTCGATTATATATACTTGGTTAAGAACAGGAAATGGGATTATTTATTTGGTAGTGATGTAAAGGTTAACGGTCTGTTGTGTGTAGGGGATGTCCCGATACCTGGAAATACAAATATGGAATTGGTACAAGTTGTGAAGAGAAGGTTTTAGGGAGAGAAAATTCAATCATGAAAAAACAACTCAAATATAGTCTAATCCTAGTATCTATAGTAGGTCTCATTATCTTTGCCTTTGTTATTTTTCATAATACAGAAAGTACTTTTGGAAAAGCTATTGAAAAAAATCGCGGTCCCATCGATTCTTTGATTGCTGTAGAAGAAGTTCACAATGGAGTAGTTGCTTTTTTTACAAAGCAAATTAAGGGGGATGAGGACGTCATTCCTTCCTTGGAGATTAGTTATGTAAAAGAAACGATGTTTGGAAGGTGGACATGGATAGACGGTTTTGGAGGTACAATCATAAATGATCCAAAAAGTGATTCCGAGAGCACGGGGGTTTTGTCGCCTGTCCATTATATATCTAATGAATATATCGTAACGAAAGAACAAGATTATTTTTATATAGCTTATGGGATAATTGAAAATGAAGAAATAGAGGCCATTGGTATTGAACATAACTTTAAAGAAAAGCCAGTAGCGCTTTTTAAAATTGATGGAATCAATAGCCTGTATTATGCTACGATAGATAATCGACAAGATGAACATTATTTTATTTATTATGATACGGATAATGTGGTAGTAGATAAGAAAAGAATTCGGTTTAGGTAATGAACGAATAGTTTCATGAAGAAGATAAGGATTGAGCTTCTTTGTGAAACTATTTGTATTTTAGTAGATAAAATTGAAAGGAAGATAACATTGGAAATATGGGATATATATGATAAAAATAGGACCCTTACAGGGAAAACGATGAAAAGAGGAGAACCGTTTGAAAAAGACGAGTACCATTTAGTGATTCATGTCTGTCTCTTTAATGAAAAAGGAGAAATGCTCATTCAGCAACGTCAACCTTTCAAAAGTGGCTGGCCGAATATGTGGGATATTACGGTAGGGGGCAGTGCCCTTTCTGGAGAGACAAGTCAACAAGCCGCAGAGCGGGAAGTGTTGGAAGAGATCGGCTATGCTATTGATTTGCAAGGGATAAGACCTTCTTTGACAGCAAACTTTGAGGTCGGGTTTGATGACTATTATCTAGTTGAAGTTGAGCTTGATTTGAAGCAATTGACGCTGCAACAAGAGGAAGTACAAAACGTGAAGTGGGCGAAGAGGGAAGAGATTTTGAGGATGATTGAAGAAGAAACATTCATTCCCTATCATACGAGTTTGATTGAGCTTTTGTTTGATATGCGAAAACAAATGGGGGCACATAAACGGAGAGTGTAAGGAAGGTGTGACCGTCAAATAAAATGACACATTCAATTGGAAATTTGATTAAAAACCTAAAGTGATCCAGATGATGAATAATTCATACACGCAGTATTTTTCAAAAAAATAAAAAGAGCCTATATAACAAGTAATGTATAAAAACTTTCATAATTTAGGCTCTTTAAGCTCTATATCTTTGTTTAAGTAAAGCGCCAGTTAGTGGAATAAGCCTATTTATTAACCCTATTTTATAGTTTTATATTCAGTTTTACTAATAATAGACTAACCCAGCCGTTGACCATAATAAGCCATTTCCAACAATAACTCCAATTAAAGTTATTAATATAATTGATTTTTAGATTTTTTTTTATTTTCTTCCAATCCTCCCCCCCTCTTTTGTTATAAGTCTCTAAAGAAAAATTCAACTGTTAACGTAGAAACAATTTCCCTTAAAAATAAATAAATTAATAAATATAATTTTCAATCTAAACTATTTTTTTTTGTAATATTAGTTGATATGCAAAATAGCCTAAGCAGATAAAATAAACAATGTAGAGAGTGAAGAAAGAGACATGATTCATGTATCCAAGTATTGCCAGAGTTAAGAGTATTAGTGGAAAAAGGACAAATATTAAATCAAATGCTTTTGACTTTGCCCTCTCATGAATAAGAATGTTCCGCTCGTCTTTTTCTTCTATATACTGTTTTTTTGTTTTTGTTTTTTCATATATCAATTGGAACACACTCATTGTGATTAACATTACTCCTAAAAATCCAAACGCTATCGGTACCAATTCTTCCCGTATAAATGATATTCCTAATATGTCTGCACCAAATACAGCTAAAATGATACTTGTTATCCCTACTGCCACACCTATAAAAAATAGAATCCAATAAAAATTATTTTTCATTATCTAAATCCTCCTCATAAATAAAGATTTCTTCAATACTCATTCCAAAATAACGTGCAATCTTAAAAGCTAAAGTAATGGATGGATTATACCTGCCATTTTCAAGAGAACCTATAGTCTGTCTTGTAACCTCTAATGCGTCAGCGAGTTCTTGTTGCCTAACTCCTCGTTTCTTTCTTATCTCCTCTAATCTATTCTTCATACATTGACTCCCTTCTTTTTAAGGAAAGTTAACTTTCCATTATTTTATTACTGATTGAACTAAATGTAAAGTTAACTTTCCATAACTTTCAAAAAAAATATAGGATTTTGCTACCTGTATAAATGTTTAGACTAATATAAAATTTTCAATTAACCTGCTCCGTTAGTGCACAATGTATTATTATTAATGTCTATACACATCTTCTAAGCATCGATAATGCAAAGACAAACAGTGGTTGCATTATCGTTAAGACCATCATACACGCTTCCTAAAAAATGGAAGTATAAACAGGAAAGCAAAAACTGTGTCAACCCTTTCAAGCGGTCACAGAAGGGAGAGCAAAGTGTTCATTTCAGGTTAACATACAGGATTTTCGTTTTACGAGAGGCTGCTGATAGGAGCGGGGGAGGGTACCGCGATTTCTAACGGACATACGTTCCCTTATTTTGCAAAAAAGTAACGTTTCCTGGAAAGCTATCGGACACCAGTTCCGTTATATCGCCAAAATGAGGGGGAACGGTGCTATTTTAGGGCAAATAACGGAACAGATGTCCGATAAGAATTGAAAAAGGCATGTTTTTATTGAAATAGCGGAACGTATGTCCGCTAAGGCTATGCGTTCTCCTCTGAATGCGGCCAATGCCTCTACCAAATGAATACTAAACTCTCCAAACCAGCGCTACTCCGTCTCAACTAGGAGCGGCGGTAGCTTCTTTTTTTAAAAGATAAGAAAGCATAAAAATTTTGGTCTAGCAGCGAAGCTTTGAAAGTTTATTCTAGAAGAGCGAAGGCTGCGCACCTGCGCGTTTCACCGCAAGAAGAGCACTTGGGGTTCACTGTCAAAAGCGGGCAGGGCTCCGCACTTCGCGTGAAACGAAAAGACGATCCCGCGTTTTTCTTTATGTCGTTTACTAGAATGGGAGTTACTAGTTATTACATCATTCATCTGGATCATGTATAATGAATAAAATTATGAAAAATTAGTTTTAGATTCCTAGTCTAAAAGTTTTAAATGATAGTTCATTTTAGCAAAGGGGTACGTCATGCATGGGGAAGATTCTTACATTTGTAATCGTTATCATATCAGGGTTTTTATTTTATTTTACGATTAACTCCGCCGTTAGTGTGTTTTTTTCGGATTCGAAGTTGCCCGAAACGACAGCCGAGCAATCGATTGATAATCGGATTGTGTTGATTACGAGAGAGCTCGATACGCCTTTTTGGGAAAAGGTGAGTGAAGGTGCGAAAGAGCAAGCTCAAAATGATGGAGCGAGTTTAGAGGTGTGGGGGAGTTACGCTGGGAATCAAGAGGATTTCCTAAGACAAATTGACATTGCGATTTATGCAAAAGTGGATGGGATTATTGTCCAAGGCTTAGATACACCTGAGTTTAAAGAGTTAACGAAGGTGAAAGCCGCGTCTCATGGCATTCCTATTATTACCGTGGCCAATGATGTTCCAATGGAAGAAAGTCTTCGGAAAACGTTTGTTGGTTCAGACCACTTTTTAGCAGGAAAATTAATCGCAAACCAACTCGTTCAAGATATGGGGGAAACCGGTCAAGTTATTTTGATGCTAGATAGTAATGAACAGTATTATCAGAAGCAACGCCTGTTAGGAATACAAGATGTACTAGGCCAGTATTCTTCTATTGAAATGATTGAAGCCAAAGCTAGTGAATCTAGAGAAGCTGGGGTAGACGCAGCAAAGGATTTATTAAATAAATATCCTAATGTTGATGCTTTCATCGCCGTTCATGCCCCGTTTGCTTCGCATATTGTGGAGGAGATTGAGAGAAGGACAAAGCTAGAGTATTATCATGTTTATTCTTTTGATGAGGATAGCGCGTCTAGTTTACTGTTGGAGCAAGGAAAGTTAGATGCGGTCGTAGAACAATCTCCAAGAAGTATGGGCGTCATTAGTGTTAGCTTGATGATGGAATGGTTGAGGGATGGGGCCGTGCCACTGGAATTACAAGGCTATCATACAGATATTCGACTCGTGAAGGCAATGGATGCGCCATGAATAAATTACAAAAGAAAATTTGGGTGCTTGCTCTCGTTGTCCTACTAATTATGACTGTCATTTGGGTTTCATTAACGTCCTATAATCAAAAAATGCAAGAGCAATATAATTTTGTTCTTGAGCGATATATTATTTTGAATGAATTAACGGGTGCAAGTCAAACGATTGTAACAGAATTAAATAATTATTTAGTTGCTCCTACAAGTGAAAATTTAGACCATATTACGACTAGTAAGATGGAGATTGAGTTATTAAAAGAGCAGGTCTTGGATCTTAAAAATGTCTCGAATGAACTAGCGTTAACGAACTATATTCATTTAATTGATAGTCTTATCGAAACGACAGATCGTTCAGTTCGCTTACATGAAGAGTTAAACTCAGAAAATTCGATGGCCATCATGAAAGAAGCAACGTTTATTTCGAATTATATTTCAGAGATGACATTAACGTTAATTGATATAGAGTTAAAAACTTTTGATCCATATTACCGAGGAATCATCACACAAGCAGAAGGTGTAAGTAAATTAGGTTTTTGGGTTCTTTCGTTAATTATCTTTTTGTTATTGCTATTCACGTATTGGTTTTCTATTAGAATAACGAAACCTGTAAAAAAATTGACCGAAGCAGCAAGTGAATTATCAAAGGGGAGATTTGACGTAAAAATCGAGGTCGACTCTAGAGATGAGATTGCTTTTTTAGGACAAATGTTTGAACAGATGAGAGTAAATATAAATAATCTCATTTCGGAAATCCGCGAAAAAGCAAAGCTTGAGAAAGAGCTGCAACAAAATAAATTACTGTTAAAAGAAAGTCAGCTGCAACAATTGCAAAGTCAAATTAACCCTCATTTTTTATTTAATACGTTAAATACGTTGTCCAAGAAGGCGTATATGGAGGGTGCTGAAGAAACAAGTGATTTGATTACGAGTGTTGCGGATTTATTACGCTATAATTTAAAACACCTCGACAAGACGATTACGCTCTTTGATGAAGTCAATGTGTTACAAGCTTATATTGAAATTCAAAATGCGAGATTTACAGACCGACTGACCTTTCATACAGATATTGATAAAAGTTGTTTGCAAGCAGAAATACCTGGGTTAACGATCCAGCCTATCGTAGAAAATGCGGTTATATATGCGGTTGAGCCTTTTGAACAAGGCGGACAAATTTGGTTCCGTGTGAAAGATGGGGGAGACAAGGTTATTGTCGAAGTGGAGGACGATGGACCAGGGATGTCAGACGAAATAATGACACAAATTATGGAGGAGCGTCGTGATTCTCAAAAAGGCCATTCATCGGGAATTGGCTTAAGTAATGTCGTGAAACGATTGCGGCTCTTTAATGGGTATCATGATGTCATGAACATTGAAAGCAAGAGTGAAGGTGGAACAAAAGTCACCATTTTCTTGTTTAAAGAGAGAGGAGGTAACCGAACTGATGAAAGTTTTAATCGTTGATGATGAACAAATTGAACGAGAGACGATGCAACAAATATTAGTCACGAAATTTTCTGGACTTGAAGTGAAGCAAGCCCCTAACGGAAGAGTAGCTTTGGAAATGGCAGAAGCGTTTCTACCAGATGTCGTGTTAATGGATATACAAATGCCAGGAATGGATGGGTTTGAAGCCATTGAAAAGATGAACAAAAATCATCCACATATTAAATTTATTATGGTAACGGCATATGCGACTTTTGATTACGCCCATTCAGCCATGAAATTAGGCGTTGTCGATTACATCGTTAAGCCAAGTAAAATAAAGAACATCGTGGAAACCGTTGGGAAAGTGTTAAAGCTCGTTGAGGAAGAAAAGATGGAGATGTCAGAAAAGAAATCAAATGAAGATAAGTTAATGTCCTTATTTGAAGCAGATATTGTTACCCAGTTATTATTTGATCATGTCCATGAAGTTCATATCGATCAGCTCGTTCATTTATTAGATTTAAAGATGACTCAAGAATCTTTTGTCATGACCTTATTGTTACCACAAGGAGCAGTGGTCGATTATTCTGCGATTCGAGAAAAAGTAAGGCAAACAGGAGATATGCTGATAGGTCCTTTATCTGGGCGACAAATTCCGATTATTGTGTTCCGGAAGCAGGAGCAAAAGTTTCAAAGTCAAGCTAGTTTATTAGTGAAGCAAATTTTATCATTAGCGCCATCATTGAATTCAGGATGGTTCATTGGGATTGGGAATGTATATCGTTCATTAGATCAAATTAGACAGTCTTATCAGGAATCGTTAATGGCGACGAAAGATACAATGCTTCCTCAAAGACATTGTTATTATTTTGAAGTTCAAGGACAACTTCCTAGCCTTGATGGAAAGAAATTGAAAGAACGAGAAGAACAAGTATTCAAGCTCGTTCGAAATGGAGAGTGGGAAGCCCTTCATTCTGAGCTGTCAGACTTTTTAAGCGGAGCAGAAAAAGAGGGAAGCCGCTTTCTCCAAACACAACAACGCTTATCGGAATTTGTCTGGGTTATCTCTCAAATCTTACATGAAATGGGTGTCGAGTTAGATTCCTATCTTTATACGTTAACAGCAACGGATTTCAGACAATTACGAGTAGAAATGAATACGATAGTAGAACGAATGGAACAGGCGTATAAAGCTCATGCTTCGACTTTAGAAGGAGACACAATTCAGCGAATAAAGCAATATGTGCTAAAACATGCGGACGAAGATATATCTCTTGAAACGATTAGTAAAGAAGTAGGATTAAGCCCTATTTATATTAGCAAAATGTTTAAAGAACAACTTGGCATTAATTATATTCATTTTTTAACGGAATGTCGGATTGAGAAAGCAAAGAAATTAATGAGGGATCCGGATAAAAGCTTGAAAGAAATTACGTTTGAGGTCGGTTACCATGACCCAAATTATTTTAGTAAGGTGTTTAAAAAGATGTGTCAGCTTTCACCGACAGAATATCGAAAACAGCTTCATGCCAAATAGGTCACTTGAAAGGAAGCTACAATTATGAAACAACCGTTCAATCAAGTAAAAATCGCTTTATTTTTGCTCGGCATCACTTTATTGCTTTTCGCCTGTGACCGGAATGAAAAAGTGATGACGGAAACACCGGTATACACACCGAAGGAAGAAGTATCACAGGATAAAATTAAAATTGGATTTTCGATGGATACATTGGTGGAAGAGCGTTGGGTAAAGGACAAAAAGCTCTTTAAAGAGGCAGTCGAAAATCTTGGGGCAGAAGTGGAAATTACGGTAGCTCATGGCAATGATGTGTTGCAAATTTGGCAGGCAGAAAAAATGATAAGCAGTGGCATTGACTTGCTTGTTATCGTTCCGCACAATGCAGAATCGACCGCTGCTATCGTCAATAAAGCCCATGCTGCTGGGATAAAAGTTCTTTCCTATGACCGGTTAGTAAAAAATGCGGATGTAGATTTGTATGTGTCCTATGACAATGAAAAAATCGGTGAATTGCAAGCGGAGGCCATAACGAATTTAGTTCCTAAAGGAAAATATGTTTATATCGGAGGCGCGGAAACCGATTATAATGCTCATTTAATTAAAAAAGGAGTGTTCAATGTTCTCCAGCCGTATATAAACAATGGTGATATTACAATCGTCTTTGACCAGTGGACAAAAGAATGGCTCCCTGAAAATGCGAAAGCTAATATCGAACTGGCATTACAAGCAAATAATAACGAAATCGATGCGATTATTGCGACGAATGATGCAACAGCGGGTGCCGTCATTGAAGTTCTCCAGGAGCGAGGACTTGCAGGCAAAATTCCTGTAGCTGGTCAAGATGCAGATATAGCAGCCGTTCAAAGAATTGTTGAAGGTGCCCAAACCATGACGGTGTATAAACCGATTAACGAACTATCACAAAAAGCAGCTGAGTTAGCTGTAATGCTAGCGAGGGGAGAAGATGTGTCAAAAGAGCAAAAAGTAAACAATGAACTCGTCGATGTCCCTTCGTTTCTGCTATCACCGATTGCTGTTGACCGAGCAAATATAGATGAGACGATTATTGCGGATGGGTTTCATAAGAAAGAAGAAGTGTATCGTTCTTTCGGTGAGTAGAGTTTTTATACTTTGGACAAATTGTAAGAAAACAAGTAGGTAGTATAGAATTCAGTTGATAAATACTGTCTAGAAAAAGCACACATTTATAGCATCATTTCATAGAAAAACATAAAAATAGTTTGCAGCAAAGAGAAGTTACCCAAAACGTAACTTCTCTTTTAGTTTTGTATTAAATTATGGATGGATAAAAGTTATTTCAAAAACAGTTGACTCTCCTCTATAGGGGATACTTTACACTCGAATTGTAAGCAACACCAATTTAAAGGAGGCAGTCAACATGAACGTAGAAATTAGAGACATTAGAAAAGAGGATCTAGAACCGATTAAAGCCATTACGGCAGATACATTTGCAAAGGGCTTTATAGAGGATAAGAACACACTAAATGCAGCGATTACAATGATGTTCATGAGTCCTATATTAAACAAAAGTACATTTGGGAGGGTAGCAACATTAGACGGAGAAGTGATTGGTGTCATTTTTGGTTCGAGAGTTGGTGAAATACCAACGTACCGATTGTTACAAGAAGATTATTCAAATGAATTGTTACAGCTTTTGAATCTAAATGATGTAGAACGAAACCTATTTATTGATTTAATGTCCAAGACAAATGAGGCCTATAGCGAGTTAATTAGTGGGAAAGAAGATGAATTTCAGGGATGTTTAGAATTCTTTGCTGTTTCTGAAAAGGCTAGAGGAAAAAAGATAGGAAAGAAGTTATTGGATGAACTCATTTCCTACTTTACTGATACAGAAGCGAAGAAAATTTACGTTTATACAGACACAATAAGTAATTATGGCTTTTACGATTATAATGGCTTTACTCGCTTTAATGAAGAAGTAACTGTATTCGAACTTCCTAATGGAAAGTTTGAAAATAAAAACTTTATTTATGAATATAAACTTTAGGCTAGAGCTAGCCCACCTCATATTATGGGGTGGGCTTTAGTCGAAATTGGTATTGGGAAAAGTGATTATCTTGATTAAATATTTCAGTAACTAAATAAAACAGATAAATTTTATCACACGTTAATTGGTTTTTCTCCAGGTACTCTAGAATTAATTGAAAAGTCTCTAATTCAGTATCTCTCGTACAATTAATCGTTACATATTCTCCCTTTTGGAGTACAAATACATTAGTGTTTTCTTTAAATAATGAATAAGCGTTTGAAGTGATTACACGAAATACGTCACTAACCTGCCATTGATTGGTTTGATGGGAATATATCAATCCGTACTGAAAGGTTTGACTTACATCCTCCCCTAATTTTTCATCTAATTTCTCGAATGCCATTATCTCATTAAGTTCTCCACCTATTGCAGGTGAACGAAAAAAGTACCTTTCATCTAATGTTCGAAAAGTAAATCCAGTCTGCTTGAGTTCATCTTCTGTTGTTTGTATAGCGTTCTTTAATGTTTTTATTCGTTTAGTCAGTTGTTCTAACTCTTTTATTTTCTTATGAATTTCTTCATTTTTTTGTTCTAAGTACAATTTAAGGTAATTAGTATCAGCTTTTGCAAATAAGTCTTTAATTTCTTTAATACTTACATTACTTTGTTTACAGACTTTTATAATATCCAGGTAGATGAATTGCTCAATTGTGTAATAACGATAACCGTTATCTGGATTAATATAGGCAGGTACTAACAGACCTATATTATGATAATATCGTAAAGCTTTTATCGTAACATTTTTAAATTTGGAAACTTCTCCAATTGAGAAATACCTCTTATTATCCATAGGTTCCTCCACTAAGACTATAATAAAAATATTCTATCACCAAAGAATTTCTATTATCTATCTCATTCTTGATTATAGATTAGTTTTCTCCCTATTTTCTCCATCATTGAACTATTTAATGTCCTCAATTTTCCTTAATTTTAGACTCGTAGATATGCCTAACTCATCTCTTTTTTTTACAAAATTATCTTCATCAAAAGGTCCATATACCTTTTCGGATTTAAATTCTAGTATCCAAAAATTCACATCGTTATTATTAAGTATTTCATAACCACTGCTACTATTTGGGTCTTCTTTTAAGCCAAGTTGCTTTGCAAGAATATAGTTATCATCCCAAGCTAGTTCGGTTACTTTTGTTGGAATGTGTCACTCCCCCAATGTGAATCATCAATTTTAGGTGCTATCGTTACTTGGTGAGCTGAAGTTCTCACAACGGAGTATTCTCCTGGCAGGTCAACATTGTAATCAGCCATTCCTGAACAACTTGTTAATATTAGTAAAGACATTAAGACGAAAATCAAAACATGAAAAATTTGATTCTTAAGCATTAATCTGCCCCCATTTTTACAAGAAAGTTACTTGCTCATTAAATAAAAGATTCATTACACTTATTTTAACATTTAATCCCAAAATTCCTATGGAAATAACTGTACTCTTCATTAACAATCTAGATAGTACTTTAAAGATTACTTCGCAAGAAATATCAAAAAACGAATGATGAACATTGATATCCTACTATTAAAAGGAGGTGACTTCGCTGATTACCCATGAAAGTACAATTAAAAAAGTGATTTTGTATGTGGAAGAGAACTTAGATAAGCCATTAACCTTGGAAAATATTGCATCACAATCACATTTTTCAAAGTATCATTTTCATCGAATATTTCAATCCTCGATTGGTATGACAGTAACGGAATATATTCGTCTAAGAAGGTTGGCAAATGCTTCTTCAGCCTTGCTTTATACAAATGAACGCATCCTTGATATCGCGTTATATTATCAATTTGAATCACAAGAATCATTTACAAGAGCGTTTAAAGAAGTTTACAAACTTCCCCCTGGAAAATATCGCAAAATCATGTCAGATGTAATTAAAAATAAGGAGGAACCAAAGATGGAGTCAAAAGTAAAGGGATGGTTTTTAAGTGGATCAAATCCATTTAATTATGAAATGGGAGTTGACTATGAAGTTGTTCATCAAGGGAAAGCATCGGGGTATTTAAAATCGAAAACAGTATCAGATTCAAGTGAATTTGCTACAATGATGCAAACCTTTAAGGCTAACCAGTTTGTTGGAAAGCGCATTAAACTTTCTTGTTTCATGTGTACAGAAGATGTAGAGACGGACGCGGGGATGTGGATGAGAGTAGACGACACAATGGGAGAAGTTCTTCAATTTGATAATATGAGTAATCGTCCTATTAAAGGAACAACAAACTGGAGTCATTATTCGATTATTTTAGATGTTCCTGACCAAAGTGCTGTTATTTCATTTGGTATTATATTGTCTGGACAAGGAACAGTCTGGGCAGATCAATTCACATTTGAAGAAGTGGATGAAAGTGTTTCAACTACTAATTTAGAAGTGTATGGCGAACTGTTGGAAGAGCCAGTGAATCTATCATTTGAAGAAGAAATAGGATGTAAGGAAGTATGAGCATATGCGAAAATCTGGTGAAAAAGCTGGGGTATTAGTAAGTATTATAATTATATTAGCAATCATGGCTGTAAAGTTTATAGGAATTAACACAATTGTTCATGGAATAAGGGAGTTACTACCGTTTCGCGGGTAGGAATAATTGGCTTTTTAATGCCAAAATATATATAAAGGTCTTTTGATTTTGTTCTAGAATATATATATTTGGTGAGATATTTGTTGAATATTACAAAAATCAAAGATGCGTTATATAAACAAGCTACAATTTTTCAAACAGGTGGATTCCGACCAACAGAGGAATTAGGAGAAAGCTGGATTGGGAAGGTTTTATGGGGAAAAGAAAGAGAAGCAGAGACCTATTCATCTAATTATGATCCAATCTTCACTATATTTTTAAATCAACTCCCCTATGTACCCAGGGAGTTGAATAGATACCAATTAATAACAGTTTATATGGATTTTAACGTTTTTAATAATCTAAATAAGGATAATTTAGTTTCTTATTTTAAGATAAATTGTTATACGCATTTAGATGGATTACAAAAAATCAATAAACAATCTTTGAAGATAAAATCATTTCCTTTAACCCCGTTAATTATCAATAATGATGCACCTTCTTGGGAAGATTCTGATAGCATTGCTCCCGACATTGAAAATGCAATAACACGGCTTGAATCAGATGAAGGTATGGAATATTACGAAGATATTGTTGAAAAGATATATTCCACTCATAAAGTTGGGGGATATCCTTCATTCACTCAAAGTGGAGTCTCTTTTGGAGAAGATTACTCATTTGTGTTTCAAATAAGTTCAGATGAAAAGGCACAATTCAACATAGTTGATAGTGGGAGTTTCTATTTTTTCTTCAATCAAGAAAAACAGGATTGGATTGTATACTGTGACTTTTATTAACTAACGATTTTGAATTAACCGATTGTTAGGATGAAATATGAATAAGGGGTGGAATAGAAAAATGAAAAGAGGGATAGTTTTACTTTTTATAGGATTATTCATGTTATTGTTAGGTATTTACTTATCCGTTCACTGGGTCTTAATCGGAACATTGCTTGGTGTTAGTGGAGGGATATTAATGGGGAGTAGCTCATATTTTTTAGCTAAGAAGAAAATTTAATAAAAGAGTCTTATTAATGTGAACCTAGTTGCTTAGTAAACTAGGTTTTTTTCCTTTTTATAAAAGGTAGATAGTGGTAAAATTTACTTATTCAAGTGATTTTGAGCATAGATCAATAGAATAGAAATAAAGGAGAAAAAGAATGTGGGAGAAGATGCTTATTGATACGGATAGAGGGAAATTTGAATTGTTTGTATCAGGGAACGGTGAACCTTTGTGCATAACTCATTTATATAGTGCCTTTGACGAGCGTGGTCACACTTTTGCCAATCCATTTACATCATTCTACCGAGTATACTTAATCAATCTTCGTGGCTGTGGCAATTCTGTCGAGGCAGAAACAGCAGAACAGTTTAGTATGTATAATTCGGTGAAGGATTTAGAGGCTATTAGAATAGCCTTAGGTTATGAAAAATGGGGTTTTGCAGGGCATTCAACAGGGGGAATGCTTGCTTTAAAATATTCTATATTAGCACCAACTTCCCTAACAAAAATGGTTGCAGGAGGAGCCGCAGCAAGTAAAGAATATAGTTCAGATGAAGATTGCATATATTGTAATAAAAACTCAAATTACCCTCGTGTAATGGAGATTATTCAACAATTAAATGATGTAACAACTCCAATTGAAACTCGTAAACGATTAAGTTATGAATGGAGTAAAATGTCATTTTATTCAGAAGGAAAACTTAAAAAGGCGTTACAAATTCCGAGTAGTGGTAAAACAGTTGGTGCCCGTCTTGAATATTTTATAAAAAAAGAAATTCCAACTTTTGATTTAAGAGAATCATTAGTTAACATAACGATTCCAAGTTATATTTATTCGGGCAAATACGATGCGCAATGCCCATATAAATATGGAGTAGAAATTGCCAACTTAATACCAGGTGCAAAATTTACAACATTTGAAAGAAGTAACCATTATCCTTTTGTTGAGGAGGTAGGGAAATTCAAACAATTTGTTCAGTCAACTTTATAGTTTATTGTCCAGATGTAGCAGTATTCCTAGAGAAAGGAGGTAATGAAATGAAACAACTGAATAACCAACTGTTAGCATTTAGTCTAATTGTTTGTGGTGTAACAATTTTATTAATTCCGAGTAGCTTTTTAAGTGATGGCATGGGACGGTATACGTATGGCCATCCTTTTACTACTATAACAATTTATCAAATAGAACCTAACAGTCCTTGGTTTGCAACGAATTTTTTCTCTGGAAATGCTGGCTTATTAATTAACCCTCTCAGTTTTGTATTGAATGTAGCCGTCATTTACTTCATAACGAAATTTATCGTTAATAAATATAAGAGCAGAAAAGAAGTTCAGCAATGAAATTAAATATCTTCTAACGGGGCGAACGAAAAAAACCTATAGTTTATTGTATTAGCAACAGTAAAATTATGTTTACATTCCTATTTTTTTGAATTATTATTACACTATACGATATATCGCAGAGCGTAATAAAAAGGAGGAGACAATGGCGAAACAACAAATGGACCCTACTTTGCTAATACTAACAAGTTTGGCGGAAAGCTCTAAACATGGTTACCTCATTATGGAGGATATTGAGGTCAATTATCAGTACTCAATGGGAGCTGGAACATTATATGGGGCTTTAAAAAGATTAGAAGATAAAGGATACATAAAAGCACTTGAAGGGGATAAAAAACGAAGACCTTACGAACTGACTATGCAAGGAAAACAATTTCTTCAAGATCAATTAAATATGATGGAGAGAATTATAACAATAGGAAACAGGAGGTTAGGATTATTATGAAGTGGCTAAAATTATATCCGAAAAGCTGGCGTGAACGATATGAGGAAGAATTTTCATATACACACTCTAAATCAAACGTTAGAGGAGTTCGAATGGTTTTAGATTTATTGAAACATTTTGCTTTAGTTTGGTTAGATGAGTTCACTTTTAAAAATGGAAAGAAGGTCGGTTTCGTGGGTACTATCCTATATTCAGTTCTCATTTATGCAATTGTCCTATGTTTAACGTTATTAATACCTGCATCAGAAGGATATAACGAAATCTATTGGAAACTGTTAGTTGGTCAAGTTTATGCGATTCCTGCATTTATACTCGTATTTTTCCTGCTTTCTCTGCGAAATAAGATCTTGAAAACAAAATAAAAAACGAAAGGCGAAGCGATTATTGTGGGTGACACGACAATCGCTTTTTTTATGGTGAGCTTTTAAGTAGGATTGTTGCAATTGAAATGTACCGATGACAAGTTACTTACCACTACGCTCTCACGGATTATAGGGTTACTCATGTATCACGTAGACGAATAAACAAATAACTGCTCTCTTTTTTAACGACCATAAGGTATTAGTTTTATTTTTAAATATTTAAAATTAATGGTAATGCAAGAGCTTGAAAACCGCGAATTCCGTCCTGTTAAATATTCGTATGTCTGCATCAGTTTGGTCAAAATCCAGATGTCGGCGAAACTAGGCATGTAGTCTTTAACAAAGTTTATAGAAGGAAGGTTAGGGTGGAGTGTCAATGAAACAATAACGAAATGATAAGACCGATTGAGATTACAATGAGGTTCCAAGGTTTCCTCTTTTATTAAGATTGTCAAATAGTATTATATATAGCAAATTTACATCAAAAAATCGATAGAAAACTTCAAGTACGAATTGAAACAACTAACTAGGAAAAATTAGAATGTCGATACGAATTACCAGGATGAAAGAATCAACCAAGTCATATGAGGATGGGGTGAATTACTTTTAAATTGGCATTATGAAAAAGGAATTAACCAATATGATTCCTATACAATAGTGCAATTAAGAACGTGTATATTGTTTTATTTCAATTCTTTTTTTCCTTTCTCATAATTAATGTTATAGCCTTGGAACAAGCTTTCAGAGTAGGTGAAAAAAGTTGGGTTAATGACTAATATCTCTCACTAAAAAATAATCAATTCTTCTTCAACGCACATAGTCGATAATATATCGGTATTCCCATCTCAATTCTCGGAAGTCTCTCTAATTCCTCCTATTTATTTACTAGTCATTCTACTTTTGTGCATGCTAAACACGAAAAACAGTGAAATATTACTTGGTGCTTTTAGAACGTTTCTTATGAGCAGTTCAGCGAAGTGTCTACTAACTCTAGGTGATTTCCTTGTGTGACTTTATGTTGGAATAAATTAGGGATTACAGAAAACTTAAACCCCAGCTACAAAAATAATTGAACAAAGTATCTGGCACTTTATTTTGAAAAAATGACAAATAGACTATACACTCCGATTATTATAGGTGCTAACATTTAAAACGAATCAAGATTTCACAAAAAAGTTAAAAAATGAGGGAGGTGAACATTTTGGAAGGGAGCAGTTTAAATCGCATCACATACTCTAACATCTTGTTAAACATCTATCTTTCTATCATTTTTCAGATGAATCAATTTATCAGTTCGTTAGCAGCAGAGCCCAATAACTACAAGATGGATGAAAACATGCAAAGAAATGCAGTTATTTGGAAAATTGTTATTCTTGCTGTTGTGGTCATTGCAGCATTCACTGCAGCTTGCGCACTGGTAGATAGGAAATTTACTGGTGAATTCTACTTCTTGGGGTTTGGTTTTAAGATAGCTTGTGAATGATTCTTATTCCTTTCACAATCTGAGGGCTATACTATGTAGCCTGAATCCGTGGTAATGGGTTGATATGCCATCATTGAATCGCTTTTCCGCGGGCGAACAGTAAGTTTTCCCCTCTTCGTTCTTGGGTGTGGGTGATTGTTAGATAGGGGCGCGCCAGGAGGATCGCAGGTTCAGGCATATCAACTTCTGTTAATAGATTCTTTCCTTTAAATTTATTTTTACTGGGGGCAAATATGATTTTACTTAACATTGACCAAAAAAAATATGGAAATACATTTGAGCTATCTGATATTAAGTTAAAAATAGCTCCTAGTAAGGTAACATTATTACTAGGTCATAATGGTTCTGGAAAAACAACTATTATAAAGTCATTACTAGGATTAACAGAATACAAAGGTAATTGTAGCATTGAAGATACAAACATATCATATAAAGACTCAGAGAGTATAAATTTTATGAAAAAAAACATCTCATACATTTCTGATCACGCTGCTTTATATGAATTTCTAACCCCGTATGAATATTTCAATCTGATTAAAAGCATGCAATCGAAGGTGGTGGATGAAAGTTATTTAGAGAGATTAATTAAATTGTTTGAGATTGGTAAATATTTGAAAGTTCCAATAGGTGACTTATCTTACGGAAATAAAAAAAAGGTTCAAATTGTTAGCCATTTATGTTGGAAACCAAAGTATGTTGTTTTTGATGAGCCGACAAATGGATTGGACCCCGATATGGTAATTATTTTGAAAAAAGTATTACAAGTAGTCAAGGGAAAAGGAACTGGAATTCTTCTTTCCACACATAACTTAAGTTTTGGAGAAAATTTAATGGACCATATTATCATTATTAGAAATGGAAATGAACTATTAAATAGTAGTATACAAGAGTTAATTAAGAAATTTGGAACGTTTGATTTAGAGAGTATTTATCAATCTGTTAATGAGGAATATTATCAAGAAATAGAGGGTTTGATTCATGAACTTAGTTTATAAAATGATTATACATTTGGAAAAACCTGCTTTAGTTTATAGAACAAAAAAAATGATTATGGAAAATAAGCCACAAAGTTTAGCTTTATTTATGTTTTTAGCACTTATATATTTAATCTATGTCTCCATTTCAATTCAGAGTTCAACTGAAACTGCCTTAAGATATGAAGAGGTTCTAAATAGAAAATATCTGGCAATATTAGGAATCTCCACGGTTTTATCAACATTATTCATCTATTTAACAAAAGATAAGTTAAAAGGACTTTCGTTCATAAACTTTTTTTATAATTCTAGATTAAAAGCCCATCATTTTATACTTGGGAGCAATTTTTTTATCTTTACCTTTCATATTTTGCTAGTATTTTTAGCTATACTACCTATTTCGATTGTCAATTACTTTATATTTGGAAAAGTAGACAATTTATTATATTTTTCATTCGTCTCCTTGTTATCTTGCTCTCTCATCTTTTTGTTGGTGTTGACTGTTTGGATGGGGAGTATGGTGATATGTAGGAATCATCCAATTCATTATGTAATGTTTTTTATTAGCCTAATACTTATTTCCTCCATTAGTTATCAGTTAGTTATTTTTTTTCCTATTAATTTCGATTTTCTGAGTGTATTAGTCATAATTGGGATTTTGGGTGGTGTATTTACCCTCACATATGTCATTTTCAGAGTGCTTTCTTCTATTTATTTAATACATCATTTCCGTAAGCGAGAAGAGTCAACTAGTAGGTCATTGGGGAAAATGGTGGATTTTAAAAAAATAAAAAATAACTTTTTAAAAAATTCGGTGTTGGAAATCATATATTTAATCAGAGGAAAGTTTCTCAGTGAGCAGCTTGTACTATATTTTTTCTTAGTCATCATTACTGTGTTTTTGTACTATGCTCTAAGCTCCACAAACTTTTTAAGTATCTATGGCCTTATCGTCAATTTCGGTTTAGTTGAAGTGTTGATTATATTCCCTATAATGATGGGGGCAAATTATCATAATAATAAAATCGTTATTTATAACTTGAATTTTTCTTTATATGATTATTTCCTTTCAAGAAGTTTCATTTTCTTCGTTAATAATTTTATATTATTTGTTCTCTTTACATCAATAATGTCGTTAATTATTAACATGCCATATAATTTTTCATTTTATTTTATACCGAAGGTGCTTTTTGTTACACTATTTTCTATTTTTATTGGCTATGTTTTTGTACTCAATCAATTCAACAAGATTTTTTTAATGCTGGGTCTAGTTGTCTCAATCGGACTCTTTGATACGATACTTCATTATACTCTAAATAACCTGACATATGTTAACACGATTTATATTGTCTTATCAGGTATTATCTTACTACTAATAACACAATCATATATAAGGCGGCCAGTGGTTCGATGATAGGTTTAATTGGATTCTTCATAATATCTATCATCTCTGTGATTACTTTCACTTTTGAGCATTTTATAAGTCAGTTGCTGATTGGGTCCATTATTATAATCTTTTTACATGAGTTAGGGCATTTATTAACGGTGATATTATTAAATCGAACAGAGGATAGAGAGTGGCAGGATTTTCGTATAAAAATAACCGCCAATTCAATTGAAGTTCAACATCCTCGCTTCAAAAGCAGGATAAAGAATATTATTGTTGCAAGTGCAGGGGTGTTCTTTCCCATTATCGTATGTTTTTCTATTTATATACTTTTCGATGGTCCAATAATAGGATTACTAGTATTTTTATCTATTTTAAATTTTGCATTCATTTTGCCTTGTTTTCCAGATGGCAAGAATATACTACTAAATTTAGAAACGGAGGAGTGATACTATGCGTGCATTTTTTAAATATGTATCAAGCGGAATTAGTTTTTTGCTGCTATATTTATTTGTTGTATTTTTAACACCTATTATCTTAATACTATTTGACTATTCTTATTTTAGCTCAAATCCTACTTTTTTAAACTACGAACTTTATATGATAGAAATAGTAGATAACAACTTTATATCTAATGCAACAGGATTTGGGAGTTTAATTTCTTTCTTATTCGGAATACTCATTTATTTCCTTTTCAATATCTCTTTTAAAAATAGAAACCGATAAGAGCAGTAAAGTACTGTGTTTTCAGGATGAGTGTCAAATAACCACCACGTTTTAGTTAGTAATAGAATTTGAGTAAAACTCTTCAAATCAGACTTTGAGGAGTTTTTTTATGTCATAAAAACAAAACACAGAATTGCATAAAAACTTGGAGACAACTGAATTACTGGAAAATCTAAATGGATTTTCATTAGAGTCGAAGAGACTATGTTTTTGTGCATTAATATTAGTTTTTTCTGTTTTATCAGCGAAACAAAATAATATTTAAAAGTGATTTCTTTGTCACGGATATTGTCCATATATTGCACTGTATGCAAATCATATAAAAAGTATTTCAATCCTGTTCTCTCTTAGTTGACTGAATAACTGAAAAACTTTTAAAATAACCCAAAACATAATAATGCTCCATAACAGAATGATAAGTGAACCTACAATCCAATTTTGGGGCTTCCTTCTATTAATCATTTCTTTTGCTTTAACTTCACATTCTAATATGACTTCATTCGGTATCATCTTTAATGCAAGCAGTATGCCCAATGGAACTAAAATAACATCATCTACATAACCAAGGATTGGTATGAAATCAGGTATTAAATCAATGGGACTGAACGCGTACGCTACGACACAAATTGTAAACACCTTAGCATACCAAGGTACTCTTTCATCTTTATACGCGAAGTAAAGAACAAAGAGTTGTTGTTTTATTTTTTTTGCCCAAGCCTTTATTTTCTCCATACAGACCCTCTTCCTTTATCACTATCTCATCGTTTAAGAACAACGGTCCACTACCAATACATTCATATTAGCATAAAATTACAATTCCCTCCTTTTTTTATTTAATAGACTGAAGACATTAAAAAAGTACAGATGAAAGCAAAAAAAGTACCATAAGCAAGCGTTTTCAGTAAACGTATACATTGGTATATTTGAAATGTAAGCTATTACATTGAAATGTTGAAAGGGGATACAAAAAAATGAACAAGAAAATTAAATTAATTTCCGTATTGTTCATCGGACTACTAATGATGTTTATGACAGCATGTGGTAGTTCAAATGAAACAGGTGGGGGAAGTAATGACAGTGGCGAAAGTAGTGCAAGTAAAGGAAACAGCGGTGGAGTAGAAGTTGGGATTGTTTTACCAACAAGAGATGAGCCGAGATGGGTGCAAGATGAAGAAAGATTCAAAGCAGCACTTGCTGAATCAGAATACAATACAGAAATCTTATTCAGTCAAGGTTCTTCAGCTAATGAAAGAGAAAACGTGGAAACTTTAATCAATAGAGGAGTAGATGTATTAATCATTGCTCCACATGATGGTGCAGCAGCTGCTTCATCTGTAGCCGCAGCAAAAGCAGAAGGAATTACAGTTATCTCATACGATCGCCTTGTTACAGATACAGATGCAGTTGATTACTATGTAACATTTGACAGTATTGCGGTAGGAGAAGCGCAAGGACAATATTTAATTGATAATGCAAATGGAACAGGAATTCCGTTATATCTATATGCTGGTGCCTCTTCTGATAATAATGCATTTTTATTCTTTGAAGGAGCATGGAAAGTACTTCAACCGAAAATTGCAGATGGAACGTTTGTTATTGCTAACTCTAGTGAAGCAGAAGCATTACAAGCAAAAGCTGACTTAACTCGTGAGGAATATGGTCGTATCCTTGGGCAGGTTACAACAAACTGGGATCCTAGTGAGGCGATTAACAAAGCACAAACACAATTAACAGCTGCTAGTGATGATTTAAAAGGTGATGTTGCAATCCTAGCACCGAATGATGGTACGGCTCGTTCAATTGCCGATGTATTTGCTGCAGATAATGAAATCACAAGTTATTTTATTACTGGCCAAGATGCTGAAATTGCTTCAATTCAGTACATTATCGATGGGAAACAATCGATGACAGTGTTTAAAGATGTTCGTACATTAGTACAAGATGCAATTGGTATGGCCATTGATGTTCTAGATGGTAAAACGCCAGAAACGACAGGTAGCTATAACAACGGAAATGTTGATGTAAGTGCAAAACAAACCAATGTTATCGTAGTAGATCAAGAGAACGTGAAAAGTGAACTTATTGACTCTGGATACTATGAAGCTAGTCAGTTTACTGGATTAGAATAATTAAAATTAATAGTGTTAGACATCAGTCTAACACTATTAATTCATTGTAGTCTGGTAAGGGAGGCCTAATAATGAGTGATTATATTTTAGAAATGAACAATATTTCAAAAGAGTTTACAGGAGTAAAGGCCCTTTCTAATGTGAATTTCAAAGTGGAAAGAGGAGAAATTCACTTTTTAGTTGGAGAAAATGGTGCCGGGAAATCAACGCTTATGAAAGTGTTAAGTGGGGTTTATCCTTATGGAAATTATGAAGGCGATATTGTTTTTAATGGCAAGGTACAACAGTTTAACAAAATTAGTGATAGCGTCGACTCTGGGATCGTTATTATTTATCAGGAGCTAGCGTTATTCCCAGATTTGACAGTGTATGAAAATATATTTATCGGTAATGAAATTGCAAGTCGTGGTGTTTTGAATTGGAACGAAGTGGTCGTTAAGTCGAAAGAAATGCTAGAAAAAGTGAATTTAAAAGTGAATCCAGAGTTATTAATTAAAGATTTAGGTGTTGGAAAACAACAGCTTGTAGAAATCGCAAAAGCGTTAAGTAAAGAAGTGAAGCTTCTCATTCTAGATGAGCCAACTGCTGCGCTTAATGAAGATGATAGTGAAAATTTATTAGAGTTATTACGAGAATTGAAGAAACAAGGAATTACTTCCATCATGATTTCCCACAAATTAAAAGAAGTAATTGCTATTGCAGATAAAGCAACGGTACTAAGGGATGGCGAAACGATTTGTACGTTGGATGCCTCCAAAGGAGAAATTACAGAGGAAGCCATTATTAAAAACATGGTTGGGCGTGAAATTAAGGAAATCTATCCGAAGCGAGAGAAGCAGGAATTTGGCGATAAAATCCTTGAGTTAGTCAACTGGAGTGTTTATGACCCACAATTAGGACGTCATGTTGCCAAAGACGTTAACATTCATGTGAAAAAAGGAGAAATCGTTGGAATTGCTGGTTTAATGGGGGCTGGAAGAACAGAGTTAGCACTCAGCATTTTCGGAAACGCCGCCAAATATGACCTAAAAGGAAATATGTTGTTAGAAGGAAAACCTGCTCACTTTAAACATACAAGTGAAGCCATTAAAGCTGGAATTGCTTATGTGACAGAAGATAGAAAAGGGGATGGGTTATTCTTATTACAAGATATAAAAAAGAATATCTCAACCGCAAATTTAAATCAAATTACCTCACTTGGCGTTGTTAACGAAAATGAGGAAATAAAAGTAGCGGAATCTTACAAAACATCACTTGGCATCAAAACCCCATCGATTCAACAACGTGTTGGGAATTTAAGTGGAGGAAATCAACAAAAAGTATCGTTAGGAAAATGGCTATTTGTTGGTCCGAAACTATTAATTTTAGATGAACCGACGCGTGGAATTGACGTTGGGGCTAAGTTTGAAATTTATACGGTCATGAATGAACTCATAAAAAATGGCATGAGCATTATAATGATTTCCTCAGAGTTAGGTGAGGTTCTCGGAATGAGCGATAGAGTGTATGTTATGGCAGAAGGAAAAATTAAAGGGGAATTATTAGCGAAAGACGCGGACCAAGAAAAGATTATGGAGCTTGCAACGCAATAGGAGGTTAGTCAAATGAAATTGCTCATTGAAGCGAAAGATTTAATTAAACACAATATTCGTGATTATGGTATGTACATTGCCTTAATTGTTATTATGATTACTTTTACTATTTTAACGGATGGATTATTTTTAACGTCTCGAAATATTAGTAACCTATTAGACTCAGCAGGGTATATTGCAGTATTAGCAGTTGGGGTTATGCTCGTTATTGTCATCCGTCATATCGACTTATCCATTGGATTTTTAGCAGGTTTTCTCGGTGCAGTGGCAGCTATCTTATTAATGCACTACGGCGTACCAGTATATATTGTTATTCCTATTATTCTTATTTTAGGTATTTGTGCAGGTTCCATTACAGGATTTCTTGTAGCAAAAGTTGGGATTCCAGCGTTTGTTGCGACACTAGCAGGTTGGTTAATTTATCGTGGTGCCATTCTGTTAGTGACGGAAGATACAGGAACAATCATCATCAATGACCCAGCGTTTAACGCAATCGGGAACGGATACATTCCGTCGATTATGGAGGTAGGAGGATTACATCTTCTATCCTTGTTAATTGGGGCAGCTTCGATTTTATTTTACATTTATAGCTCGATTTCAAACCGAAGAAAAAAATTGAAGTATAATTTTGAAGTCGTATCAAAACCACTGTTTGTGATTCAATTGGCTTTTGTCTCAGCAATTATTGGTTATATTACATGGCTTTTAGCGGGGTATAATGGATTCTCATGGACTGTTATTATTATTATGGTCGTTGTCCTTGTCTATCATTTCATTACAACGAAAACAGTTATCGGAAGACATATTTATGCTGTAGGAAGTAACCCTGAAGCCGCTCACCTTAGTGGTATTAACGTTAGTAAAATTACGTTTATGGTGTTTGGTTCAATGGGGATGCTTGCTGCGCTTTCTGGGATTTTATTTACATCGCGCTTGCAATCAGCGACAACAACAGCAGGTACATTATTTGAACTTGATGCCATTGCTGCTGCTTTCGTCGGTGGCGCATCCGCTGCTGGTGGAGTCGGTAAAGTCACAGGTGCTGTCATCGGTGCCCTTGTTATGGCAACATTAACAAATGGAATGAATTTGATGGGAGTCGGAATTGCCTCACAGTATATGATTCGAGGCGGAGTGCTCGCGTTAGCTGTAATCTTTGATGTTATGACGCGAAGACAAAGAGCGTAAGTGTCGTGAAATCGGAGGGAGAGGAGAGAGCCTTATGGGCTTTCTCTTTTTTTGATTGGTAGAGTGGTGGAAGGTTATGGTTAGGTTGCATTTATAAAGCTAGAATCGGTATGACGATTCTAACGGACATATGAACCGCTATTTTAAGAAAAAGTAACGTTTGCTGGAGGCTATCGGACATCTGTTCCGTTAAACCGGCAAAACGAGGGCGAATGGTGCGGTTTTGGGGCAAATAACGGAACTGGTGTCCGATAAAAAATGAAAAAGGCTAGTTTTCTATGAAATAGCGGAACGTATGTCCGTTATGATTAACTGCTACATCACCATCATATAGAATTTACAGAAAGTTTCACATTTTCTAGTCTGTGGAAATGATATTATAATGATAACAAACGAAACAACCAACCCATCTCTGCAAAAGGAGTAAAAATTCATGAAAGAAATCCTCATGAAATATTTAACGAAATTTACTCGTTAAATGAAGCACAGCAGCTGGCGCTTACGGAACAATTGGTAATACAAGAGTTCAAAAAGGGAAGTTATCTCGTTAGACAAGGGGAGATGCTGACGAATCTATGCTATTTTGTATTGAAAGGCTGTGTCATGCAATGAAAAAAACAATAGGTGTCGCAGTAGTGGTTCTCTTACTTTTTGCTTTAGTCGGATGCTCAAACGAAAGTAAAAGTGAAAATCAAAAAGTAGCTGAGGAGTTTCTTAGTGAAAAAGGATATAACATAACATCCTATAATGGTGCTGGTCACTCATATCAACTAACAAAAGAGAGATTGGTTGAAATGCCATCTGTGACTCATTGGACTGTCCAATCTGTTGACCCAGACTTATATTTAAATAAACAAGTAGAGACAGAACAATTTGCTGTGGATAACCATCCGTTATCAAATGCAGATTCCAAAGAGGTAAATGTCGAAGTTTTTCTCGTTGATGGAACACCAATTGGGGGGGGTATCTATTCCTAATGGAGATTCAGAAAAGGATGGAGCTCTTCCTTTTTCATTAGACGGAAAAACTGTAGAAGAAGTTCATCAATTAGAAAACTGGAGAGAGTGGATGGATGCTTGGTATGCAAAATATGAATAAATGTTTTGGTCGTAGTTAAATGAACAAAAAAGAGCCAGAGGATGCAGTAACATGCATTCTTTGGCTCTTTAAACTATCGTGAATGAGATTTCCTCTCTTTATAAAATCCACTTAACATAATGGATAACGGAAGAATTAATAAAACGAACCCTACAATATAGTTAATCCCAATCGCAAGAAGCGAACCTCCCAAAAGGTTAATCCCTGATAATGCAAGAGAAGACCAAAAATATCGTTTTCTCGGCACCGCTTTAAAAACATAAATGCTAATTAAAATAGAGCAGAGAGCAATGATATATGGTGCTAAACTCCATAGCACTAGACACCACCTCCAATAGTATTTCCTGTCGTTTTTTATCCTGGACGGTTTTTCTTTTGATTATTCGATTTTCCTAAAAAGAAACTTCAAATATCCGTAATAAAAATGAGATACATTGTAGAAACAACTGAAGTGAAATGAAGGCTTTGAAAAGAATTACATTATCATAGGATATTTTTTGGGGGGAATCGATTCATTTAATTAACCTAATAGAAACTTTTTATTTGATTGTCAGTAATCCCTTTGATGAGTTCTAGTTCACTAATCAAAAATCCATGTGCATTATCTAACATTTTTTTTTCGCTTGTATTGAGTGCTTTTTCGTTTTTCATACGCGTTAAATCACGTACAACTTCCGCACAATCTTGTAGGCTACCCGTTTTTATTTTGTCTGTGTTCACTTTAAACCTTTGTTTCCACGGCAGTAAACTTTCTGATTCTCCATGCTCAAAAATGTGAATGATGTGTTTTAATGCCATTATGTCAGTAACAGGGCGTATACATGAACTCAATACTTTACCAGTAGGAATCATGACTTGCATATTACCGATTAACATTTTTATGACATAATACAGTTGTTTTTCACCAGAGATTTCCTTTTCTTCTATGCCTTTAATTATACCTGCTCCGTGCATTGGATAAACAATGTTATCGCCAATTTGAAACAAATAATCCACCTCCAAATATGGTAACCTTTTTAAGTGTAACACGGTTGTTGATTTTTATCAAATTTTTAATAATATCATAATCTTTATTTTCGTGTCAACTATTTTTATTTGGAGGTTAGAAAAAGCCAAAACAACAGGTGGAGTCCCAAGTTATGAATAAAGGAAAGGTCAATATTTCTGTGTGAATTCCAGAATTTTTTATGAGGAAAATTTGGAATTTAATGTTAAGATAAATATAAGAAAATTCTTTATTCAAGTAACGAACATTGTATAAAAGTCTAACTAATTAGGATGGAGAATTTAATGTTGTTTGTCGTATAAATAAAGGGAGGGTTTATTTTGAAAAAACTTTTACTGGGTATATTATCTATTATGATTATCCTAACAGGAATGTATTTCTTCTCTACTGCTGGCGATTCAGCAACTTTTGAAAATAAATCTATTCCTGAAATCAATGAACAGATAGTTGAAAAATATCTTTCTGAGGAAGTAATGAATCCAAACTTCGGGGGAGAAATATTTGTCGCATATGAAATATTAGAATCAGATAAAAATAAAGGCGAAATCTACTTGTGGGCTTTAATTGAAGAATACTATAAAAAAGATGAAGACATAGAGACAGGAAGTGGAATGTCAGTTCCTATCGTATTAAGTGTAAGAGGACATAATAATGATTCACTGGAAATTTTAAGTCACTCTATACCTCGTGAGGGAAGCTATCCAGAAGATATTAAAGAAATGTTCCCTAAAAAAATCCAGAATAAAATCTTAAATTATTCATCAAATCATATTGGTGATTTGATAGAAGAAATAGAAAATAGGGTTAAAGAAAATTATTAAATAAAGGAAGAGTTGTTAGTTCAATTAGGAAAGAAAATATGAGTAAAACGCACAGATATTAATCTGTGCGTTTTTGTATGCCAATTATTGTGTTATTCGTTTGGAATTAGAATGATAAATACACCGTTATTTAACTTGTAAATTCGCATTTCCCCTCCCAAAACTGAACCCTTTAAGATGTATCTTTGCTTTTTAAAAATGGGGTAGTTTGGAGAGATAATCGAAGAAAATTGACGCGATTTTTGAAAAAGAAAACCTATATTTAGGTTATAATTTTGATAGCCACATTAGTATACATAAATTAAAAACAATAAGGTGTTGAAAAGAATGTTTGGTATTCTATTTCGAGGTATGTCGGTTGGAATAACAGAAACCGTTCCTGGTATTAGTGGCAGTACAGTTGCAATGATTTTAGGAATATACGAACGACTAATATATTCATTAAGTATTTTAACAACAAAACATAGAAAAGAGGCTTTACCGTTTTTATTTACATTTGGGACAGGTATGGTTGTGGGGTTCGCGCTCTCTATTTTTATTATCAACTATTTATTAAGCTATTATCGTACTCCAACGCTTATGTTTTTTATTGGTATTATTGTAGGATTCTTGCCGTATCTTTGGAAAGAAACAGTCAATCATTCCAAAAACAAACTTAACATAAAGCATTATTTAATAATGTTCTTGTTTTTAAGTATTGTAGTTATCGGTCAGTTTTTAAGTGGCATGAATCAAATAGATTTGAATAATCTATCTATTGCTGATTATCTGTTTTTTACTATTGCAGGGTTTATTGCAAGTACAGCTCTTGTTCTTCCTGGAATAAGTGGTGCTTTAATCCTTACTATATTAGGTATATATGAAATAGCAACGGCTTCATTACTGTCGTTTGATTTGCCGATAATAGGAGCGATTGGTTCAGGTGTAGTGTTAGGAGTTCTATTGACAAGTAAGCTTATTCGGTACTTATTAACAAATTATACGGTAGAAACGTATGCCGCCATGATTGGGTTAGTTAGTGGTTCGATTTATGCAATTTTGGATAATTTAGATAGTGTAGTTGGCACTTCAACTATCGTAGTGTCATTGCTAACATTTTTGGCTGGTCTTGTTTTTATTATCACTTTAAAGCAAACTCAAAACAATAAATTTTAAAAGTGCATGGTTTCACGATTCTAACGGACATACGATCCGCTATTTAACAAAAAAGAGACGTTTCCATGATGCTATCGGACATCTGTTCCGTTAAACTAGCAAAATGAGGGTTATCGTTGCCATTTTAGTGCAAATAGCGGAACAGATGTCCGAACGGATCAGAAAAATCGCTATTTTTGCATGAATAGCGGAACGTATGTCCGTTACGATTGACCCTTCTGTTCCTAGGGGCTATCTCCGCACCTCGCAATGTTCTCATTTCCGTTTGTCTCGTTCCAAAGAGCGAGCAAATTCATACACTTTATACCATTGGATTTGTTTTTGAGTGATTTTTACATGCTTGCTTCGTTTAATTATAATCTCGCGTTCTTGAAAGAAGTCATCAATTTCGGCATCTTGTAGTTCTCCTTCTGGATGGCTTTGGTGGTTGGCGAATTTGACGAGGGATTGCAATCGTTTGACAAAGTGGGTATCGGTTAAGTCGATAGTGACGTGTTTTGATTTTTCGATGATGATTCGTTGTTCTTGTTGTGCCATTTTATCCACCCCTTATGTAAAACTGAATCCGGCAAATGCCAGTTGGGATATGTGACATTACATGAATGTCCGCACATAAGGAAACCCTATTGAAAAAAGCGAGTGATTCGAATGGATACAGCTATTTATTTCTCATTATCTTTTGTTTATGCCGGATTACTAATCTATGGGCTATATGTTGCGGTCAAGGAGCGCTGGGGACTTTTTTCTATATTTTTATTAATTGTCACAGCTGCTTTATTGTATGACAACAGTATTTTAGCGCTAGGGCGGTATATTGGTGAAGGTAGACGATTAGAGTTGTTCAATGCTTTGCGTTATTGGATGCATGCTTTTTTCACGCCATTGCTCATTTTGTTTGCTTGGCAAACGGTAAGAGCGGCAGGGGTAAGTTTGGCGAAGAAACGCGTGCCAACCATCGTTGTGATTGTGTTGACAGCGGTTATTATTACAATCGATGCCATTCCTCTTTTTCATTTAAATCTTGACCCCGTTTGGCAACATGGTGTATTGAGCTATAAACGGGTCAGTTCATCAGCCGGGCCGTTCATGATTATGACTGTTACTTTCTTTATATTTGTTGCTTCTCTCATTGTTTGGCGTAAACAGAGATGGATATGGTTATTCATTGGATTAATAGGGATGGGTGTAGTGGGGCTTCTATCTATTCCTTTTGAAAGCAAAGCAATCGGAAATGTGTCAGAGTTGGTGTTGATTTTATCTTTATTTGCCACGCAACTTTTTCAGAGTCGAGGTACAGGCACTACCTAATACTAAACACAAAGAGAGGACGGTACTTTTAATGAGTACGGTCTTTTTTTAAAAGATAAGAATATAAAAATTTTGGTCTAGCAGCGAAGCTTTGAAAGCTTATTCTAGAAGAGCGAAGGCTCCGCACCTGCGCGTTTCACCCCAAGAAGAGCACTTGGGGTTCACTGTCAAAGGCGGGCAGGGCTCCGCACTTCGCTTGAAAAGAAAAGAAGCTCCGCGTTTTTCTTACGTATAAGTATCTAAGTTTTTACCTTAAAAGTGGTATAATATGGCATGATACGCTTGTCGTTCATGGAAAAGTCTTTTGCTAGGAGTAGTTAAAATGGAAAAAATATTGATTGTAGAAGATGATATGAAAATTGCAGAGCATTTGCGTTCTCATATTGAGAAATATGGATTTGAGGCAATAATTGCTGATGATTTTGAGACGATTATGGAAAGATTTCGGGTGGAGCAGCCGGATCTTGTGTTATTAGATATTAATTTACCACGTTATGATGGCTATTATTGGTGTCGACAAATACGGAAAGAATCGATTTGTCCAGTTATTTTTATATCAGCGCGGACAGGGGAGATGGACCAAGTTCGGGCAATTGAACATGGGGGCGATGATTTTATCACAAAGCCGTTTCATCCTGATATTGTGATGGCGAAAATTCGGAGCCAGCTTCGGCGCGCGTATGGGGAGTATGCGGCAAAGCATGGTGAGCGGGTGCTTGTGCAGGATGGATTGTGTCTATATCCGGAGCGGTTAGAGCTTCATTTTCGAAATGAGGTCTTAGCGTTAGCGAAAAAAGAAACAGACATAATTGAAAGTTTGATGGAGCGCTATCCACGCGTAGCGGGGCGCCAGGATTTGTTGGAGAAGCTATGGGATGACCAAGCGTATGTGGATGAAAATACGTTGAATGTGAATATCGCTCGTGTGCGGAAAAGGTTTCAAGAAGTTGGAATTGAAGATGCGGTCGAAACGGTGAGAGGCGCGGGCTATCGCCTCCGTATCACATGGAAAGAGGGACAAAGATGAAACTATTTCTTCGCGACCATGTATCATTGATTGTGATGATCGTGTTGCAATCAGTTCTTATTCCAGCATTATTTTGGCTAGATGGGTATCGGGAGCTTGGCTTAAGTTTGTATGCGATGTTTTTATCGTTGACGTTATTTACTGCTTTTCTTATTTATCGTGTTATTAGTAGAAGAAGATTTTATGATAAGCTACAGCAACCAATGGAAACCTTAGATGAATCACTTGAGACAACAGAAGGGACTCCGATATCAGAAGCACTTGATCGTTTGCTTCTGTCACAATATCGCTTATACCAAGAACAATTGCAAAAAGCTGAAGAACAGCAAGAGGAGCATCTATTATTTATGGATCGCTGGGTTCATCATATGAAGACGCCTTTATCAGTGATAGAATTAACAGCTCAGTCGTTAGACGAGCCGGAATCATCGAGTATTCGTGAAGAAACAGACCGTGTCCAAACAGGGTTAAACACGGTTCTTTATATGGCAAGGCTTCGTACAATTACAGAGGATTTTCACATTAAGCCTGTTCGTCTTGCTGAACTCATTCATGAAGTGAATCGTGACCATAAGCGTTTTTACATACGACATGAAGTGTATCCACAATTAAAAGAAGAATCAGAAGGAATCACCGTTGAAACAGATGAGAAATGGCTATTTTTTATCGTAACGCAGCTTGTTCAAAATGCGGTTAAATATTCGACCGGAAAATCAAAACAAATGATGATTTCTCTTTATGAAAGGTCAGGGGAAGCGGTGCTTGAAGTAAAGGACTATGGGATTGGGATTCCTGCTGCAGATAGAAAGCGTGTGTTTACAAAATTTTATACTGGTGAGAATGGGCGCAAATATCGCGAATCAACCGGCATGGGACTGTATTTAGTGAAAGAGGTCACAGAAAAATTAGAGCATCGGCTTGAACTCGAATCGGTGGTTGGCGAAGGGACGAGCGTTCGCATTGTGTTTTCCAAAACACAAAACCTTACATCAATGTAAGATTCATGAAAGCATAATCGATAGTGTAAGGATTGCCACACAAGCTATACTTTTTCTAGAATCGTGAGGAGGAGAATGATTATGCTAAAACTTACAAGAGTAAGTAAGGTTTACGAAGGAAAAGTGGCTTTCCGTGCCCTTACTGATATTAATTTGGACATTGACAAAGGAGAATTTGTGGCGATCATGGGCCCGTCTGGAAGCGGGAAAACAACATTGTTAAATATTATTTCCACAAATGATGCTCCGACAACAGGGGAAGTAAATATTGAAGGTCATGACCCACATAAGCTCAACAAAAATGCATTAGCGAAGTTTCGCAGAACTAAACTCGGCTTTATTTTTCAAGATTTTAACTTACTGCATACATTGACGGTTGAGGAAAATATCGTATTGCCATTGACATTAGATGGGGCTCGAGTTAAAGACATGAAGGACAAAGCGCAACTTATCGCCAAAGAACTTGGGATTGAAGCGATTATGCAAAAGCGGACATATGAAATCTCAGGAGGGCAAGCGCAGCGGGTTGCGATAGCAAGAGCGATGATTCATAAGCCGAAGCTATTATTAGCGGATGAACCAACAGGGAATCTTGATTCAAAAGCGTCAAAAGATGTCATGAACATGCTTGAGGCGATCAATAAAAAAGAGAAAACAAGCTTGCTTATGGTTACACATGACCCGCAAGCAGCAAGTTATTCTGACCGCGTAATCTTTATCCGTGATGGGAAGCTTCATTCTGAAATTCATCGTGGAGATAGTCGACAAGCCTTCTTCCAGAAAATCATTGATATGCTATCGCTGATGGGAGGGGATGGTCATGACTTTTCGTCAGTTCGCGTTTAAAAATGTGTTGCGGAACAAGCGCGTCTATATTGCCTATTTTCTTAGCAGTATGTTTACGGTCATGGTGTTTTTCACGTTTGCGATTTTTGCTTTTCATCCGGCGTTTGCAGGGGAAGGGATTAATGCGAATGCCCTTTTTGGAATGGGGGTCGCAGGGGGAATCATTTATGTGTTTTCGTTCTTTTTTGTCTTGTATTCGATGAGTTCTTTTTTACAATCACGTAAAAAAGAATTTGGACTGCTCATGATGCTTGGTGCCTCAACGAAACAAATCCGTATGATGGTGTTTTTAGAAAATATATTGATTGGTTTTTTTGCAACAGTTGGAGGAATTTTGACAGGGTTATTGTTTGCGAAAGTGATTTTATTACTTGCTGAAAATGTGTTAATTATTAGCGAATCACTCGATTTTTATTTTCCAACGCTTGCAATCGTTGTGTCATTTATTAGTTTTCTCATTTTATTCTTTTGTATCTCGATGTTTCTTTCGCTCATTCTTCGTACAAATAAGCTGACCGATTTAATAAAAGGCGATAAGAAGTCAAAAGGAGAACCGAAAGCATCTGTCATCCTTTCTATCATCGCAGCGTTACTTTTACTTGGCGGCTATGGCACCGCTCTTTATGCGAAAGGTGTTCAAGTAATGTATGCGATGATTCCGGTCATTATTGTTGTGAGTATTGGAACGTATTTTTTATTTACACAATTAAGTGTGTATTTTATTCGACGGATGAAAAGAAACAAAGCGATCCTTTGGCGAAAAACAAATATGCTACTGTTTTCTGATCTATCCTTTCGCATGAAAGATAATGCACGAACCTTTTTTATGGTCGCAATTATTTCAACTGTTGCGTTTAGTGCGATCGGGACTTTATATGGACTGCAATCATTCCTTACAAAAGGAATAAAGGAGAGCAATCCTTATTCGGTTACGTATAGTCCCTGGGGAGAAGACGACGAAGAAATTATTAAGGAAAGTATAAATGGTATTAATTTGATTTTGCAGGAAGAAAATATTGAGGCGACAATGGAACAGTTGGAATTAAGCTATTTTGAGATAGCCGAGAGTGAGCGACGTGTGTTAATTGCACGTGCTTCACAATACAATCGTTTGGCGGCAATCCTTGAAGAAGAGGAGCTCCATCCGAAAGAACATGAAGCCATCATAGTAGAACAAAGCCGTGCCGTCATCATGGAAGGACCTAAAGCAAGTGAAGTATTGATAGATTTTGTACTTCCATTAGAAAATGGCCAGGAAATCAAACCGAACAGAGTCATTGAAACGGAAGTCATCCCAGAATTCCATGGCTATTTTGTTGTGAATGATGACGTGTTTGAACAGCTCGGCTCCCCGGCGTATGTAGATAAATTTGTGATATGGCAAGCGGAAGAGGGCCAATCAGACCAACTAATCGAAGCTGGAAAACGATTTAGAGAAGAAGTTGGATTTAATGCCTTTTCCATTGATTACACCCTTTATGAAATCGATAGTGCGTTTGGCCCGATACTTTTCATTGGTTTGTTTATTGGAATTGTGTTTTTTGTATCCGCCGGAAGTTTCCTTTATTTCAGGTTGTTTACTGACTTAGATGAAGAAAAGCGAAAATTCCGTGCTGTTGCGAAAATTGGATTGAAAGAATCAGAGTTGAAGAAAGTGATGAACAGACAAATTGCCATTCTCTTCTTCTCTCCGATTATCGTCGCTCTCTTCCACGGTGCCGTAGCATTAACAGCATTATCGAGATTTTTCGATTATAATTTACTCGCAGAATCTACGCTTGTATTAGGAAGTTTTGCGGGCATTCAAATTTTGTATTTCTTAATTGTCCGGTATATTTATGTGAAACAAGTGAAAAGAGCAGTTTTATAAGGAGTTTGGCACTGAAGAAGGTGAAGTTCACTTTTTCAGTGCTTTTTTTTTGAGGAGTTGGGGGGAGGGGAGGAAGGTGGTGTTCGATTCGTAAAGGACATCTATTCCGTTAAAGTTAGAAAATAAGGCGCGGTCAGTACTCTATCGGACATTTGTTCCGCTATTACGTGAAAATCCGCTTCTTATGAGTGGAAAAATATACACTAACGGAATAGATGTCCGAACGAATTAGAAAAGTCGCTGTTTTTGGGTGAATAACGGAACAGATGTCCGATAGAGTTCAAAAGCCTATCCAAATTAGTACTTCAAATAAAATATGGAAGTTTGTGATACACTTAAATCAACTTAAGTTGTGTCACAAACTAAGAGATAGATTGCGAGATAATGAGAGGTGGTGTGTTTTATCAAATCAAGTTTGTATAAACAGTATGTTTGGATTTATTTCATGTTGTTTTTGGCTATATGGTGTATGAGGGAATTTTGGTTCATACAATATTTAGATATACTAGATGGTGTCCCAAGAGCAATCGTATCAGCAGTAATTAAGATTAGCATTTGGGTCATACCTGTTTTCATTGTAGTTAAAATGGTAGAACAAAAGAATCCGTTATCCTATTTAGGACTTCGTGATAATATAGGAAAAGGATTGAAATGGGCAGCTGGAGGTTCCTTCCTACTTATTCTTTATTTTTGGGGTGTAAATCTGCTTGTCTTTAAAAACAATATGGACTTTCAAATCGGATTTAATGAATTACTTAACACGATTCTCTTAGTTGGATTAATAGAGGAAATTGTATTCAGAGGATTTATATTACGAAAACTACTCGATTCATTCCGCTTTTGGGTAGCAAATGTAGTGACGGCATTCCTTTTTGTTTCTATCCATTTTCCTATATGGATTTACAATGGACTATTTGTTTTTCCTTCCGTTCTAGGGGGCATAGTAACAGCTTTTGTACTGGGAATCCTATTTGGAATTATTTATAAGAAAAGCGGGTCTCTGTGGTCGGTTGTTATCATTCATTCGATGTACAATTTTTTAGTATCGATTTTCTATTAAGTGTAACGAAACGAGCAATAGGAGCTGAAAGAAATGAAAAAACAATTAGATAAAGCACTTGAGTTGCGGAAAAATGGAAGCCATAAAGAATCCAATGAATGGTTGATGAGATTGGTGGAGGAGTTTCCTGAAGATGCTTACATTAACTATCAATGTGCTTGGAGTTTTGACTTGTTAGGAGAAGAAGCGAATGCAGTCCCTTACTATGAAAAAGCCATTAAGATAGGGTTACCTCCAAAGGATTTAGAAGGAGCTTTGCTAGGATTAGGGAGTACATACAGAACATTAGGAGAGTATGAAAAGTCAAAAAAGACTTTTCAAAAAGGAATCGAACAATTTCCACATAATCGAGCAATACAAACATTTTATGCTATGACTTTATATAATTTGAATGAGCATCATAAAGCAATGGAATTATTATTAAAATGTTTAATCGAAACGACAAATGATCCTGAGATTAAAAGTTACAAAAGAGCGATTGAATTTTATTCTGATAAATTAGATCAAATTTGGAAGTAGCTTCTTATGCAAGAAGAAGCAGGTCATGACGCCCTGCTTCATGTTCCCTAATCAACTTTAATAATATTCCATTGTTGATTCAATCCGTTATTTAAGTCCCATTGCACAATATTCCCACCGTTAAGTAATGAGTGGTTGTGAGCATCTAAAGATTTTCCGCTAAAACGGTTGACTAGCGTATAGTATCCATGACTTGTGCGCTGAATAGACCATTGTTGATTATGCCCACCTAGCCGAGTCCATTGCACAATATTTCCGCCATTTGATGTTGACCAATCAAATATTTCTAGTGCCTGATTACTATTGCGATTCACAATTTCATAATACCCTTCCCGATTTTGAATGATCGCCCAGCGTTGGCAAGGATGAAAATTACGTTCCCATTGTTGTGCATTATTGCCTGGTGCGGTGCCGGCATTGGCAACTTCTAATAGTTTTCCACTATTTCGGTTTACAATTTCATAACTTGCTTGATTATTGAATTGAACAGGGTTTGTTACTTTCGTATTGTTTGTGTTTGTATTTCCATTGCCACCTTCAATACTAACAGCGGTCCCAGTTGTATCAATTTGATTTCCTCTAATTGTATTTTGATTGGATGACCCTGTAAGTCGAATTCCTGGATTACTAAAGCTTGAAAATGTCTCAATTTTATTATTTAAGATTTGGTTGTTGCTGCCAGGAGCTAACCGAATAACAGACTCCACATTTAAGCTTGGGTCTAATTGCTGTATCACATTTTCACTAAAAATATTATGATTTGCCTCAATTAACACCCCATGAATACGCGAATTGATAATGGTATTCTTTGAAATGGTATTATGCTGAGCACCAGTTAATACAAAAATACCTCTTGGGTAGTTTTGAACGACATTATGTTGAACGGTATTGTATGCCCCATCATTTGGAATTCGGATGCCACCATAACTATCCCCTTGTTGTACTTCATTAATGACTTGATTATACGTAACGGTTGTATACGTAGCTCTTGATAAATTTATGCCACTACCACCTGTGGAATTGGTGATTTTATTGTGCGTAACAAGATTACTATGAACATCACCAACAGGGTGGCTTTCACTACCGAAGGCAATCCCATGTCCACTTGAACGGTCAATTACACTATCTCGAATTGTAGAATTTTTTAAACGGCGTAATAGTAAGCCGATAGTCACGTCTCGAACTTCAGTGTTCTCTATCGTAAGATGACTAACATCGGCATCAATATTCATACCACCGATTTGACTTAAGCCTCGATTCGCACGGTTTTGACGGTCGCCATCAAATGTGAGATGAGAAACTTTGACATTAAGATTAGTTCCTCTTCTCATAATCGGATTGCCCACAACATAATTATTTCTACTACCAACTTTCTTTAACACCGTTTGTCCCATGCCATCCCCAATTATATTTACGCCTTGGTGAAAACGAACGGCTTCGTCGATAGAATATGTTCCAGCAGGAATATAAACGGTTCCTTCTACACCTCTGTCATAAAAATAACGCATAGCCGCATGAAGTGCTTCAGTTTGAGAAGCCTCCACGTTCGGCCTCATCCCAAAATCTCTAGCATTGACTACTTCTTCAGCATGACTATCACCTTGTGTTAGAGCAATAAAGAAGAATGTGAATACGAGTGAAGAAAACAATATTTTTTTGATGAGCCGAGTCTGTTTTGAAATCATTCTTTTTCCTCCTTTCATTTTTAAAAGCGCTTACAAACGAATTGTTGCATGTTATAGCCGAGAATTCCTGCATTCCATTAGTTTATTGTTGAAAGTTTTAATATATCGTTATTTTTAAAAACATCAATAAAGGTCAAATATGAAGATTATTGATTTGTGATGTGGAAGAATATGTTAAACTGGTAAAGGAGTAGTATCTTTGTTTCTATGATTGAAAAAGAGTGTGGGAAAATCATTGCTTCGATTTATAAATGGTTTTGTTTTCTCCTTGTCGTTATTGTTCTATCATTAGCAGCTTGTCAAGGAGAAAGACGAATACCACCAGCTGTGAGGAGATTTTTTCCAATTGAGTTCGAAGGGGCTATGGAATAATACGAGATGAGATGGAGGAGTAGAATGAATATAAGAGTGCATGTAATTTTACTAATTTTTTCTTTGTTTATCGGTGGTTGTTCCATTTTGCAAGGTGAACCTGATATAGAAGGGTATGTTATTGAAGTATACGAAAATGAGTTATTGGTAGTAAGAAACGTATCGTTTGAAGAATTTGAAGCCATACAAGAAATTCCAAGTGAAGACATTCATAACTATAACCTTAGTTTAATCTATATAAAATATGAAGATGCAAAAGACTTTGAATCTGGAAATGAAATTGATATATGGCTAGATGGAGGGATTTTACTTAGTTACCCTGAACAAGCTATAGCAAAAAAAATAGAAAGTAAAGAGTAATAAATGTGGAAGAGGGAGTTGTGTGACTATCGGACATGAGTTCCGCTATTTTAATGAAAACTAGTAGATTTAAAATGCTATCGGACATTGGTTCCGTTAAATGAGGAGAGCAGAGGAGTTTTCTCGCTCTTTTGGTCTAATAGCGGAACGTATGTCCGATAGCAATCGAAAAAGGTGTGTTTTTTATGAAATAGCGGAATAGATGTCCGTTACAACAAATACAAAGGGGTAATTATAATGTATTATACTGAGTCTAGTTTCTGGATGAACTTACTATTACTATTGAGCGTTGTATTCGTATTGTGGTTTTTGTTTAATATACTAATCAGAAAATGGTTACAAGTTGAGAGAAAGAAATTCTTTTCGTATAACCATGTAAACGAGAAACATAAAAAAATCGATTGGACGATTAGAATCATTACATCGGTGGTTTTTATGGTAGGATTTTTTATAACCTATATGTGGGAACCAGCGGATATCAGTTGGTTTATACAACCATGGTTTATCCTAGTTATCTTTATTATCGTTTCCGAGTTGGTAACAGCCGTGATGGAAAGAAAATATGCAGAAAATCCTAATGCTTATAAATTTACTGTTAGTCAGGTCATCTTTTTACTAATCGTGTTATTTACCTTATACATAACTGATTTTTTTGGATTATTAGTAATATAAGTCAACGAGTAGTGTATTCTAAATAAGCAAAGGTAATTTTTTATTATATTGGAGCGGAGGAAATGCTAGATAAACTTATCGTCATTTTTGGCCTTTTGTGGCTGGCCTTTTTAATTACACAGACATTTATAAATGAATATTATTTATTTACTTTTGCACAACTATCATTTTGTGCGATGCTCATTGTTATGGGAATTTCTGCTTATAAAAAAGACCCAGATGCCTTTTTGCCATATTGGTACTTCATTTTTTCAGGGATCACATTGGCGATTGCTTTTTTGACATTTTTTATGGTGTTATAAGTTTGAAATCTATTTTGAAGTTTCTTCGAATTATTTGTTAAAATAGTTATTAAAGCGAATTGAGATAGGTGAAAAAATGCGAGATAAAATCAAAGGGTATTTAGACTATTTTTTATTTAGGTTAGGTATTAAAAGAAAGCAAGGATGGACAACGTTTGAACCAATTCCGATACTACCTGAATATATAAATGTAGATTTACATAAAAAACAAGTAACCGGTGTTGTCAAATATGATGGGAAAGTTTATTTAACGGTTTTTGTTGATGTTGGAAATGATAAAATTGAAGCAAAAGGAAGTCTTCGTGAAATTAGGAAAGTAACGAAATCTTTTAAAAAAGAGAACTACATTGAATTAATTAAAAATGAGGCTAGAGTTTTAATTGAAAATGGAATTGAGGAACCAAAGCGAGATTAGAAGGGGAATTAACAGTGTCCTCACTTAAACATGATCGCTTGTAGCGCAACTCTACCGGACATCAGTTCCGCTATTTGAATAAAAACGAATAGTTTTCAAATTCTATCGGACATCTGTTCCGTTAAATGAGGAAAACAGAGGAGTTTTCTCGCTATTTTGGTCAAGTAGCGGAACGTATGTCCGATAGTAATGGAGAAGGGTATGTTTTCCACGAAGTAGCGGAATAGATGTCCGTTACGGATTGAGCACCACCACTAACCCCAATTCCGTTGCCCACTTATGGAGGCGGCTAACTTTGATTTTTCAATTCTTCTCTTTTTCTATGGTTTAAATCAATCACTAACTCCCCAATTCCCATTGCAATGAAACCATTGAGTAGACCGAATAAAGGAAAGATAAATTCTCCACTGTTTAAGAATGTTATGATTAACGCAATAGTACTGAAACTAACAAAAATTAACCCTAAAATGTATAAACTACGACCGACAAACAAATGAATTTCCTCTCTATACTACTTCCCGTTAAACAACTAGCGATATAAGTGTACCATAAGTTCTCATTATGAGTATAAAGATGTATATTCTAATGTTTTGCTTATTTTTTACTTGCCACTACTCGAAGCCTTTTATAGTCTGCTATCCATTGCCCGTTTCTATAAAGAACGTTCCGTAAATTCTTTTCGACACTTGAAATAATTTGTACTTTTATATGTTCTGTTATACCTGCAAAAATATCTCCGCCGAACATGTCAATCCAGTTGCTTAATCCATTTTCTCCTATTAAAGGTGTTGGTCTATCAAAGTGTTGAATGAAATGGACTGTAAAGCCTGTTTCTTCCAATAAGGTGGAGTATTCGCCGATACTTGGAAAAAACCAAGGCAATTGTTCTGCGGAATATTCAATTCCAGCGAGTTTTAATTGATTTATCATTTCAGTGGTGATGAAGTCGATATTCCCTTTTCCACCAAGTTCAGCTATAAATCTCCCATTCGGTTTTAAGCTATTAAAGATACATTGTAATGCTTGCTTTGGCTGTTTTACCCAGTGGAGCATTGCGTTTGAAAAAACAGCATCGAACTCATTTCTGGCTTCCAATTCGATAATATCGTTTACGAAAAAATTAATATGTGGATACTTATTTGCTGCCTCATTTATCATATTTTCTGATTTATCAATACCTATCACAGTGGCACCTGATTCATAGATTTGATTTGCTAAATCTCCTGTTCCACACCCAATATCAAGAATGAGTTCTCCTGTCGAAGGGGCTAGGATATCAACTAAATCATGGCCAAACTTTGAGACGAACGAGTGGCTTCCATCATATAATCTTGCATCCCAAACATTGTTTACAGTTTGTTTCATTTTTTTTCATCTCCCTTTTTAAACATTTTTTAAAGTGTTAATTGAATTATAGTGGAGAGAGTATATAATTGAAATTAACAAAACTGGTTATTTTTGATAACGGATCGTTATAAGGATAAAGGAGATGTCCATGGATATTAGATGGTTAAAAACGTTTATAATATGTGCAAAGTATGAAAATTTCAGAAAAGCTTCTGAAGATTTGTTTTTAACTCAACCCGCGATTACAAAACATATAAAGCGGCTTGAAGAACATCTTAATATTCAGTTGTTTGATCGAAAAGGAAAAGCTGTTTCTTTAACACCAGCAGGCTATAAGTTTCTTCCTTATGCAAAGGAATTTGTATCAAAGTATGAAGAAGGGATAGATAGCTTTGAATCTTGGAAACATGGATACAGTCGTAAATTAACGATTGCAGTAGCCCCTCAAATTGCAGCATCATTTTTACCATCGTTACTACGAACATTTATTGATGAAAACCCTGACATAGAAGTAGTTATAAATATCGTAAAATCCTTTCAAATCGGTGATGAAATAAACAGTGGGAAAGCAGACTTAGGACTATCAAGAGTTAAACCTTTGCAAGAAAATTTAAATGTGAAAATGATACATGAAGAACCTGTTATTTTAGTTGGAGCAAGTGTAGGCTATGAGGGGAGGCAGGATGTCGAAAGTGAAGTTTTGCCAACGTATACGCTCATCACTCATAATCACCCAGAATATTGGGACTCATTATTAAACGATGTGAAAAGACATTACCCAACGGTTAGAACAATGGTCGTGAACCAGGTGGAAGTGACAAAGAAATTTATAGAAAATGGCTTAGGTGTTTCATATTTACCTTTATCGATGGTGAAAGATGAAATCGAGAAGAGCCACTTGTCAGAAATAAAGTCAGAAAATGTCTCAACACCGACGTCCGCAACATATGTTTTAACGAAAGTAGAAACAACTGAAACTCATAGTTTTATAGACTTTTTGAGATTGGCTATGCTCGAGCGGTTTTGATTTTTGTTGTCTGTTCTTGTAGAACAGTAAGGAGAAAGAAATGAGATTAATCTAATGGACATCTATTCCGCTATATTAATAAAAATGAATAGTTTTCAAATGCTATCGGACATTGGTTCCGTTACATGAGGAAAAAAGGGAGTCTTCTCGCTATTTTGGTCAAGTAGCGGAACGTATGTCCGATAGAACTGAAAAAGGCGAGTTTTCCATGAAATAGCGGAACAGGCGTCCGTTACGGATTGAGGGGACGAAGTAAACTCGTCCGGATTTACAACCTTTCCAAATAATTGAATCTATGCTATACTTTTCTTAACAAATAAGAAAGCGAGGGATGTTTTATGAAAACGATGATCGGATTATACGCAAGCATTGTAAATAATACACAGCCCTCATATGAAGCTTTCTAAATGTTGATTCTTCTTATTGGATAGCATTTATTTCATCATGGGCTGTGGATGAGGCCATGATTTATTTATGTAAAGAAAAGGCCGTTATTTGCGGTCTTTTTTATTTTTATGTTAGACAATAGGAGGATGTAAAAAGTGAATAAATACGAATTAGGTTGGAATGACCAATTAGAGCAAGCATTTGATTCATATAAAGAGCAAGGCTTTTCAATAGGAAGAGTCGCGCTTGAGCATAAACGAATGTATCGAGTTTTTACAGAAGATGGAGAATTATTAGCCGAGGTGTCGGGGAAGTTTCGATTTGAAGCAAGTGAGCGTGTGGATTATCCGGCTGTAGGAGATTGGGTCGTCATCTCACCAAGGGTTGATGAAGGAAAGGCGACGATCCACACGGTGTTGCCACGGTTCAGTAAGTTTTCACGGAAAATAGCAGGGGCGACGACGGAAGAACAAATTGTTGCCACAAATGTAGATACCGTGTTTTTGGTAAACTCCTTGAACAATGACTTTAACGTGCGGAGAATTGAGCGGTATTTGTTAATGGCCTGGGAGAGTGGCGCGAATCCAGTTATCATCTTATCGAAGGCCGACCTTTGCACAGATACCGAGAGCAAACTGGCGGAAGTAGAAGCAGTCGCAATCGGAGTGCCTGTTCATGTTGTGAGTGTGAAAACTAAAGAAGGCCTTGAGGACATGAAGGACTATGTCACAACTGGTAAAACAATAGCTTTATTAGGATCATCAGGAGCGGGAAAATCAACATTAACGAACTATCTGGCTGGACATGAAAAACAACTCGTTCAAGAAGTTAGAGTAGGCGATGACAGAGGAAAACACACAACGACACATCGAGAGCTAATCATGCTTGCCTATGGAGGTCTGATTATCGATACACCTGGAATGAGGGAGCTCCAGCTTTGGGAATCAGAGGAAGCTTCCGAACATGTCTTTCGTGATATTTATGAATTAGAAGAAAACTGTCGCTTTCGAGACTGCACTCATACGAATGAACCGCATTGCGCTGTTCAAACCGCGATTGCTAATGGGGAACTAGACCAAAACCGTTATACAAGTTATCTTAAGTTACAAAAAGAATTAGCCTATCTCGAACGCAAAACCGATAAGCGCGCTCAGCTAGCCGAGAAAGCAAAGCGGAAGAAGCTGACGAGCGAGTTGAAACGAAAAGGTTACTGATATCTAGTTTGGACCACACATAGTCATCTCGATTATGTGTGGTCCTTTTCATCATGTATGATTGTTTTATTTTCTTAATAATTTTTATCATCATCTTTGCGGCAACATTTTGCCCGTAAAACTGATTGGTCGTACCTGTAAAGTATAAATCAGTCTGAGGATGGTAGAATGAAAAAGCTCCTGTTTGTCCCCAATGTCCGATTAGCCCATTTTTTAATTCTTTAAAGAAGATAGGTTGATTTGCTATTCCGACTCCATAAAAAAAAAGTCCGGGTCCAAAAAGGAGTTTCCACTCTTTAAGCTCATGAATATATTCTTTTGGAAATAAATGACCATTGATGAACGCCTTTAAAAAGGTCATACATTCCTTTGCCGTTGATACAATGCCACCTTCTGGTCCGATAGAAGCCATATATTTTGGGAGATGGATTTCCTTATCTTTATAATAGATAGGGGCAGGTAGAGTATCATTCACATCATTAAATAAGTATGTATTCTCTAAATGAAGTTCATCAAAGATAAATTCCTTGAAGACGGTATGAATATCTTTGTTTGTAATTGTTTCAATAATTTTGCCAAGAAGTTGATAATTTGTATCGGAGTAATGTGCTTTTTTACCAGGCACAAATTTCGGTTTCTTTTGTTTTGCGCTCGCGATTGTTTTTTCAAAACCCCAACTCTGATCATGTCCTGCCGTTAACTTTCTGACCGCATCAGAAGTGAAATAATCAGGAATTCCTGATGTGTTGGACATTAAGTGTTTGATTGATATCCCTTTGGAGTATTCTTTTCCATTAAAAAGATGGAGTTCATGTAGAATGTCATCAGACAAATATTCGGAGATTTTATCTTGGAGATTTAGTTGATTGCTAGACTTCAATTTTAGGATAACAGCCGTGACATAAAGCTTTGTTACGCTTGCTATAAAGTATGGTTTCGTTTCAGTGAGATTACCAGATGCATATAAGTGTGTGATTGTGTTATCTCCATTTTCGACACATAATACAGTACCAAATATGTTTTTCTTTGATACCGCAGTGGACACTAATTCAGCAACAAATGAAGAATCAATGTTTTTTAACACTACTCATGCCCCTCTCATTATTGGGTTTTAAATCAACGGCTTCAATCTATTAACAATGACATTAGTAATGTTTATTCTAAGAAGTTTATATAACGACCTTTATTTCGTTCAAAAGCGGTCAGAACGTGCCCGTTGTGCTGGAATCTGTCGTGTTAAAGAATATTGGGCAAACGCTTCTTTTAAGGCTGGATAAAGCTCTATAGGCTCCAAGAGGTTTTGTATTTCTGTACGAGTCAATAGTAATGTTTTCATGTAGAGAAACCTCCTTTAAGGTCCGGACGTTAATCCGATTATCATTAAGATAAAGGCGAGAAGGTACAATAGCAAAATGAAACAAATGACAATGGGAGCGACGTTTTTTATGAATCCTTTTTCTTTGTTTACGTAGGCAATTACAGTAAAAATTAGACTGACGATACCTAATAATATCGAACCAAAGAAAAGTATGGTTAAGTAGAAATATTCCAACCCTGCTGGAGTGTCTGAAGCAACAACATAACTCAAAAGAAGTCCTAATCCACAAATAATGCTAAGTATGGCTGACCATTTTCCGTACTTCAAATCATCACCCTTTCTTTTATTAGATTTGATATAAACTTTGTATAAATATAACAACTAAACCATCTAACTGGATATAATTATACAGTATTTTGCTATTGTGTTATATAAAGAGAATTAACAAATATTAAGAGTTTAAGCATTGTGTTATTTATCGAAGAGCACTGCATTCATTGGATAGGAAACTATAATTCACTAAAGGAAGTTGTATCCACACTTTGAAATCTCCACAAAAATCACGCTTGATAACCTTTCATGTCTCTCAAGATTGATACTCAATCTTGTTAAAGCCCTTGATAACCATCACAGGTTAAACCAAGGGCCTAAAAATCAATTAAGTTTTAATAGCCTTACGTAAACGGACCCGATGTACGACGGTATAAAAAATCCGTTTAATTGATTCTTACTAATTGCCACTGTTGATTGTTACCACCATGATAGTCAAATTGGATGATATCAGAACCGTTTGATGTACCGAAACCATCTAATGCTTTACCTGAGTGTCTGTTTACAATTCGATAATAACCATTTCCTAAAGGGACAAGGCTCCACTGTTGATTGTTACCACCTAAATCTGTAAACTGAACGGCATCGCCACCATTAGCGGTACTCCATTCAAAGATCTCTAATGCTTTACGGCTATTTACATTTGTTAATTTATGAAAGCCATTGTTTAAATCGGTAATGACCCATTGTTGATTTGTTCCACCATTATCGGTCCATTGAATGACATCTGCTCCATCAGCTGTGCTTCTGTTCATCACTTCAGCTACACGTCCTGATGCTCGATTGACAAGTTTATATCTTGAACCTGATAGAATAGAAGCTGCATTTTTATCATAAGTAGGCCAACCATTAATGTCCCAATATAAATCATTAATTAATAGTCTAGGTTCACCGTTCTTTTGTGCATCGTATGCGTGACGAACGAGAATATTGTTGTTATACACATCTTGATGACCTGGTCCGATCCAGCGGTCATTGCCTGTATCTAATATAGTTCCGCCACCATTCATCATATTGACACCATTTTTATCTAAGTAAGGTCCTGTAATAGAAGTAGAACGACCATAGGCAATTTTATATGTGCTATTCAAACCTTGGCAGCATTTATCAAAGGAAACAAATAAATAGTAATATCCATTATGATACGTAATATTTGGTGCTTCAATAGCACGCTCAGGATGATTTGGTCTAGCTGCAATAGAATGAAGTTGTCCTGTTGGTTTCATTGTATTTTTGTCTAGCTGAGTTAATTTGATTCCAGACCAAAATGAACCGAATGATAGCCATGGATTTCCGTTAGCATCTATCACTAAATCACCATCAATGGCATTATAGTTATTAGAAGTAGTCGAGCGTATGACTAGCCCGTCATCTCGCCAGTTTCCAGAGTTAATACTAGTAGTTGAGATAAGACCGATTAAAGAGTTATTGGAGCCAAAAGAGGAAACAGAATAGTACAACCAATATCTCCCATTATAATATTGGATATCAGGGGCCCATTGTGCGCTAGTATGGTTGGGCACATACGTTTTCCACCATGGTAGAGGTTGTGGGAAAATAGTTGGAGCAGCTGACCAGTTTTTACCGTCATTGGACCTTAGTACGCGAATACCATTCTTATCAATTTCACCTGTGCCAAATGCCCACCATGTATTTCCTTCTTTTATAATAGAAGGGTCATGTAACATGAGATCTCCAGATAAATCCCAGAAATCAGCAGAAACCGTGTGAGAGAGTGAAAAGATTAATAATATTGTTAATAATAATACTTTTCCTTTGTTTTTTAACTTGTGGACCATACATTCATTCCTCCATTATTTTATTTTTTATAAAGATAAAACTATTCTCCTTCCTTCCGTTACAATGATGTAAACGCTATCATTTTCTAAACTAGAAGTGAAGGAAACGGCAGCTAATTACGCAAATCATTTTTTTCAAGAAGGAATCTTATCCGAAAAGTTTGTGAAAAAAATGGTGGCGCTACTACGGAATGATAGTGAAATTGAGTATTATGCTGATATGTTTTTTGAGGGGATGTAAAGGATGACGTGTTGGACGGAGCAATTCAGTTATAAAGTCTAAGACAGTGGTTGTTCAGTATATGTTTTTTCAGCATGAAGTAACGGGTATTGAAAGAGTTCCATCTCTTTAAAGATGGGGCTCTTTTTGGTGCGTTCATAAATTCGTATTTTCTTTTAGTGAACAAAGCGCGTTACTGAAAAACTAAAACTTCCGATTGGAAAAATGATACAATGAAACTAATAAAAGGAAGGTATGATGAAGATGAAAAATAAACAGTTCAATAAGGTGATTGAAAAGTAGAGAATCGTCAATAAAAAATATGAAAAGAGGATTTGTTATGTATCAAGATAATGAACTAGTAATCCGTCCGATTATGGAGCAAGATTTATCAAAACTGTGGGAGCTAATCTATAAAGAAGATAAACCCGAATGGAAGAAATGGGATGCTCCTTACTTTCCTCATAAATCGATTCCATTTGAGACTTTCATGGAAACTGCACCAGCATGGGTTGGTGTGGATGATAGGTGGGTCATTACGGTCGATGAAGTCGTATGTGGCGTTGTGTCTTATTATTATGAGGATGAACAATGTAATTGGTTAGAATTAGGAATTGTTATTCACAAAGCTGAAACTTGGAATAAAGGCATAGGTACTCGCTCCTTGAAACTTTGGCTTAATCACTTATTCAATTCATTGCCGGTTGTAAGAGTTGGTTTAACAACTTGGTCTGGTAATGAAAGAATGATTCGGGTCGGTGAGAAAATCGGAATGCAAATAGAAGCGCGTATACGAAAAGTCCGCTTTCATGAAGGACGTCATTATGATTCCATTCGTATGGGGATTTTAAGGGAAGAATGGGAAGCACTAAACATTTAATAGGGAAATTAAGATGTAAAACAAGAGTTGGTTAGAAATTCTTGTTTTGTTAGATGGAAGTAGGATTATGTAAAGAGATTATATCGATTTTTTACTAGGGACGTTGCTATTAATACCGGATTATTTTATTCGTCAGTATATTTAAAGAAAATAATTACACTTTATTAAAAATAGATACCCCCTCCTAATTAATTGGTAATTATGGTAAGGTTGAATTATTGAAGCCTTTTTGAAAAATGGAGGAGTACATAAAAATGATTGGTTTTTTAATTATTCTAGCATTAGGTGTGTTTGCTTTTATTAGCATAGACGAAAAGCAGCGAAAAACACTGAAGTTAATGAAAGAGTGTAATCAGACAAACCAAGAACTTGTCGATGAGTTAAAGAAACTGAACAGAAAATAGTAGTTTTATAGCTTGGATACGGGTAAGACTTGTCTTACGGACATCTGTTCCGTTATTTTTGTAAAAACTAATGTTTTTCAGATGCTATCGGACATTGCTTCCGTTAACTTAGAAAGTTAAAGAGTTTTTCTCGTTTTTTGGGTCTAGTAGCGGAACATATGTCCGAACGGGATCAAGATTTGCCTATTTTTCATGAAATAGCGGAACAGATGTCCGTTACGGTTGAGCACATGACAAAAGTTCAGCCCCTCTCTTTAAAAGAGGGGGATTTTTCATTGAGGAGGGTAGATAATATGAAATCAGATTGTTTGGGATGTCAGTTAGCTAATAAAATTTCAGCAGTACATGTAGTTTATGAAAACGACTATGTTTGTTGTATTTTGGACCATAACCCATTTAATGAAGGGCATGTTTTGATACTGCCAAAAGAGCATGTTGAAGATGTCGATGAACTTAGAGAAGACACAGCAAATGCTGTAATACAAGCATCTAGGTTAATTTCAAAAGCGGTTAAAGCACTTTATAAGCCTGATGGGATAACAATATGTCAAAACGGCGGAATATTTAGTGAGCTTCATCATTTTCATATGCATGTTGTACCAAGGTATAGGCATCAATCGTTTGCTGATTTTTATTTAGAGACGCCATTAAATAATGAAAGTGAAAAGGGAAAGTTGTTAAAAACAAGGGATGAATTGTGTGCATTCATTAAGAAATTAATTTAATTTTAGTGGTCGACTTGAAAGTCTGAAAATGATATTAAGATTATTACATCACTAGTGAGTGCAACAATAAAAGGCTAGGGGGATGAGGATAGTATGTTACTTTTTCAAAATGATCATCTTAAAGTTCGCAAATTAGAAATTAAGGATAAGTTTCTGTTAGTAAAGTGGCTGTCTGATCCGACAGTGCTCGAATTTTATGAAGGAAGAGACAATCCAATGGACATTGAAAAGGTTGAAAAAGCTTTTTATCCAGCTGAAGATGATGAGGTTAGATGTATTGTTGAATTTGGTGGCCATGAAGTTGGCTATATTCAATTTTATCCTATGGACGAAGAAACGAAAAAAAATTATGGATATGCGAATGAGATTATCTTTGGTACCGACCAATTCATTGGAGAAGTAGCATATTGGAATAAAGGAATAGGAACATTACTTGTATCCTCTATGGTTCAGTTCTTAACCGAAGAAATAAAAGCAATAAGAGTAGTAATGGACCCTCAAACAAGAAATAAAAGGGCAATTCGCTGTTATGAAAAGTGTGGATTTAAAAAAGTGAAGTTCCTTCCAAAGAATGAGTGGCACGAAGGTGAATATCAAGATTGTTGGTTAATGGAATACAAGAAATGATATTTTGTTCAGGAAAAGAATGGAGGTAGTTTTTTGTATGCATGGCTAACTATTATCAAAGAACCGGAAAATGAAATGAATGTTGAAAATGGAGAACTTGAAATTGTACCCATTGATTCAACAGGTGTATTAACGGAAATGAGTGAAGTATGTTTGTTTTTTGCTTCGTATGATGTACTTCTAAAAACTGATGCTCTAGCCACCTTCCCTGTTCCAAATGAAAGGGCTCTCAAGATGACAATGGAGGAAATAGTACCTCATTATTCAGATGTAAAGCAAATCTTTATCGATGGGAAGTTAACAGAAATAAATGTAAGGTGTCTAAAAGATGCATCGAAAAAAATGGTACAAGACAAACTTTCGGTTGGGACCTATCCTGTGATTGCTGATTTATACCGCAGCACTGATCGCGCCACCTTTCATTCATCAAGGAAGTTGAATTATTTTGAGGTAAACCAAGCAAAAATTGAACCGCTAAATTTAAAAGAAACAGAGAAGTTACAAGAATTTATTACACACTCATTTTTTGCAAAATACGGTTTGTTATCCCTTCAACCAAAGGGCTGGTTTCTAGAAGATAAATTAAAGGAAGCTGAAACGATTCGACTGTTTAGTTCTTTTGCCGAACGGATGGTTTTAGTTGTTGATGATAAGGACGGGAGTATTGTGGGGCTTGATGTTTATGGGGAATAACAGGTGTTAGATGGAGTGAAATAAAAGGGCACATATGAGATAGGTAGAAGGTAATATCCCTTGTGTTTAAAGTTTGGATGAAAAAGAGCCCTGTTGCTCTTTTTTTGTTATTAGTCTAATTATGGTGTTCATAATTTTAAAAATGGGTTTGACAAGTGAAGGTATTCTGCATTACTATATAGCAGTAATAAGTATTACAGAATACTGTGTAGGAAATTCAATTTTTATAATAGGCTAATAAAATAAAGTGTAATACTACGGGAGGGGGAGAATTTTGGAACATATTACAGAAATGTTGAAAGGAGTGCTGGAGGGGTGTGTGCTTGAAATCATCAGCCGCGGAGAAACTTACGGTTATGAAATTACACAACAGCTGCGAGCACTTGGATTTACTGATGTTGTTGAAGGTACAGTTTATACGATTACAATGAGACTTGAGAAAAACAATTTGGTGGACATTGAAAAAAAGCCTTCCACTATGGGACCGCCGAGAAAATTTTACACACTCAACACTGCTGGTCAAGAGCAACTCGATTTGTTTTGGAAGAAATGGGAGTTTGTTTCAAGTAAAATTAATGAGCTTAAAATAAAATAATGACTAAAAGGAGATTGAATATGAGTCTGATTGAAAAAATAATAGGAAATTTCAATGACAAGCGGGAGTGGAAGGCGATGGAAGCACGTGCGAAGGCACTTCCAAGTGAGTACCACAAAGCATACAAAGCTATGCAAAAATATCTTTGGAACACTGGCCGCGTGATGGATTGGCAAGAATCAAAATTCATCTTCAATCACATCATCGACCTACTTGAAGAGGCATCAGCTAACGGCAAGCGAGTAAAAGAAGTTACTGGTAACGACGTATCAACCTTCTGTGATGATCTCGTCATTGATGCAAAATCATGGGTTGATAAGCAGCGTCATAAACTGAATAATTCGATTAAAGAATAAAACCTTAAAGGAGGAGACTACAATGAACTTTTTTGAAAAAATAACTGGTAAGGATATAAATAACGAAATGAAAAATTTTGAAGAACGAGTAAAAGTTTTACCAGCTGAATATCAAAGCGCTTGGGAAGAGATAACAAGTAATCTTTGGATTCACGGAGATTTTAGTGGACGTAATCTGATGCCGGCTTTTGATAGTGTTCTTGAATTGCTTGAGGTTGCATCAGCAGGCGGTCAGAGTGTCGAGGAAGTACTAGGAGCCGATATAGGGGGCTTTTGCACAGCGCTTGTTGGTGTAGAAAGTGCGAAATCGTATCGAGATAAATGGCGTGAACAACTTAATAAGAATGTAGCAAAAAAATTAGGAGGGTTGAAATGAGAATCATAAATACCATCAAAAAAATCATTGAAGATAAAAAAGCATGGAGAGCCCATGTTTCTCGTGTTAAATCATTACCAAAAGATTACCAAGTTGTTTATCATGAGATTCAAAATTATCTCTTTAAAGTTGGTCCTATTGAACTAAGCGAGGGTGTTGGGCTACTTTCGGATATTGTCAGCTTTTTTGAAGAAAGTGCAGCTAGCGGGAAAGGTGTGCTTGAAGTTACTGGAACAGACGTTGCCGCTTTCTGTGATGCACTTATTGGAGATTCAACAACATATGCTGATCTCTATCAAGAAACAGTGAATCAAAAAATTGATAAAGTTATGAAAAAATAAATGAGACGTAGTGATTGGTGGCATAACGGTTTTAAATATTAGTTATTTTTTTAGTACGGTAGTAAGTAATACAGAATATCAGTAATGCTAAGTAGAGAGATACACTTTTAAAAGGAGGAGAAACGATGAATAGTGTAGCAATTTCTGTTAGAGGATTAAAAAAATCTTTTAAAGATAAAGGAGTCATAAATGGGGTAGATTTTGAGGTGCAGAGTGGAGAGATCTTTGCATTGCTAGGTTCCAATGGAGCGGGCAAGACGACAACGGTCAATATCCTCTCTACACTAATGAAGCAAGATAGTGGTAAAGTTTGTATTTGTGTTGCGAATAAAGCGTTTAAACACCAGTTGGGGTAATTTTACAGTTGGAAATATAGATTATGCCTGCATCACCTTTCTTACGGACATCTATTCCGTTATTTTTGTTAAAAGTAATAGTTTTAAAATACTATCGGACATCTGTTCCGTTAAACAAGAAAAACAGAGAGTTTATCACCCTTTTTTAGGTCAAATAGCGGAACATACGTCCGAACGGGCTCACTATTTGCCTATTTTTCATGAAATAGCGGAACAGATGTCCGATAGGATTGAGTTTGGGACAGTTACTAGAAAGAGTGCTAAATTTAATTTAGCACTCTATAAGAACTATTCTTCTAAGTAATACATGTAACCATCACGGATGAATCCGATAAAACTGGAATCATTGATAGGGAAAATCTTCGAACTGCTATCTGAAAGACCAGCGAGCGTGTAAGAATCGACGATTTCCCCTTTTGAAATATCAACTTTGACAATATAGTCATGGGTAAAATCACTTGATCTTAGTACCGTGTAGAAGTAATTCCCTAATCTCACATATTCTGTTCTACCGCTTGTTTCATCTGAGTTTTCTATAATCCATTCTAATTTTTTCTCTGAAGGGTTATAATAGTATGCTTTTTGGTCAGTGGTAAAAAGAATTTTGTCTTCAAAATTATAAATTGACGTAACATCTGAATATGAATCCGTACCTTCAATTGTATCGAATTCAGTTTTTTCACCAGTATTCGGATTAATGTGGAAAACAGTTCCTGTTTCACCTGCATTTAAACGGATGAGATAAACGTCTTCTCCGATAGATATTCCACCATGAAAATAGGCACTTTTGCCTTCCTCTTCATACAAAATTTCTCCCGTACCTGCGTTTAGAACAACGGCCTTAAAGGATACTCCTGCATCGATAATTACATAATTGTCCGATACATGAAAAACATCTAACGAACCAACATTCTCAAGCTCAGTTTCCCAGTGTATGTCTAATGTATTAGCGTCGAAAGAAAAAATCTTTGCTCTGTCATCTTCCATTCTATTTTGTGCATAAACTGTACTACCGTCTACATGGAACCTCGATATTAGTGGAATTTCAATTTTCTCGTGGGAATTATTTTCTGGATTTATATCGATACCTACTCGATACATCTCTCCTTCTTTTCCATAAAAAACATAATCTTCTGCCAGAAATGTAGAGTGGAATGAAGCATCTGGAATGTATTTAACAGTGCTGTCACCTAAATCATATTCCCATAAAAATTGACCTGTTCTCCACTCATAGGCTTTTAATCCACCTTCAAAGGTGACAAGGATTTCATCTCGAATGAAAACAGGGGAATTTCCCATGAAACTTTTTTTAAAGGTTTCTCCACCGACATCTTCAAGAGACTTTGAAGGGGACACACTGTTCACATCAATAATGACAGTGTCTTTTGACGAAGAGCTACTAGAACTAGAAGTCTCTTTTGAATTGTCTCCGCAAGCAGCCATGATAGAAACAAGAAAAGCGAAGAACAAAACAAATGTTATCTTTTTCATATTATTACCTCCTATACTATAAAAAAACATACTTAACATTATTAAATAACAAAAATGATAAATCAAGTAAAAATTGAAATTATATTCCATATGTTTTTTGATAATATGGTAGAGTGAAAGGGAGAATAAGTGAGATTTCCTAGCAAAATAGTAGAAAAGTCTATTTAATAAATATGGTAACCGGAAGGAGAATGAATAAATGAAGTTAACTTATATTTCTAATGAGGATTATACATTAGAAGATTTATATTTACAGGACATACAAAATCAAAAATATTGTATTTTTGATTTTGAGGCAACAGGAATTAAGTACAAGGATGAATATATTACTCAGATTGGCGCAGTTATGTTTGAGGACGGACAAATTTTAGAAGGGAAAACGTTTAATTCATATGTTCGTTCTCCAAAACCAATACCTGAGAAAGTAGAACAATTTACAGGTGTTAACAACGAAATGATTAAAAATGCTCCAGACATTAGTGAGATTTATCCTGAATTCCTAAAGTTTATTGGAGATGCTGTTTTAGTTACACATGCTGGTTATGAATTTGACTTACCATTACTAAAAAAAGAATGCGATAATAACAATCTAAAGATGTTAAATAATGTAACTTTAGATACTAAGGCTTTATTTTCTTACTTACATCCTGAAATTAATGAGATTATTTGGACAGACTTCTTAATTAAATTCTATGAGATTAAAGATGATGACATAAAGAGGCATGATGCATTGGATGATAGTATCGTTATTAGCAGGATTTTTAAGAAGATATTAACTGAATTTGAAAAACGTAATATAAGAGATTTAGCCATTAATAAACCTATAAATGTGAAGAGATTTAAAATTAAACCGTTGTAAAACTTTAGCAGATTTGGTAGAGGAAAAATAGAATTCGTGGCTTAAAGGGTGAAATAAACAGAAAAATATAGAAATACCTTTTAGAGTTTTTGGGATAATTGGATGTAAAAAATACAGTCAAACGAATGGGGGAGTGGAGTGTAGTTAAAAGAGAACCCTTACATCACTATATCTTACACTCCTCCTCATTAGGGGGAGAATTAGAACACTTGCTGTAGAAGAAGGTAACTTCGTTTGTATGATAATTTAAAAGAAAATTACATTAATTCCCTTCAAACCTCACCAACTCCATTACCTCATCAAAATGAGACACTAGCTGCTCCGGCTGAACATCCGAATTTCTCGTTAGGATAAGCATCGAGCCTGTATCAGGGTCAATGATCATATATTGTTCACCATAACCTGTTGCTACATAAATATTTGTTTCTGCATAGTCATCCATCGTGTTCAAAATCCACCATCCGTATCCATATGAAGCTGAATTCAAGCCTCTGTTTTGGCCATCTGATTGGCGACTAGTAGCTTCCATTATCCATTCCTCAGAAACAATAGATTGGCCATCCCACTTTCCTACATTTAAATATAATTGCCCAATTTTTAAAAGTTGTAGCGGAGTTAAATATAATTGTGAACCACCCATATTGTTTCCTTGTGGGTCTTCATTCCATTGAGTTACTGTAAATCCGAGCGGACCAAATAATTTTAAATTTCCATACTCCATCGCATTCATTCCTGTTGATTTTGTAATAATGGCTGATAATAAGTGAGTACTAGCGGAACTATAGTTATACTTTTCACCAGGTGTATGTGCTAATGGGAGATGTAGTATATCTTCAATCCAGTTTGGAGAGGACTCAAATAGTTCCATCATTTCCGGAGAATTTTCCTCAATGGATAGTCCATCAGTCATGGTCAGAAGATGCTTGATTGTAATCTCCTGTTTTTCATCTTGAAAAGGGTATTCTGGAAAAAAGTCAGTTATAGCCTGGTCTACACTTTCGATATGACCTTCTTCAATGGCGATGCCGATTAACGTGGTCATGACCACTTTTGTCATCGACTTTATGTTATTTTCATCTGAACGCTTGATTCCGTTGTAATAGCTTTCTAGGATTAACTGTTGATCTTTGAAATAAAGGAAACTATAAGCATCTTTGTCCTTTTGAATGTTGAGGTCCACTTTGTTTAGTTGTTTAATATGCTCAGCGCTAAGCTTGCTATAATCGAAAGTAGTGTGGTTTTGGGCAACTTCAACTTTCCATTCACATCCATTCAAGAGAAATAGAAATAAGAACAATGCTAACACAATAGGACGTTTCATCTTCACATTCATACTCCCTTTTTAGGTTTACCGCCACCAAAGACGATGACATATCCATCTAAGTCACGAACTGCAAATTCAATCCACTCTTGGTTTCCCATGTTTTCTTTAATAGGTTCATAAGCGATGATGGCACCATTTTCGGTATATTCATCATACAGAGAAAGCACTTCATCGTAAGTGGAGTAGCAATATGTATCCCACCCCATTGGGGGGCCTGCCCAGTTTTTATCAAGATACGTTGCTTTTTCATTAGGATGAATATGTTCAGGTTTATCCGCTTGTTGGAGCAAGAAACCGACATTATCTCTTTTGGCATGCCCCCAACAATCTACTGAAAAACCTAATACATTGGAATAGTATTCTTTTGCTTGCTGAACATTTTTTACAAGCCTTACTTGTTTTGCATTTTTTAAATAAATGGTCATTGTGATTTCTCCTTTATCCTAGCGCTAAAACATATAACCAACTCAAAAACAACAAACTCCTAATAAATGCCCGTTTAACTCTTTAAATTCGATACTTTTTAAAGGACCATATGTATGAATGTCGCTGACCTCAACACCATTCTTTTTCAATTGTCCATAGGTGAATTCAATATCTTTTGTGTAAAAATTAATGACGGGGTGCTCTTTTTTATCGAAGGTGAAGGTGAGGGGAGTTACGTCATCGGCTTGAACTAAAGTAATCATGGCTTGTCCTAACACAATATTACCTTGCCCTTCCTCAGGGTGAACAGCATTAATATTTAATGCTGCATACCCTCCATCATGCCACATGAACTTACAGCCGAGATTATTCACATACCAATCAATAGATTCAGGTATGTTGTGTACAGGAATAAAAGTACAATCAATTCTACTTAATATTTCTTTCATTTTATTCACTCCATTACATGTTTAAATACTTCGGTTTGTAGTCTATTATCTATTTTGTACTTTGACCTGTTAGGAGCACCTTCTGCTCTCTGGATAGTTAGATTGTTCAAATTAAGAACTAAAGAATACAATGTTCCAAAGTTATACTGATTTAATTGTAAGCATACATGGCCTTTCGTATCTGACATCATTTGTTTTGCTGTTTGTTCTGACATGGTTTCCTGTTCTTGTAAAAACTGAGACATACTCGTTTTTCTTTCACATGTTTTACTCCATGAGGCGATTGGAATAGAAGTTGCATGTGTAAAATGGTTCGTGCTTACGATAAAAGATTCACCGTGATCCGGTCTAATGACGTGAAAGTGATTTGGCCCTACCTCCACAACAGCCATATTGCCACTTTGGTCTGCGATGAGATAATTATTGCTCAGTGACGAATGAAAATTCTCAAGAATTTTTATCGCTTCATTTACATTTTGACAATGTTCAAGAATATAACGAATAGCAAAATAAAAGTTTATACCAGGTCGAGTCTTTTCTTCTGGAACAAGTGTCATCCCAATGAATAACCCTTTTTCATTTAGCCCGTCAACTTTTCCAATGAAAACATCTGAATGTCCGACATAGCGGTATTTATTCTCGATACAAAGTAACGAGCTTTCCAAAAACGGTTTAACATTCCGTAACATATCATAGTTTCTTCCAACGATCATTTCATTGTTTTGAAATGAAGCAAAAATACTACATTGAGCAGTTGTATCGAAAACTCCAATGCTTAATAGAAAAGAACTCACTTGTTCAAAAGGCGTATGGCATGCTTCGGAAAACCCTTTAATCTCTTCGAAAATTTGAGGATAAAAGCGTTCTAAGTATGGTAAGCTTTCCATACCAAACTCTATTTTTTCTTTTGAAACCTCTGGAAAAACAAAACCGTTTTTATAGAGGATGCCGCCATAATGTTTTCCTACATCATAATATTTCCCTCGTAATCGCGGATGGTACATGAGCTGGCCTCCAGTTATCAAGCTAAAATGCTATTTTACGTTTATAAGTGTCTTTTTCTTATGGGGATATACAAATCGATTTTCGCTTTTCCTTCAGGGTCTTCAAATGGGTTGTTCATACAAAACTCTAAACTATGTTTATCTTCAGGTTCATATTCGCTCGTTGGTAACCATTGTCCGTATACCGTTTGATAGGCGATTGCGAGTTTATCAATTGTATCGTAGAACGGATATAATGCATAAAGGCCACCTTGTAATGTTCGATAGTTGATAGAAGAATCACTATCTTTTTTTAAACTATCGTTAATTGTAACGCAGGCATCATACCGACAAGAATACTCATCCGTAACATTTGGGTCATCAAGTGAAATGCCAATAAAAGAGTGATTAGGTGGCAAGAGCTCATGCTTTGCTGCCCATTCACCTAATTTCCGCCAAGTTTGGCCTGTTTCAAGATAACTTCCAACATGCCTAACATACGCAATGTCTAAGTTTGGTAGTTCCGTAACTGTAATATTCATATTCCAAATCCTCCTTAATAAGTGATTTTTTATCTCACTATTAGCATAACGAGAAGGAGGAATCTTTTCTTGCGGATTATTGTCATGATGTAATGAAATATTGCTAATTATTTCTGGTTTTTGTCTTACTGAGCTCGGAGTATAGCCATAACACTTTTTGAAGGCGCGGTTAAAATTTGAGGCCGAATCAAACCCACATAAAATAGAAATCTCGAGCACAGTTTTATCTGTGTTTACAAGATAATGTAAGGATTTTGTTAATCGACGGTCATTTAGAAAAGCATATGGTGTCATTCCGACAATAGAAGTAAATACTCGGGAGAAGTGATACTTTGAGAAGTTCGAGATTTCGGCAAGTTCTTCAAGGGTTATCTTTTTTGACAGATTATGTTCAATATATTTCATCACATCATTTATTCGGTCATCGTAATGAGTCATAAGTCAAATCCTTTCTTTCAAATCCATTTGCTTCATCTTTTTCGCCTTTTTGTATTCATAATCCTTTTCCTTTTAATGGATTCTAACTATCCTTATAAAAAATCACATCATAAGTCTATAAATATATATGGTAAAATACAGGAGATTAAGTTGTGTATAAGATTGACTGGAAATTATATAATTCTTTACTTAAACTTACGATAACTTAACACCATTAATAGGAGGACAAATTCATTGGAATGGACTATATTTTTTGTGATTTTATCTTCATTTTTCTTGGTATTATCTTCTTTTAAGTTTTATCAATTATGGAGTGAGTTTAAGAAACTTAACATTGGTGATAAACTTTCCATTGAAATGGCAGAGAGAAACAGAAAAAGAATTAGCGGTACAGTTACTTTTTTAGGGACTGGAATTGTTTTAGGCATAGTAGGAGTATTACTATAACCTTTAATGTTCAGTGTGAAAATGGAATAGTAATATGACTATATATAATGAGGTGGCGATAGTATTGAAATTGATTTGTGAGTCTAACAAATTAGAAGATTATCTGCTTGAATTAAATGAAGTTAATTATTCTAATCCATTGATAAAAGGAAAAATGGAAGAGCTTTTTCATTCAAGTCAAACAGAAGTTGAAAAAGTCAAGATAGCTTTTGAATTTGTCCGTGATGAAATCGCTCACTCTTGGGATATTCAGGGAACACGTGTGACTTGTCATGCATCAGATGTTTTGAAATATAAAGAAGGGATTTGTTATGCAAAATCAAATCTGTTGGCAGCTTTATTACGTTCTCAACAAATTCCAACAGGATTCTGTTATCAGCGATTAATGTTATTTGATACACCTGAAAAAGGATACTCTCTTCACGCTTTAAATGCTGTATTTTTAAAATCACTTGAGAAATGGATACGGTTAGATGCTCGTGGAAATAAACCTGGTGTAGATGCCCAGTTTTCAATAGATAAAGAGAAATTAGCTTTTTCAGTTAATGAGGAATTCGATGAAAAGGACTATCCTGTTATTTATACAAAACCGAATGCAAAAACAATAAATGTATTAAAAGAGCATAGTGATATAGTAGAAATGTATAAGCATCATTTGCCAGGATGTATATAGGTTAGTTAGTAATGATGTGAGATAGCAAAATATTATATGTTTTTTTGGGGAGGTAAATATAATTAATAAAAGTAAGAAACTTTTTGAGCGTTCTCCCGTATTTCATAGAGCAGTACTTAAGAAGAGCAATAGATGAGTATGCACTACATAATAAAAGAAAGGTGATGAGAGTGTGCTTTTAGAGTCTAATGTAAAGCCATTGATTAACATGAATAAGAAAACTGAAAAAGGAACGGTTACAAAGGAATATCTAAAAATTAATGGAGTACGACAGGGCATAATTATTGAGTCGTTAAATCAAGCAAATCCATTGTTATTATTTTTACATGGCGGTCCTGGCTTTCCTATTTATCCTGCTATAAAAGCCTATGGTACTAATCTTCAGCAATACTTTACCGTCTGTTATTGGGACCAAAGAGGTGCAGGAATGTCGTACAATAAAAAAGAAACTGAAAAGCCACTAACGGTTGAACAATTGGTTGATGATACGATTGAAGTCATTCATTATTTAAGAGAAAAATATTCACAAGATAAGATTTTTCTAATGGGCCATTCCTGGGGAACTTATCTCGGAAGCCTCGTGGCTAGTAAACAACCTGAGTTCGTACACGCGTATATTGGTGTTGGTCAAATTGGTTCACAAAAAGAATCAGAAAATGAGACATACAATTATATCTTAAACACGGCAAAAAACCAGAATGATCATCGGGCCATTAAAGAAATAGAAAAAGTAACGTTCGATGAAAATTACTATAAAAATCATTCTTATGCTGTAATTAGAAAAAAGTATACAGATATATATGGTGGCGGTTTTAAACGTGATGGATATTCTTTTTTTAAAACTCTTAAACATACTTTGACTTGTCCAAATTATACGTTTAAAGAACGAAAAAATATACTGTATGGCAGTTATTATAGCTATAAGTCACTTGCTCATACTCTTGGCACAACAGATTTGGTAAAACTCGTTCCTTCACTTAACCTCCCAGTATTTATAATTCAAGGCCATCATGACCTTCAAACAACACATACTCAAGCTAAACGTTTCTATGAATCAATAGAGGCACCTCAGAAGAAAATGTTTACTTTTGAACATTCATCCCATTCTCCTTTTTTAGATGAACCAGAGCGTTTTCATAACATTATACAAGATGACGTATTAGCGATTATGTAATTCATTTGCATATCCATTACTGAGATGACTTCATAGAGAGGATTTTATATATGAAAAAAAGTCGAGTTATTGGCATTACGCTAATCATTCTACTAATCGCAATGGTCTATATTTTTTATGACAAAATGCAATTTACAACATATGGGGAAGTAATCTCAGATATGTTACGTGAAGATGAATCCATTACAGAGATTAGTATTATCGATTATAAAACAGACCGTTATTTTAACTCTGATAATAGCGAAATAGTGGAGAAGATTACTATTGAGCTTTTAAATATGGAAATGAAAAGGGATAATAACTCACCTCTTCGGTATGATTATGTGATTTTTCTTCATACAAATAAAGGAAATAAATATGATATTGCTGTAGGAGAAACCAGTGTAGAATTTGGCTATGATGGTCGATTTAAAATAATCAATGAAAATACACTTTACGAAAATATTGAAAAAGCGGATATTGAGTGGGAACCGGCAAGAAGTCAGTGACTGTGTATCAACGTTTTGTGAAAACAGATAGTTAACAGAGGCAATTCTTGCATAAGCAGGGATGGCTCTTTTTTCTATGTAAAGAATAGCTAGGAGCTATCCATTTGTCAATCATACAAACGTGTAAGAAAAAATTTACTGCAGAAAACATTGTAGAATTAGGTTACTATTAATTGTATAGGCTTTATTATCATTGTAATGGAAGGGTAGTGCAGTAGGATGGACAATAGATTAATGCCGTCATATTTATCTGGAGCAGATGGAATTCGTGCTATAGCTTGTTTAGCTGTTGTTTTCCATCACTTAACACAGCGTTTAACAATGGATTTACAAACTTCGATTGTGCAACAATCTCAAGCTTTTTTTCTATTAGGAAATGCGGGGGTCAGTGTTTTCTTCGTTTTAAGTGGGTTTTTACTAGCTTTACCATTTTGGAAAAGTTATCTAGGAAATGGCGGCTTTCCAAATATGAAGCACTATGTGTTTAGACGTGCGGTCCGTATTGTTCCAGGTTTTTATGTCGCATTATTTGTTTCGATTTTGCTTGCTTACTTTTGGCAGGTTCAGACGGATTATCAATGGCTGCGAATCATCACAGGCTTCACTTTTACGTCAGGATTTCATTATACTACTCTCTTTCCATCTGAATTAAATGGCCCACTATGGTCCATAAGTTTTGAAGTATTTAGCTATTTGTTATTGCCTATATTTATGTTGGGACTCTTCAATTTTGGGAAGAGAAGAACATTTTCGAAAGCGCTTTTGTATTGGTTTGGAGTGATAGTGTTTGTTTTAATCGTCAATCAAGGTGTCCATTCCTTTTTTACTCCAAATGAAGTTGAACGTGGCTGGGAGTATGGTTTGATTGGTGGAGCGAAGTACTGGATGCCTAATTATAATCCTGTTGGTTTTTTCGGACAGTTTGCAATAGGAATCATGGCATCTGCAGTTACAGTGAAACTTTTTACAGAAACAGAGCGAGTACGAAGGTTTAAACAAAAAGGTGGATTTGATGTCATTAGTGCATTAAGTTTAATCTGTACTATAGTCTTTATTTTTCAAATGCGACATATAGCGGAATTCACTGTGAGTTTTCAAAATCAGCCTTATTTTTTTCCGATTTTTCCCATTCTCGTAGCCGGTGCATTATGTACGGCACCTCATTCACGTTGGTTTGGTAAAATACTTGATAATTCACTGTTTCGTTTCACAGCCAAAGTTTCCTTTGGTATTTATATTTGGCACTATCTCGTTATTTTAAGTGTGGAGAGATACTGGCAACCTGATTTTGTTTACATGGGTCTTGCTGATTTCAATACATGGTTGGGCGTATCTTTTGTCGTTCTAATAATATCGTACGGTGTAGCAACCTTATCTTTTTACTTTGTTGAAAAGCCAATTCTTGATTGGGCGCAGAATAAAGAACGTCCTCTGCCGAAGCAAGAGGAGCCTAAGGTACGGAAAGAAGCGTAGTAAAAAGAAAGTCAGGATAAATTAAAAATACTGTGCTAATTCATATAGGATATAGTACAGTATTTTTAATTATTTGATAGAAGAATTAAATGATTATTGGAGGGGTTTTCATTAACATGATCAGGAATGACAGTTGTAAATTTAAAATTATGTGGAGAACAAAAAATTTGTTATAACGTAAACGGGACATTCCTTACATAGGGATGATTTTTTTATGTTTTATAAAAGGAAATTAATGTTAAAATGAAATGGTAGGAATAAAGATTAAACAGAAGAGGTTATCAACTATTAGGGCAGTAATATTGAAGAAATATATATACAGAATAAAAAATGAGACTATAGCGGATGGGGAGGAGATTTTTATTGAATTATGTTAAGGAATTAAGAAAATTAGTTGGTCATAGACCTTTAATACTACCTGGTTCAGTAGTTTTAATATTTAATGATAATAGTGAGTTATTATTACAACAGAGAAGGGACGGTAGTTGGGGATTACCAGGTGGAATTATGGAATTAGGTGAAAGTTTAGAAGAAACTGCACGTAGAGAAGTGAAAGAAGAAACAGGACTTGATATTGGAGAGCTAGGGCTATTAGACGTTTTTTCTGGTAAAGATTTTTATTTGAAAGTATCTAATGGTGATGAATTATATTCAGTAACTGCTGTTTTTGTAGCAAAAGAAGTGAAAGGAAATATAGAAATAGATAAACAAGAGTCTATTGATGTGCAGTATTTTAATGTGAAGGAATTACCTGATGATTTAACAAGAGGGACATGGAACTTTATTGAACCGTATTTAAAAAAAATGGACAAATAATTCTTATCAACAACGGTTGCAATATCCGCCATGTCTAGTTATGGTGCTAACGCGGAAGAGACTTCAAATGAATATATACTAAAAGTGAGGAATAGGTAAATGAAGTTTAAGCGGTTTTCCACATTGTTTTGTTTCACTTTAATAATGTTATTAATGATGGCTTGTAATTCAAATACTATGGAAGATGTGATGAGGGAAGTAGAATCTACGGATTTATCTAATGAAAGTATTGATGGAATAAAAGTGGGGATGTCAATCAATGATAAATCTTTTATAGCGAAAAATGGAAATTTTGAGCTGTATCCTGATAATGAACACTATGCCACACGAAGAAATTATGATCAATATTGGAACCAAGATTTTATTATGGGTGTTGATAGAGAAACAAAAGAAATTTTACAAGTTGGTGTACTTGAAGAAAATAAGACATCGTCAAGTGCAATGGGAATAAAAATAGGGGCGTTTATTGATGAAGTTAAAGTATTGTACGGTGAGAATTATTATAATTTTGAAGATAAAGATCAAGGCATATATATAATAGGGTACATTGACCACCAAAATAATGTGAATTTATCTTTTGTACACATTGATAATAAAGTTATAGGAATGAGTATCGGTTATGCTTTTGATAGGATGGAATGGGTACAGGAATAATTTGTAATTCTTATATTAATGACTTATAGGAGGTATTACTGTGTTTAACAAAGAGAAAGAAATGAAAAGTTGGGAAAGAACAAGAAAATTAGGGGCATGGAAATATATATTCTTGTATGGACTACTATTGGGTGGAACTGTTGCTTACTTCACTAGGTTTTTATTTAATAATATAAAAGGGGGCAATAGTACAATGTATGACTTTTTAATGTTTGCAATTCCTTTTGGATTATTATATGGAATTATAAGTTGGTTTTCTAGTGAAAATAAATATAAAAAATATATGGGAAATAAATAAACTATCATTAATGAAACGGGTAGCGAGAGAAATATAAGTCTTCGCTATTCTTGTTCAATTAACAAGGGAGAAGAGAGGACAAGCATTAAACAAAAATAGGGAGGGGGAGGAAGAAATATGGATATCTCTATCCGAAAAGCCGAGCAAAACGATTACGTTTTATTGTTGCCTTTATTTAAGCAGATTCATGAATTCCACGTTTTTGTAAGACCAGATTTGTACAAAGAGAATTCTACTCCCGTCGAACAAGAGTTTTTTGAAAGTCAGTTGAGTGATGAAAAACAGCATATTTTTGTGGCTGCTATAGGCAACGATATAGTTGGTGTTGTAGTGACAAAGGAAGAAGAAATAAATGAAAATTCGTTTGTTAACGCGAGGAAAGTATTATTTATAAAGAGTTTATGCGTTGCTGAAACTCATAGAAAGAAAGGTATTGGAAAAAAACTAACTAACTATGTTTTTGATTATGGAAGAAGGCTCAAAGTTAATAGTATTGAATTGGGAGTATCCGAGGAAAATACATCTGCCATTGAATTTTATAGGTCAATTGGAATGACAACAAAGAGTAGAAAAATGGAGATTATACTGGATTAAATGGTGTATTTCTTCACTGTTATTGCTTTGCATAGAAAAGTCTCAAGTAGCACTTTATGAAATAGGAGATTTTAAAAGATTTATTTCATGTTTAAATGGAAAACTCAAGGGTGAAGGGAATGATATAAATGAATAAATACAGTATTGCTAATACCACAAAAGCAGAAAGACAAAAAGTAGTTTCTGATGCAATAGCTATGAATTCATTAGGGGCGGATAAACCATTATCGGAAGAACATCGGGCTTTGTTCCAAAGTTATGTTGATGGTGAATTGGATTTTGATGAGCTTCGAAAATTAATAGTAGATACATATTTAAAAACAGGGGATTGAATACAAAATGATTGATCCCTATATAAATCCAAACACTAATGTATTAAAAAATAAACCTGGAATCACAGAGCAAAAAGTATTGGAAGATGTTGAAAATATAGTCGTTACCAATAAATTTTTTGATGTTGAGGATGTAAAAGGTAATTTTGACTATCAACATTTAATGGATATTCATAGACATTTGTTTGGTGATCTTTATGAGTGGGCTGGGGAAGCTCGGATTATAGATATTACAAAGAGCGAGAATGTACTTTCGGGATTGAGTGTTACTTATGGGCATCATAAAAAAATTACTGTCGAAGCATCAAAAGCAATTGAGGAGATGAAAGGTGTCAAATGGCATGAGTTAAAAAGTTATGATGAAAAGACTCAATCATTCTCTAAACATTATTCTAAGTTATGGAAAATACATCCTTTTAGAGAAGGAAATACAAGGACAGTGACTGAATTCTGTGTACAGTACGCAGCCACTCAAAATATATATCTAGATCGAGAAGTAATTGCGAGAAATCCTGCTTTTTTGAGGGATTCACTTGTTCTTGCAAGTATCGGTGAATACTCCGAATACACACATATTGAACGTATTGTTAAAGATTCAATGCAACGAGGAGATGAACTTCGTAAGGAAAAGAAAGAGGAAAGAAATAATATATTTTCCCTAAAAGGATTAAAAGAAATTGATTTAACAATTAATTCAAAGGATCGAACAAAAGATAATCGTTCACGTGAAACTGACAAGGGAGAGAGAGAATAAGCACAAAGAATATTGGCAATGGATGCTTCTTTATATTTTGAAGACCAGTAAATAGTACGGCTTACTGTTGAGGCGATAGCTACAAAAAGCTATCGTTTTCCTTGTAAGATAAGAAAGCATAGTAACTTTAGTGTAGCAGTGAAGCTTTGAAAGCTAATTCTAGAAGAGCGAAGGCTGCTCACCTGCACGTTACACCCCAAGAAGAGCGATTGGGGTTCACTGTCAAAGGCGGGCAGGGCTACGCACTTCGCTTGAAAGAAAAGACGCTCCGCGTTTTTCTTTATTGGATTAATTCAGTAGAATAATGAAACAAAGTGTTCGGACTTCTTGGTTATATAGTAAAGTGTGCTGGTTATGAAGGGGGAAATAAAGTTGGGAAAATGATTAAGTTTCTGTTTTTTTATTAATGCCGTGCTTTTCTTAAGAGGCTGTAGCTTAAATGTTGGAAATACTAGTAACGATATTGATTCCTATGTAGGTGATACTAGCGCAGTAGGATTCCTAATCAATTACGAAAAATAGTATAAAACATTTATGGATATAGCAGAGAAGTGACTAGTCGAATAGCTCTATTAGACAAAACAAGGGTAAAAAGGTAGCAAAGTGTCTAATAGAAGGGTTCTATTAGACAAAAGAAGAGCAAAAAGGAAGAGAAGGAATGCCTAACCTCAAATAAAAAAGATGAATAGTTGAAGGCAGTAAATATGATAAAAATACCTGATTTTATAGAAGAGTTATTACTGTGCTTAGATAAGGAAAAACATCCATTTTACATTTCATTTTAGGAAACGAATGCGAAAGATGCTAACCTCTCGCATTCGTTTAGGTTTTGGCCTTTATATTATACTATCGATGTGATTAAGGCACCCATAGACCATTGACAATGGCAACTAAGTCCCAATCGCCTAACTCATTCTCTTCAAATACGAGATGCAAACTTCTCCAGTCCATTCGGTCAAATTGTTCTGTACCAGCATAGTGAAATTCAACGACCATTGCTTCGGGAAAATAGTTTTTAATATTCGTACTTCTTTCACCTTCAGGCACATTCGGATTTACATTCACTTCATCTGGATTCAGGAAACGTTCTGCTTGAATTCGTTTTTCAAAATAAGCTTCAGGGGTTAATTTAATTTCTGTATTGGCTTCTTGTAAGCCCCACACATATTCAGTTTTGTCATCTAATAATGTGGCCATTTGTTCTTTGGTGAATATTAACGAATAACTTTCTATATACGCTTCAGGAGCAAACAATAACCCTTTTTCTTTGTGAACATAACTTGCGAGAGTGTCCATCTGGCGCTTGTGGAGAACTTGAACGATTTCCTTTGCTTTTTGCTCGATCATGATTTGTTCTTCACGAGGATCTTTTTCTGTTTCTTCTAGTTGTTCAGTTGGAGATGGATTTTGAATGCTTTCAGGTTGCTCCACATTACCTGTGGATTGATCATTCGTCGAGATGATGTTTACACCAATGATTGAACATAACGTGAGTGCTGCAGCAGTTGAAATAGCAACGATTATTTTTCTCATGTCAAATTTCCTCCTTATTGGTTGTGAATGCTCCTCATCCTTGAGGGCATTCATCACATTTTGATGCATTTGGTCTTTTTTAGATGCAGATAAACGATATGAAGGTAGTTTCTTCATTTTGTCCTCAACTGTTTTATGATTATTGTACATCTGCTCGCCTCCCGATTTGTTCTGTACGTAGTGCTTTAATAGCGCGATGATAATTAGTTCTAACCTCTGTTTCATTGCAGCCTAAGATTTGTGCTGTTTCCTTTACAGATAAATCCTGAATGCCACGTAGTATGAGTACTTCACGGTATTTCTTTTTTTGTCTTGAAATCGCTATATAAAGTTCGTGGTATTCTTCCTGCTGTAAAAAAATTTGCTCAGGAGTGGCACCTGATTGTTGGTTCCACATTGCTTCATCAAAGGGAGTGGATTGACTGAGCTTCTTTTTCTTCTTTCTCTCTTCATCAATGGCAACATTGCGTGCAATACTGAAAAGCCACGTCTTTGGAGTTGATTGTCCTCGGTAAGACGCAAGACCTTTTCCAGCTTTAATGAACACCTCCTGAACTAAATCTTCTACATCCGTTTTACCGGTGTAATAAACGAGGAAATGGTATACATCATCGCTGTATTGATAAAACCATTCTGAAATTGTTTTCTTTACCGTCATAAAATTTGCTCCCTCGTAGTTTGATTTCACTTATTAGACGTAAGGAATTTTGTTATGTGTCAGATTAGGAGAATTTTGTTTTAAAATTTTTTAATTACATCTTTTGAGGTTAACGGAGTTGTTGATTTCTCAGGGTAATTATATAGTAATGTATCATTTTATGATATACCTGTAGACAGATATATCATAAAGTGATATATTAAAACCAAACAGATATATCATAAAACGATATATCAAAAAGAGATATAGAAGGTGATGGATTGAAAACATCAGAACAAGTAACAGATTCAATGTTTTATATTATGGCAGCTTTAACGAAACCAAGGCATGGGTACGCAATCATGAACTTAATCGAAGAGAGGTCAAAGGGAGCAATAGCGATAGGACCTGCTTCAATGTATACGATAATCAAAAAGCTATTAAATCAAGATTGGATTTATCTTTATGATGGAGCGGACCCAAGAAAGAAAACATATTTGCTTACTGACAAAGGCAAAGAAGTATTAGAAGAAAATGTAAAACTTAGAAAATTAATGATTGATTTAGCGGAAATAGGTTTAAAGGAGGCAGAAGAATGAGAACTACAAAATATCTTATGTCAGGTGGTTTGGCATTTTCTGAGGAAAAGGACATGAAAAAGTTGCGAAGGTCTTCGTTAAAAGGGTGGCATGTCAGTGACTTTACATTTATGGGTTATAAACTTGAAAAAGGACCGAAATCGGATTATATTTACAGTGTCGATTATCGTTCACTTCAAGATAATGAAACTGAGGAGTATTTTGACTTTTTTAACTCTACTGGGTGGAGTCATATTACTTCAGAAGGGAATATGCACTTATTTCGTGCATTACCAGGGACTAAGCCGATATACAGTGATCGGGAGACCTTGGTTGAAAAGCATGCTAACTCAGGAGAGGCATTAAAATGGTTTGCCATTTCATTGTTTTTTATAACAGCACTTGTATGGATAGGAACATTCATAAGCACAGGAACATTACAAACCGTTCTTAACATAACAGCTATTATTCTTAGCATCATTGCTATTCCAACTATTTGGACTGTAGTTACGATATACAATAATAAATGGAAGATAGAAGGTAGAAGTAGTGTAAACAAAATAATAAAAATACTACCATTTTTATTATTAGTTGCTGCTTTGATAATATTGTTCGTTGTTGATGGCTCAAGTAATCCATTTTCTATTTTTCTATACATGATAATTGGTGCTATCGCATTTCCAACTGTGATATGGGTCATCATGTTTTTTTACCATAAGTTTGTTGGGGAAAAGCAAAATATATAGTTTGCTAAAACAATGTAGCGAAAAGGGATTTAATGTTAAAATGAAGGTGAATATGAGTGAATAAAAAATAGGGAGTTAGCTATGAAATACTATTTCGCTGTGACTTACGAAGTTTGTGAACACAATGATCTTTATTTAGATATGAATGAATATACTATTGATTCAGCTAAGGATTTAGATAATCAAATAAAAGAATTTGCAAAAATAGATGTTGCCCCAGTGGTAAAGGTTTACGAATCAAATACAATTGATTTTAAAGACTTTAGTTTGTATAAAGAATATAATTTTAAGGAATTTGAATGCGGTTGTGACGGTAGTTCATCCAATGTGAGCTATACCTCTTACTAAGATCGATACGGTAAGTAAAGGGGAATTCTTCAATTGTGTTTTTAAGCAAAGCGTCTCTACATGAGGGACGTTTTTTTCTATGTTCACCAAAAGGAAATTAATGTTAAAATAAAGGGAGGCAACGTACTTTAGTAAAAATCGTTGACACTTCAACGATTGTAGCAGTTAATTTAGGAAAGATGTTTTTCTAAAGTTTTATAGATTTTGTTTATAAAAATGTGTTATTTCAGGGGGTACTAATGGAGGGTGTCGGGTTATCTATCGTATTGTATATTGCTGGTCTAATTATTCTTTATATAGTTATTGAAACGGCTGTCAGGAAAGGGATTAACAATTCAATAATTGGTCAATATCTTGAAAAAAAGTATGGGATTAAGGACATTAGAGAAAATAAAAAATCGTTCTTTGATGATGATTTGGATAAAGAATAACCAAACACATCTTCAAGTAACAGTGATGGTGCTGTGGGGAGACATAGGGCATTCGATCAACTTGAAAAAGTAATTATTAATTTGCCAATGAATTATGTTTATAGTTTATACCAACATCTGATTCTGCAAGACACTGTGAGATTAAGAGACAATAAAAATTAGGAGGGAATCATGAAAAGTATTGTAATTGGTGGATTTATAATGATGGGTGGACTATTAATTACATTAACTATTATATTAGCGGGAACTATTTTCGCAACGGATATCACCGGATGGTCAGGCAAGTCGAAATTATGGTATGCAATTTGGGGAGAAAAGCAATATGGTGATGAGGTTGTACAGTCTTTATTTTTAGGTTTTCCATTTAGTGTAGGACTCGTACTAACTATATTAGGGTTCAGCATCTTAGGATATGAATATTATAAAACATTTAAGGATAATGCCTAACTCGAAGGGAGTGATAATACAGTGGTTAAATTGAGACGTCACTCTTCAAAATAATAAAATTTTGAGGAGGAAAGCGAATGGGTATAAACTTTACTAATAGTAAACATTTAAATAGAGAACAATTAGAGAGATTATATAATGATGTGGGCTGGTATGCTTACACAAAAGATTTAGCTGTTCTTCAACTAGCAACTGAACAGTCGTTAGAAGTGGTTTCAGCTTGGAATGGTCAAGAATTAGTTGGTTTAATCCGAATTATTGGTGATGGATTAACTATTATCTACATTCAGGATATTCTTGTTTTAAATGCTTACCAAAATCAAGGAATTGCAACTCAACTATTGCAACGAATTTTAAAAAAATATAAAGATGTTCGTCAAAAGGTATTATTAACAGACGAAGCCCCTGATGTAAGGCATTTTTATGAAAAGAATGGTTTCCAATCTTGTGATAAAGGTTCTTTAGTAGCGTTTGCGAAGTTAAGTTAAGGGATGCTTTAAAGAAGTTTGTTCTTTTTAGATGAGGATATTTCAACAATCTATATATAGTATTGAAGAAAAGAAGTTAACCACAATAAGGAGGGATTTATGCACCCGACAGAATTGATAGAGTTCATGGTTGTTGCTAGACTTGTTGCAGTGCTTATCGTTAGTTCGTTTATGTTAAAAGGACAATGGCATGAGGATATTGACCCTAGTCGTTCTGTTGGTATACATTCTTTTTTTATTGCTCGTCCTTATTGTATAGATGCACAAATAGAGAAAATAGTTGAAATGTTAGAATGGCATTTTAGAGCAGGAGTTTTCATATTGGGGTCGTTTTCGAAGACGAGCCAGAGGTTACTTATCATAATTTGGTAAAGAAAGAGAATTTCTTCCAAATTAGTTTTTCGACAAACAAAAGTTTAGACGAATTAAAATATAAAGAGAGTAATTAAGAAAATGTAATAAAGCGGAGAATCAATGATGATTGTAAAGGTTTATTTACTTTGGAGGGAAGAAGACAATGCATGATATTTTTGGATTGGTTTTAAACTTGTTATTTTTCATATTTGTAATTTATTTAATATCAAGAGTGGCTCACCATATGGTTAATACGAAAAAAACGTTAAATGAAATGAATGAAAAGCTTGATGAATTAAAACAAGAGATATCTAGTAAGGATTAAATGTTTGTTATTGAATGGAAGTGTATATTTTTATTTCAAAAGGAATGATATTGTGATTTTGTCTAATAACTTATTATTAAAACCGTTTACTTTGCCTGATGCAGATGATTTACTTCATTTTCAAATAAGTAATAAAGAATTCTTTGAAAAGTTCGCAATGGTGCGTCCAGATTCATTTTATACACTTTTGCATCAACAAAGTTTAATAAAAAAATGGGAACAGGACATTGAAAATGGCACGGAGTATCAGTATGGTATTTTTCAAAGGGAGACAAATAAACTCATAGGTATAATCAGTTTATTTCAGGTGATGAGAGGTTCTCTTCAGAGTGCTTTTATAGGCTATTTTATTGATAAAGACTATAACGGTAAGGGATATGGAACTGAAGCTGTAACATTGTTAGTAAACTATGCTTTTGAGTCATTACAATTACACCGAATTGAAGCAGGTGTTATGCCTCATAATATAGGATCAATTCGTGTGTTAGAAAAGTCGGGATTCCACAAAGAAGGATTAGCTATTAAAAATGTAAAGATTAATGGGAAATGGGAAGACCATCAAGTATTGGCTATTATAAATCCTGCTGACCACTAGGAGTAAAATGTTAAGAATCTAGGGAGAGTGCCTAATGGAGTTAGGGAATCCAATTGCTAAAGGTAATACTGCAAAAATTTATCTTTATGACAATAAAATCATAAAAGTCTTTAATGACTTTTTGCCAGAATTGGAATCCGTAAATGAGGCGAAAAAGCAACAATATGCTTATTCATGTGGACTTCCTGTACCTGAGGTTTTTGATGTTACAAGGATAAACGGAAAACAAGCGATCGTAATGGAATATGTTGCGGGACAAACTTTAGGAGATTTATTGGTGAAAGATAAAGAGCATGCAGAATATTACATGGATATCTCCGTTGACATGCAATTGAACGTACATCGAATGATGCCTAATCCAGAAGTTATCGGACAAATGTATGTTAAATTATCTCGTCAAATCGAATCTGTCCATCAACTCACTCAGCAACAAAAGTCGGGGCTGTTAAAGAAATTAGATTCTTTTACTTACGAGAGTAGGCTCTGTCATGGAGACTTTCATTTATATAATGTGATGAAGACTGACGATAATGTGGTCGTGATTGATTGGGTTGATGCGAGTGCCGGAGATGTTCGTGCGGATGTGTGTCGATCTTATCTTTTATATTCGCAAGTTTCAAGGGAACTCGCTGAAATGTACTTGCGGCTTTATTGTAAGAAAAGTGGCATGGGAAGGGATGAGGTATTTCAATGGGCCCCAGTTATTGCTGGCGCTAGATTATCTGAACATGTTGCAACAGAGAATAGTGAGCGACTTTTGAAGATGATTAACGACTCTATCTCATAAATCGAGAAGCAGGGAGATAGATCCAGCCTAATTTAGCATTACAATTAAGCTGGATCCTCCTATCAATATAATGATTAAGAAACAAGCTTAAGCCCAACGGCTGCGCTTAACACCATCGCAATAAAAACAAGCCTTTTCCAATCTTTAGATTCTCCATATAATGTCATGCCTAAAATTGCTCCTCCAGATGCACCAATACCAGTCCAAATTGCGTAGGCTGTCCCCATCGGTAAAGTTTGCATCGCGTAAGCAAGAAAGATAAAACTGAAACCAAATCCGAAAAGTAACAAAACGAATGAATGCCATTTTCGGTCGTGATGCAATTTATTAATCATGGCAACACCAAACATTTCACAAAGACCTGCAAAAATTAAAGAAATCCATGCCATTAGGCTTCACTTCCTTCCTTGATCGTTTGTTTTGTCACTAATTTCAAACCGATAACTCCAGTTAATAAAAGAAGAACCAATAGGATCTTTTCTATTTTAAATGGTTCACCGAAAAATAGAATTTCACTCATGACTGTTCCTGCAGTACCTAACCCAACAAAAATGGCATAGACCGTTCCTACCGGAAGTTTTTTTCCAGCCATAATCAGTAAATAAAAGCTAATAATGATTGCAATAACAGTACCGCTCCAAGTCCATACGTCATGAGCATGTTTTAAGCCAATCACCCAAAGAACTTCAAAGAAAGCAGCAACAAATACTTTCATCCAATCTAAATTCATATATATAACCTCCAAGATAACTAAAAGTAAAAAAACCTAGAAGACCACTGTTAAACAGTATCTCCCAGGCTTTTATCCTTCCGTGACACAGCAATGCTGTGAGTTTTCTCTCGGACCAGACCAACGTAACCGTTGCGGAACCCTAGAAAACCTTCTCATATACAATTACTTTTCATTATACACACATCTTTACAACAATCAATAATTTATTTGTTAGGAGTGAATCTACATGGCGATAGAGAATCCAATGATTACGAGAACGATAGAGGTAGGTGGACTGTCGAAACAGCAGTTAAGACAAAGCTTACAAGAGTTCTCTGTCCTGGTAAATGAATATGGAGAGAGATTGTTAGCGGATGAAAACTTTATAACTTCAGAGAAAAAATATAAGGTAGAAACGGTAGAGCTAACGGTGCGTTCGCTTGGGTTTCCTGATGGAGCTACAACGCCTGACATTTATAAACAAGCGGACGAACTTGGCTTGAAATTGTGTCCACTAGAGCTAGGACCTTACTTACGCCTGCATTTGTTGGACCAGGCAGAAGGGAATATTGGGACTTCATTACAACATCAAGCTCCAACAGGTTCAATAACAGTAGCAACAAAGGCCTTATATGAAGACGATGATTTTCCGAAAGGGTTTTACCTTAGACGAATAGACGGTCAATTATGGCTACGTGGGTACATTGCGGATGATTTGCATATGTGGAATGCGAATGACTGTTTTGTTTTTTGTCTAACGTAAAAAAAGAGATTGACAGATTTCTTCACTATATATAAAATAAGGAAAATTTAAACAATAAAAACACAATGACTGGGAGTAGTAAGGAGACATTTTTTACAGAGAGAGCTGTCGGTTGGTGAAAGACAGTCAAAAACAATCCCCAACTCGCCCATGAGTGGTAAGGCTGATAGTAGGTCTTAACGGTTGACTTCCGTAATCGGTTAAAAGTGGATTTGTATGTGTTAAACTACAAATCAAAAAGAGTGGTACCACGGGGGTAAAGCCTGTCGTCTCTTATGAGATGATGGGCTTTCTTATTGTTTAACGGAAACTATAACATAGTCGACCTTGGGAAGAATTGCGCCTGTATATTCTTAGAATGAATTAGGGGTTTGGGGTGCTGTGAGACAAGCGAGAAAAGACCTAAGTGAATCATTCAACACTTGGTTCGGTGGGGTTCGCGTTAGCGATTTTGTTGTTTTATGATAATTATGCGGCCATGAAAACCGTTAACTGTGAACATGGCTAGCGTTTTGGAACGTTGGTGGCCACAGGAGCCGTTATTCATAATATATCGCTAGAAATAGAGTGGCTTTTGAGCAAATAAGCGCTCCTGTGGCCGCTAAAAAACGGAAACCCGTATCATGTTCACAAATAACGGCTGCTCTGACCGCAAAAATGAGAGATGTGGAATCAATAGAACTTAATTGTTTGTACAAACTATTTATTCGCAAGCCCAAACCTTGAATTTGTTCATTTCTATTGAGGAGGAGAAAGAATGGAAAAAACAAATTGGCAAAGACAAGATGTCACCCAACATTATCTAGAACAAGTAAGAGGAGGAATTCCTTTCGGAGTTGAGCAAGCTAAAATCATGCTTCAAGTCGTTCATCATTTTACACCAAATCCCAAAAAAATATTGGATTTAGGGTGTGGTAATGGTTTCTTAGCTGAGATTTTACTGAAAACATATCCTGAAGCTACAGCTATTCTCGTGGACCATTCAGAGCCAATGGTCCAGGCGGCACGTGAGAATATGAGTGAGTTTAGTGACCGTTGTGAAATTATTCACGGTGATTTTAGTCCGTCGATTCAACAATATACAGGATTAAATTCAGTTGATTGTGTTGTCTCAGGATTTGCTATTCATCACCTTCCACATGAAAAGAAAAAAGAATTGTATCGAGATATTTATAGTCACTTATCAGAAGGAGGCATTTTTATTAATATTGAGCACGTCGCCTCAGCGACATCTGAACTTGAAAAACTTCATGATGAGCTTTTTATTACCCATCTTGCTTCCCATAACAATAGAAACAAAGATGAGGTGGCTATCGAGTACAACAATAGACCAGACAAGGAAGATAATATTCTTGAAAGAGTCGATGTTCAGGTAGAGTGGTTAAGAGATATTGGATTTAACCATGTGGATTGTTATTTCAAATGGATGGAGCTTGCTGTTTTCGGTGGTGTAAAATAGGAATTATGTTAGTTTTATAGAGGAAATGATGGATTGAGGTGAGGATTTCGTTGTTCATTTTTCTAGGTATGATTATCATTTTGGTAGTGTGTGTCTTGGAGTCTTCTAAATTACAAAAACAAAATGACAAACTGATTGAGCAAAACTATCAGATTATTACATTGTTAGATGAAATCAAGAAACAAAAAAGTTAAGATTTTCCTTTACATAGTTGGAAATCGTTGGTACTATCTAACCAAGAGATGTAAAGAAAGGGGAATCGATAGGACACATGTGGAATACCTTGAACTGATGATGTAATTGGATAATGACAGCTACGGTCCTTTTTAACAGGATGCGTTTCTTTGTCAATCTTAAATCATTCAAGGGATACATGGTGTGGACAATTTCATTCCCATTACCAAGCAGATACCGTTGTGTGTCTGCTTTTTATTTATGGAAAAAATACATCTCTATTGCCACTCTCATAGAGTCCCTATATTTGGGGGAATTCGTAATGAAAAGTTATGACGAAAATGAAGAAAAGCTTACAGGTGGGAATGTCTCAACTGTTTATCGAGTCGGAAATACGGTTCGACGTGAGCTAAAGAATGAAAGTGCTAGTATTCATAAATTATTGCAGCATTTAGAAAGTAAAGGTTTTAATTTTGCTCCGAAATTTAGAGGGATTGATGCAAAAAATAGAGAAATCCTTTCCTATATTGACGGGGACGCTGGTCATTATCCTTTAAAAACATATATGTGGTCTCATGATGTTTTAACAGAAATAGCAAAAATGCTCCGAGAATATCATGATGCTGTTAGTGATTTTCCACAATTACATGAGTGGAAACCGATGGAGAGTACTCCTGAACAAATCGAGGTTGTATGTCACAATGATTTTGCTATATATAACATTATTTTTAAACATGAAAAGCCAGTCGGCATTATTGATTTTGACCTTGCTGCTCCTGGGCCACGGCTATGGGATATTGCCTATGCTCTTTATACTTGTGTTCCGTTAAGTAGACTGTATCATACTGAACAAGGTGAGGCGGTTTTTTATGATCCGTTAAAGGGTGCGGCCCGGATAAGACAACGGGTTGCGTTATTTTTTGAAGCTTACGGGATAAAAGGGATGGAAAAAGGTTTTTTACAAATGGTATTGCTACGAGTAGAAGGGCTATGTAAATACATGATAAAAAGAGCGAGTGAAGGTGATGTTGCTTTTCAAAAGATGATTGATGACGGACATTTTGAACATTACCAAAAGGAATTTCTATTCATTCGTGAATATGGGAGAGAATGGGTTTAGGGTGTAAATGTTCCAAATGTAAAAAATGGTATATGTAACAAAGGAAGCTTGGGGAATCCAAGCTTTTTTTACGTTTATTGGTTGGACAACGTAATCCCTTCTAAACCACTCTTGTGTAGATACAATAGATTTTTATACTACCATTCCTAACGTCCATTTTATTAAAGGTGGCCAATATAGCATCGGACAGCCTCGCATTTAAGATAGAAACCTATCATATGTATAACAATACTATTAGAAAACAGTAGCATTTAACTATAATAATCTCTCCAATTGCCCTTCTTAGAAAAAATTATACACTCGTCCAATCATATATCTGAAATACTCATAAAATATAGCAACCTCAAGTAAAGGAGGTGTTAGATATGAGTGGATACAAAAAAAGTCCAAGTTTTACACTAATCGTTGTGCTGTTTATCCTTTTAGTTATCGTTGGTGCTTGTTGTTGGTACGGCGGTTATTAATTTAACTAGGTTTTTAAACAAAGCAGGCTACTATAGTAGTCTGCTTTATCTAGGTATTCTTTTTATATAATAAAAAATAAATCCTCGGTATTAATTGGTAAATTATGCTATATTATAAAGAAGTTAATGAGAAAGGTTGTGTTTATTTGGAAAGCAACGAGGCTACGCAAAAGAAGTACGGTTTGATTAGTTATTTCGCCCTTGCTGTTGGGGTTATTTGTTTTTTCATTGTTTTTGTAACACCAACAAGAATAGCGAATATAGGAAATGGATTTGGAGATATTATTACGTTTTTGCTAACAGGGGTTGGTATCGTCCTAGCAATCATTGGGTTAGTAAAGAAAACAGAGAAAAATGTCATTCCTGTGATTGCTTTACTCCTTTCCTCGTCCTTCTTTATCTTTTGGATCATCACAATTATTTTATTGTTTACGGGACAAATTGAATTTGGGCCTTAGGTTTTTTTGATTAGGTGATTATTTGTTTATCCTTGTTGAAAAAAATAAGTAAGAGAGTGTAAACAGGGCACGGAGTTGTCGACGAACGATAGAGACGCATCAAAAAATAGCTGTTTCACACTATGGGTGTTGATGAGAAAAACCTATCGGACATCTGTTCCGCTATTTTCATAAAAACTACTATTTTTAAAATGCTATTGGACATTTGTTCCGTTACTTTAAGGAAACAGAGAGTTTTTCTCGCTCTTTTGAACAAATAGCGGAACATACGTCCGATAGCTTTGTAGAAATGCTTCATTTTCATGGAATAGCGGAATAGATGTCCGTTACAAAAAAATTTCCTTTAGAAAAAATAGTCACAACAATAAAGGAAATTACATATACTACCATACATCAGTAGGTGTTAACCTAGCTTTAGGAGGGTAGTAAATGCAAGCAATTCAGCAAACCGAACGCACCATACCTGTGCCTTCCACTTGGAGTATTATTGGAGATGTTGCAGGAAGGCGGATAGTAAGAGGTGTACTAGTAATCCAAGCCATTGAAAATAACAATGTCCGAGGGACGATTAATTTTCGAGGTACAGATTTGCCGATTAGCGGGATATGGGATGAGAATACTAGAAATCTAATGTTTAACACAGCGTTCGCAAGCTTTTCAGGTCAATTGTTGGTCTTTGATCAGTTGGCAATTAATACAAGGCATTTCGTGTTAAATGGCAACTTTTTAATGAACCCTCCATCTTTACAAGCAGGGGAGTTTGGACAATGGGTTGGTCTAACTAGTACGACACGAATTGGTCCCCCGCAATTCTCAGACCCTGTACCAACAAGTGCATTATTTTTGTTATCTGATATGGTTTATGGAAATCCAATGCATTTTAGATAGAAATACATGACTAAATAAGTCTATCAATATCATGTTGAAGGCTTATTTTTGTGTTTGATTATATATCAGTTATAAAGCAAAATCCTTAATTAATTTCCGTTTTTTTTTATTTTAAAAAGGAAATTAATGTTAAAATAAAGAAAAAGGTGATATTATGATCCGAACATATCGAGCAGAAGATAAAGAGTACATAGTCAATGCTCATTATGATTTATACAACAGTGAATTTGGATACGACTTATCTTTTCGTCATTTTATAGAAGAAAGTGTAAATGGATTTATCGAGCGGACCGATTGTTCTGAAAATATTTTTGTTTTAGAGAAAAATGAAAAACAAAAAGGATCCATTAGTATTAAAAAAGTGAATGACAAGACTGCCCAATTGGGTTTGTTTCTTGTTGACCCTAGTGTTCGAGGTGCAGGTTATGGCCTGAAATTAGTCGAAGCAGCAATTAATTTCAGTAAAGAAAAAGGATATGAGAAGGTTATTCTTTGGACAAATAGTGAGTTGAAAGCAGCAAGGACAATTTATGAAAAGTTTGGTTTTACATTAATGAAAACACAACCGCAAATGCTGTCCGGTAAAGAACTAATTGAAGAAAAATGGGAGTTAATGTTGTTAAGTTAAACTAGTGTTTTAAAGTAATTCAATTTTAGGGGAGAAATCCATGAAAATCAGCAAAAATAATGCAGAACATTATAGTTGGGGAGATAATTGCGATGGTTGGCATTTAGTGAAACATAACGATTTAAGTATTATTCATGAACGGATGCCGCCTAATACATTTGAAGTAAGGCATTATCATGAGCGCTCTCGACAATTTTTCTTTGTTTTATCAGGCACTGCGACACTTGAAGTTGACGGTGTTTCAATACAATTACATCCACAAGAAGGATACGAAGTTCCTCCACTTGTTCCACACCAAATGTTTAATAATACTAATCAAGATGTTGAATTTATTGTTACTTCTCAGTCAAATAGTAGAGGCGATAGGGTTTTAATGAGTGGATAAAACGGAAAGAGCCAGCCTTACGGACATACATTCCGCTAACTCAATAAAAATTAGCTTTTTTCAAAAGCTATCGGACATACGTTCCGTTATATTAGAAAAATAGAATGGATGTAACACTCGTTTGGTCAAATAGCGGAACAGATGTCCGATAGCAATCAAAAACACCCCGTATTTCATGAAATAGCGGAACAGATGTCCGATACGCTCTGAGCACCGACTCCTTTTAAGAATAAAGGAGTTCTTTTTTTATTTTTAAAAGAATTTTAAGCTCATGTTGTGCTATAATCTCCAAAAATAGTAAAAAATCACTTAAAGGAGAGGGTTAGATGAAAGTTACCGTTCGTAAAATGGTTCACGAAGATATAAAGCAAGTTCAAGATGTGGCGAAAACGACTTGGCATGACACATACGAGGGGGTAATTCCAATAGAAGTACAAAACAATTTCTTGAGCTCAGCTTATAGTGATGAGGGAATGAGACATCGCTTAGAACGATCTTTTTTATATGTAGCGGAAGTTGATGAGCAAATTGTTGGTTTTGCAAATTTTTCTCCAGTGAAAAAAGACGGAAAAGTGGAACTTGGCGCGATATATCTTTACCCAGAATTTCAAGGTAATGGGATAGGTTCAGCATTGTTACAACATGGGATCAAAGAATTAGAGGGGATAAAAGAGATATATATTAATGTTGAAAAAGATAATAAAATCGGAAAAGCGTTTTATGATGCAAAAGGATTTGAAATCATTAGTGAGTTTGATGACAATTTCGGTGGATATACCTTTAATACTGTGCGGATGGTTTTACGTGTAAATCATTAAGAAACGATTGGAGGTGCTGGGCTTGAAAAAACGAACTATAGGAATAGCATTGTTTATAGGCTTTTTTGTTGGTGTAGTAGTTTTTCTCTCAGAATATTTAATTCCTAATCAAAGCAGGATGGTTACAGGGGGCATTGCTGGAATATCTGCTTTGGTAGTTGGTTTACTTGGCCTTACATTATTTCCAAATAAATCAAAGTGAAAGAGGGCCTTAGAATGAATGCTTCAATTTCAATCCGCTTAGAAGATTTCATGATTGAGTAACTTTGCAATTAGCGCTGTTACTAGTTGGTAGAATGAGAGGAAGAGGGCCCACTATATGATGGAAGAAATGTTTGTACAAGTAAGTGGTTGTAAACTATATGCAAAGTTGCTAGGAGAAAACGCTGGAATACCAACTGTTATTATGGACGCTGGGTATGGAGATTGTTCTAAAACTTGGGATTCAATCATTGGCGAAATTTCAACGTTTGCCAATGTTTTCGTTTATGATAGAGCAGGGCTCGGGAAAAGTGAACCAAGTTCTAACCCGAGAACTAGCAAAGAGATGGTAAAGGAACTGAAAGAACTACTAGTAAAAGCTAACATCACCCCTCCCTACATCGTAGTTGGCCATTCATTTGGCGGAGTTACAATGCGGATGTTTGCTAGTGAATATCGAAATGATGTTTGTGGACTTGTCTTGGTTGATTCTACTCCAGGAGATTACAGAGAAAGATTCCTCCCAACTATGTCTCAAGAGTTTCAACAAGCTTACAACAATCAGTTCGTTGCTGAAGGCAATTACGATGAATTTATGGAAAGTTTGAAGCAGGTTAAAGAAGCCAGATGTTCATTACATGTCCCACTAATCGTTGTTTCTGCAGGTAAGAAAACTCATTATTCGAAAGTCTCTCAAAAATTGTGGAATGAAATGCAAGCTGAGATTCTTGATATATCAATGGATGCTGAATTGGTGATTGCAGAAAATAGTGGTCACTATATACAAAATGATGAACCAGAAATCGTTATTAGTGCGATAAAAAAGTTGGTTGAAAGGGTTTAAGTGAGGGAGGTATTTATACTCCATTAGGAAAATAGTGTTAAAATTAAAAGGCACAAAAGTAGAAAAACATATATAGAGGAGAAATTACTCATGATTGGTTGGTTAAATATTGGTAGCTTAGTACTTGGTTTAATAGCTTGGATATTACCTGTTGTTGTTCTTATGAGAAAGGAAAAGAGTGGTAATAACAAATTAGTCGTTTTCTCCATTTGGAGCTTTAGTTGTTGTGGTGTTGCGTTGTGCTTCCAGATGTACTATAACTATCATCTAGTAATAATTGAGGATTGGTCAGCTTTGATGGATACAATGGGTGGAGTCGCGGTTGCGGCGACAGTTTTGCTTGTTGTTACGATCGCATTGAATACAATGACTTTGGTCGTTAATCGAAAAAAAGCAAACTAGCAAGAGGAATATCATTTAAGTAGGGATTGAAAAAAATGAAGTGTTTGTTAGGACATAATTGTGGTGAGGTGTTTTAATGAATGAAAAGTTTATAAGTAATAAAGAAATGGACGATAAAAATGAGTTAGGAACGCTTTTTAAGGAATTTAGTGACAAGGTCAAAGCGAAAGCTGAGAAACGATTATTGAGGTTAATAACATGAGTGATATGATAAACGCTTCTACTAATAAAATAAATTTCAAATACGAGTTTACAAGTGAAAGAGGAGTAATCTCCAACAAACAAAAAAGAGATGTTCCTTCTATTTTGGCAGTAGATGCCTTGTTAACAATAAAAATAAATAATGTACTATATTTTGAAGCGGAACTAGCGATTTTAGAATTTTACAAGGCTCTTTTTAAGTGGAAAGAAAAAATTAAGAATGATGTTATACCCGAATTTCACTACTATACGATTGAATATGACGACTATGAAGATGGAGCTATTCTTTCATTGCTGCCATTTTCAGATAAAGCAAGAGTGAAAACGATATGGGCAGAAGCAGAGCTTTATAATGTTTTTGGATTAGATTATGTCGTGTCTGAATTTTGTGAGTTAGAGCAAAAGTTAAGAATAGATATAGAACGCTTCTTTCATATCCGTTTGGACTCATTTTTAAAGCATATTCCTTATTGTAACAGTGAAAGTAAGTTAGTGTGGGCTTACTAGATATGGGCACTAAATAAAACAATTTCATATAAAAAGTAGGTAACTGAATGGAGCTTATTACTGAAAAACTATTGTTTATCGCTTTTTTTATTTTTATTATTCATTCAATTGAAACATTAGCATATGCGGTAAGGTTGTCAGGTGCGAGAGTTAAATTGATAGCGTCAGCTTTATCTCTTTTTAACATCATGGTCATCGTTTCAAGACTGGCTAATATGATGCAACAGCCTTTCACGGGGAGTTTAATTGATACGGCACCACAAGTAAATACGCTAGAGTTTGTAGAAGCACAATTTCGGATATTGATTGGTGCCTCAACGATTGGAACACTATTTGGGATTCTTCTACTTCCTACTTTCATCGCTTTATTTTCAAGAGCGATTATCCATTTGTCAGAAGAAAAAGGCTCAGTTCCTTCTTTAATGAAAAGAATCTTTTCATTGCATTACATAAAGCGTGGCATAACCCATTTTAGTTTACCTAAATTTTCTTATTTGCGAGATACAAAGGTTAAAGATATTCCTATCAATTTATTTTGCATAAACATGGTCATTACAGCAATTTATACAATCGGTGTATTATCAGCATTATATGCTGCTTTATTAGCGCCGGAAAGAGCGTCTACCGCGATAATGGCATCTGGATTAATAAATGGAATAGCAACGATCCTTTTAGTTGTTTTCATTGACCCGAAAATTTCTGTCATCGCAGACGATGTAGTGAATAAAAGAGGAAGTTACAATAAATTGAAAAGTATGTCATTAATGATGGTAACGTCAAGATTACTAGGCACAGTGCTTGCGCAATTATTATTCATATGGGGAGCAAAATATATCGCTTGGTTTACAACGTTTATTGTTTAAGATTTTGGAAGAATGAGTTTTTAAATCTATCGGAGAAAGAGGATGCTAAATGAAAAAAGTTGTAGGTGTTTTTCTCTTCATTACATTGTTTATCACAGGTTGTAATCATGATCTTGATATAGTAGATACTCAACAGAATGAAATAAAAGAGCTTAAGGAAAAAAAGGCAAACCTTGAAGACACCGTGAAACAGCAACAAGAGATCATTACTGAACTACAGAGTGATTTTTCCTACTTAAGAGATTTCACAGAAGATGAACTAACTTTGTATGAAGTTTTTTTAGAAGAAAAAGATGTGCAGCAACTTTCAAATTTATCTCCGGAAAAAATCGTCTTGCTTTATTTTCACTCCGTTGTCATTGACGATGTTGAGTCCATTTATTTACTGACCTATAATGATGGAACATTACCTGAACTATCTATATTTAAAGATAAGTACTATAGTGATGGACTCCATACTAAAGACTTAGAAACGACACTTGACTTTAGAGGTTATAATTCACTTGAAATTAAAGATGATAATAGTAATGAAAACGAAGCAGTTGTCGAAATAGGAGTAAGCTATGGACATTTTCACTCTGTAGAAGTGAGAGGGTTAAAGCAAGAAGACGGGATTTGGAAAATGGATATCTTACCGTTGTTATAGTATTTGGTAAAAAAAGAGAGAAAAAAGAGGAGTGGAAACATGTATCTAGTATTATCAATAGTAGTAAGTACAATCATTGGATTATTTCTTATATTTTTGATGGGGCCATATTTTGGAGGCGCTATTGCCTTTGGATTAATTTTAGGCTGTTTGTTAAGGGGAGTTTATTTGTTGAATGAGATTCATAAGAAAATGGGACTTCAAAAGGATAAGGCACAAAAGGTGTATGAGGAGTATCTAGAGAAAAGGGAGTAGTCCTTTTTTTCTTTATATTGGATAAAAGCGAGTTGCTTTGTTGTAATTCGTTTTTTGTACAAAATGAATAAATTTTAAATAAGACCCACCCTAAGCCAAGTGGAATTGAATTTAAGAACTATTGTATTACGCAGTTGACTGAGGTTACGGAAATTTTTCTCGTCTAAGTTGTGATTTTTTTGTTGCGTAGAAGTAAAAGTAAGATAAGATGAGGAGACTAGAAATAGTACAGTATGATATCGGTTGGCCAGACAAATATAAAGTGGAGTCTGAAAAGCTCAAAGAAATATTTGGTGAAGAACTTGTAAATATAAATCACATCGGTAGTACTTCTATTCCTGAAATGGTGGCGAAACCCATCATTGATATGTTAATAGAGGTTCAAGACATTAATAAAATTGATTACTTTAATCACCGAATGATAGAGCATGGATATCTCCCAAGAGGAGAAAACGGGATAAAAGGACGAAGATATTTTATCAAAGAATCTAAAGTGAAAAGAACATTTCATATACATATTTATCAAGCAGGAGCAAAAGAGTTGTCAGAGCATCTAGCATTTCGAGATTTTTTAATTGAAAATAAAGTTGAGCGTGAAAAATATAAGGCTTTAAAGCAATCATTGCTTCAAGAATATGGAGAGGACGTAAAAGGATATCAGGAAAGGAAAGCCCCACTCGTGAAGGTTTTGACGGAAAAAGCGCTTAAGTGGGCTAATGAATAGCAAACGAAGAGTATTCGTGGATTGAAAGAAGAGATTTTGGTAAAATTGGTGGAGAGTTGAGAGCTTTCTTACACCGAAATATACTTTTGAGCTATTCTCTTAAACTAGCATGTCTAGAATAAAGGGTGATGTAATGGAAGGAATCAAGCACGGATTAGTGCTCTTATTTGTAATCATGGTTATAGCCCTATTTTTTTCATTAGTAAGATTAATCGTAAAATATTGGTTAGATGATTTTTATCAGAATCTTTACAGGAAGTCTAGTCGCTTACTTAAAAAGATTGTTCGAAAAAACTAGCAATTGTTATGGTGGATGACGTATCGGACATTTATTCCGCTATTTTTTTGGAAATGCGCACTTTAGGACTTTTAACGGACTCCTGTTCCGTTATTTCGCCAATACAAGGTTGATAACAGCTGATTCTTCAATAATAACGGAACCAATGTCCGATAGAACTTCAGAAACGTTGATTTTTAGCAAAATAGCGGAACTGGTGTCCGTATGATTTGTGATATTAGCTGTTGACAAGTTACATTCCTTCGATAAGGAATGTTTTTTTGTCCGTCCAAATAAGGAATAAAATGTTAGAATGAACATACATGTTTCACAATGATGATTACATAGAGAGTATAAGACAAAGGCCGGTAGTGGTGAAATGTTTAGGGGGATTGGGAGTGGAAATTAATCGAAAAACCTATGGTGGATTGATTTTAGTAATAGCTTATCTGAATCTTTTAAGAGGAGGATTTGAACATATAGGTGGACTCTTGACCTCGTTACTTTTTTGTATTGTTGCGGTAATGTTCTTGAAAGATAAAGAGCAACGTTGGTATGAAAACAAGTGGTTTAAAGGTTATGTTAGTGTTCAGGTCCTTATTTTTACAATGTTTTTATATGGAGTTGTGTATGATTTAAAGTTAGATTGGCTTGTGCCTGATGGTGCACTGTATGCGCGTTTATACCATTCTAGTGATATAGGATTTGTATCTATGATTTTATACTTCATTACTTGGTTTGTCTTTACCTACTGTTATATTAATCCGAAGAAACATTGGTTTGCACGGTGGCATATGTCGATATGGGTACTGATTATTTTTATTGTCTGGAATATGGCTATGCTGAATCATTACCAATATGTTGATGAAGATTCGATACATAGTAATGGTCTGTTCTCTTCAACAACGATATCATTGGACGAAGTTTGGATGATGAGGATCGAACCAAAAATTAAAACGTCATACCGAAGAACGGGTAATAAAGAGCAATATCTTTATTATGATTTATCTTTTTACAGTCGTGAAGGGAAGACGACCACCTTTAAAGATATGCTTTTAACTGAAAAGGACATCCATGCCGCTGTGATGCTGGCTAATAAGTTAGAAGAAAGCGATCGTGAGGTAGAGGCTAGAGTAGGTCAACTTATTTTGATGTCATCCGAGGTGTCGACGATGTTAGAAAAAAGATTAAACGAGATAGATGAAGAATTGGCAATGCTATTTAGAGAGACTTTTATGGATGATGGCAGTTAGGGGTTAGAAAGGACGAATCACTTTATCCCAGTTCATATAAATGACGAATCGCATCTATTCTGCCCCACAATAAGCACAAAAAAGGAATAAAGTTAGAATGAACATACATGTTATTCACGTAAGGAGTTGCTTGCAATATTGACGAATGTATACTTTGTTCGACATGCTCACTCTGTTTATACACGAGATGAGCATGAACGGCCATTATCGGAAAAAGGGTTTTCAGATGCAAAAAAGGTTACAACCCTATTGAAAAACGAAGAAATCGATATAGTAGTTTCAAGCCCTTATAAGCGAGCAATTCAAACGGTAAAAGGGACAGCGCAAACAATAAATAAAGAAGTTGAAGTGGTAGATAATTTTAAAGAGAGAACGTTAACGATAGTCCCAGTCGAGAATTTTACTCAGGCTATTAAGAAAGTATGGGAGGATGAATATTTTGCATGGGAAGGTGGAGAGTCCAATGTTGCCGCTCAACAAAGGGGAGTAGAAGCCTTATACCATATACTAGAAAAGTATAAAGGCAAAAATATTGTTATTGGGACTCACGGTAATATCATGGTATTAATCATGAATTTTTTTTCTAAACAATATGATTATACATTTTGGCAAAATCTCGATATGCCCGATATTTACAAATTGACCTTTGATGGAAAAGAGTTAAGGAATGTAGAACGAGTGTGGAACTGAGTTAATCTCATGTTTTAACGATAATTAAAGTCTTTATTGAAACAATTTTTATCGTAAATATGAATATAGTGACAAGAAATGAGGGAGAAACGTGACACCTAGTTTACAAGTAACTCCGCTTAATTCATATATTGACGAGGAAGTATTGATTACGGTAACGGGTTGTCCAGTCAATAAAGAAGTGACGATCCAAGCAACAGCCTTTGATGAAAAAGAAAAAGAATTTTGTTCTCATGCATCATTTCGTCCGAATCAAAATGGGATAGTCGACCTATCTAGACAGAAGCCAATTGCGGGCACATATGATGAAGCGGATAGTGCTGGCTTGTTTTGGTCTATGAAGCATCTACAATCTAAATGGGATGATTATTTTGAAAAAGTGAAAGCAGATGAGGTAAAGATAAAGATAGACTTGCTAGTCGAAGGAGAGAAGCATGAGTCAGTAACGGTAACAAGGCATTTTTACAAAGAAGGGGTTACTAAAGAAGCAATTCAATTTGATGAAGTAAGGGGGACTCTGTTTTATCCGGAGTCGGAAGGAAGATTCCCAGCAGTAATCGTGTTAAGCGGATCAGATGGAGGAATGCAAGAACATGCGGCGGCATTGTTAGCTACAAAAGGATATGTCACATTGGCTCTTTCATATTTTGCTGGAGAAGGAGTACCGAAGGATCTTGAAAATATTCGATTAGAATATTTTGAAAAAGCGACGATGTGGTTGAAAGAACATCGTAAAGCAAATGGTGAAGTGAGCTTAATTGGCTACTCTAGAGGCGGCGAACTCGTCTTACTTCTCGGTGCTACATATGATTACTATACATCGATAATAGCAGGGGCACCTAGTGCTTACGTAACAGCAGGAATGAAAAATGGGATTTTTGCTCCTGTCCCCGCATGGTCTTTCAATGAGGACACTTTTCCATATATAAAATTTAAATATAAGTTCTCTACGATGTTCCATTTATTAAAAAATTGGATAACGAGAAACCCAATTTCTTATCTTTCCATTTGGGGTAATTCGTTGAAAAATGAAGAAGCTGTGAAAGAAGCAAGAATTCAAGTTGAAAATATAAAGGCTCCAGTCATGTTTATTGCAGGTGGAGATGACCAATTATGGCCATCCGAGCGTTATGTGAAAATAATGGAAAAACACGTGAGGGCAGCATCAGATCCTTCTCCTCAACATCGTTTTTTATATTATAAAAACGCTGGTCACTTTCTCTCTTTTCCATATAGTTTCGTTAATTTGCCTGCCAATGTATTTATGAATACCGGTGGGGGAATGACAATGACATTTGGTGGAACGAAGGCAGCCAATGCCGCAGCAGCAAAAGAAACATGGGGTGAAATTCTTGAATTTTTGCAAGTGAATACAGCGCTTAAAAAAGATGAGGCTATCGCTAAGTAACGAATGGTTTCACTGTGGTTAGTTTGAGTTGTCGGTAACGGACATTCATTCCGCTATTTCACGAAAAAGCAACGTTTTTCAAAAGCTATTGGACATCTGTTCCGTTAAATGAACGAAAGTATAAGAGTTTCATAGCAGTTTAAGGGGAATAACGGAACAGATGTCCGATAGAAATGTAAAAGTAGGTGTTTTTTATAAAATAGCGGAATGTATGTCCGATAAGGTAAGCGGGTAAAATCTCTGCCCGTACAAAAGTTGTTGGAGTAATTTTTATGTGGTAATATTAAAGTAGAATGACAGTCAGTCAGTCGGTAAATACTAGGAGGATTGGTAATGAAAGTGGACAATAAATATGAACTGATTGTGGATGCATCAATAAAAATCATGAAAGAAAAGGGGTTCGAAAAAGCTTCAGTTTCTCAAATTGTGAAGGAAGCGGGAGTTGCTCAAGGAACCTTTTATTTATATTTTGATTCGAAAAGTGCTGTAGTGCCGGCTATTGCGAAGAGGATTTTAAATACATTGCTTGCAAAGATAAAGGAAAGTCATCTTCTGTCAGGGTCGATTTTTGAAACGATTGAGATGGTCATTGATGTTACATTTGAAGTGACAAAAGAGTATAACGAATTAATTTTATTTTGTTATGCAGGAATGGCTTATTATCATTCTTTTGACATTTGGGAAGAGATTTATCAGCCGTATTATGATTGGCTAGAAGAACAATTAAACTCCGCTAAGGAAAGTGGCATGATTACTCCAAAAGTAGAAATTGCTCCATTGACAAGAATGATCATTAATCTTATTGAAACTTCAGCTGAAGCCTATTATCTTTCCAATCAAGCAAAGAAAGAATCGGCAATTACAAAAACTCAGGTCATGACATTTATAAAGAGTACACTGACTGACTATCATTCATAATTAAAAAATTATGAGGTGTACTATGTTTACGAAAGCATCCGAGAAAACGCTGTTAAAATTATCAGTCTTTGGTGCGCTCTTTTTTGCAATACTAGGAATCGTCTGGGGAACATTGATTTCTTCATATTTAATTATTTTTGACGGGTTATATTCATTTGTAAGTGTGATGCTGTCTCTGTTATCTCTTCTTGTTGCGCAATATATTAGTAAAAGTGATTCAAGAAGATTCCCCTTTGGTAAAGAAATGCTCGAACCTGTCGTCATTATCGTGAAATATGCAGCGATATTAATTCTTTGTATACTTTCCGTTTGGCTCGCTATTGATGCAATGTTATCAGGAGGGCGGGAAATTAATGTAGGGCATGCTCTTATTTTTGCTGTTGTCAATACAGTAGGTTGTGCTGTTGTATATTTTTTACTAAATAAAAATAAAGCAAAATCTGGCTTTATTCAGGCTGAAGCGAACCAGTGGAGAATGGATACGTTATTAAGTGCAGCAGTTTTGGTAGGTTTCTTCTTCGCTGTTCTACTTTCATTTACGCCTTATCAAAGCGTGATTCCTTATGTTGACCCACTTATGGTCCTTCTTGTGGCGGGATATTTCCTTAAAGTTCCGATAATTGAAATGAGTAAAGCATTTAGAGAAGTTCTTGAAATGTCACCAGACCAACCTATTCAAACGAGGTTTAAAGAAGTCATTGCTTCCATTGAAGATCGTTACAATATTCAAGAATCAATTGTCCGTATCGCAAAAGTAGGAAATAAACTATTTATCGAAATTGATTTCATCGTTGATGAACATTCAAAAAATGTAACAATATCTGAACAGGACGAGATACGGGAAGAAATTATTCAACATACAAAGGATGTAGGCTATAAAAAATGGCTTACTGTTTCATTTACAAACGAGAAAAAGTGGGCGGAAAAGAGGCTAGTGTAATATTTTTTTAGCGAGTAGTGATGTTATATCTTCTAGTTTTTTGGAGGATATGAATGTAAGAAGATGAAGCGGATGGAGGGAAGTGCTGATGTTACAATCAGGATATGGTCTTGATGAGAATGGATTTATTGTGAGTGACGTTAGCCTTGAAAAAATTGAGCCAACCTATTTGCCCTGCATACAAGAATGTGTAGAGAGTCTTAAAAACTTGTTTCATCAGCAATTGCACAGCATATATGTGTACGGTAGTGTCGCACGAGGGGAAGCCGTTGTGGCTACATCTGATTTGGATATTATTGCTATGTTTAAAAGCGAGTTGTCGTCAAGTGAAGTGGATGACTTAAGGAAGCTAGCTGCGGGTTTATCACAAAAATATGTTGATTTAGTTCGTGAAGTTGGTATCGCGATTGCCTATTATGACTATACAGTAGACCCAGTGAATTACTATGAAAATGCATTTCTAGCAGAACTATGCGTTTGTGTGCATGGTGAGGATCTTGGTGAGAAGTTTGGTCCTTACAAACTCTCACCAGAGATAGCGATCCGTTTTAATGGTGATATTCGTGAAGTGCTTACAAGAACATTAACAAGGATAGAAACAGCTTCTAGTGAAGACTTACCAAAAATTATACAAGGCTTTGCTCGTAAAATCATTCGAAAATACTATTCAATGGTAATGGTACGTTCTCACATATGGACAACGCGCCTACATGAGCAAGCTGACATTTTTCTTTTTTACTTTCCAGAAAAGAAGCCAGTTATCTCTACACTATTCAACTTGATAGAGGAAACAGTGATGGATAGGGAAGCTGTTTATGAATTGTTTAAATTAGAAGGTGAGTGGGCAAGCCTAAATTTTGCGCACGAAGTCTATATTTCTTAGCAAATAACGGAGAGGGAAAGAGTGGAATGCCCTTCATAAAGGCGATGAAGGACAGAAAGAAGAGAAAAAGCGAGAGAAGTGTCCTTCATAAGAGTGATGAAGGACAGAAAGAGAAGAAAAAGTGAGAGAAGTGTCCTTCATAAAGGCGATGAAGGACAGAAAGAGAAGAAAAAGTGAGAGAAGTGTCCTTCATAAGAGCGATGAAGGACAGAAAGAGAAGAAAAAGCGAGAGAAGTGTCCTTCATAAGAGCGATGAAGGACAGAAAGAGAAGAAAAAGCGAGAGAAGTGTCCTTCATAAAGACGATGAAGGACAGAACGTGAGCCAAGGAGAAGAGAAGTGTCCAATAGAACGAGTCTATTGGACAGACCCCAAGCCTAAGGCTTGGGGTTATTTTAAAAGATGGGAGTATAAATTTTTGGTCTAGCAGCGAAGCTTTGAAAGCTTATTCAAGAAGAGCACTTGTGGTTCACTGTCAAAAGAGGAGCAGGGCTCCGCACTTCGCTTGAAACGAAAAGACGCTCCGCGTTTTTCTTATAAACCACATGTCGTAGGATACCTAATTAAAGCGCTGTCATAATCTCACATAATGTTGTAATATTATAAATATTACAAAACTTGTACGTACATTGTGATGAGAGGGGTGTTTCCATTTTTACAACATATAAAAAAAATGACGAGTAGTTGGAGTAGTCAATTTTTTCGTAAAAGTTTTATTCTCATTTTATTAATCGCTTTTATTCCAGGTCTTATTTCAGGGATTGGTATTTATTTTATCGGGGTGAGTAAAGTAGAGGATGAGTTAAAAGAATTACACAAAACACAAATTCTCCAAGGGGTCGATAATCTTAATAGTCAGTTTGATTATTTAGAAATGGCGGTTACTCATTGGGCTTTTACACCGAGATTTAACATTCAAATAATTGATTTTAATTATGTACAGCAATTTCAAGAAACACGAGAAATTAGTCAAACACTTTTTACATTACAAGGCAGTCATCCTCTTATTGAAAAGATTGAGTTATTTATAGACTCACCACAACAACCGATTGTATTTCGTCCTAAGTATAACGTCATCACAGATGAGCAGGAATATGACTATTATCAGTCATTTACCACTCATCGAAATATTACGTGGCCTTCTCTTCCACAATCAGCGAATGAAAAAGATATTGAAAATCTCCAGCCACTCATTTTGACCCATAGTATTCTTGCAAACAGTAATGACCCGTTTGGTTCTATGATTGTGACGTTAGATAAAGAGATGGTTTCACAATTATTGTGGACTTTAACTCCTTATAATCAAGGAGTAGCGTTTCTACTAAGTGAGAACCATGAAATACTAGCAGCGGTGAACAGTATGGAAGATGATTCGCTTATTCGTTATTTGCAAGGGCAATTATCGGAAAAGCGAGGAGAAGATACAAATGGGACATTTACTTTAGAGTTTGGAGAGGAAACCTATTCGGTGTCATACGGAAAAATGAATCGAATTAACTCAGAATGGACGTATATTTCTGCCTCACCGATGTCTTCAATTACATCACCGATTGTCTTAATTTCACAGATTATTATAGTTGTCAGTTTAGTTGGTCTCATTATCGCCTTATTCATGTCATGGTTTGCGTCAAAACGAATATATTATCCAATTGCAAAGCTAATGAAGCAATTAGAGACGGATGAAAAGTGGAGTAACAACAAAGACGAAGATGAGTTTACATTAATTGAGCGAAAATATAAACAGCTGTCTAAAGAAAGTTTGTCATTGCAAAGTCGTTTGTCTACGCATCTACCACAATTGAAAAATAGCTTTTTGCTGCAATTGATTCAAGGATATCTTTATCATTATTCTGAAGAAGAACTACATGAAAGAATGGAAAATTTCGGTTGGGATATTGATAATCATATGTTTGTCGTAATGGATATTCAAGTATTAGGATTACATGAAGCAAACGTTAATATGTTAAACCAGGATGAAAGTATTGCAACTTCTGCTGTAACGAAAATCATTGAGGATGTTGCCGAACATCGGTTTCATCAATTTAATGTTTTAAATTTTTATGATTTATCGACTGGGTTACTCATTCTTTATCCGAGAGAACAAGAGAATAGGAAATCATTGCACGAGTTTGCTGAAAAGGCAATGGAAGTTTTGAATAAGGTGTTACAGATGCAAGTTACCATTACGATTTCAAAGCCTGACGATAAAGTCAAACGAATTCCTTCCTTGTTTGAAGAAGTGAGGCAAGGAAAACAGTATCGAAACTTTGAAAATGAAAATCAGATCATTGATTTACAACAAATCAATCCATTTTCTTCATCTCACCAAATGCATTATCCTTTTGAAATGGAAAGAGAGATTTTACAAGCGATTCGAATTGGACATATCAAGGAAACGGAAAATCTCATTAAACAATTTATTGAGGAATTGATGAGCAAAGAGACGAAGGAAATTAATATTCAACCAGCGATTACTCAATTATTTGGCAGTATTCAACATGAAATTATCTATTCAGGCATACATCCATATGAACTATTTAATGGAAAAAATATGTTTGAAGAAGTGGCAAAAATTCGTGAACCAGACCAAATGACGAAGTGGCTAACAAAAGAAGTGATCACACCGTTTATCCAGTCGTTAGAAGCGAAAGTTAATATGAAAATGAAACAACTTGTTGAGGAAGTATGTTCATATTTACATTCTCATTATATGGAGGACATTTCATTAGACCAATGTGCAGAGGATGCAGGGGCAAACCCATATACATTAAGTAAAGCATTCAAAAAAATAATAGGGTTCAATTTCATTGATTACTTAACTACTATTCGAATTGAAAAAGCGAAAAGTCTGCTCCTCCAAACAAATATGAAAATTAGTGATATCGCAGAACAAGTCGGCTACCGTCACAGTTATTTTAATCGGATATTCAAAAAGCATACAGGTGTACCACCGAGTCAGTTTAGAAAGCAGCATGTTGCAAATCAGTCGAAAACAAATCGTCCGATGTAGACGATGAGGGGGGATACGATGTCAGGATTTATGAGCACATTTTTTCGGTTTGGTGAATACTTTGTTTTGCTTTTATACCTTAACTTATTGTGGATTTGCTCTACATTACTAGGAGGAATTATTTTTGGATGGGCTCCAAGTACAGTAGCAATGTTTGCTGTGATTCGAAAGTCGATAAGAGGTGAGGATGCCCCGGTCTTTACAATGTTTTGGAGTGTGTATCGTCAAGAGTTTATACGTGTTAATGGATTAGGGCTTCTTTTCATGGCCATCGCGTTGATTGGATATGTCAACATTCAATTTTTTCAAGTAGAAACAAAATGGCTGTCTGTATCGGTTCGTTATATGATGATTGGGATTATGCTGTTGTCAGGCGCTGCATTCCTTTATCTTTTTCCATTACTTGTTCATTATGAGGCCTCTTTAGGTCAACATGTAAAAAATGCCTTTTTATTACTTCTTTCCAGGCCGTTTGGAACATTATTTACGATGATAGGGTGTTTAGTTGTTACAATGATACTCGGATTTTTTCCAATTTTAATCCCTTTTTTGGGAGTTAGTTTATATGCTTTAGTTATTATGGCAACGACGTATCACACTTTTTCTCGAATTGAACTAAAACAAAGAACAGAACAACAAGCATCGTAATAGAGGATGGAATTGAATAATAAAAGGATAGGTATCACTTGTCTTAAACGATAGTGATACTTTTTTGTTTAAAAGACTTTTCAGGCAAGTGCAAAAAAGTGTTAAAGATCAAAAAAGTACAATAGAAAACGCTTACACTATTGTGATTTAAGCAATTTTAAATAGGAGTACTTGCCAATTATCAAAAAATGAATATTGCCGGAAAAATGTAAGCGTTTTATATTTTTGTTAACCCAAAGGGGATGAAAAGGAAAGAAGGAGGGATGGGAAGAGAATCGTGAATGTAGGAAAAAACACAAAATGAATAAGGGGGAAATGGATGATTATGAAGAAAAGCTCATTTCGTATTTTGCAAACATTCGGTATTGTACTACTTTTTACTGTTCTTATTGGTTGTAGTAATGAGGCAACGACTGATGAAAATCAACCTGCAGATACAGATGAAGGAACATTAGATGAGAGAATGGCAGTCACCATTATGACGACAGCTTTTGCTCCAGAACCTGTTGACAGTTCAAGCCCGGCTTTACAAGCTATTGAAGAGTATACAAATATGGACATTGATTTTCAGTTTGTTGTCAATGCCAATTATGATGAACGGTTTAATGTTACGTTAGGATCTGGCAATCTTCCACATATTATGTTGGCAAATAAGACACCGAGTTTCATAAACGCTGCTCGAGATGGGGCATTTTGGGACATCACCGATTATATTGATGACTATGAAAATTTAAGCCAAGCGAATGAAATAGTTTCAAATAATGTTTCTATTGATGGACGAATTTACGGTGTATATCGAGGGAGACCTCTTGGTAGACATGCTGTAACGATTAACAAAGAATGGTTAGAAAATGTAGGATTACAAACACCAAAAACAATTGATGACTTTTATGAAGTCTTACGAGCATTTACCTATGATGATCCAAATCAATCTGGTCAAGATGATACGTATGGAATGGTTGTTTCTGAATATGAAGGACCGTGGGATATTATGCAAGTTTGGTTCGGGGTTCCAAATGGCTGGGGCTATGATGACAATGGAGAGCTGTTACCAGACTTTATGTTTGATGAATACCGAGATGCATTACATTTCTTTAAGAAATTATATGATGAAGGGTTAGTGAATGAAGATTTTGCCGTAATGGATTCAGCTACATGGTTTGATCCTATCGTAAATGGATCTGCTGGTGTTGTTATCGACGTTGCGGACCAAGCGAATCGTCTGCAAAATCAAATAACAGAAGGCTATACAAATGACGAGATTACATTAGATGTATTCGGAGCTGTTGAAGGACCACAAGGATTACGTACGAAACCAACAGCGGGATATTCAGGAATCCTTGCGATTTCAACAACGGCGGTAAAAACAGAAGAAGAGCTTCGACGTGTCCTACAATTCTTGAATGACTTAAATGATGAAGAAGTTCAAAATCTTGCTTACAACGGGGTAGAAGGGGTTCACCATGAAATCTTAGATGGAGAGCTTGTGCTTACATCTCAACAAGAAGGCGGAGAGCTGTTTGACCGTGAAGTTCGTGATTTAAACCAAATCGTAGCCCATATTCCTGGTGAAAAATTTATGAGAATGCCACAAACTAATTTACAGCAAAAAGCGACGAAAGTGATGGAAGAAAACTTGGATATTGTCATTGGAAATCCTGCTGAGCCATTAATATCCCCTACGTATGCGGAAAGAGGTCAGCAATTAGACAATATTATTAATGATGCCCGAATTAAATTTATTGTTGGTCAAATCGATGAATCTGGTTTAGATGAAGCTGTAGAATTATGGAAACGTTCTGGCGGTGATGATTATATCGCAGAAATAAATGAAGCATACAGCGCAATTCAATAACCGTATTCTACCTAAGCAGGTGGTGAGTGCCACCTGCTTTTCATCTCAATTGAAAGGAGAGATCATGTGGCAAAGTTAGAGCTAGAAGTTAATGCAACATTACAGCCAGTCAATAAAGTAACAAGATGGCAAAAGATAAAAAGAGACAAATGGCTTTATTTTCTATTATTACCAGGGCTTATTTGGTTTATTGTTTTTCGATATGTTCCAATGTGGGGAACTCTTATTGCTTTCCAAAATTATTCTCCTTTTCTTGGATTTTGGGGAAGTGAGTGGGTCGGTTTTGCCCATTTTGAGCGGTTATTTCAAAATCCCGACTTTTATCGTGTCTTACGCAATACGTTGATTTTAGCTTTATATGAAACGATTTTTGTATTCCCAGCGCCGATAATTTTAGCGCTCATGTTAAATGAGATTCGATTTACTTTATACAAAAGAACAATCCAAACGCTTATTTATATTCCTAATTTCTTGTCATGGGTTATTGTAGCTAGCTTAACCTATATCTTTTTCACAACAAGTGGAGGAATAATAAATGTCATCATTCAAAATCTCACAGGTCAGACGATTAATTTTCTAGCCAGTCCAGAGTGGTTCCGCACGATGATTGTTGGACAACAAATTTGGAAAGAAGCCGGTTTTGGAACGATCATCTTTTTAGCTGCTTTAGCGAGTGTAAATAAAGAGCAATATGAAGCAGCGATTGTTGATGGGGCTGGTCGTTTTCGTAGAATGTGGCATGTCACATTACCTGCTATTCGACATGTCATTATCATCTTATTGATTTTACGAATGGGGAATTTTCTTGACCAAGGCTTCCAGCAAATCTATTTAATGACGAATTCGTTGAATCGAAGTGTTGCTGATGTATTTGATGTTTATATTTATTTTGTCGGGATTACGCAAGGTTCATTTAGTCACAGTACAGCTGTTGGACTTTTCAAAGGGGTAGTTGGGATTATTCTTATTTTGACCGCTCGTTATTTTGCTAAAAAGATGAAACAGGAAACATTATTTTAATTGGAGGGAAAATGGTTATGAAATCTCATAATACACCTTTAGGAAGAGTCTTTGATGTGTTTAACTATATCTTTCTAGCCATTGTCGCTCTGGCGATGATCGTTCCCTTTTTATATGTCATTGCCGGTTCATTTGCAACAGAAAGTGAGTTAGCCCGTCGAGCATTTTTTATATTTCCAGAGACATTTACGTTAACAGCCTATGAATATATTTTTTCAACACCGACTTTTGTTAGGGCTATTGGTGTGTCAGTGTTTATTACAGTAGCAGGCACACTACTAAGTTTATCTTTAACATTGACCATGGGCTATGCGTTATCAAAAACACGTCTTGTTGGCCATTCTTTTTTCATATATTTTGTTATTTTCACAATTATATTCCAAGGAGGAATGATTCCAACTTATTTGTTAGTGAGGGATTTAGGATTATTAGATTCATTTTTAGCTTTAATTCTTCCTATTGCCATGAATCCAATGTGGTTAATTATCGTCATCTCATTTTTCCGTACATTACCTAAAGAACTTGAGGAATCAGCAAAAATGGATGGTTGTACTGATGTCGGTGTTTTTTGGAAAATTGCCTTGCCTTTATCAAAACCCATTATTGCTACTTTTGCTTTATTTTACGCAGTAGGATATTGGGGAGATTACTTTAACGCCCTCTTATACATCAATGATAGCACCCGATATCCGGTCATGTTATTGTTGCAAAACATTATGACGATGGCAGATGTAAGATTTGGTGAAATCGATTCGTTAGTGGAGCAACCTGACCAGTCCTTAAAATTTGCTGTCATTGTTGTTGCGACATTACCCATTATGTTTGTTTATCCATTTTTACAAAAGCATTTTGCAAAAGGAATGTTATTAGGGTCGGTTAAAGGCTAATAGAGAGAAGGGGGTACTAGAATGAATAAACTGAAATATGTGTTAGTTGGAACAGGTGGAAGAGCTGAGTTTTTTTACGGAGCATTAGCGAAAGATTTTAAAGAAACAGCAGAGCTTGTCGCGTTTTGTGATGTAAACGAAACGAGAATGAATTATGCGAATCAATTATTGGTAGAAAAATATAAGCACTCTAACATTCACACGTATCGAGCATCTGAATTTGAAAATATGGTTGCAACGGAAAAACCAGATGTGGTCATTGTTACGACCGTTGATCGCACCCATCATACGTACATTATAAAAGCATTGGAATTAGGATGTAATGTCATTACTGAAAAACCAATGACCGTGGACGCTGAGAAATGTCAAGCGATACATGATGCGGTGAATCGAACAGGAAAAGAAGTGAGGGTAACCTTTAATTATCGGTATGCCCCTCATAATACGAAAATCCGTGAGTTAATTCGTGATGGTGTGATTGGTGAAGTGTTTTCGGTTCATTTTGAATGGGCATTGGATACACAGCATGGTGCTGATTATTTCCGACGGTGGCATCGAGACAAACGAAATAGTGGTGGGCTATTAGTTCATAAATCGACACATCATTTTGATTTAGTAAACTTTTGGCTTGGAACAGAGCCTGATACAGTGTATGCGAATGGGGGACTGCGCTTTTATGGGAAAGAAAATGCAGAGTCCCGTGGGGTTACGCAGTTTTATCAGCGCGCACATGGAAGTAAGTATGCAAAAGACGACCCATTTGCACTGCACTTAGAGAAAAATGAACATTTAAAAGCGATGTATTTAAATGCAGAGCATGAAGATGGTTATTACCGTGACCAAAGTGTGTTTGGAGATGGAATTGATATCGAAGACACACTAGCGGTCATCGTTCAATATAAAAACAAAGCGATTTTAACGTATTCTTTAAATGCTTATTTACCGTGGGAAGGCTTTATCATTTCTTTTAACGGGAGTAAAGGAAGAATTGAAGTGAAAGTAAGAGAACAATCGTACGTTAACTCTGGAGGAGAAAAGTCGGAAGAAGGTGCGATTGAAGAAAAGTCAATTCAAGTCATACCGATGTTCGGCCCTTCTTATGAAGTAGAAGTAGAAGAAAAAGAAGGTGGGCACGGCGGAGGTGATCCGCTATTACTCCAAGATTTATTTGGAGTGCCACGTACAGACGCGCTTCACCGAGCGGCGTCACATATAGATGGTGCAAGGTCTATCTTAACAGGAATCGCCGGAAATCTATCATTGCAAACAGGGCAGGCGGTAAAAGTAGATCAGTTAGTCAAGTTTTAAAATAAGGAGTGAGTGAAGTTGGAACCTTATTTTCATAGTAATGAGAGTATTTACACGAAATGTAAAGATAATATGGAGCACATATTAGCAACGATTTCGAATCGATATATTGGTAGTCATCCCCCTCATCCTATTACGTACCGGGCATTTTGTTCGAGTGGATTAACGAGATTAAAAGATTACCGTTACCATTTTGATTTTGAAACGAAATTTCCGCACTGCAAAAACGGTGAATCGGTTTATGCATGGGGAAAGTTATGGTCTGACGAGGCAGTGGAGTATATGTTTGCTTTAAATTGTTATGGCCCTGTTCACTTGTATGTGAATGGAGAATTAAAATATCGCTCGACGATTGTGGAAGAGCTAGATCCAAAGAAAAAGGTAGGCTTTCGGTTAAAGATCTGTCAAGGTTGGAATGACTTCGTTTTAAAATTCGTGAAGACGTCATCCGGAATTGGGGGGATTTTTGGAACAGGGTCATTTAAACGGCATCCTATGCACTTTTTATCTCCTACAGCGGAAAGAGACGGGCAAGAAGGTTGGATTTTTACTGAACCATTACGAGAGTCGTTTGAACAATTACCTTCGGAGTTAAATGGACTTGATGAAAAAGTTCAATGGTACCCTGAAATAAAGTGGCCACAGCTAACTTCTGAATGGCAGATGACAAGGATGTTTGGGAACCGTCAACATACATTTGCTGTCGCTTGGTCGAAAATTAACATTCCTTTTTTAGAAAATAAGGGAGTGGAGTTATTCGGTCAGTCAAATGGACGAATTGATATTTTTATCGAGAATGAGATAGTATTTCAAACAAAAGGGTCTTCAAGCTTTCAGATCCAAGTAGAGTTACCATATGGTGAGCATGATGTTGTGATAAAAAGTTACTGTGAGCAAGATGATTGGGGATTTGAAATCAAAGCACGCCAAGAGGAAGTACAATTTCAATTGCCAGTTCCAGTGAAAGGAGCAAACGGCAAATGGTTGTATGCAGGTCTTTTTGAAGACAGGTCTGACATGGATATGAAGGAAATTAGACAAATAACATCGATTATGGATGCGATGGATGGGCCAACGTTTTGGAGACTTGACGAACCACATCTTTATGTGAGGCCTTATTTAGAAAATCGTTTGTTTGGAAAATGGGATTATCCATTAGGGGTTACGTTGTATGGCTTGCTTCAAACGGGAAAAGAGTTGAATCGACAAGATATTATTTCCTACGCAATAAATCATATTGAAACGAGCACAGCATTATATGAGTATTCTTTATGGGATAAAGAACAATACGGTGCAGCGGGCGTGAATAATCAGTTATCAGCGATTGATAGTTTAGATGATTGTGGTTCTTTTGGGGCTACGATGTTACTCGCATCAGAAGTAAATACGATTAAAGATGCCGACCGAGTTGCCCATGATATTGCCCATCATATTTCAATGATTCAAGACCGGTTGCCAGATGGGACATTATATCGCAAGTTTGGAAGTGTTGACTTTATGAAAGATACAATTTGGTGTGATGATTTGTATATGAGTACTCCTTTTTTATGTCGCTACTATCAAAAAACAGGAGACGAAGCGTATTTGCATGATGCTGTATATCAGTTTTTACGGTATAAAGCGTTTCTCTATTTGCCACACCAAAAAATCATGTCCCATGTTTATGACTTTAAATTTGATTCAGCTACAGGTGTACCTTGGGGACGTGGAAATGGGTGGGTGTTGTTTTCTCTATCAGAATTATTAGCTGTCATACCAGAAAACCATAGTGATAGAAATGAGTTAGTAGCCTTTTTTCAAGATTTATGTGAAGGGTATCTTTCACTGCAAGGACCAACTGGAATGTGGCATCAAGTTCTCACTGACTATGAATCATATGAGGAAACTTCTTGTACTTCCATGTTCATATATGGTTTTTCAAGAGGGATTCGTTACGGCTGGTTGAAAGATAAGAAGCGGTATAGTGAGTCTGTTTTTAAAGGTTGGGAGGCGATGTCTCGTCTTGCAATTGATCAGCACGGAAATGTATACGGTGTTTGCCAAGGTTCCGGCTATTCTTTTACAGAGAATTACTATAAAAATGATCTTACATGGATTCTCAATGATACTCATGGTACCGGGATTGTGTTACTAGCTGGAATTGAAACGCTTAAGCTGAAAAAGTCATTAAAGAATAGGAGTGTGAATTGGGCAAAGGGTGGTGTAAAAGCGTGAAGGACTTACGGGACCAATTTTTACATCCAGCAGAGGAATTCACACCAATTCCTTTCTGGTTTTGGAATGATTATTTAACAATAAAAGAAATAAAACGGCAAATTCATGATTTTTATGAGAAAGGGGTGACTGGCTTTGTTCTTCATCCTCGGATAGGGATTCCAGAGGACATTGGCTATTTGTCAGATGATTTTATGGAGTTGGTTTATGAAGCGGTTCGTGAAGCATGCAAGTTGGGAATGCGCGTGGTTTTGTATGATGAAGGGATGTATCCTTCTGGCTCTGCCAATGGTCAAGTTGTCAAAGAAGATTCTCGCTATGCAAGTCGAGGGTTAAAGATGGTCGAACATTCAATAAAGCAAGGAGAAAATGAAATTTCACTTGAACTAGATGAAGGTGATCAGCTTGTTTCCATTCAAGCTGTAGAAAAACTGTCAAATTCGTCCATACATCATGAAAAGACGATAATCTTAAAACCAACCGAAGATAAAGTTGTCTTTATCCCTCCTAGTGAAGGTCAATGGTCGATCTTAATTTTTATTGAAACAGACACAAAAGGAACGATTCGGGGCATTCATTTTGACGAGGATGATGGAGAAAAAAATGCCCCTCCATCAGCTGATTTATTAAATCCTGATGCAGTCAGAACGTACATTCGTCTTACTCACGAAAGATACTACGCTGTACTGAAAGAGTATTTTGGTGAAACGGTAATCGGGATGTTTACGGATGAACCAGATATGCTAGGGCGAAATGCTCTTCCTGGTTTAAAGCCGTGGACGCGCAACTTTTTAGATGTTTTTATACAAGATGGAAATGAAGAATCTGATTTAAGTGCACTCTGGTATGACGTTGGAGCTCATACTAATGATATAAAAAAACGCTATCGCCAATGTATACATGACAGAGTAAGAGAAACATATTATCGGCCGATTAGTGAGTGGTGTCAAAGTCATGGTATTGCGTTAACCGGTCATCCTGCGAAAAGTGATGATATCGGGCTATTGGATTATTTTCAAATACCAGGGCAAGATGTTGTCTGGCGCTGGGTTGCACCTGAAGAAGGGAAATCACTAGAAGGAGAGCATTCTACTGCTGGAAAATGTTCTTCGGATGCAGCAAGACACCGTGGCCGACGAAGAAATTTAAATGAAGTACTAGGTGTATGTGGCAAGGAGAGCAGTTGGGCCTTAAGTCCAGGAGATATGAAATGGTATTTTGACTGGCTGTTTGTAAGAGGAGTGAATTTGATATGTCCGCATGCCTTTTATTATTCGATTAACGGAAAAAAAAGAAGTCATGAGCGGCCTCCAGATGTTGGGCCAAATAACAGTTGGTGGACTTATTATCACTTGTTTTCACAATATATTAAACGGATGAGTTGGGTCATGACAGATAGTGTGAATCAAACGGAAATTGCTGTTTTATGTGAAGAAGACTATTTACCATGGCGTATCGTTAAGCCTCTTTATCAAAATCAAATTGAGTTCAATTATTTGGAAGACTCACTACTAAAGGATTGTTTTATTGGGAATGGTAAAATTCAAATTGAAAAACAAGTGTATAAAGTCATTCTAGTAGAAAATACACTCTCTTTACATGCTGAAGTAGCGGAAAGACTGCAAGCTTTTATAAAAACAGGTGGGCGAGTCATTGTTCTTTCACATTTGTATGGAAAATTTTTAGAGGGAGCGACTGTAATTGAGAATGAACCTAACCTCATAGAGGAAATAGATAAAAATAGTGTGCGACAAGTTAGCTTATCACCAGGAAACACAGACATTCGAATAAGTAAAGTAGAAAAGCAAGGCTGTCTGTTCTATGTTGTAGTGAATGAAGGGGAAGAGATGTATAATGGTAAACTCTTGATAGCGGAAAAAGGAAAAGTAGAATGCTGGGACCCATGGATTGGTGTAATTAACGAAGTGCAAGTTCAGTGTTATGAGGAGAAAGTCGCCATACCACTTGAAATAAATAGACGGGAATCGATTGTTTACTATGTAATGCCGGGGGAAGAGTACTCATTACCATCTGATGATATGAGCTCGCAATGTAAAACAAAGGATGTAGTTGTATTGCAGGGCGAATGGGTGATTAAAAAAGGAAGTTTGTTGTGGCGTGAAAAACAATTGGCATCGTGGTCAAATTGGAACGAGTTGGAATACTATTCAGGCACGCTTGTGTATGAAACACAGTTTGAAATGAAGGAAATTCAAGAGTCCGCTTCGTATACACTTGACCTTGGGGAAGTGTATGAAATCGCTAGTGTTCAAGTAAATGGAAATCCTATTGGAGTGAAAATGTGGGCCCCCTACCGTTTTGAATTGGACCAACAGCATTTAAAAATAAGAACAAATATATTAACAGTGAAAGTAACAAATAATAAAGCAAACGAAATGGATAATGTTAGCTTACAATCAGGATTAGTAGGGCCTGTGGTGATTGAAGTAGAAGTACCTCTGTTAGAGTCATGATAGGATAGGAACTGTCAGTAAAATAAAGCTGAGTAAGAAAAAAGAGGAGTCAATTCGTGTGTGGATTGACTCCTCTTTTTTTATGGCTGAAGGACAGAAAGAGAAGAAAAAGCGAGAGAAGTGTCCTTCATAAAGGCGATGAAGGACAGAAAGAGAAGAAAAAGCGAGAAAGTGTCCTTCATAAAGGCGATGAAGGACAGAAAGAGAAGAAAAAGCGAGAAAGTGTCCTTCATAAAGGCGATGAAGGACAGAAAGAGAAGAAAAAGCGAGAGAAGTGTCCTTCATAAGAGCGATGAAGGACAGAAAGAGAAAAAAAGTAAGAGAAGTGTGCTTCATGAAGGCGATGAAGCCAATAGAGCAAGTCTAATGGACACACTCCACTCAAATAACTCCATCACACTACAATATCCCCTGCAAAAAAGCTCTCATCCTCAACGCTATCTTTAAATCCCGCCAACACCGAAACGCCAAAAAATGAAAATTCCCCCTAAAGTGAAAAAAACTCCCATCCAACACCATTTCAAACTCCCACTTATCCATCTCAATTCAACTCCTTCAACAATTCCAAAAGAAAAAGCAAATGGAACATAATCTTACAAAAATAAATACAAAAAAAGAAAGTGGTAACTATTATGTTAAATATTATGACACAACGCTTGTCATTTTGATTTCGTATGATTAAATAATTTTGAAATAAACCTTTGTAAAAGTATTGAAAAATATTTTTATTTTCAGAAAAATGAGGAATGATTGGTCAAGCTTTTGAGTATGTTTGAAGTATAGTTTTCTAAAAGATTTTCCGATTGCATTTGCTATTTGTTGTCATGAAGGGGGGCTAATTCATGTCGGATGTTGTGTTAGAAATAAAAGAGTTGCATACACACTTTTTTACAGATAGTGGTGAAATCCCAGCGGTGGATGGGATTAGCTTGAGTGTACATAAAGGAGAAGTCGTAGGTATCGTAGGTGAGTCGGGCTGTGGGAAAAGTGTAACGTCACTTTCTATTATGCAGCTTGTTCCGAAACCGCCTGGGAAAATCGTTTCGGGTGAAATTAATTTTAAAGGAACAAATCTAGCAAAGGTAACAGAGAAACGAATGAAAAAAATTCGTGGAAATGAAATCTCAATGATTTTCCAAGAGCCGATGACCTCGTTAAATCCGTTGTTTACGATTGGGAATCAAATGAGAGAAGCAATTTTAATTCACCAAAAAATGAGCAAAAAAGAAGCGCATCTAAAAGCGATAGACATGCTAAAACTTGTTGGAATCCCGAGAGCGGAAGCGGTCATTGATGAGTATCCGCACCAGTTGTCCGGCGGGATGAGGCAGCGGGTAATGATTGCGATTGCGATGTCGTGTGACCCAGAACTTCTGATTGCTGATGAACCAACGACAGCACTAGATGTCACGATTCAAGCACAGATTCTAGATATTATGAAAAATTTAAATAAACAAAACGAAACGGCGATTCTATTAATCACGCATGACCTTGGCGTTGTTGCGGAAATATGTGATCGGGTCATCGTGATGTATGCTGGTCAAGTGGTAGAGGAAGGGACAACTCGTGAAATTTTAAAAAGTCCAAAGCATCCATATTCAAAAGGGCTTATCCGTTCTTTGCCAAAGCTTCATGAAAGAGAGCAAACACTGTATTCGATCCCTGGGACAGTGCCGAAGCCAAAAATGGGGAGAGTGGGCTGTCGATTTGCTGACAGGTGTGAATCGGCGTTTGACCGTTGTTTCAATGAGAACCCCGCTTTACTTTCTTTAGAAAATCATCGAAAGAGTCGTTGCTTTTTATACGAGAAGAAGGAGGAGGACGTTGCTAATGCCTGAGCCAATATTGGAAGTAAAAGGGCTGAAAAAGTACTTTGATATCCGAGGTGGAATTTTTGGTCGCAAAGTTGGTGAAGTCAAAGCGGTTGATGACGTTTCCTTTTCCGTTATGGAAGGTGAGATTCTTGGAATTGTTGGGGAGTCGGGCTGTGGGAAGTCCACAACTGGAAAATCGATTTTACGATTAATTGAACCGACAGAAGGAGAAGTTAACTTCCTTGGGCAAGATGTGACAAAGCTGAAGGCGGAAGAAATGAGGCAACTGCGAAAAGATATGCAAATTATTTTCCAAGACCCATATGCTTCCTTAAATCCAAGGCATACTGTTGAAAAAATTATAAGTGAACCATTGTTAATACATGGTATGACTTCAAAAGAAGAACGAAAAAAGCGTGTGCATGAATTACTAGAAGTTGTTGGATTGAGTAGTTATCATGCGGCAAGATACCCACACCAGTTTAGTGGAGGACAAAGACAAAGAATTGGTATTGCGAGAGCGTTAGCGAATAACCCGAAACTCATCATTTGTGATGAGCCTGTTTCCGCGTTAGATGTCTCCGTACAGTCACAAATCTTAAACTTAATGGAAAAACTCCGTGATGAATTTCAACTAACCTATCTTTTTATTGCTCATGATTTAAGTGTCATTAAACATATTAGTGATCGAATCGGTGTGATGTACTTAGGTCAAATGGTAGAGCTTACAGATAGAGACCGGCTTTATGAGAATCCGAAGCATCCTTATACAAAAGCACTTCTTTCTGCCGTTCCACTACCAGATCCGGATATAAAAAAAGAACGGATCATTTTAAAAGGGGATGTCCCCAGTCCTGCTGATCCGCCATCTGGCTGTCCGTTTCATACACGATGTCCAGAGATGATTGATAGATGTAAAGAGGTGAAACCTAAGTTTCAATCCGTGGAAGATAACCATTTTGTTGCCTGTCATTTATATGAATAGATAGGGAACAAAGTTTTATCTATATTAAAAAAATTAAGGGGGAAAAATGAATGAAATGGAAATGGTCATGTTTATTTGCCATGATGCTCGCTTTTCTTTTCGTGTTTGCAGCTTGCAGCAATAGCGAGGAGACCGATAATGAACCGGCAGAAGAGCCAGCTGAAGAAGCAGTAGATTCCGAGGATGAAGGTGAAGGGACACAAGAAGCGTCTGGTGAACAAGTGTTAGTGTTTGCTAGAGGTGGAGATTCTGAAAGTTTAGACCCAGGTAGTACAACAGACGGGGAATCATCTCGTGTAACAGTCCAAGTATTAGAAGGGTTACTGCAATTTGATAAAGAGTCTTTTGAGCTGACTCCAGGCTTAGCCCATGATTGGGAAGTGTCTGAGGACGGCTTAAACTATACATTCTATCTTGAAGAAGGTGTGACTTTCCATGATGGCTCTGATTTTAATGCAGAAGCTGTAAAAACGAACTTTGAGCGCTGGTCAGACCCAGATCATGAATATGCATTTACTGATGAAGGGTATGTGTATTCAATGTATGGCACGATGTTTGGTGGGTTCAAAGGCGATGAAGGACACGTCATTGATGAAATTAATGTCATTAACGACTATGAAATTGAATTTGTTTTGAATCAGCCATTAGGTTTCTTTTTACAAAACTTAGGGATGAGTTATTTTGGAATTACGTCACCAGCAGCACTTGAAGAGTATGGTTCAAAAATTAACGAAAACCCTGTTGGTACAGGTCCATTTAAGTTTGTAAGCTGGAGCAAAGATGATTCCATTATTTTAGATAAAAATGAGAACTATCGTATAGAAGGATATCCAAAACTAGACCGTGTTATTTTTGAAGTCATCCCTGATAACGCTGCTCGATTAATTGCGCTCCGCTCAGGTGAAATTGACATTATGGATGGACTAAATCCAGATGATGCAGCGGGAATTGAAGCAGAAGACAGCTTGGAGCTTTTAACTCGTGCGGAAAACAACTTCGCTTATTTAGGATTTAATACGCAAAAAGCCCCACTAGACAAAGTAGAAGTACGCCAAGCGATTAACTACGCCATCGATAAGAAAGCGATTGGTGATGCGTTATATGCAGGTTATGCCAACGTGGCGAAAAATCCATTACCTCCTGGATATTTAGGATATAACGACGATGTAGAAGGGTATGACTTCAATCCAGAAAAAGCAAAAGAATTACTTGCTGAAGCTGGTTATGAAGGTGGCCTAGACATTGAGCTTTGGACTATGCCTGTAGCAAGACCTTACATGCCAGACCCAGAGACGGTATCACAAATCATTCAAAACAATCTAGAACAAGTCGGTATCAATGCAACGATCGTACGTGAAGAATGGGCACCTTACTTAGAGAAAACAATGAACGGGGAGCAACAGCTTTACATGCTTGGCTGGTCCGGAACAAATGGAGACCCAGATTATTTCTTAAGTAGCTTACTTCATGGCTCGAACGTCGGAAGTAGTAACCGTTCCTTCTATCAAAATGATGAAGTTGACAAACTATTAGATGCAGCCAAAAGAGCGGTGGACCAAGATGAAAGAGCAGACCTGTATAAACAAGCACAGGCGATTATCTCTGAAGATTCACCAATGGTAACATTAGTCCACTCTACACCAGTGATGGCGACATCAAGCAACGTACTAAATTACGTCCCACATCCATCAACAAGTGAACCATTAACAGAAGTAGAATTAGCGAACTAATACAGGAAAATAGGTAGTAGTTTTCAAGCTACTACCTTCTATTTTCAATCATAACGGACATGTATTCCGCTATTCGTAAAAAACACGCCTTTTTCAAATTGTAACGGACATCTGTTCCGTTACTTCATGATAATAGCGGGAAAATGACTTCGTTTTTCTACATTAACGGAACGAATGTCCGTTAACCTTGGACAAACGCGATTTTTTCATCAAATAGCGGATCCTATGTCCGTAAGAATTGAATTTATAAAGCTATCGAAACGTTCTCGACAGCATGAGGTAGTAGTGTCGAGCTACTACCTTTTATTCACAAAAAAGCATTGGAACTGGGGTGAAGTTTTTGTTTACTTATATATTGCGACGTCTCGCGTTATTAGTGCCAGTTCTTATTGGGATGACACTCATTACATTTTCCATTGTTCATTTAATCCCCGGAAATCCAGCTCAAGTGATACTCGGTGAAACCGCGACAGAACAAGCGATTGCTGATTTAGAAGAAAGCATGGGATTAAATAAACCATATTTCGTTCAATATGGACTTTATCTTTCTGGACTTCTTCAAGGTGATTTAGGGACATCCCTTCGTTCGAAAGCGGAAATCTCGAGTGAAATTTGGCCGTATATCGCAGCGACCTTTGAACTATCGTTGTTTGCGATGTTATTTGCGGTCATCATTGGAGTGAACGCCGGAATAATTAGCGCATGGAAACAAAATTCGTGGTTTGATTTTTTAGCCATGTTCATTGCTTTAGTTGGTGTATCTATCCCTGTATTCTGGTTAGCCTTAATGGAACAATGGATTTTCGCGCAAGAACTAGGATGGCTACCGGCATATGGAAGACAAAACAGTCGCGACCCGATCGAGGCCATTACACATTTTTATGTACTCGACTCTCTCCTTCATATGGATTTTGAACGTGTGATGACATCATTAAAACATTTAGTCCTTCCAAGTGTCGCACTAGGAACGATTCCGATGGCGATTATTGCACGGATGACACGTTCGAGTATGCTTGAGGTCATGAAATCAGATTACATCCGTACGGTTCGTGCCAAGGGGGCAGGACAATTCCTAGTTATTTATAAGCATGCATTAAAAAATGCCGTTATCCCTGTTTTAACAGTAATCGGTTTACAGACAGGTGTTCTCTTAGGTGGAGCTATTTTAACAGAGACGATTTTCAGTTGGCCAGGTATTGGTCGATATGTATATGAAGCAATTAATTACCGGGACTATCCTGTCATTCAATCTGGGATTTTAGTCATTGCCTTTATCTTTGTCATGATTAATCTCATTGTTGATATTCAATATAAATTCATTGATCCAAGGATTAAATACTAAGGGGGGGATACGATGTCAATGTTAAAAAAACGTGAACAATCAATGAATCTAGCTCAGGATGATGCAACGAAAAAAAGAACGAACACCCCTGAGGAAATGGAAGCGGTCTCCCCTTGGAAAGATGCATTTAGGCAATTAAGAAAAAATCGATTCGCTATCATAGGATTTTCCATCATTGTCTTTTTTGTCTTAGTGGCCATCATTGCACCACTCTTAACTTCTTATACGTATGCAGAGCAAAATGTCGTGAATCGATTGCAACCACCATCAGCTGAGCATTGGCTTGGGACAGACCATCTTGGCCGAGATATTTTCACTCGAATTGCCTATGGGGCGAGGGTCTCCTTAATGGTTGGTTTCTTTGCAGTAACAGGGGCGTTAGTTTTCGGGACATTATTAGGAATTATAGCCGGTTACTATGGGCGTTGGGTCGATATGCTCATTTCTCGAATCTTTGATATATTACTAGCTTTCCCAAGTATTTTACTGGCGATTGCGATTGTAGCGATTCTTGGGGCATCTTTACAAAACGCATTAATCGCCATCGCCATTATAAACATTCCGATATTCGGAAGGCTCGTTCGTTCAAAGGTGATCAGTTTACGAGAAGAAGAATATATTATGGCAGCAAAAGCACAAGGGATGAAAAACGGAAGAATCATATTGCATCATATTCTACCGAACAGCATCGCACCGATTATCGTTCAATCGACATTAGGGTTTGGTACAGCCATTCTTGAAGCCGCAGCACTCGGATTTCTTGGCTTAGGTGCTCAACCACCAAGACCAGAGTGGGGGCAAATGCTTGCTGATTCTCGTGACTTTTTAACGTTAGCGCCATGGACATTAGTTGTGCCAGGAGTTTGTATTATGCTCGTTGTGCTTGGTTTTAACTTAATGGGCGATGGGCTAAGGGATGCATTAGATCCGAAGATGAAGAGTTAAAGTGTGACAGAACGCTTGGATTAATATCTAAGCGTTCTTTTTTGATGGCTCATGAATCTTCAAACCAAGCCTTTGTCGGTCTCGTCTCAGGAAAGCCATATTTTTCACGGTACACCTTTCTTTCTTCTGTAAAATCAAACCACTGCTTGTTAGAGTTCTGATTATTGGCATAGTGTATCACACACCGAATTTGGTCTTCGACACAACTATCAGTCCATACACCAAGTTGTTGTTCTAATTGGTCAAAAAGGAAAGCAGCATTTTTATTCTTGATTTCAGTTAGAGAATAGAGCTTCAACTGAAATACCAGTTTTTCAGCTAACTTATAGCCAATCGAAGGAATTGTTTGAAACTCTGCTAGCCCTTTTAAAGTTTTGGCTTTTTCAAGTGGTATGTCTAAGAGTTCGCTAATATGATCGACAGTAAAAATATGTAATTCGCTTATCTTTACTCTTGCTTTTCGTAGTTTTGATTTTTCCTCTTGAGTGAGTGGTAATTTGATGATTGAGATCAATAGCTTTCCTCCTTTTGTAAGATAGTGTAAGTGATCGTTTCTTTATTAAGTTGTTAATTCCTTTATTAGATGTAGTTTTTTTTTGACTTTATTAGGATGAAAAAGTAGTATAATTTACTAAAAATAGTATATTCCATAACCGCTTCAAAGGAGAACAATATGAAACTCTACTTCATCTGGCTAGCCATTCATTTCTTAGTCTGGTCTTTGGCCATCCTTCAGTTTTCAACTATAAATGAAGCGCAAATATCCAGTCTAAGCCTCTTTTTTCTTATTTTGTTCATTTTACCGCTGTTTTCTGAAAAAAAGTGGATTCAAACTGGACTGTTTTGCGTACAGTTAGTATCGCTATTCATTATTTTTAATCCGACAGAACAATGGCTAAGTCCATTTGTCTTATTACTTCATGCTTTACTTTTTGCTGAGGCTGTGTATTATTTGGACCGTGTTAAAAGTCTGATTGTCTTAGGCGTTCAAATGATTAGCGTTGTTTTCTTAGTTTCAGAAGCAATGGTAACAACTGCACAATATGGGTTTGGTAGCTTGTTTTATTTGTTTGTCATTCTTGCTTGTTTTTATTATCAAACGGGTCATATCCGTTTAATGGAAATCCAAAAACAGCATAATGCCTTACTTGATGAATATCGAAAAATGAAACGACAGCTTGTTTTAGAGGAGGAGCAAGCGAGATTAGATGAACGTGTTCGAATTGGTCATGAAATTCATGATTCTGTCGGACATAAATTAACTGCGTTGCTCATGCAACTAGAGACCCTGCGTTTGTCAGCAGAAGAAAAGGACAAAGAGAAAATCGGGACTCTGAAAAACTTGGCTGGTGAAAGCTTGGATGAAACGAGACGAGCGGTGAAATCATTTAAGCAACGTGATATTGGTGGGTTACAAGGGGTTATCCGATTAATTCGGAAGTTAGAAATGGAAAGCTTTATGAAAATTCATTTCTCTGTAAAACATGGGGCTTTTGCCGCGCCATTATCAGGAGAACAGTCATTTGCGATTTATCGTGCTGTTCAAGAAGCGCTAACGAATATTATGAAGCATAGTTCGACTCGTGAAGCAGAGGTTATGTTTGAGTCACCGGGGGGCAGTGTGTTCCGTTTCGAAGTTTCCAATCAAGCTCCGCCTAATCCTTTTTTTCATGAAGGATATGGGTTGAAAGCGATGCGAGAGCGTATCGAGCAAGTCGGTGGAACATTAGAAATTGAATATGACCGGAATGAATTTATCGTCAGAGGTATCATTCGATTAACGGAACGGAGGGGATGACATGATTAAAGTTTTATTAGCAGAAGACCAAGTGATGGTGCGGCAAGGCTTAAAAATGATGATTGAAACTGATGAAGAAATTACGGTAACAGGGGAAGCGAATAATGGGAAGGAAGCGGTAAGTTTATGTGAGAAGCAACAGTTTGATATTGCGATATTAGATATCCGAATGCCTGAAATGGACGGACTTGCAGCAGCGAAAGTGTTACGTTCGCGCTTTCCACATATGAAGATTGTCATGCTTACAACCTTTGATGATAATGAGTATGTACTCGATGCGTTAAAGCTTGGTGCGAGCGGGTATATGCTGAAAAATGGGGATACGGAGTCTTTAATTCGCTCGATTAAAAGCGCACTAAATGGGGGGCTTTCTTTAGAAGACCATGTCGCTGCTAAAGTTATGCCTGTGTTATTAAATCATGAAAAAGAAGAAACCGTTGATCCAACATTAACACCAAGAGAACGTGCGATTTTAACTTGTATTGGAGAAGGGTTAAATAATAAAGAAGTCGCTGAACGATTAGGGTTATCCGTTGGTACAGTAAAAAATCAAACAAGTCACATTTTAGAGAAATTGCAACTGAGGGATCGGACACAACTCGCGATTTATGCGATTCGACATCGTCTCGTGTAAAGAAAAGTGACAAAAGTAATATAAGACTAACGAATGAGTGACCAGAGTCAATAGTGACTTTGGTTTTTTTGATTTATGATGGCATTACAAAGAGTTACGATGAACAAAAGGAGGCATATCAAATGCTTGAGACGATACATGTGAGCAAATCTTTTAAAGGGAAAAAAGCGGTGCAAGATGTAAGCTTATATTTAAATCAAGGGGAGTCTGTCGGTTTAATCGGACCAAATGGTGCAGGAAAATCAACAACGATATCGATGATTTCGACATTAATAAAGCCGACAACGGGTGAAATTAAATTGAATGGTGTGAACACGATTGATAATCCGAGTGAGCTTCGAAAAATTTTAGGAGTTGTCCCCCAGGAAATAGCGTTGTATGAGGAGTTGTCTGCTTATGAAAATTTGCAGTTTTTTGGTTCGATTTATAATTTAACTGGCAAGGAGTTAGAAAAAAATATTCAAGAAGCGTTAGACATTGTCGGCTTAAAAGACCGTCAAAAAGATGTGGTCAAAACATTTTCTGGTGGAATGAAGCGGAGAATCAACATTGCTGCTGCATTACTTCATCAACCAAAAATTTTAATTTTAGATGAACCGACAGTTGGAATTGACCCACAATCTCGAAATCATATTTTAGAAACAGTGCGCATGTTAAACGAAAAAGATAACACAACGATTTTATATACAAGTCATTATATGGAGGAAGTGGAACAGCTTTGTGACCGGTTGTACATTATGGACCACGGTGAAATCATTGCCGCTGGAACAAAAGAGGAATTGCTGAGCATATTATCCACAGAAGATACGATAAAAGTCGAAGTCAGTAAGCTAGATGAAGTGTTTGTAGAACAAGTGAAATCGATTGATGGGATTCGTAAAATTGAAGCTAGTCAAGGACAATTGAAAATCATTGTGAAAAAAGGAAGCCATTTCATTCGAGAGCTTGTCCATGTGGCTGACAGTCATCAAGTACAAATTATTCAATATCAAGCAGAGACGCCAAGTTTGGAAGATGTATTCCTTCACCTAACTGGGCGAACATTACGAGATTAGGAGGAGGGACGATGAGAAGTTTTATAAAAAAAGATTTGTTGCTATGTTGGCGTGACCGAAAAGAAATGTTGGTTGTCCTTCTCCTTCCGATTATTTTGGTTGTCGTTTTAAATTTTGCATTTTCTGGTTTATTTAGTGGAGAAGAAGAGGAGATGGATTTACAATTAGCTGTGGTTCATCTTGATGATGAAGAGAGCGGATGGAATCAAGTTAAGGAAAAAATAGTAGACAATGATGCAATAGGAGAAGAGCAAAAAGCAGCCATTATCGCACAAGAAAAGGAATTTCGTCCTGTTTCGATGTTGCTAGATTACCTCCAAAGTGACGAAGTAGGAAAGTGGGCAACGGTCCATATGCTTTCTGAAGATGAAGCGGTTAGAAAAGTAGAAGAAGGAGAAATGGATGGGATGCTTCTCATTCCCGAAGGCTATACAGCGGATAACTTGTATGCTGCTTTTACAAGGGAATCCTCAACCATATCATTAATTTATAAGCTTGAAAAAGAAAATCTTCAAACAAGTGTACTTTATCAAATGATTGAAGGGTTTATGGATCAGATGAATGTTGGAGTAGCCATTCAACAAATAGGCATCAATGAGAATTTAGACATGAGGGTACCAGTTGGTGGAATCGAGCAAACAGAAGGGGGCAACAACTTTACGATTGCACAGTATTTCACGATTACGATGGCAGTGTTGTTTGCTTTATTTTTATCTGGAACAGTAGCAACGAAAACAGGTGAAGAAATTAGACAAAAAGTGTTTCATAGGATTTTGTTAACGGATAGTCGTCCTGTTTTATTTCTCACTGGAAAAATTGTCTCGTCCTTTCTTTTAGTATGGCTGCAAATCATGTTTGTTTTTTTAGTGTCACATTTTCTGTTAGGGGTTTTCCCTGAGCGGTCAGCAAGCTTTTGGTTTGGAACAGTTGCGATTGTAACTTTATTTTCGATCGTTGTTTCTGGTATGACCGCAGTATATACCATTATTGCGTTAAAGGTCGAGAACACGGATATATTGAATGGAATCGTCATGTTCGTCATTTTAATATTAGGGGTGTTAGGTGGAAACTTTGTGCCGATTTATATATTACCTGATTGGCTCAAACAAATTGGAGAATGGACACCAAACGGTCAAATACTAGTCATGTTTACACAATGGGTTCAGTTTGAAGATGTTACTTCGTTGCTATTCCAAAGTATCGTTTTATTAGCGTTCTTCTTCCTTTGTATAGTTTGGAGTGTCGCATATTATCCAAATAGGGGGGAAGCGAAATGAAATCAGTTATATGGGCACAGTTTTCAAAAGATAAACGCAATCCTTTTGTCCTCTTATTGTTTATTGCCGGTAGTATTTTAGCGACGCTTTTATTTGCAGGTGGTGCTTACATCCCAACTACGATTGCCATTTTTAGCGAGGAACCGAATGCAGCTGAAATTGAAGCGAAATGGGAAGAGTTATTAAATGTGGATGATTCGTTTCATTTTGTTGTAGTAGATGCAAAACAAGCTCGGGAAGATGTAAAAGATGGAAAAGCAGATATTGCCGTAAAGCTATTCGAACATGATTATCAATTAGTCACAACAAGTGAATTATCAAGTGTTGCTTATGTTCAGCATTATGTTCATAAAGTCTTTCATCAAGAAGCACAAATTCGTGCGATTGTAGAAGCAGAAGGAGACGAACAAGTTCGCTCCGAGATTGAAGCTTATTTTACAGAAGGCCCGTTCCAGGTAGAAGTACAGGGACTGCATACAGAAGAAATCCCTAAGTATAATATTAGTGTTCAATTGATGTTTGCGTTCTCGTTGTTAATCTCTATGTTTATTTTAGGGTTTAAAGTAAACAATGTCACAAATGACAAAGTGTCTGGTGTATGGAACCGTATGATTTTATCACCACTAAGTAAAACAAAAATGTATAGTGGGTATATAAGTTACAGTTTTTTTATAACGTTAGCGCAGCTTGTTGTCGTATTGCTCATATTTAAATATGTATTAAATTATGAGGTTGGCGATAATTTTCCGTTAGTTATCCTTATCGTAGCATGCTTCATTTTCAGCATGATTAGTTTAGCGATGTTAATTACCGGGATTGTGCGGACTCCAGAGCAATTTTATTCGATTTACCCGTCGTTCATTCCCGTTATCCCGCTCATCAGTGGAGCGTATATGATGCCAGGTACAATTACAAATCCGGTGTTAGTGTTTATCGCAGATTTATTTCCGATGGCTCATGCAATGGAAGCCCTTATGTCTGTTGTTTTCTATCAAGCGAGTTTACAAGATGTTATGATGCAGCTTTTGATTATGCTGTTAATTGGCGTAATTGCGATGGGCGTTGGGATTAATTTAATTGAGCGGAGAGGAAGTTAAGGGTTCAAAAGCCTTGGAATCAGTATGTTCCGAGGCTTTTTGTTGTCAGTGGATAGGGCAGGTGGTGATGCAGAAAAACATCCGAGTCAGAGGACATACGATCCGCTATTTCATAAAAAAGTAACGCTTTTCAAAAGCTATCGGACATCTGTTCCGTTACTTTTAAGAAAAGAAGGTTACAGAAGGCTGATTCTGTCAAGTAGCGGAACGTATGTCCGATAAAAATTGAAAAGTGGTGTTTTTTCTTTACATAGCGGAATATATGTCCGAACGGGAAGCGATAACATTCATGACGCTGATTTTCACTATGTGCTTTTTGAGTAGTTACCTTTTTCATCATTCCCCAGTGGAGCTACTTATATATTGTTGGATGTTCGTATCATTTACTTCTAATGTTTCCGTTAATTCATACATTGGGATATTATTTCCATGATGGGCATCAAAGAGACTTTGTATTATTAGTTCCCCCCATGCATATTGGCTTTGTGAAATTGTGCTAGTTATTTGTTTGGTAGTTATTCCTTTTAAAGTCATTGGTAAATCATCGAAAGTAACAGCAATTTTATCATTGAGCCCTTGCGCTTTAAAAACAGTAACCGCTGCAGGTCCTGATAATGAGTCAATACCCACTAATGCTGTGAAGTCAGGGTATTCAGCAATCATTTCTTCAATATTCGCTATAGTGTTGGACGGTATTCCGTCACTATAACGAATATCTACTATCTCTATGTTAGGATATTTTTGTAGCGATTTATTAACTCCTTCAATTCTTGAATTGAGGTTTTGCATTGATGATAACCCAGTACTGCTAATAATAGTCCCCTCATAATCCATTAATCTCGCGACAACTTCTCCCAAATGCTCTCCAGCAGAATAATTATCGGTACCGATGTAGGATAACCGTTTACTTTCCGGTGCATCTGTATCAAAGCAAATAACTTGAATACCTGAATCGATTGCCTTATCAATAAAAGGTGTTAGCGCGGCGGAATCTGTTGGTCCGATGGCGATCCCATTCACTTCTTGATGAATAAGATTATCGATGATTTGAATTTGTTCTTCAACAGTCGCTGTCGCTGGCGCACGGATGATAAGGTCAACACCTAGTAGTTCAGCCGTTTCTGTAGCACTAATTGTAACTCCTTCAAAAAAAGGATGGGCCACGGGATAAATGATAGCAAAAGTAATATTTTGAGAGGGAAGGGAAGTGCTCTCTTCATTCAACGCTTCGAGGTTCGACTCAATCACATTTTCAGTTTGAAAGCTACAGGAAACAGAAAGGAATAAGCATATGAAAGTTGTTATGCATAATAATCTTTCCATTACAATGTTCCCCCTACTTCTAATAGATTGATTTTTGTCTTTGATTTTTAAATGTTTTTGTTGTCATTCCTGTTATCTTTTTAAACATATTGCAAAAATAATGAGAATCATTATAACCGACTTTTAGTGCAATTTCGTACGTTTTTTCATTTGTCATGAGAAGGAGGTCTTTTGCTTTCTCAATTCGTGTGGTTGTTACATACTCCTTTAAAGTTTGACCAGTTTCTTGACTAAATAAGTGGCTAAAGTATGATGGACTTACATTGACATTATTAGAAATCATTTGTAACGATAAGTCTGGATTTTGAAAATGTTCTTGTATAAAATCTTTTGCTTTTTGAATAATAGGGAAGTTTTTACTTTTAGATTTATCACGATGATTTATAACAATCTCTAGAATACCAATCATATATTGAATAATGTAGTCAATGTCTTTATTAGCTTTCATTTCAATTTTTTTAACTTTATCTAGAACGCATGTGCTTTGTGGACAAAACTCCTTTAGAAATTCAATAGTGACGTTTGTAAAGTCAATTAGGCAATAATAGTACCAAAATGGTTTCTCATTAATTTTTTCTTTAAGTGCCATTACGTAATTTTTACAAAAGCTATTAATCTCATTTACATGGCCAAATTTCAAAAAATGTTGTAAGTCTTTTTTATTAAAGTTAAGTTGGAGCTCAAATGTGGGTAATGTTTCATTAAAAAGAATATGATGTTGTTTTGACTGATAGTATTTTTGTTCATATGCCTCTGAAAATGAATGAGATATCTCTAGTATTCTATCTTTAATCGTACCGACACCATAATGTTGATTGTTTTGTTTTGTTTTCATTTCCATTTGTATTTTGATTTCTGTGATGATTGCTTCTAATTGTTTTATCGTTTCACCTTGGAAAATAAGAACGGTTTCACTCATTTTTCGATTAAATCGAACATAGGTTACTTTATCCAAGGAGTGCACCGTTTGTATATTTTCACTATCGATAATAAGGACAAAATAATAATTTGCAATAAGAGGAATTCCTAGTTTGGTAGCTTCATTAATGGCATATGAGGTCGTGTGACATCCTTCGCATAATTCTAATAAAAACTTTTCTCTTTTCATTGTTATCGATTGGTTCGCTTGGCTTTCTAGCTCAATCAGTTTTTGTCTTTCTCTTCTTTCATATTCTATTTGTAATGAGACCCTTGTTAATATTTGAAGTAATTCGTCTGCACTTATAGGTTTAAGGCAATATTCATTTATATCAATTCGCATTGCTTCACGAGCATATTCAAATTCATCATGACCACTGAGAATAACGATTTTTATTTGGGGCATTTTTTTTCGTAAAACTCGGCACATCTCTAACCCGTCCATAAATGGCATTTTAATGTCTGTTATTACGATATCTGGTTGTTGCTTTTCAATGAGTGGTAAAGCAATTTCTCCATCTGGAGCATCTCCGCAATAGTCGAACCCTTCCTTAATCCAATCAATACAGTTTCGGATACCTTCACGGACGACTATTTCATCATCAACCAAAAAAATCTTCTTCATGTTATCACCTCAATGCTGGTAGTGTTAAACAAACTGTTGTGCCATTTTGGTAGCTGCTTTCGATCGTTAGCCCAAATGGCTCGCCATAGTATAGGTTAATTCGTTCTTGTACGTTATACATCCCAAATCCACCACTTTGACTTTCAATTGGAAACCCATTGTATAAATGGTATTTCACTTTCGATAAAGTTTCTTCATTCATGCCAATGCCATTATCGATAATTTTAAATTGAATATAACCTTCTATCGTAAATCCACCTTTAATTTGCAAGAGGCCTTTGCCACGTTTATTTTTTATACCGTGATAAATAGCATTTTCTACAAGGGGTTGCAAAGTGATTTTAAGAATGGAATATTCATTTAGTTCTTCACTTACTTCGATATTTAGCTCTAAGATATCGCGATACCTTGTTTGCTGAATGACGAGATAATTTTTGATATGTTCAATTTCCTGTGCAATTGTAATGACATCTCTGCCTTGGCTTAAAGTGAGGCGAAAAAAGTGCGATAATGCTTTTGTTATTTCGATAACGTCCTTTCCTTTTTTTGCTTCAGCCATCCAAATAATTGTATCTAAAGTGTTATATAAAAAGTGTGGATTGATTTGAGCTTGAAGAGTTCGTAACTCTGCAAATTTCAATTGCTTTTCTTCCCGAATACTTTTTTCTAGTAGTGATTTTATTTTGTGGATCATGATATTAAAGGAGTCTCCCAATTCTGCTATTTCATCATGACTTATTTTATTAATTTTTACATCGAGATTTCCTTTTGATGCGATTTTCATTTTATCCATAAGATTACGGATAGGTCTTATTAACATAGAAGAAATATAGTAGTAAAGAGAAATTGTAAAAATAATACTACAAGCTACGGTACCGATAATAAGATTTCTAATATCATTAGCCTCTTTCATTAACAATGATTCAGGTACTATACCGATAACCATCCAACCTGTTACAGCTGAAGTATCACTTACAATAAATAGGGAGTTATATAATCTATCATTTTTTTTTGCCTTGGTTACAGCAATGATTTCTTCTATATCCAGCTCATTAGTTACGTTTTTAGTAAACAATATTTCTTTATGATGCTCTGAATAAATGAGAAATGAATCTGTTGTTTTTGCGGTGTCGTTTAAGGTGCGATCAATGATAGAAGGATGGAGAAAAATGGTGATGTGCCCAATTACCTCGTAAGTGATGTCCCAAATAATAGGGTGTGTAATAGAAATAACTCCGTTTCCTTCCTCTTTTTTTAACGTTATCAAGGAGTTAGTTATGTTATGTGGAATGCCATGTTGATTATTATAAGTAGAAAGTGGTTCCTCTCTATAAAAGACGCCTTCTTTTTCACTAATACCTTTTTGTTTGTTGCTCATGATATTAATATCAATTACATATTTGCTTGAAGGAATGATTTCACGATAGAAAGGAAATAAATTGAGAATCGTTTTAGCATCGTTATACGTTTCATCATTATCTATATCCATTAGAAAACGAACGGTACTTTCATGCTTACCAATCTCAGCAAATCTCATTGTATCTTGAATAATGCCATCAATATCTTGACTTAATTGTGTACTTTTCAGTTGTGCGTTTGCATGTGCGTTTTCTGTAATAATTGCTACAGCTTTAGAGTAGGAAACAACTCCAACTAGAATAAGAGGTACGACAGTTAATAGGATAAACATGACTAAGAGCTTCGTCCGTAAACTTGAAAATAGGAACTTTTTTATTTTCATCATCATTAATACCAGTCCATTTAGTTAAATGTAAGCGCTTAATTAATATTGTAAGTGAATTCTCTGAAAATTGGAATACTTTACGATAATATGGGAATTTACAGTGAACTAAGTTTCAGAGCATTTCGAAAAGGATTTTTTTATTTATGTAGCTTTATCATACATGATTTAAAAGAAAATAAAATGACAAACTTGCACCATCGAAAATTAATATAACTTTTAAAAAAATAAACACAACTTTAAATTCAAAATGAAATCTCGAAGTGAAATAACTTATACAATTTTCGAAATCTTGTTTATTAACTTCGAATTGTAAGCGCTTTACAATAAGGGTACGCTAGCCAAATAGGAAATCGAGCTATTGGATAGCAAATGAAAAGGAGGTAGTGAGTGATGAAAAAAGGGGTATGGACATTATTTTTTGTAGCAATGGCACTTTTACTTTTTTTGTCGGCATGCGGAAGTGGAGATGAGGCAAATAGCGCCCCAGAAGGAGAAAGTCCAACTCAAGACAGATCAAATGAAGAAGATAGTAATGGTAATGATGAAAAGACAAAAGACAAGCTTGTAATTGGATTTTCCCAAGTTGGAGCTGAAAGTGAGTGGAGAACTGCCAACACGCAGTCAATTCAAGACGCAATTAAGGAGGCAGGTCATGAATTGCAATTCTCTGATGCGCAACAGCAACAGCAAAATCAAATTATGGCGATTCGTTCTTTTATCTCACAAGGTGTGGATGCGATTGTGTTTTCTCCGGTAGTAGAAACAGGGTTTGAAACAGTATTACAGGAAGCAAAAGATGCAGATATTCCTGTTTTCCTAGCAGACAGAGCAGTAGATATAGAAGATGACTCTCTTTGGGTAACTTTCCTAGGATCAGACTTTGTAGAAGAGGGGCGAAAAGCGGCAAACTGGTTGGTTGAAGAGATGGCTGATTATGACGGTGAAGTAAATATTGTTGAGCTTCAAGGAACTGTCGGATCTGCTCCAGCTATTGATCGAAAGAAAGGTTTTGAAGAAGTAATAGCAAACCACCCGAAATTTAAGATTACTCAATCACAAACAGGTGATTTCACCCGAACAGAAGGTAAGGAAGTGATGGAAGCTTTCTTGAGATCGGATGGGGACAATATTGATGTATTATACGCACACAATGATGATATGGCAATTGGTGCAATTCAAGCGATAGAGGAATATGGTCTAAACCCAGCAGAAGATATTATAGTCATCGGAGTCGATGCAGTAAAAGGCGCTTTTGAAGCTATGGTTGCAGGAAAAATGAATGTAACGATTGAGTGTAACCCGCAGTTTGGACCACAGCTCGTCGGTTTAATAGAAGATCACTTTGCTGGTAACGAACTTCCAAAACGTATTGCAGTAGAAGAATCGATGTATACGATGGACCAAGCCGCGGATCTCATTGAGTCTAGAACTTACTAACTTTTATTAGTAGGAACCACTCTTATTCTAGAATACATTCCCTTTTAAAGAGTGGTTTCTTTTAATAGAGATATCAATGGAGGGAAAAAGCAATGGAAACAAAATCACCGATACTCGAAATGAAAAAAATTACGAAGGTGTTTCCAGGAGTAAAAGCTTTGTCAGACGTTTCCTTTCGTTTGTTCCCAGGTGAAGTTCACGCGTTAATGGGAGAAAACGGTGCAGGAAAATCAACATTGATTAAAGTCTTAACAGGCGTTTACCAGATAGATAGTGGAGATATTCATCTTGAAGGACTACCAATTGATGTGACAAGCCCTTTACAGAGTCAAGAGTTCGGAATTAGTACGGTTTATCAAGAAGTTAATTTATGTGCAAAATTATCGGTTGTAGAAAATATATTCATCGGAAGAGAAATCATTAACAAAGGAAAAATTGATTGGAAGCAGATGAAGGTAAGAGCAGAAGAGTTACTCAAGCGGTTAAATTTAAATGTGGATGTGACAAAGGATCTTTCATCCTATTCAGTTGCGATCCAACAAATGATATCAATTGCACGTGCTCTTAATATTTCAGCTAAGATTCTCATCCTCGATGAACCAACTTCGAGTTTAGATATGAATGAAGTCAATCAACTATTTGATGTTATCCGTAAGCTTAGAGAAGAGGGGATGGCGATTGTGTTTATTAGTCATTTCCTTGATCAAATCTATGAAATTTCTGATCGAATAACAATTCTTCGGAACGGACAGTACATTGGGGAATATCTCCCCGAGCATTTGTCCAGGTTTGATTTAATTACAAAAATGATAGGAAAAGAAAAGGTAGAGCTAGATTTAAAGCTTGAAAAAAAGCAAATGGAACAAGAAAATAGCAAAAAAGACATTCTTTTGGAAGCGATAGATGTGTCAAAGGTTGGACGAATACATCCGTTTAATTTAACAATTCATACCGGTGAAATTGTTGGAATAGCTGGATTATTAGGTTCAGGTAGGACAGAGCTTGTGAGATTGTTATTTGGAGCGGATAAAATTGATTTCGGACAAGTGAAGATTCATGGGAAAGTAGCGCATTTACATTCTCCGAAACATGCAATTGACCATGGAATTGCTTTTTGTTCTGAAAATAGGAAATCAGAAGGAATCATACCCGAGTTATCAGTTCGAGAAAATATGATTTTAGCTATACAAGGGGTAAAAGGTTGGTTTAACTATATTGCGAGGAATAAACAAATTGAAATTGCTAATGAGTATATTAAATTACTAAATATAAACCCTCCTAACCCTGATCAACTTATTAAAAACTTAAGTGGCGGGAACCAGCAAAAAGTATTATTAGCAAGGTGGTTGATTACAAATCCGGATTTGCTCATCCTTGATGAGCCAACTCGAGGAATTGATGTCGGTGCAAAAGCTGAAATTGAAAAATTAATGATGACATTAAGTGCCGAGGGGAAATCTTTTTTGTTCATTTCAGCAGAGTTAGAAGAAGTGGTGAGATGTAGCAAAAAAATTGCCATTTTAAGAGACCGAAAAAAAATTTCAGAGGTAGTGAATAATGGGGAAATTAACCAACAATACATTATGAGTGAAATTGCTGGAGGTGGCTTATGATAAAGTCTAAACTTTTTTGGCCGCTTGTTATTCTAGCCTTTATCCTGCTTATTAATCTCATTTTTAATCCTAGCTTTTTTGTGATTGAAGTAAGAAATGGCTATTTGACTGGCAATATAATAAATATATTAAATCGTGGTGCCCCACTTATCCTTGTTTCAATTGGGATGACATTAGTTATTGCGACGAAAGGAATTGATCTTGGGGTGGGTTCAGTAATTGCCATAACCGGAGCGATTGCTGCAACGATTGTTGGAGGAAGTCTAGGGGCGTCTGATTCTATCTTTCCTTTGTTCTTAGCTATGGCTTTAGCACTTGCAGTAGCGAGTATAGTGGGGATATGGAATGGAGTTCTTATTTCACGTTTAGGTATTCAGCCAATTGTTGCAACATTAATTCTTATGGTTGCTGGACGTGGAATTGCTCAGCTTATTACGAATGGACAAATTACGACGGTTTATTATAGCCCGTATTCTTTCATAGGAGGCGGATATTTGTTTATGCTTCCGTTTTCAATCTATATTGTTATATTTGTTCTAGCTATTTCCTTGTATTTGACGAGAAGAACGTCATTAGGTTTATTTATTGAATCGGTCGGAGGGAATCCCGAAGCTAGTAGACTCTCAGGTATTAATTCGAAAAATATCATATTATTTGTTTATTTATTTTGCGGGTTTTGTGCAGGAGTAGCTGGTCTTATTTTAAGTTCAAATGTAATGAGTGCTGATGGTAATAATGCTGGACTTTGGTTTGAGTTAGATGCCATTTTAGCGGTAGTAATCGGTGGAACTTCATTAATGGGGGGAAGGTTTTATTTAATGGGAACAGTGGTTGGAGCCTTAATTATACAAAGTTTAACGACAACCATTTATTCCATTGGTGTACCTGCTGAAACTATCCTAGTAGTAAAAGCTGTAGTCGTGTTACTTGTTTGTCTCTTGCAATCATCTGAGTTCCGCAAGCGTTTTTATAGCTTGTTTTCTAGAAAAAAAGTGAATCAAGACAAGGGAGTGACACTATCATGAACCGTCTTGAAATAAATACTAGGATGATTCCAGTTTTCATTACTGTTGGACTATTTGTACTTATGTATACTTTTGGCTTATTACGATATGATAATTTTTCTTCACCACAAGTATTTATGAATTTGTTCATTGATAATGCATTTTTAATTATAGTTGCGGTCGGTATGACCTTTGTTATTTTATCCGGTGGTATCGATTTATCTGTGGGGTCCGTTATTGCTTTAACAAGTATGATTGTAGCAAGTTTACTAATGGAAGGGCTACCGCCATGGTTAGTCATCCCAATAGCACTGATGGTTGGTCCTATTTTAGGATTTTTAATGGGGTGTTGTATTCATTATTTTAATCTGCAACCTTTCATCGTCACCTTAGCAGGGATGTTTTTAGCGAGAGGATTAAGCTTTGTTATTAGTGTTCAAACGATTACGATAAATGATGATTTTTTTAGTTTTATGGCACGTACGAGAATATATATTGGCGATTATTTTATCTCTATAAGTGTAATTATTGCTTTACTTGTTGTAGTTGCTGCTGTTTTTATCGCGCACTACACAAAATTTGGTCGTAATGTCTATGCTATTGGAGGCAATGAGCAGTCAGCATTACTGATGGGACTACCAGTTGCTAAGACTAAAATACTTGTATACACATTAAGTGGTTTTTGTGCGTCACTTGCCGGAATTGTGTTCACTTTCTACATGTTATCTGGATATGGATTACATGCAAACGGATTTGAATTGAATGCCATTGCAGCAGTTGTGATTGGAGGTACTTTACTAACGGGTGGGGTAGGGTATGTTGCTGGTAGTGTCATTGGTGTATTAATTCTAGGGACAATTCAATCCCTTATCGTATTCGAAGGGTCCCTTAGTGCTTGGTGGACTAGAATTGCTATTGGTTTATTGTTACTATTGTTTATTGTACTTCAAAGGGTGATTGTCTTGCGGACGGAAGCAAAAAAAGATACAATATCCACGCATTAAAATTGTTATTCCTAGGACGTGGTAGTGGAATGTTAAATTTTTGAAAGAAAAGGGCAGCTAACATGTATAAGCTGCCCTTTTCTTCCATCTTTTTCTAGCGGGGCTACGTCAACTGCTGCTCCGCAAACTCCCGATACAGCTCATGATTTTCAATCAGTTCTTGATGTGTCCCCATTCCTGTGATTTCGCCTTTTTCAATGAATATGATGTTATCCGCATTTACAATTGTGGAGAGTCGATGGGCAATGACAAAAGTTGTTCTCCCTTCCATTAGCCGCACTAATGCTTGCTGGACGATTCCTTCTGACTGACTATCTAAGCTAGCGGTAGCTTCATCCATCATTAAGATTTTTGGGTCTCGTAAAAAAGCTCTTGCGATAGCGATTCGTTGCCTTTGGCCGCCAGATAGCTTAACGCCACGCTCTCCCACTTCTGTATCGAGTCCTTTAGGGAATTCTTTTATAAATTGGTCCGCATACGCCATTTTTGCGACTTCCCATAAGCGATTATCTGTAATGTCATTGCGGTTTTCCAAGCCATAGCATAGGTTTTCGCGAATGGTTCCTGCCATCATTGGACTATCTTGTGACACATAGCCAATTTGAGTTCGCCAACAATGCATCGATAGTTCAGTTATCGGAGTGTCCCCAATAAAAATTTCTCCAGAAGTTGGTTCATAGAATCGCTCTAGTAAACCGAACATCGTCGACTTCCCGCCACCACTCGGACCAGCAAAGGCGACCATTGTTCCTGGTTCCACATCAAAAGATACATTGTGAATGACAGGCTCGTCATCGCTATACGAAAAAGATACATTTCTGACATGAACGGGTTGATTGGAAATATCGATGTCTTTTCCTTCTTGACTCGCTTCAACATTGAGGTTGAGAATATCAATGATGCGCTCAGTGGCTCCTTTCGCTTTTTGGAGTTGAGTGAAAAACATTGTAAACGACGTAATCGGAAAAATAATTTGGAACAAATAAAGCAGAAAGGCAACAAGTGATCCTGTTGACATTGTGCCTTCAGCAACACGGATTCCACCATAACCGATGATGATGACGATAACGACCATCACGACAAGATACATAAGGGGTGCAATCAGAGCAAAAATACGGCCTTCTTTTAGTCCATATGAAAACAGTTTTTCAATGGCAACTAGCCCTCTTTTTTCCTCTGTTTGTTCCGCATTCGATGCTTTCATTAAGCGAATTTCACTTAAGGTTTGCTGGACATTCCCTGTAAAAGTAGCCGTTTCATCTTGGAGTCCTCGTGAGATTTTTGTCATTTTCATACCGAGTGGAACCATAAAAAGAACAGTAATCGGAACCGCAATAAACATTAACAATGTCATCTTCCAATCCATAATAAACAGAATAATGACAGCGCCAATAATCGTAATAATCCCACCGATAAACTGCGGGAAATGCTGAGAAATTAAGTCTTTCACTATCCCAGTATCATTCACGACCCGACTTACTGTTTCACCACTCGTATTTTTATCATAGTAATTCACCGGCAACCGTAACAATTTGAACCACATTTTCTCCCGCAGTCTTGCCACAATTTTTTGCCCAACGTAAGCAAGAGCATACATCGAGATCCCATCCGTCACTGCTTGAAGAATAAAAACGAGCACAATTACGACAATGAGCATGGCATTTAATGATTCCATCGAAAACCCATCAACCATCTCTCTTGTTAACAAAGGAATTGTAAGCCCAACGAGTGTAGTAAAGAGACTTCCAATTAAACCGACCGACAAAGCTACCTTAGGTATGTTTGTAGAAAGAATAAGTGAGAAAAAAGCTTTCAAGGAATGAGTTTGTTGTTTTTCCATTTGACATCTCCTCATTTTAATTTCGTTAAAGAACTACGCTATAGCCGTCTAAAAGTTTCAAGTAAATCTAGAGATGATGTAGTGACTATGTAAAATGATACTGCCTTCCCTAAGGTCAACGTCAACAGTTTTTTCAATAGTTGATAGGCATATGGCTAATGAAGGACAAAACTCGGTTGAAAAAGAGCAAAAGTGTCCTTCATGAGTGTAATGAAGGACAAAACTCGGTTGAAAAAGAGCAAAAGTGTCCTTCATAAGTGTGATGAAGGACAAAACTCGGTTGAAAAAGAGTGAAAGTGTCCTTCATGAGTGTAATGAAGGACAAAACTCGGTTAAAAAAGAGCGAAAGTGTCCTTCATTAGCCTAACAAGTGCCAAAATATTGTTCAAAGACGGTCAATATCTCGTTCATTTATTAATAGTAAGAACCTTAAATTATTGCTTGCTAATATTTTAATTTAAAGTATAAAATTTATTAATCTCATTTCATTTTAGTTTTAAAAAACAGTAGCGAAATATCTAGGTCGTCTTCCTGTGAAACTTTTTCCTACTATTATTGCTCTAATAGGCGAAAGGAGTTTTGGAAATGGAAAAATACAATTTAGTTTTAAATGCGATAAAGGGGGATGAATCCGCCTTTGAATTACTTATCAAGCAAGAGAGTAGTAAATTGTATAGAACCGCGTTTTTATATGTGCGTAATAAAGAAGATGCACTAGATGTTGTTCAAGAAACGGTATATAAGGCGTATCAATCGATTACACGGTTGAGGAATCCTGAGTATTTCAGTACGTGGCTTATAAAAATATTGATTCGAACAGCCTTCCGATCCCTTGAAGATAAGAAAAAGTGGAAACTTCTTGATAGTGAAACGGTAGCTGTTTTACTTGAACAACGACTTCCTGACCGAAGTGAGCAGCTAGATTTAGTAGATGCGCTGTCTCTTTTAAATGAAAAATATCAAACTGCTATTATATTATTTTATTTTCATGATTTATCGATCCATACGATAGCCGAAATGATGGACAAGCCAGAAGGCACAATAAAGACGTACCTCCGTAGAGCAAAAATGGAGTTGAAAAAGATATTAGAAGGAGATTATCATTATGAACAAAAAATGGTTTGAGGATAAGACAAACGGTATTGATGTACCAATAGATGAAGTATATGCGGTAATAGATAGAGCCATTGATAGAGGAAAGAAACAAAAAAATAAGCGGAACCGTACAAAATTTTCGCTTTCTATTTTATCAGCAGCAGCAACTATGATTCTAGCGTTAGGCTTCGTTTTTTCACCGGTTACAAATGTTTTAGCTAATGTCCCGATAATTGGTGAGTTTTATGAAAGCTTTAACAAAAGTATTGGACAAGTAGTAGAAAAAGAACACTTAGTGACGGAGATCAATCACACAGTAACTGACAATGGTGTAGATCTCACACTAACAAGTGTATTTTTTGATGGAATTTATATTGGCATAACGTTTCGAGCGAGTGGGGAAGATCTATTTAGTAATAGTGAGCTAGGTGAGGATAATTTTACTTCTGAATATGATTTTTACTTATATGAGGAAGGACCGGTGAGAGTAGGATGGGGTGGAGAGCATCATGGACTTCAACAGATTGGTAGCGATTATATAGGAGCAATCGAGTTAGAATTTCCAGAAAAGGAACTTCCAAAAGACTTTACTCTTCCCATTACGTTTAATTCTATCGGCGGAGTTGAAGGAAACTGGACATTTAATGTGCCCGTTGCTCAAAATCCACCTCTGACAATTCTACTTGGTAAAGAACTTACAACGAAAAATGATTCTCATACTTTGACGTTACAGTCAATGACGCTTGGAAAATCAAACATGGCATTATACTATGAGACGAATATTTCAGAGGATATACTTAAGTTTGAAATTTTTGATGATAAAGGGAATGAGATAGTTAGTGATTCGCTCCACAGTATAGGGAACGAGAAGGCTGTTTTTACAACTGGCATAAAAAGTGAAACAAAGTATTTACTAATATATCCTACAGATTATCGTGATGGAGAAATTGTCTCGTTAGAACCATTAAAAGTAAATATTTCAGATTAATAGAAATGGAGACAGGCTGATGATATAATCGTCAGCCTTATTTTCATATAAGAATGTAAAAAAAATTGGTATAGATTTGAAGCTTTGAAAGCTTATTCTAGAAGAGCGAAGGCTCGCACTTTGCATTGACATATAGGAAAATTGACACATTTAACTTCAAAAATGTTATTTACTACATAGTAAAAATGTACTATAATAAAGGTAATTAAAAAGGCAAACTATGTGAAAGCATAGGACGCAAAGCCACGGGTCTAAACACAGTATGATAGCCGGGTTGCATGATATTATTGAGTAAAAAACTGCTGTGAAGCAGTTTTTTTTGTTTTTAACTTCAATACTAATTCGTAATTCCCGACATTCCTGTTTTCGAAGCAATGTCGATTTTTATTGTAAATGGTCTATATTTAATTTATTTTACCAAGTAGGTGAGCTAGTTGAAGCTTATATTATATACAATTTTATATCTAGTTCCAGCTGTTATTTTTATCTTTTTGGCTGGCATGGTTTATAGTAATAACCCAAAAAGTAGAAAGCATATAACGTGTAGTTTATTGTTTCTGTTTTCCTCACTGTGGTTTATGGGCACTTTTACCTATGTACTTGTTTATCCGAGATTTTTTGATTTTATTTTGATTTATTGGATTAATGGTGCGGTAATGATCGCAGCATTATTGTCTTTACATCTGTGGTTATTAAACACAAATATGTATGATAAGAAAAATGGAAAATGGTTTAAGCTATTATTTCTACCAGGTATTTTGAGTTTACTAACCCTTCCTATTCATTCTTGGATGATTTATTGGAATGAGACATATTTAACGTTCACCCCTGGCCCAGGATTACTTATCATGTGGGGACTTGACTTTTCTTATCTTGTTATCAATATCGTTCTAACTGTAAAAGAAATGAAAAAGGGAAATAAATCAGCAAAATTATGGTTTGTGGGGATTGTGTTGTTTTTTGTTTGGTCATTTGTGTTCCTTATAGCGAGCATCCTTTTGCAAAATACAAGTTTTAATTTCTTAAGTTATATTGTTCCACATGGGTCTTTATTTTGGGCATTTGCGATTTTTCTGAGTATGTCAAAATACGATTATTTATCGTCATATGAAACCCGTTATAATATTTTGTTTGAACGTTCACCACTCGGAATTATTATTATGGATAAAGAAGCGGTCATTCTTGAGGCGAGCCCACTGGTCTCGAAATATTTTGGTGTTGAAAAAGAAGAACTTCTGCATTCGCCAATCTTATCGTTTCTCGGTGGCGTGGATAAGGAAAAGTTTATGAGAGAGCATGAAAACGGATTTGATAATCAAATTAAACTCGTTGATTTTGAAATCAACTTTACCAATCCAGTTGGAGAGCAGTTAACCGTATTAATTGATTCGGATTTTATAATGGTAGAGGGAAAGCCACTTCAGTTCGTTATTGTCAAGGATATTACTGAAGCAAAAGTAAAAGAACAAAAGGTCCAATATCTGGCTTACCATGATTTATTAACAGGGTTACCAAATCGGGCAGCGTTTGAGAACCATATTCTCAAACTATTGAACGATAATCTGAAATTTAATCTAGTCCTTATTGATTTGAATAAATTAAAGCTAATTAACGATAGTTATGGACACCAAGCAGGTGATAAAGCAATTCAACATATTGCAACAATTCTAAAAGAAATCGCAACAGGTCACAATCATGCTGCTAGATTAGGGGGAGATGAGTTTGTTCTTTTGCTTTGTCCGAATGAGACAGATCAGTTAATTAGAAAAATTCGTGAACAATTAACCATTCCATTATCACTTTCAATAGAGCAACAAATTAATCTTTCGGCTAGTATTGGGGTTGCTGAGTATCCTTATGATGGCACAACAATGGACCAATTGTACAGTGTTGCAGATAAGCGCATGTACAATGATAAACAAAAATCAAACAAGGAAAAGTAAGGAATCCACATGGTTGGGTTCCTTTTTTACATCTACCATTGAAAAAAATACTTTAACCCTAATGTAATGGAAGTATAAGAAACGATGGCAACAGCAAACGTTGGAAAATGGGCATCACGTTCTTTTGGTAGCTCATTTTTTAATACATTTAATAGCATGGCTCCAGAAATAAACGCAAAAATAATCGATTGTGTCACAGCGGAAAACTGAGTCAACATCGCAATTAGCCAACCGATACAAATTCCTGAAGCGAGAACATATCGCCCGACTTTATTATAGCGTTCCGGACTTTTTCTCCATAAATCATGAGCAACTGCAATAAAGTGTAATCCAATGGCCACACTATAAAACAACGCTTGAATGCCCTCCACAAAAGAAGCTACGACAGTATAAGCTATTAACATGTTATACAATGTGAAAAAAATCGTTTGCAACCAAAAATAAGCTTGGCGATCGGCAATTCCTTTCTCGTTGGCATCAGAGACTTTTTTTTCAACCCCATAAAATAATAATAATCCTAATAGACCGATAAAATAGAGTTCTGATTCCATCGCAAAGGTATGTCGATATTCATGAAGTTCCTGCTGTTCACGATGAAGTGAAGGCAAGACATATACAAAAACATACGATACAGCAAAGCCACCTGATAATGATAGCCATCGTAATCGTTTTATTCGGTCAGCAGGAATGAGCTCATTTGCTAATAGGTGAATGGCAATAAAAAATAGACCCATTGCTAAAAGATCAAAAGACAAAATGATTCTCTCCTTTACGTCTATCTATCTATCTATCTATCCCCTCCATACGAAATTCAAAACTAGTAGGACGTTTTATTTTTCAATGAGTAGGATATAGGAGAGAAAAGGTGACGATAGGGGGAGAGAGATGAAGAAAAGTACTGAAAAATTCAACGTAGTATTTTGGGTGTCTGCTCTCATTATATTTGTCTTTATTGTCTTTGGTGTTTCAGTGCCAGATACACTTTCTACGTACGCAGAAACGGCATTTGACTGGTCTACTACTTACTTTGGTGGGTTTTATTTAGTAGTAACCATTTTCTTTATTGGTTTTTGTTTATTTTTAGCTTTGAGTCGCTTTGGGAAAATAAAGCTTGGAAAAGATGACGATAAACCGGAATATAGTTATTACAATTGGATTGGGATGCTATTTTCAGCAGGGTTTGGGGTGGCCCTAGTGTTCTGGGGAGTTTCAGAACCAATTATGCATTATTCATCCCCTCCACCAGGATATGATGGTGAAACAGAAGAGGCCGCCAATATAGCCATTCAATATTCTATGTTCCATTGGGGAATACATCAATGGGCTGTTTTCGGTGTGATTGGACTCGTTATTGCTTATTTCCAATTTCGAAAGGAGAAGGAAGGGTTAATAAGTGCGAGTATTGAGCCTTTATTAAGTAAGAAAAAGCATAGAATAAATGGTTGGCGTGAGACGATTGATATTTTAGCTGTTGTAGCGACAACAACAGGAATTGCCACAACGTTAGGATTAGGTGTCATGCAAGTGAACGGAGGGCTCAATTATACCTTTGGTCTTCCCGACAGTACAGGAACACAAATGATGATTATCATATGCTTAATGATTGCCTATTTGGTTTCAACATTAACAGGTTTAAATAAAGGAATTCGGTTGTTAAGTGTTGTCAATTTATCAGTGGCGTTTCTACTCTTGGCATTTACCTTAGTAGTTGGGCCGACTTTGCATATGGTTAACACGTTTATTTATGGAGTTGGGGGTTATGTGCAAAACTTTATCGATATGAGCTTTAATGTCAGTCCTTATGAAGATGGCGATTGGCTTAGTGAATGGACAATCTTCTACTGGGCGTGGGCGATGGCTTGGTCTCCATTTGTAGGAACTTTTATCGCGCGCGTGTCTAAAGGAAGAACAATTCGAGAATTTGTTGTTGGTGTTTTGTTTGTCCCTCCACTTGTGGCGGTTGCGTGGATGGCTATTTTCGGTGGGGGAGCGTTATTTTTTGAAAAAGAAAAAGAAGTGGCGATCGTTGAAGCAGTTCAGAATGATGTGACAAATGGACTGTTTGTGACATTAGAACAGTTTCCGTTTGGATTTGTACTCGCTATTATTGCGATTGTTTTAATCTTCTTTTTTCTTATTACCTCAGCCGCATCAGCGACATTTGTATTAGGAATGATGACATCCAAAAACCCAATACAACCTGGAACCGGTATTCAAATAGTTTGGGGCGTATTAATGACGGGGATTGCTGCGATATTGCTAATTGCAAGTGGTTTAACAGGATTGCAGACGGCATCATTAATTACAGCGTTACCGTTTTCGATTATTATCGTGCTTATGTGTTTTGGGTTATTGAAGGAGCTTAGAAAGGAAAGGGGGTAAGGGATGTAAAGGCAGACTTCTTTTTCATAACTTCCAATATATAGTTGACACCCAGTTATCTGAAGGATATATTATATATAACCAATTGGTTATATATAAAGTGAGGATAAGAAGATGCCAGATATTTATCGTGCATTAGGGGATTCAACACGAAGAAGAATTGTTATGATGCTGAAAGAAGGAAGTAAAACACAAAAAGAAATTGTCGAAGCGTTTGAAATTTCTCAGCCAGCCATTAAGAAGCATTTGACAATTTTACTAGAGGAAAGCTTGATTTCAGAACGATTAGATGGGAAGTACCGTATTTATTCATTGCATGTCAATAATCTCCATAATGCCTACGAAGAAATGCTTCAGTTTATTGGAGAATTACTGGATGCTCAACTTGTTAGTCTAAAAAACTATGTAGAAAAAGGAGAGGTTCGAGATGAAAAAAAGTAAGGACTCCATTAAAAGACAACTTGTTATTCATGCATCATTACAAAAAGTATGGGATGCAATGACCAAAGCGGAACATTTGAATCGTTGGTATACAAAACATGCAGAAATTGACTTTCGTGTTGGCGGAAGAGGATATTTGAATCATGGCTGGGGAGCGACATCTGAAGGTGTTTTTACTGAAATTGTGCCAATGGAACGGTTTGTTCTTCAAAGTCTAGATGGAGATTTTACAACGATTACGTCTTTGGAAAAGGTTGAGGAGGGTATTTTGGTGAGTATTGAATATCAGGCTTCCTATATTGGAGAAATGGATAATAGTACAAAGGAAAACATGATGTTTGGGACAAGTCAATTTTTACAAAACTTAAAAAGTGTTTATGAAGAAAATATCGATATTCGTGCAATGATGTGGAAAACATCCATTGGAATATTACATACCACTAGCGAGAATAAAAAAGGAACAAGAGTAGTACAAGTGAAGGAAAACTCAGCAGCAAAAGAAGCCGGGCTAAAACCTGAGGATATCATTATAGCACTAGACGGAGAATAGATTGAAGGCTATGAGTCATTTGAAAAAAAATTAAACGAGAAAAATGTTAATCATACAGTTACTCTAACAATAATTAGGAACGAGGAAAAAATGGAGATTCACAGCCTTGTTCATGCGTATCCTGTGCCTTATTAACATGTGCGCAATACTAGTCTTCAAGAATAGGGAGTAATGGGAATTGCCAGTTTGTCACACATTCAAAGAGTTTGTAATATCCTTGCTCTCCAGAGTCGTCTTTGGCCAAATATTCACATTGTTGAGGGCTGTAATTAAACATATGTTCGACTTCATCATCAGAAGATGTATAGTTACTCATATCAGGGATTACGTCAATCCCACCGCTATTTTGACTGCTATTATAGCGGGAATATAAAGAATAGACAATGACTCCTTTTTCTGAATGGTCGATAACGACTCTAATTTTACTTTCATTATCTGTTCCCGCTATTTCCATAAATTCTTCTAACAAATGTACGTTTACAATTTCGTTATCCTTGTAGACAATGTCCGATTCTCTCGGTACATATTCAGACTTTACACCTTCTTCTTTAGCTTGTTCTTCTGTTATTGTTTCTCCTTCACTAACATTATTATTGTATTCGAATTGATTGCTTGAAGAGGGTTCAGATGAAGCGTTGCTGCAACCGCTGAGAACCAGAAAGCTTAGGCTAATGCTTGTAAAGAAGCTTAATGCAGATTTACGATAGTGAATGCTCATTAGTACACCTCCTTTTTAAAAATTATTACAACGTATTGTTTGAAAATTAAGACTATTACTGTGGAATATTATACCATATAAGGTAGGGGGGATTGAAGAAGGATAGTATAATAAGTAAATATATGAAACAATTTTATTGCTTCTAATCATTAGTCTTTAGCAGACAGTAACGGACATCTATTCCGCTATATTAATAAAAATTAATCTTTCCCAAAAGCTATCGGACATATGTTCCGTTATCATAGGAAAACACGATGGTTTTAAAGCTTATTTCGGGCAAATAGCGGAACAAATGTCCGTAAAAAATCACAATCACCTTGTTTTTACTTCATTTGCGGAACATATGTCCGAACGGTGGATCCAGTTAAACAATAAATTGTATGCTACATCAAAATGGAATATTAAGGAATAAGTTAATAATTCTAAATTCAGGATATACTCCAGGAGGAAAATCTATGAGAGCATTCGAACAGCTTGTTCGCTTTGGTTGGGAGCAGGCTCTATCGTGTTTGTTTCCGGTTGTTATTTTTACTTCTTTGGCTGTAACACAATTTATATCACTTCCATTGTTACCGCGTTATGATTGGCTACTCATCATTTGTCTTTTCATGCAGTGGGCCATGGTTAAGTCTGGTCTTGAAACAAAGGATGAACTTCTCGTGATTACTTTGTTTCACTTTATCGGGCTAGCTCTTGAGATTTTCAAGGTACATATGGGGTCGTGGAGTTATCCGGATGACGGTTATTTTAAAATATTGGATGTACCTTTGTATAGTGGGTTTATGTATGCAAGTGTTGCAAGCTATCTTTGCCAAGCTTGGCGCAGGCTTAAGATTGATTTAGTAAATTGGCCTCTGTTTGGGGTTGTTGTTCCACTTGCAGTCGCTATATATTTGAATTTTTTTACTCATCATTATTGGATTGATGTTCGCTGGTGGTTGTTTGGACTAGTGATTATTGTCTTTTTTAAATCCTGGGTTATTTATGAAGTTGGGGGAACTCGTTATCGGATGCCAATTGTACTTTCATTCTTTCTTATCGGATTTTTTATTTGGATAGCTGAAAATGTGGCAACCTTCTTTGGGGCTTGGGAATATCCGAATCAAACAGAGGCATGGAGTCTAGTCCATCTCGGTAAAGTAAGTTCATGGTTATTATTAGTCATTGTTAGCTTTTTAATAGTAGCGATATTAAAGCAGGTGAAAGAAAAGAAACAGGGGAAGACGGAGTTGACGCAAACAATGTAAACATCGTTTCTTTTCTTTTTGTGAAAAAGCTTTTAAAAAACAATCAACATCGCCCATACTACCTAGTAGTTTCATCTGAAATGATATAATTTTACAACAAGAAGGGGGAGCGTTGATGAATATTAAAAAGACTTCATTTGAAGCTTATTTATTTGTTCATTTTATTCATAAAGAAACGAGCAGTCCTGATGGGGAGCAAGTTTATTTTTCGGTTAGTTTGGATGGAATTCATTGGGAAACGTTACATGAGCAAAAGCCGATTTTAACATCAACCATTGGAGAAAAAGGTGTGAGAGATCCGTTTGTTATCCGCTCCGCAAAAGAAGAGAAATTCTATTTAATTGGGACCGATTTATCGATGTATTATCGGAAAGACTGGGAAGAAGTTCAGAAGTTTGGTAGCCAGCATATCGTTGTGTGGGAATCGGATGATTTAGTTCATTGGTCAGACCAACGCTTAGTGAAGGTTGGACCAGAAACAGCTGGATGTGTGTGGGCACCGGAAGCGATTTATGATAAGGAAAACGAGGAATTTTTTGTGTTTTGGGCTTCTCGTGAAAACTATGGGGCTGATAAACATAAAATCTATTACGCGAAAACAACTAACTTCATATCCTTCACGAAACCAAGAGTTTATATTGAAAGAGAAAATCATGTTATTGATACGACGATTATCGAGGAAGACGGTAAATTTTATCGGTTTTCTAAAGATGAAACGGTGAAAAGCATTACTGTAGAAGTTTCAGATTCATTGTGGGGACCGTTTACTGAACTGGATTCGAATTTAAAAGAGGTAATTGGAGTAGAAGGTCCCGCATGTTATAAAGTAAAAGGGGAAGAGCGATGGTGTTTACTGTTAGACCATTATGAGAATGAGAAAAAATACATCCCTTATTTTACAGATGATTTAGCTAGTGCACAATTCACAAAAAGTAAAACCGATTTACACATTCCGGTTAAATCCAAGCACGGCGGTGTGATACAAATTACGTTGGAAGAGTATGAGCGCATAGTCAAAGCTTTTGGTTGATAAAAAAATAAAGAATAAAGTGGAAATAAGCCTCCAAATTAACAGGGGCTTATTTTTATGTTATGTGAGCTTATGATTAGGTTACCCCCAGCCACCACTTATTGAATGATTTTCGTATTCACGCACTTTTCCATAATGCTGGTCGCGAGTCACAAAAAAGGAAATACCAGAACCGATCAAAAAAAGAATGGAGCCAAGTAACAATAGGGCAGAGGCACCATAATTAAGTCTAGAATTCGTAAGTTCAGAATTGTGGTAAGACATGCTAAGCCCTCCTTACTTGAATACAGTTATATTCGTATCATATGCCTTATACCTTTATTTCGTTTTTCATATGTCATAATCTAGGCTTTCATTTTCCTATTGACTATCGTGTTACACCACACTTTACGATAGTCTTACTAGCCCAATAGGAGATGAACTTATAATGGAAATGTCAAATGGATTAGGGAAGAAATATTCTTTACAATCATTACTTGCTTATGCGGCACCTACAATCGGTTTGATGGTGTTTATGTCGATATATACGATGATTGATGGTATTTTCGTTGCGCGGTATGTGAGTGCGACAGCGTTATCGGCGATCAATATTTTCTTTCCTTTATATGGACTTGTGATTGCTATCGCGTTAATGCTTGGTACAGGTGGAAGTGCAATCATTGCGAGGAAAATGGGAGAGGAAAATTATGAGGAAGCAAGACGGAATTTCACTTTTATTGTGAGTTGTGGTACAGCTATTGGATTCGTTATCTTCGTTATTGGTCTTCTTTTTATTACCCCTATTTTTCAAATGCTTGGAGCGGGTGCGACAGAAGAATTATTTAAGGAAACTTACACTTACGGAAGGATTATGGTAATGACTAGTCCTTTGATCATTTTACAAATGTTGTTCCAGCTGTTTTTTGTCACGGCAGGGAAACCGAATTTAGGTTTGACCGTTACGGTTTTAGGTGGGGTGGCAAATATAGTATTGGATTATGTTTTTATCGTTGTAATGGAAATGGGGATTGCAGGTGCTGCTATTGCTACGGCTATTGGGATCGCCATACCGGCTTTCTTTGGACTTGTCTACTTTTCTTTGTATAAAGGTAGTTCTTTATATTTTGTTCGACCTCGGTTTGATGGAATATTTTTACTTTCTAGTTGTATCAATGGGTCATCAGAAATGGTCTCCAACTTAGCCTCTTCTGTTGTTACAGTCGCATTTAACCTTCTTCTTCTTAAATATATAGGAGTGGATGGGGTGGCGGCCGTGACAATTATGCTATATGTGATGTTTATTTTAGGTGCTGTTTTTATGGGGTACTCAGCAGGAATTGCTCCGATTATTAGCTATAAATTTGGAAGGAAAGATGAAGTGCAATTACAAAAAATCTTTAAATCTAGTTTGCTCATAGTGAGTGTAGGTTCAATTATTGTATATGTGCTTGCTTTGTTGTTTGGACCGTATTTTATTCAAATTATGGCTGCCAAAGGAAGTAATGTGTACAACATTGCAGTGGATGGCTTTATCATTTTTGGGGTTTCTTTTTTGTTTATGGGCATGAACATTTTTATATCCATGTTGTTTACAGCTTTATCGAATGGGAAAGTGTCGGCTACAATTTCACTACTTCGAACGTTCGTTTTTGTCATCGTTGGTCTGTTTGTCTTACCGTTAATTATGGGAGTCAATGGAATATGGCTCGCGGTCCCATTAGCTGAATTTTTGTCTATTCTCGTTTGTGCGTGTTTCTTATTCCACCAAAGGAAATTTTATCATTATTTTTAACAAGACTATGGAGAGGCAAACATAATGAAAAAAACGTATAAATACTAGGTTGGAACTTTTTTTATGTCTTAGCCTTTTTTTTGTTTTGGAATAGGACATTTCTGTTTTTCATACGGTAAAAAGAATAAAAAAGGAAGGTGACAGCATGAAAGGTAAAAAACAAAATCAAGTGGTTTTCTACACGATTCACTCGTCAGCGCTCAAACGATTTTTTGTGATTGATTGTCTAACGGGAACGAGTGTTTATTATGCTGTAACCTATGTGTCAACTAGTGCGATTGCTGGGGTTATTGGAAGTGTTGCAGCAGTCGTTGCTATAAAAAGAATTCCGCTTTTCTTGCCAACAACATAGAACATTAATTCATTACTTTGACAGATAGCTTGATTAAATACTTTTCGTATCCTTGAACAGATAAGTCATCTAACAAAATATCTTCATAAAAATACCCTTCTAAAATAACGTTGTTGCTTTGTGCATATTCAATTATCTTTTTAAAACTGTCACTAATAGTAGTGTAGCCAGCTGTATGGTAGGCAACTAAATAAGTCCCTTTTTCCGCTGTAAAGTTATAATAATCAGTTTCGGTGACTCGTGTGAACAGATAATCATAATAATCTAACTTTCCATCGAATACGGTTTTCGTGTCAATCATCCAACCTGCTAAATGAAATGTGTTGATTTTATAATACATTAAACAGTCTATATGTTGAAAAATGGAATCATATATATTTTTTTCATCTGTTATCGCTTTTGCTTCTGTAACAATAAATCTTTCTTTTTGTCTTTCTTCAAATGTTATTACAGAGGTGTTTATTTTCATTGCTTCTTTTGTTAATTTTGATTTTTGTAAAATCATATTTTGAACTTTTTTTAAGTGTTGGATTTTCTTATTAAGATTATCTGCTTGTTTGTCTAGTAATGAAATAAACTCTTTAGGTGATTTATGATTTAAATATTCTTTAATTTCTTTTAAAGACATTCCTAATTCTTTTAACGTAGTAATAACATAAAAAACTTCGGATTGATAAATCGAATAATATCTATAGCCGTTTTCTGCTATAAATTCTGGTGAGAAGATTTGAAGTTTATCGTAATGAAATAACGTATCTTTGCTCACACGCATTAACTTTGCGAATTGTCCGGTTGTTAGATGGATTTGTGGGTTGATGTCCATTGGAATTATATCTCCTTGAATTGATGACTTTAGATTTGACTCTTCTATAATAGGATTCTTTTCATGTTTTAATATAATTGTCTCTTTAAGTCAAGAAGTCCTATATTCGGGTTTTGATTTTTAAAAGATAAGAAAGCATTCCTGTATAAAAGTTTTGATCTAGCAGTGAAGTTTTGAATGCTTATTCGAGAGAGAGAGAAAACTGCGGGTTTCACCCCAAGAAGAGCACTTGGGTTCACTGTCAAAAGCGGGCAGGGCTCCGCACTTCGCTTGAAAGAAAAGACGCTCCGCGTTTTTCTCCTTGTGTATAACAATGCTCTAATAAATGAGTACTATGAGACAGCCAGAAAAGTTCCAAGTGAATCATTCAACACTTGGGCGGGTTTATCGCGTTAGCAATTTTGTTGTTTATGGTAAGTAAGCGGCCATGAAAACCGTTATCTGTGAACATTGCTAGCGTGTTGGAACGTTGGAGGACACAGGAGCCGTTATTCATAATATATCGCTAGGAATAGAGTGGCTTTTGCGTGAATATGCGCTCCTGTGGCCGCTAATAAACGGAAACCCGTATCATGTTCACAAATAACGACTACTCTGACCGCAAAAATGGGACATGGGATGTGTTTGTTGTTTCATCATACACTTCACTTGAAACGAAAAGACGCTCCCGCGTTTTTCTTATTTCTAATCTTTAAGAAGGATGTAGCTTTATACAGTAGTTAACTGTATAATAATGTCTATCAAAGCCTCATCATTTTTCTGTTTTTTTCGACTTTTTATGATGTGTGAAAATAGGAAAAAATGAGGTTAATGCAGTAATGGAGGCACTCTTATATGTATAAAAAAATATTGCAAATTGGTTCCATCGTTCTCATGCTGTTTTTAATTATTTACTTGGGAACGTTAATTGACTGGGTATTTAAACCCGTTATCGTATTTTTTCAAACTTTATTTTTACCAATTCTCTTAGCGGGCATTTTGTTTTATTTATTCCGACCTATTGTCCGATTGTTAAATAAAAAAATGTCAAGAACGCTTGCCATCCTCTTAGTGTATGTCGGCATTCTTGGACTTGGCAGTGGGCTCATTTCTTTTATTGGTCCAGAACTACAAAGGCAGTTTTCTAACTTAATCGTAAGTATGCCAGTTATTATTAGAGACCTCCAATTGTTAATTGCAAGTATTCAAGATAATGAGTTTATTCAACGCTTTGGTTTAGGTGATTTCTTTAATTGGGAAGACCGGATTGAAGAAATTGGAGTAGTTGTGGCTGGACTCGTCGGCGAAATCATTTCAAATACAATGGGCTTTATCGGAACAATATTTAGTACATTATTAATCTTAATTATTGTTCCATTTATTCTTTTTTACCTATTAAAAGAAGGCGAAAAGCTCCCGAATTATTTATTAAATTTTATAAATGAAGATAAGCAGGATAAAGTGAAGCCGATCTTAACGAATATGGATGAAACATTAAGTAATTATATTCAAGGTGTATTGATTGTTTGTTCTTTTATTGGTGTTCTTTATTATATTGGGTTCTCAAGTATTGGCTTAGAATTTGCGCTAATCTTAGCGATTGTTGGTATGGTGACAAATATTATTCCATATGTTGGGCCGTGGATTGGTGCTGTTCCGTCTGTTATTGTCGCGTTACTTCATTCGCCAATGCAAGCACTCCTTGTTTTGATTATTGTTGTTGTCATTCAGCAAATCGAAAGTATTTTTGTACAACCACAAATTATTGGTAGGAAAATGTCCATTCATCCAGTTACGGTTATGGCTTTGGTGCTTGTGGCAGGACGCTTTATTGGAATTGTTGGAATGGTGCTTGTCATTCCTACTTATGCGATTGGAAAGGTCATTGTGACTCATTTGTATCGCTTGTGGAAAGTGAGAAAAGAGGAAAAAATAGTTTAATTCATGACAAATAGCGTAAAAACAAGGGAAGGATGTTAATTGGACATCCTTCTTTTTTGGTTTGTGGTTTTTACGGAAATTTGTTCCGCTATTTTAAGGGAAAATAATATTTTACATATGAACGGACATACGTTCCGTTAAAGTAACAGGAAAGTGAATTTCCGTTGCTGGTGTAGTTAAATAGCGGAACAATGTCCATAATGTGCCGCATGGAAAGATATTTTTTTACATGACGATATGAACTACACGAGAGCCCACACCAACTTAAAAAACAAAACATACTATGTCATTGTAATTATTAAAAAACAAAGGAGATGTTAGAATGGGTGCAGTAGCAGGTTACGGCGGAGGATTCGCTTTATTAGTCGTTTTATTTATCCTTCTAGTTATCATTGGAGCTAGCTGGGTAGGTCCAGGATACGGTTACGGCTATTAATATTTACTGATAAAAGAGGGGCCATAATCGGCTCCTTTTTTCGTTTACACAAAGTTGCCATATCCCCGTTTATTTATTTTTGTGCTAAGATAGAATATAATTTGTATTTTATTCTTTATAAAAATAACAAACTCATTATTTGAAAGCGTTACCAAGTAATAGGACAAGGACAAAGGAGGAAAAGCCATGAAAGGTTCAGAGCCATGTAGAGTGATGATTGTAGACGATGAAACATTAATAAGACAAGGGATTAAACATTACTTTAACTGGGAAGAAGAAGGGTTTCTTATTGTTGGAGAAGCTTCAAATGGACAAGAGGCACTTGAACTGTTAGATGAGGTACAACCGCACATCCTCATTACAGATATTGTCATGCCAATCATGGACGGGGAAGAACTAACGAAAATTGTTAAGGCAAATTATCCTCATATAGAAGTCATTGTCCTAAGTAGTTTTGGTGAATTTGAATATGTTCGCTCGAGCTTTCAAAGTGGGGTTGTCGATTATATTTTAAAGCCGAAACTGGATTCAGAAAATTTATTAGCCGTGTTAAAAACAGCTGTTCAACGAATTCCAGATTTTCAAATTACAAATAAAACGAAAGATGCATCCATTTCGATTGACCAATTGATCGACAAGCTTATCTCTGGTTTTGATGTCAGTGAAAATATAGAGGAAGTTCAAAATTCATTTCCAAATGAAGCCTTTTATTTATTAGGAGTAGACTTAAGTCGAAATCCAACTGTACTTGGAGAAGTGAAAGAATTAGTAGAATGGGCGTTTTCTGAAATTATGGATGAGGCAATTAGCTATTATATGAAAGCGGAGAAAGATTCGTGTTTCTATTTACTGAATGTAAAAGAAAAGGACATTGTTCATGTTGTTCCTAAAATAAAGGAGTGCAGCGAACGCCAGCCGAATATTGGCTTTGTGTTGACAGAGCCGTTTTCAAACTTTACTGAAATTGGAGAGATGTATAAACGCTGGTTGTTGCCATTATTCCAGTACCGTTTTTATGTGCCTGACAAGCAAGTTGTGTTGCAATCTGATATCATGATGGACAAAGAATCCCCCCTCATTTTCAATTAGAATGGTTAACAGAAGAATTGAAACGGGAACGGTTTGAATCTGCCTTCCGTTATATTCGAGAGCATGGAAAGACATTGTCTACCCACGTAACAATGGATGTTGATGAATTTAAGTCGCTTATTAACAACATCATTTTTAATGTGACGATATTACTAAGAAATATCGGTTTTGACGTGAATAAGTTAGAAAACTCAAAGTATAGTCAAATGAAAAAAATTGAAGAAGCACACTATGCAAAGGAAGTCGTGGCTTTCCTTGACGAATTTATAGACGAGGCAGAAAATTGTGTTTCAAATAAACAATCTTCAGTGGAAAACGAAAACATGAAAAAATTATTAGCTTATATTTCTGAGCATTACATGGAACCTTTAACATTAACAGAGGTAGCAAAACATTTTCATTTTAATCCGTCTTATCTTTCCACTTATTTCACAAGCCATAATAAAGAAGGGTTTAGTGAATATTTAAATAAAATTAGAATTGATGCTGCAATAAAATTGTTACGAACATCAGCCCCAATATCAGATATAAGTGCTCAAGTGGGGTATTCTGATCATAGTTATTTTTGCAAAGTATTTAAAAAAGGGACAGGCTATTCTCCGAGTCAATATCGAAGAAAATTAGTAAAGTAGGAATGCAACCATGAACACTTTAATTGAACGATTAAAATATAACGGCTTATTTTTAAAACTGTTCTTGCTTACGTTTGTCATCACAATCTCAGTTTCTGTCACGATTACGATGTCAACGCTCAGAATGTCGGAACGGCTATTTATTGATACATTTAGCATTACAAATGCGAAAGTAATAAATCAAATTAAAGGTAATTTTGAAGGGTATAATTATTCGATCATTCGTTCTGCTAATCATTTTCAGCAAAATGGGACAGTGAGAACGATTCTTTCTTCAGAACAAACGAATCGAGACTTAATGAACTCATATTATGTGTTAAATAATCAAATGGAGTTAGTCAAACCGAATTTTGACCGGTATGATACTGGGATTATGATTACGGGAAAAAACGGAGTTACATTTTCCTCGGATCGTTCGTATTGGCCATTTTCTGATGAAGTATGGCTTGAACATTCGGTCATGAGAAATACATGGACTGAACCGAGATGGCTTCAATATCAAACATATGAGACAGAAAACCAAGGTCAAATTATCGTCGCCTCTAAAGGTCTTATGGAAAGAATCTCTGGCAATGTATACGGGACAGTTCATTTTGCGATGAATGAAGAGGATTTCCGAAAGTTTTATCTTACTTTTACTAGTCCCGGAAATGATGTTTATGTACTCGATAATAACGGTCACATTGTTTCGAGTAACATCACTGAAACGATTGGACATGAAAATAAAGAGTTAGTGAACGCAGCAAAAGAAGTCGCCAATTCCTCAATAGATTATACGAATATGGAAGTGCTCGGGAAGGAACACATTGTGTTGGCAGAATACCTTCCTTTTTTTGATATGTATCTTGTGAATACGATAAATCGGGATGTCGTAAGTGCAGCTGTTATCGATAAAAGGAGTATTGGCTTATATAGTTTTGGAACGGTCCTCCTTGCATTAGTCATTGTCTTTTTTATTTCAAGAAAATTAACGAATTCATTGTCGTCCCTAGTAAAACAAATTGGAAATGCGTCAAAACATGATTTTGATCAGTATGTCACTGTAACAGGAGCGTATGAGACAAGACAGATCGGCATCGCCTTTAACTCAATGCTGGATGAATTGCATGAATATGTAGAGCAAGTGATGGCTTCGCAGAAGAAACAAAGAAATGCTGAGCTAGCTGCATTGCAGCAACAAATCAATCCTCACTTTCTTTATAATACGTTAACATCAATTAAATTTTTAGTTCAACAAGGAAGTAAAGAAGAAGCAGCAGACACGATTCATTCCTTAATTTCTCTGTTACAAAATACGATTGGAAATGTCGATGAAATTGTAACTGTCGAACAAGAGCTTGAGAATTTAAAAAATTATGTGTTCATTAATCAAAAGCGTTATGGAAACCGAATTAAAGTCCATTACTTTGTGGCACCAGATTGTATTGACTACAACGTACCAAAACTTATATTACAGCCATTTGTTGAAAATGCTTTTTTCCATGGGTTTAATAAAAAAGCGAGTGGTTCTATTCACATTATGGTTTGGAAAGAAGAAGAGAAATTAATTTGTGAAGTGATGGATAATGGTGATGGGATCGCATCAGAGTCGAAAGATAAACTCGTTCCACGGAAAAAAGGAAGGGGCCAACATTTCTCTGGAATTGGGATAAACAATGTACATGAGCGTGTGCAATTATTATATGGGGAGAAGTATGGTGTTGAACTTTCTAGTGGCGATGGGGAAGGAACTAAAGTGAGAATTACACTTCCAGTCACGAAACAATAAAAAGTACAAAAAACTAAAAAAAGTACAAAACGATTTTTTTGTGAATGAAGAACATATAAAAATAACACAAGAGAATAAAAAGATAGTCATAACTCCCTTAAGTCAGCAGGTGGTAAGATTAATTTGTAAGATAGAAAACGCTTACACAAACAAAAAAGATACGAAAACAAAGGGGGATATGCAAGATGAAGAAAGTATTAGTCACATTGTTTTTACTAAGTATTATGCTACTTGCTGCTTGTTCAGGAGGAGAATCATCGAATTCTAGTGAACCAGCTGAGGGTGGCAGCGACACGACTTCTGCGGAAGCGATTACAATTTGGGCTTGGGACCCGAACTTTAACATTAAGGCGATGGAATTAGCGAAAGAAACATATGCATCAGTTAATCCAGACCTTGAAATTAACATTATTGAATATGCGCAAGATGATATTATCCAAAAGTTAAATACGAGCTTAAGTTCTGGTTCAACAAGTGGTTTACCAAACATCGTATTAATTGAAGATTACCGTGCACAAAGCTTTTTGCAAGCGTATCCAGGATCTTTCCATCCGATTACAGGTGAGTATAACACTGAGGATTTTGCACCATATAAAATTGCTCCAACAAGTTTAGATGGAGAAAACTACGGTTTACCATTTGATACTGGCGTTGCTGGTTTATATGTAAGAACGGATTATTTAAAAGAAGCTGGCTATTCGGTTGAAGATTTACAAGATATTGATTGGAACGAGTTCATTGCTATTGCAAAAGATGTAAAAGAAGCAACAGGAAAACATATGTTAACACTTGATCCAAATGACCTTGGCCTTGTTCGTATGATGATTCAAACAGCAGGTACATGGTATGTTGAAGAAGATGGAGCAACACCAAATATTGCTGGAAATGAAGCAATTAAAGCAGGATTTGATGTTTTTAAACAATTAATTACTGAAGACGTATCAAAACCGATTTCAGATTGGAGTCAATTCTTAGCAGGCTTTAACAATGGAGAAGTTGCTGCTGTTCCAACTGGAAACTGGATCACACCGTCAATCAAAGCAGAAGAGTCTCAAGCAGGTAACTGGGCAGTCGTTCCATTCCCAAGTCTTCCAGGATTCCCTGACTCTGCAAATGCAACAAACTTAGGCGGAAGCTCATGGTATGTTCTTGATATTGATGGTAAAGAAGATGCAACAGATTTCCTAGCTAAAACTTTTGGTTCTAGTACTGAACTATACCAAAACTTCATTACAGAAATCGGAGCAATGGGTACGTATTTACCAGCGGCTGAAGGAGATGCTTACCAAGTAGAAGACGAGTTCTTCGGTGGCCAAATGATTTATGCTGATTTCTCACAATGGGCAGAAGAAATTCCACAAGTTAACTTTGGTCTACACACGTATGCTATTGAAGATATTCTTGTCGTAGAAATGCAAAATTACCTTAACGGAAAAGATATTGACCAAGCGTTACAAGATGCACAAACACAAGCAGAAACACAAATTAAATAATCACATCTTTGTAAGCGTTTGAATGAAAGGGCTTGGAAACTCGCCGGCTTTGCCTACTATCCATTTGGAGTCCGGCTACAAGCGAGTTTCCGAGTTTTTCTTTTTTAGTTGAATAAGTTACGGACATCTGTTCCGCTATTTTAAAGAAAAGAACAGTTTTAGAAAACGTTACGGACATTGGTTCCGTTATTTACGTCAAAACAGAGTGAAACAAAGCAAAAACTCAGAAATAACGGAACAGATGTCCGTTAGATAAAAAAATCTAGCATTTTAGCAGAAATAGCGGAACGTATGTCCGTTACAGCCAAAAAGGAGTGACTTCAAGTGGAAACAGCAAAATCAGTCCCGCAGCAGTCTCCCCCAATGAAAGAAAAGAAACCAAACAAGCTGGGGAGAAGTCTTCGTTTTAAAAATGGAATTATCGGTTGGTCTTTTATTTTACTTTCTGTTGTATTAATCTCAATTTTTTATTTTTATCCAATGTTTTCAGCGTTACTTTTGTCGTTTCAATCTGGAACGGGGAGAAATCTTGAATATGTAGGTTTGGATAATTATTTTCGATTGTTTAGTGACCCTGTTTTTATAACGGCGGTTAAAAATACAGTCATATATCTAATCGTTCAAGTACCTGTGATGATTTTCCTCGCTCTTTTAGTTTCAGTATTACTAAATGATAAAAAACTTATGGCAAGAGGTTGGTTCCGGACAGCGATATTTTTACCGTGTGTTACGTCACTCGTTGCTTATTCTGTTATTTTCAAGTATTTATTTGGAACAGATGGGCTCATTAATGTCATGCTTATGAACTTATCTTTTCTCGGGCAACCGGTTCAATGGTTAACGGATCCGTTTTGGGCTAAAGTTACGATTATTATTGCGATTACGTGGAGATGGACAGGTTACAATATGATTTTCTATTTATCTTCTTTACAAAATATTGACCCTTCGATTTATGAAGCAGCTAAAATTGACGGGGCATCACCCATTCGACAGTTTTTTACGATTACCATTCCGATGCTAAAACCGATTATTTTATTCACATCAATTACTTCAACTATCGGAACACTTCAGCTCTTTGATGAAGTTATGAATATAACAGGTGGAGGACCAGGTAATTCAACATTAACGATTTCACAATACATTTATAATTTATCGTTCAAATATACACCAGACTTTGGGTATGCAGCGACTGTATCGTATGCCATCGTCGTGTTAATCGTATTCTTCTCAATATTACAGTTCAGAGCGGCGGGTGATAAAAATGCATAAAGTAAAGCGGTTTTTTATCTATTTAATTTTATCCATCATCTCGATTGTTTCGATTTTTCCGTTCTTTTGGATGATTATTAGTGCAACGAATAAATCAGTTGATGTCACACGAGGACGTTTACTGCCAGGCTCGCATTTATGGGAAAATCTCCAGAACTTATTAGAAACAGTAAATCTTGTCCCGGCATTAATGAATTCAGCAAAAATATCGATTGCTACGACGGTTCTGTCGTTGCTTATCGCGTCACTTGCTGGTTATGGTTTTGAAATTTATCGCAGTAAAGCAAAGGATGTTGTGTTTAACATTTTGCTTTTATCGATGATGATTCCTTTTGCTGCCTTGATGGTTCCGTTATTTAGAATGTTTGGTTCCATGTCACAATACCTTCCGTTTATCGGAGTTGATACGATTCCAGCGGTGATTTTACCAACGATTACGACTGCCTTTCTCATCTTTTTCTTCCGGCAATCAACAAAAATGTTTCCAAAGGAATTGCTTGAAGCAGGTCGAATTGATGGGTTAACAGAACTTGGTGTGTTCATTCGAATTTATATCCCAACAATGAAAACAACGTATGCAGCAGCAGCTATTATTACGTTTATGGCGAGCTGGAACAATTACTTGTGGCCACTCGTTATCCTTCAATCGCCAGAAAATCAAACAATTCCGTTATTGATTTCGAACTTAGGCTCTAGTTATACGCCAGATTACGGGATGATTATGCTTGCCATTGTTATCGCAACATTACCAACAGCCCTAGTATTCTTCTTAATGCAAAAGCATTTTGTTGCAGGAATGATGGGTTCAGTTAAAGGATAATTTGTAAAAAGAGAGGTTGATACATGATGACAGTAACACCAACACTAGATTGGCTTTCGGATACGAGCGTATTTGCTGTGAATCGTCTTCCAGCTCATAGCGATCACTATTACTATGAAACAAAAAAAGAAGCTGAAAAAAGAGGGGACATGGCTCTTCGTCATTCCTTAAATGGCAATTGGAAGTTTCATTATGCTTTAAATCCAGCTTTGCGTCCTAAAGATTTTTATAAGGTCAATTATGATTGTACAATTTGGGGTAATATAACAGTTCCTGGGCATATCCAATTACAAGGATACGGTAAACCGCAATATGCGAATACGATGTATCCTTGGGATGGGCATCACCATCTTCGTCCACCGGAAGTGTCGATGGACGATAATCCGGTAGGAAGTTATGTGACTTACTTCCACCTTCCTACTAACTTTGAAAAGAAACCAGTGTATATTTCCTTTCAAGGTGTAGAATCAGCTTTTTATCTTTGGTTAAACGGAGAGTTTGTTGGGTATAGCGAAGATAGTTTTACACCGGCTGATTTTGATTTAACTCCGTTTTTACAGGAAGGTGAAAATAAACTATCTGTAGAAGTTTATCAACGTAGTACTGGGAGCTGGTTAGAAGACCAGGACTTCTGGCGATTCTCTGGAATTTTCCGAGATGTGTATTTATATACAGTCCCTGAGGTGCATGTATTTGATATGAATGTTCAAACAGAACTTGATCATTTGTATCAAAATGCGGTTTTACATGGAGAGTTTACGAGTGTAACGACAATTCCTGAAAATGCACGCCTTGAAGTTGAGCTATATGATGAGCAAGGTGAGTTTATGTTACGTGCTGCTGCGGATAGAAAAGGTGAGAACAGTTGGGTTATCGCAGAAGAAGTAGAAAAGCCACAGCTTTGGAGTGCTGAACATCCATATTTGTATCGCCTTTTTATAAATATATACAATCCTGCTGGTGAGCTTGTTGAGTGTATACCGCATTATGTAGGGTTCCGTCGATTTGAAATGATCGATAAAGTAATGTGTTTAAATGGAAAACGAATTGTGTTCAAAGGTGTGAATCGCCATGAATTTAATTGTCGCCAAGGTCGTGTTGTTACAAAAGAAGATATGCTTTGGGACATTAAAACAATGAAAGAAAATAATATTAATGCCGTTCGTACGTCTCATTATCCGAACCAAAGCTATTGGTATGAGTTATGTGACCTTTATGGCTTATATGTCATTGATGAAATGAATCTTGAAACACATGGTTCATGGCAAAAAATGGGGAAGGTTGAGCCATCTTGGAACATTCCTGGTAATCTCCCAGAATGGCAAGATATAGTGTTAGACCGTGCAGTTTCTATGTATGAGCGCGATAAAAACCATCCATCCATTTTAATTTGGTCTTGTGGAAATGAATCTTATGCAGGGGAAGTTATACTCCAATGTACGAAATACTTTAAAGAAAAAGACCCTGGTCGACTTGTACATTATGAAGGTGTGTTTTATGACCGCAATTATGAAGCGACAAGTGATATGGAAAGTCGTATGTATGCAAAACCAAACGATATTATCGAATATCTTGAATCGAATCCACATAAGCCGTACATTAGCTGCGAATATATGCATGCGATGGGAAATTCCGTAGGTGGGATGTATAAGTATACTGATTTAGAAGAAAAGTATCCGATGTATCAAGGTGGGTTTATTTGGGATTATATTGACCAATCTTTAATGAAAAAAGATCGTTATGGCATAGAGCACTTAGCATATGGTGGTGATTTCGAGGACCGTCCAACAGATTATTCTTTCTGTACAAATGGAATTGTAACCGCGGATCGTCAAGTTTCACCGAAAATGCAAGAAGTGAAATTTTTATATCAAAACGTGAAACTAGAAGTAGATAAAACAGGTGTTACGATTGTAAATCAAAACTTATTTATCGATACAAGCCGTTATGCACTGGAATATGATTTGCTTTATGAAGGTGAAGTTTGTTATCGAAGTAAGCCTCAAACGGTACTTGTTGCTCCAAATGAAAAAGCTAGAGTAAAGTTTGATATTGAAGAAGAAATATTTGCAGACTATGGTGTCGGTGAGTATTGCATTCATGTTCGTCTCGTAACAAAATCAGATGAGCGTTGGGCAAAAGCTGGACATGAAATTGCCTTTGGTCAGTTTATTTTTACAGAACAAAAGGGAACAACGAAAGAAGAAGGTCCAACAGTAAACGGCAAGTTAAAGCTAGTAGAAGGTGACGTCAATATTGGTGTCCACGGGAGAGATTTTAGTATCTTATTTTCTAAACAAGCAGGTACATTAGTGTCCATAAATTATGAAGGTCGGGAAATGATTTCTGTTCCTCCAATGCCACTCTTTTGGAGAGCGACAACAGAAAATGATAAAGGCTTCGGTCAAACATTTCGTTCAGGTCTGTGGTATGTCGCAAGTCTTGCACGCTTATGTACAGAAATTGACCTAGTAGAGAAAGAGCATAGTGTGTCTGTTACCTTTACGTATCGATTTTCGATTCATGAAGATGTATCTGTAAAAACCACATACGAAGTGTTGTTAAACGGCGACATTGCTGTGAAATCGGTGTATTATGGGGCAGAGAATTTGCCAAAGCTACCAACTTTTGCGTTATCGTTTAAAGTTCCTGCTGAGTATGAAAAGTTAAAATGGTATGCAATGGGGCCAGATGAGAATTACTCTGACCGAGCAAAAGGAGCACGGCTTGGTATTTTTGAAAATACTGTTATGACAAATGTGTCCCCATATGTGATGCCACAAGAATCAGGAAACCGTACAGGAGTGAGAAGTTTAGAAGTGACAAATGCAAACGGTCACGGCCTTAAGATTTCTGCACAAGGTGAACCAGTCGAGTGTAATGCATCACCTTATACCGCTTTTGAATTAGAAAATGCAAACCATCATTATGAATTACCAAACGTTCATTACACGGTGTTAACAATTGCTGGTAAGCAAATGGGCGTTGGTGGGGATGATAGTTGGGGAGCCCCTGTTCATGACGAACATACGATTCAAGCGAATAAAGAAATGACATTTGAATTTAAAATTGGGCGTTTATAAAAATAGTGCCAAAAGGTCTAGTTATGACCTTTTGGCACATTACTTGTTTTTACTATAGGAGGTTATTATGGCTATAACATTTGACCAATCAACACAAACATTCCATTTAACTGCAAAAGATACGAGTTATATTTTTCAAATTATTCGAGATGGCTACTTGAGTCATTTATACTGGGGAAAAAAAGTAAACGAGTATAATCATTCAAATGAACTTCGATTTGTTAATCGCTCATTTTCTGCCAACCCTGTAGCAGATGACCTTACGTTTTCTTTAGATACGCTTCCTCAGGAATATCCATCTTTCGGTCATTCTGACTATCGCAATCCTGCATTTCAAATTCAATTAGAAAATGGCTCAACTGTGACAGATTTACGGTATGAGTCACATGAAATTTTTAAAGGGAAAAAAGTATTAGAAGGCTTACCTGCTACATATGTAGAGGATGAAAATGAGGCAGAAACGATCGAAATCATGTTGAAAGATGATTTAATAAATCTAAAAGTGGTGTTAAGTTACACGGTATTCGAAAATTATGATGCGATTACGAGATCGGTTCGTTTTATCAATGATGGTAACGAAAACGTAAAACTATTAAAAGTAGCAAGTGCTAATGTAGATTTCCGCCAGTCAGATTTCGATTTAATTAGTTTGCCAGGAGCATGGGGAAGAGAGCGTTATGTTGCGAGAACTGGATTACGTCCAGGTATGCAATCAGTCGAAAGTCGCCGCGGGGCAAGTAGTCATCAACAAAATCCATTTATGGCACTAGTAGAAAAAAACACAAACGAAGAATATGGCGAAGTGTTTGCATTTAGTTTTGTGTATAGTGGAAATTTCTTAAGCTCTGTTGAAGTCGACCAGTTTGGCTATTCTCGTGCCACAGTCGGTATTAATCCGTTTGATTTTTCATGGCTACTTGAGCCAGGGGCTTCGTTTCAAGCGCCAGAAGTTGTCATGGTCTACTCAGCGAATGGATTAGGTGCGATGTCACATACGTTCCACAGGTTATACCGAACACGTTTATGTCGAGGCGAATTCCGCGACAAAGAAAGACCGATTTTAATTAATAACTGGGAAGCGACATATTTTAATTTTAATGAAGAAAAAATACGAGAAATTGCTCTCTGTGGTAAAGATCTAGGGATGGAGTTATTTGTCTTAGATGATGGCTGGTTTGGCAAACGTGATAACGATACAACGTCATTAGGAGATTGGTTCGTAGATGAAAGAAAACTCCCAAATGGGTTACAGTCATTAGCTGAACAAATTCGAGAAACAGGGATGGAGTTTGGATTATGGTTTGAGCCTGAAATGATTTCAGTGGACAGTGATTTGTATCGGGAGCATCCGGATTGGTGCATCCATGTTCCAAACCGAAGACGTTCTGAAAGCAGACAGCAATTAATTTTAGATTTCTCCCGTAAAGAAGTGTGTGATGAAATCATTGCTCGAGTTTCCGCTATTCTTGAAGCAGCCCCAATTACGTATGTAAAATGGGATATGAACCGTCATATGTCAGAAGTTGGCTCAGCGGGATTGCCACCTGAACGCCAAAGAGAAACAGCACATCGCTATATGCTAGGTGTGTATCGCGTCATGAATGAAATTACAACAAAGTTTCCTCATATTTTGTTTGAAAGCTGCTCTGGTGGTGGAGGTCGTTTTGACCCAGGTATTCTTTATTATATGCCACAGACGTGGACGAGTGACAATACAGATGCGATTTCAAGATTGAAAATCCAATATGGCACAAGCCTTGTTTATCCAACAAGTTCAATGGGGGCACATGTTTCTGCTGTTCCAAATCATCAAGTAGAACGAATCACATCACTTGATATTAGAGGACATGTGGCGATGTCAGGAAACTTTGGTTATGAATTAGATGTGACGGAGATGTCTCAAGAAGAACAACAGACCGTTTCAGAACAAGTTGAGTTTTATAAGCAAATTAGACCCGTTATTCAATTTGGACAGTTTTACCGTTTGTATAATCCATTTGAATCGAATCATACGGCTTGGATGTCAGTGTCTGAAGACCAGTCTGAAGCTGTTGTAACCTATGTAAAAGTGTTAGCAGAACCGAGTGATGCTTTAATAAAAGTTCGTTTGAAAGGTTTGAACCCTTCAAAAAAATATAAAATTGAGGCAATAGGAAAAAGTTTTTATGGCGATGAATTAATGAATGTCGGCATTAATGTTCCATTAATGAATGGAGACTTCAAAAGCTTCATGTGGCATTTAATAGCCGAATAGTGACAATTTGAATAAAATTGAAATTGTAACATAGTTGTTTTCTATGTTGAAATGATTTATGATCAGTTCAACATACGCTCTAACGAAAGAGGAAGAAAACAACGTTGAATGGTGCTTGTTGGACCTCTACCATCGGTATTTCACCTCTTGGTAGAGGTCTTTTGATTTAAAGATAAGAAAGCATAAAAATTTTAGTATAGCAGTGAGGCTTTGAAAGCTTATTCTAGAAGAGCGAAGGCTGCGCACCTGCGCGTTTCACCCCAAGAAGAGCACTTGGGGTTCACTGTCAAAAGCGGGCAGGGCTCCGCTCTTCGCTTGAAACGAAAAGACGCTCCGCGTTTTTCTTATCGGAGGGGTATAACATGGCGGAAAATAAAGTGTTGCAAATGATTATTCGTCTACTCATTGTTGTTGCATTGTTCATTATTGGCTTGGTTGCTTTTTACTATGTTGTTTGGCTTACATATCCTTTTATCATTGCTGGAATGATTGCTTTTTTGCTTAATCCGGTTGCTAATTTTTTGGAAAGAAAAGCGAGGTTTCCAAGAACATTAGCTGTTCTTTCGGGAATTTTATTTTTATTTGGGTTAGTCGGTAGTGCTGTAACCCTTCTTATTATAAAACTCATTGATGGCTTTCAATATTTGTCTCAGCTTGTCCCAAAACATATTGAAACGATTTCAATTCATATTCAAATGTATGTGAATGAACAGGTATTACCACTGTGGGGACAGGCGATTGGATTAATTGATGAATTAGAGGAAACCCAACGTGACGCAGTCGGCAACAGCATTCAACAGTTAGGAGGCCAATTTGCGACTTTACTTGCAAACGCTGGACAAGCGATCGCCAACAGTTTGTCCCATTTTATAGGAGCTTTGCCGATTACATTAACGGTTGTTGTGTTTATTATACTTGCTTTATATTTTATGAGTAAGGACTGGAATGACTTAATGAAGGCAGTGAAGGATAAACTCCCGACAAAAGCGTTAAAACAAATCGGTGATATTTTTAAAGATTTAAAATCAAAGCTGTTTGGTTTTGTTCGTGCTCAGTTTATTCTTATTACTATGACCGCGGTCGTTAACTTTATCGGTTTGCTTATTTTAAATGTCGAACAGCCTTTAACCATCGCCTTAATTCTTGGTGTTGTTGATTTATTACCTTATCTTGGAACAGGGCTTATTCTCGTACCATGGGGGATTTATAGTATCGTGACGGGAAATCTATTTCTTGGTTTTGGCTTGTTGATTTTATATGGATTAACGGTGACGCTAAGGCAAGTAGCAGAACCGAAAGTCCTTTCTTCTAGCTTAGGTTTAAATCCTTTAACGACACTCATTTCATTATTTGTCGGATTGCAATTATTCGGATTTATCGGGTTGTTTATAGGACCAGTGCTCTTAATCCTATTCCTTTCTTTTTATAAAGCAAAAGTGTTTGATGGAATCTGGATGTTTATTAAAGGAAACAGTCAGGTAAAATGAAAAGGGAGCTAGCGAAAAGAGGAGTTTATTTTTTATGGAAATGAGCAGTTTAATAGCGGTAAGTGTTTCAATTATCATTTTTTTAAATATATTATTCGCGATCGTTCTCGTTTTTATTGAACGACGAGATATTGGCTCAACTTGGGCATGGTTAATGGTCATTTATTTCCTACCAGTTTTTGGGTTTTTCATTTATATTTTCTTAGGTCGACGATTAAAACGAAAAAACTTTTATAATATGTCACAAGAAGAACAAGACTATTTAAAGTCAACCGTCGCAAACCAGCGGGAACTATTAGCAAATGGGGAATTTTCTCATGCAATTATTCAAAAATATAAAAATTCAATAAAAATGAATTTAATGTCTGCCAATGCGTTAATGACGCTAAATAATGACATTGATATTTTTACAGATGGAAATGAAAAATTCACTCAATTATTCGAGGATATTAGAAATGCTAAAAAGGAAATCAATATAGAGTATTATATTATTCGGCGAGATAACCTAGGAAGACAATTAAGAGATGAATTAACAAAGAAAGCAAAAGAAGGCGTAAAAGTACGTTTGCTTTATGATGGATTTGGATCAAGAACATTGTCTGCACGTTTTTTCAAGGAACTTCGGGCTAATGGAGGCGAAGTGGGTGTGTTCTTCCCTTCGTTTCTAAAGCTTGTTAATTTTCGGATTAATAATCGAAATCACCGGAAACTTTGTATTATTGATGGACAATTAGCTTATATCGGTGGGTTTAATGTCGGAGACGAATATTTAGGATTACATAAAAAGTTTGGATATTGGCGTGATACCCATTTTCGAGTAAAGGGAGATGCGGTTGCCCATATTCAAGGTCGTTTTTTACTTGATTGGAAACAAGCAACAAAGCAGCAAACAAAAAATACTATGATATTTTCGTATCCTACCGAACAACATACAGGCAAAAGTGTCGTCCAAATCATTGCGGGAGGACCGAGTTCACGAACTCAACATTTAAAAAATATGTATGTAAAGCTAATCATCTCAGCAAAGAAAGAAATCTTTATTCAATCTCCTTATTTTATTCCTGATTCTAGCTTTATGGATGCTTGTAAAATGGCATTGCTTTCAGGTGTAAAAGTCCGCATTATGATTCCAAATAAACCAGATCATCCTTTCGTATATTGGGCAACATGGTCTTATGTTGGTGAGCTTTTAAGTTATGGCGCGGAAATCTATTTATATGAAAAAGGATTTTTGCATGCAAAAACAATGGTTGTCGATAACGAAGTTGCAACAGTAGGAACAACAAATATCGATATGCGAAGTTTTCAACTTAATTTTGAAGTGAATGCCACAGTGTATGATGAAAAAGTGGCAACACGTCTAAAGCATATTTTTTGGCAAGATATCGAAGAATGTAGTGAACTGACTGTTGAGCGATATATAAAAAGGTCAACAGTAATAAAATGTAAAGAATCCATTTCTCGATTGTTGTCTCCGATATTATAAGTTTGTTGAAGAGGACGGTGTATGTATACAATGTGCGGTCGATTTACATTAGCAACACCATTGGAATTAGTTGAGCAAATGCTTCAAATCGAAATTGCCGAATATGAGCCACGCTATAATATTGCTCCGTCTCAGCCTGTGTTAAGTATCATTTCCGATGGGAGAAAGAGAAGGGCAGGCTATTTACGGTGGGGGCTTGTTCCGTCTTGGGCAAAAGATCCTAAAATTGGCTATAAGATGATAAATGCCAGGGGAGAAACTGTCCACGAAAAGCCAGCATTTAAACGATTGTTGGCAAGACGCCGTTGTTTAATCGTTGCCGATGGTTTTTATGAGTGGAAACGGAACGGAGAAGAAAAGCGACCATATCGGATAACGGTAAATGATTCGGTTTTTACATTAGCGGGATTATGGGACCGGTGGAGACATGGAGATGAGGAAATCGTTTCATGTACAATTATTACGACAAAACCAAATGAACTAATGAGTGACATTCACGACCGGATGCCTGTGATTGTGGCAGAAGAGGATAGAGAGACGTGGTTAAATCCGACGATTAATGACCCGCAGTCTATTTTATCGATCGTTAAACCATACTCGGCAAAATCTATGCATGCGTATGAAGTATCATCACTTGTGAATAACCCACGGCATAATGATGTTGAGTGTATACGCTCTTTAGCGTAAGATGTTTGTCTGGAAGTGTGATAGGCGGGGTTCGGACATGGATTCCGCTATTTTATAAAAAGTGAGCCTTTTTTAAATTCTTACGGACATCCGTTCCGTTATTCCACGAAAACAGAAAAGGTAACACGCTTTTTTCCGTAGTTAACGGAACTGCTGTCCGGTTGCAGCTGGCAACCATTGATTTTTTAATAAATAGCGGAACGAATGTCCGTATGAATTTATATATACTGTGTGAGGCACCTGTTTAGGTGCTTTTTTTGATATATAAGATAGTATGAAAATTTTTGTGTAGCAGTGAAGCTTTGAATGCTTATTCTAGAAGAGCTAAGGCTCCGCACTTCGCTTCAAAAGAAAAGTCGATCCCATGTTTTTCTTTATAATAAAAAAATAGGCAAATATTAACAGGTTAATAAAGTAGGAAGGCCCCTTGGATAATACAACTATCTCTAATAAAATAGAAAAAGTGTTGTTTTCTATGGAAAAACAAAGAATAGCGTTTATAACGGAGGGTAAGGATGAAAAAAATTAGTTTAAGCAGCATGGTGTTGGCAATATTCTTCCTATTATTTGCATGTTCAAATGAAGAAGAGCAAAATGCGAATGAGCGCATGGAACAACCTCAACAAGAAGAAATGGATACTGACGAAGTAGAAGAAGATATTGTGGCAGAAGAAGAGGAAATAGTTGAGGTAGTGGAAGAAGACCAAGAGGAAAGAACCGTGGGGAATTACAGCGGAAATATCATGAATGGTGGTACGATATCTCTTGCTGAGGAGACGGTATACTTTGCGAATTTATTTGACGATTATCGATTATATGAATTACAGCTCTCATCTGGGGAAGTGACCAAACTAGGAGATGTTGAAGTTTCGGATATTCATGCCATTGAAGATAGTCTGTATTACATAAAAAGAGAGAATGGTCATCCAGTCGGGATTGAACACTATTCTTTACAGACAAAAGAAACGGAAGAAATTTATAGTGGATATGTCGAAATGTTACATTATGAAGATGGGATGCTTTGGTTTGTTGGTATTATTATGGAAGGACCTACTGTCGTATATCAACTGGACATTGAAACGGGAATGACAGTAGAAACTGATTTTGTCGAAGTGGCGTTTACTCTTAATCAAGGCCAAGTCGTCATTCAACAGGAAATAGCGGCTTTTATAGAAGACATAGAAAATGGAACAAGAGAAAAACTAGTAGAAGGTGTCCGTCATCCTCTTATCCTTGATGGATATCATCTTTACTATCCAACCAATGATGGGTTATATGTATATGACCTAGAAAAGGAAGAATCAACACAGCTAGTTGACGAGGTAGTTGATTATTATAATGCGAAAAATGGGCATGTCTTTTACTCTTTAGCCGTGGAAGCTGAAGCTGCACGCTCTCTATATTACGTGAAAGCAGATGGAACTGAACAAAATGACTTAGAAGTGATTTTATATGATCTTCATATGTTTGATGACTTTTTAATTGGGAGCTTTTCACGCCAAGGTGGCGGCGGATATTATAAGGTCGATTTTGAAACTGGGGAAATATCAGAAGTGTATAGTCCAATGAACTAAAGCGAAGACAAAAGATATAGAAACAGTGCCAGTTCGATTGGTGCTGTTTTTTACATAAAGTAGGAATAGAATTATCGTATTTACTGCTCATTCCATTCAACTACAACCTTTTCCCTAGTCCTTTACCGTAAAAAAGCTTGAAAGGGCTTTATTTACCTTGTACAATTGTTTCATATAGGAGGGGCGGACGATGAATTATAATCACCAAACACCACGGTATGTACTAGTAATCGAACAAATTAAAGGGAAAATAAGTAATGGCGAGTGGGAAACGGGAGAGCGCTTACCGTCAGAGACCGATTTAGCGAAAGAATTACGGGTATCTCGTAACACTGTGAGAGAGGCCCTCCGCATATTAGAAGAGGAAAATATCATCATTCGTAGACATGGAGTCGGAACATTTGTTAATCAAAAGTCAGTGTTTTCCGGTGGGATTGAAGAGCTTTTTAGTATTACTGAAATGATAGAACGGGAAGGGAAAAAACCAGGGACGAAGCTTCTTTTTAGTGGGTTTGTTGACCCGCATAGTGATGATGTTGAAGAGTTACAGTTGCAAGAAAAAGAGAAAGTGTTACTCGTGAAAAGGCTTCGTACTGCAGATGGTGTGCCTTTAGTATATTGTGTTGATAAAATATCCGCCAATTTATTAAAGGAAGATTACGAATTTAGCGAAGAATCGATGCTTCATTCTTTACAAGAAGAAGCGGGCATCACGATTAGTTATGCAAGAGCAGATATAAAAACGCTCGGGTATCATGATGAAATTTCAAAGATTCTTGAATGTGGTCCAGACACACCGTTATTAATTTTGCGACAAGTTCATTATGACTTAGCGGATAGACCGATTTTATACTCATTGAATTTCTTTAAATCAGACCAAATTACGTTTAATGTGTATCGAAAAAGAAGTTTATAAGAAACTGTTGAGTGATGATGCTCAACAGTTTTTTTTACGGGTATATGTTTCAGAGGTGCCTAAATGCATTTTGAAATTAAAAATTAATAGACAACCTCTAGATGTCCATTGGCTTTCAAAAAACGTTACTTTTTCTAAAAATAGCGGATCGTATGTCCGTTAGAATGTGAAGCCATGCTGTATCGGACATGTGTTCCGCTAATGCAGAAAAAACGGCCCATTTGCATTTCTTATCGGACACCTGTTCCGTTACTTGCCTTGAAATGGCACCGTCCCCCTCGTTTTTGCTGATATAGCGGAACAGATGTCCATTAGATTTCAAAAAACGTTACTTTCTCTTTAAATAGCGGATCGTATGTCCGTTAGAACCTGAAGCCATGCTGTATCGGACATGTGTTCCGAATGTCTGTTAAAAAACACGTCACAAAAATGATGATTTATTTTCCAAAAAATGATTGACTTGTTGGACGTCTAACCTTTATAGTTAAGGTGAAGTTTTTATCCGAGGCAAATCGACAAAGTGAAGTTGTAGGACATCCTACGATTTAAACGTTTACATAAGGTTTACCAATGATAAAAACTTGGTAATAAGGAAGCATGTTTTCTTTTATTTGATATAAAAGAAAACGGTTTCAAAAACAGACAAGATGAAGGGTGAGTGAAACAAATGAATGTATTATGGGGTATTTTTGGGGTGTTTATCGTTTTGTCCATTGCATTTCTTTTATCAAATAAAAAGAAATCTATTAAACTACGAACGATACTAGGTGGATTAGGCATTCAACTGTTTTTTGCTTTTATTGTATTACAATGGGAGACAGGACGGGAAGGATTGAAATGGTTTACATTGCGAGTGCAAAATGTCATTGATTTTGCTGGTGAGGGAATCGGTTTCTTATTCGGTTCACTTGCCGATGGAGATCAGTTTGGAACGATTTTTGCTTTTCATATTTTGCCAGTCATTATCTTTTTCTCGGCATTGATTTCGGTCCTTTACTATCTTGGCATTATGCAGTGGTTTATTAAAATTATCGGTGGGGGACTCTCAAAATTATTAGGAACGAGTAAATCAGAATCCATGTCAGCCGCAGCGAATATATTTGTAGGGCAAACAGAGGCACCACTTGTTGTTCGACCATATTTGTCAAAAATGACGAACTCTGAATTATTTGCTGTTATGACAGGGGGATTAGCATCAGTAGCGGGTTCGGTGTTAATCGGGTATTCATTATTAGGCGTTCCGCTTGAATATTTACTAGCGGCAAGCTTCATGGCTGCTCCTGCTGGGTTAATTATGGCGAAAATTATGATGCCGGAAACAGAACAATCCGAAACATCAGATGAAATTAAAATTGTAAAAGATACAGAAACAACAAATGTTATTGATGCAGCGGCACGTGGTGCATCTGATGGTTTAAAACTTGCGTTGAATGTAGGGGCAATGTTGTTAGCGTTTATTGCATTAATAGCGTTACTTAACGGGATGTTAGGTGCTGTCGGTGGTTTGTTTGGCTTTGGAGACATTACGATTCAAGGAATACTAGGATATATATTTGCACCGCTTGCGTTTGCGATTGGGGTTCCGTGGTCAGAGGCTGTGACAGCAGGAAGCTTTATCGGGCAAAAGCTTGTATTAAATGAATTTGTAGCCTATGCCGCGTTTACTCTACAAATGGCTGAGCTTTCAGAAAAAACGATTGTTGTTGTTAGTTTTGCGCTTTGTGGATTTGCAAACTTCAGCTCGATGGCGATTTTACTAGGTGGATTAGGTGGTCTCGCACCAGAGCGTCGTAAGGATATTGCTAGATTAGGCTTACGTGCTGTAGCTGCTGGGATGTTAGCATCATTACTTAGTGCTTCGATTGCAGGAATGTTCTTCTAAAAAAGATTTTTCCTCAACTAATATAAATGATAAGGTTTTCGAAAACATCGATTCTAAAAAGAGAAAAAAGAGGATGATGAATAATGAGAATGGTCGATATTATTGAAAAGAAACGGGACGGGTTGGAATTAACAAAAGCGGAAATTGAATTTGTAGTGGATGGATATACAAAAGGTGATATTCCTGATTACCAAATGTCTGCTTTAGCGATGGCGATATACTTTCAAGACATGACGACCGAAGAACGAGTCTATTTAACGATGGCAATGGTCGAGTCAGGAGATCAAATTGATTTATCTGACATTAACGGGATAAAAGTCGATAAACATAGTACTGGTGGCGTTGGTGATACAACGACTTTAATTGTAGCTCCACTCGTTGCAGCTGTTGGTGTACCTGTCGCGAAAATGTCAGGACGTGGCTTAGGTCACACAGGTGGTACAGTCGATAAGTTAGAATCGATTAAAGGCTTTCAAGTAGAACTCACAAGTGAAACTTTCAATCGCTTAGTAAATGAAAATAAAATTGCAGTTGTTGGACAAAGCGGTAATTTAACGCCAGCAGATAAAAAGCTGTATGGCTTACGTGACGTCACAGCAACGGTCAATTCGATTCCGTTGATTGCAAGCTCGATTATGAGTAAAAAAATTGCTTCTGGCGCAGATGCGATTGTACTTGATGTGAAAACAGGTGCTGGTGCGTTTATGAAAGATTTAGAAGGTGCCAAACAATTAGCACAAGCAATGGTGCAAATCGGAAATGGAGCTGGAAGAAATACGATTGCTGTCATATCAGATATGAGTCAACCGCTTGGCTTTGCGATTGGGAATGCGCTTGAGGTAAAAGAAGCGATTGATACGTTAAAAGGAGAAGGGCCTTCTGATTTATATGAGCTTTGTTTAACGCTCGGAAGTCAAATGGTTTATTTAGCGAAAAAAGCGAACTCAGTTGAAGAGGCAAGAGAAAAGCTTGAAGAAGTGATTCATTCAGGAAAAGCATTAGAGATCTTTAAAACTTTTATTGCAGCACAAGGTGGCGATAGTACTGTTATCGATGAACCGTCTCGATTACCAACGGCAACATATACAGTGGAAGTAGAAGCGACAGATGATGGGTATATAGCAGATATTATTGCCGATGAAATCGGTGTTGCTGCTAGTATATTAGGAGCAGGGAGAGCGACTAAAGAATCAAATATTGATTTAGCGGTAGGACTTGTGTTAAAGAAAAAAGTTGGAGATGCTGTCAAAAAAGGTGAATCACTTGTAACCGTTCATAGTAACCGAAAAGACATTCAAGATGTGATTGAAAAAATTCATCACGCCTATCAAATTACGACAAATAAAGTTGAACCAAAGCCGTTAGTATATGACATTATTCATTAAAACATAAATTGGGGTCCAAACAGGGCCCTCCTTTTTCAAAACAAGAGGTTGGACGTCTAACAACAAGACAAGAAAAATAGCGAAATAAAAGGAGTGGGAAGAACATGAAGGAAATTTTTTTAAGTTTACTAGCAGGAATTATTATTGGAATTGTGTTTAAGTTTTTAAAACTACCATTACCAGCCCCTCCCGTGTTAGCTGGTGTCATTGGGATTGTTGGTGTTTATTCTGGAGGATTAATCGCCGATTGGTTGTTTAAGACATTTAGTTAATGGTAAGGGGGAATAACAATGGGTTTTAAACGAGTTTTTCTTATTGTACTTGATTCTGTAGGAATTGGTGAAGCACCAGATTCCGCTGCTTATGATGATATTGGCGCAGATACATTAGGGCATATTGCCGAACATCTAGGTGGTTTAACAATGCCAAATATGGGGGCCTTAGGTTTAAGTAACATTAAAAAAATCAAGGGAATTCCATTGACAGAAAATCCAAAGGGATATTATACAAAAATGCAAGAAGCGTCTGTCGGCAAAGATACGATGACAGGTCATTGGGAAATCATGGGGTTACATATTGATACTGCTTTTCGAACGTTTCCCGAAGGTTTTCCTGATGAACTGATTCATAACTTAGAGGAAAAGACAGGGCGCAAAATTATCGGCAATAAACCAGCGTCAGGCACAGATATTATTGATGAATTTGGACAAAGACATGTAGAAACAGGTGAATTAATCGTTTATACATCAGCTGACTCTGTCCTTCAAATATGTGCTCATGAAGATGTCATTCCATTAGAGGAGTTATATCGTATTTGCGAAATTGCTCGTGAGCTTACGAAAGCACCTCAATATATGGTAGGCCGTGTAATTGCTCGGCCGTTTACTGGTAAAGTGGGTGAATTTAAACGAACATCAAACCGTCATGATTATGCATTAAAGCCTTTTGGCAGGACAGTGATGAATGAATTAAAAGATGCTCAATATGATGTCATTTCCATCGGGAAAATTGCAGATATTTATGATGGAGAAGGGGTAACAACCTCGATTCGAACGGTATCAAATATGGATGGGATGGACCGACTGATTGAAATAATGGATACGCCGTTTCGTGGCTTATGCTTTTTAAATTTAGTAGATTTTGATGCGTTATATGGGCATCGACGTGATCCAAAAGGATATGGTAAAGCATTAGAACAATTTGATTTAAGGCTTGCGGAAGTCGTAGCAAACCTACAAGAAGAGGACCTTATTATCATTACGGCTGACCATGGAAATGATCCTGTTCATCACGGAACAGATCATACGAGGGAATTTGTCCCGTTGCTTGTGTATCACAATGGTATACGTGAAGGCGGAGCATTACCAATTCGAGAAACATTTGCAGATATTGGTGCAACAATTGCTCATAATTTTCAGGTGAAACTCCCTTTGCATGGGACTAGTTTTTTACATGAGATAAAAGGAGGAAATACAAATGGATAAAGTGCAAAAAGCAAAGCTGGCAATGGAATGGATTCAATCGAAAGTTACGATTCAACCGAAAGTAGGGTTAGTTCTAGGATCTGGATTAGGTGTATTAGCAGATGAAATAAAACATGCGATAACACTTCCTTATGCTGACATTCCAGGATTTCCTGTTTCAACAGTAGAAGGGCATGCAGGTCAATTAGTCATTGGAGAATTAGAAGGAATGCCAGTAATGGCGATGCAAGGTCGGTTTCATTATTATGAAGGCTATGATTTGAATGAGGTCACATTTCCCATTCGTGTGATGAAAGAAATTGGGATTGAAACAATGATAGTGACAAATGCGGCTGGAAGCTTAAATCAGGAGTTTCAACCAGGAGATTTAATGCTCATTACTGACCATATCAACCAAGCTGGGACAAATCCTTTAATCGGGCAAAATGAAGCGGAGTGGGGTGTTCGATTCCCAGATATGTCAACGGCGTATACACCTGAGCTCCAAACCATTGTCAAAGAAGTTGCGAAAGCATGCAATGTTAACTTGAAAACGGGTGTTTACGTGTGGAATAGTGGTCCGAGTTATGAGACACCAGCTGAAGTCAGAATGCTACGGGCATTAGGTGGAGATGCGGTTGGGATGTCAACAGTACCAGAGGTAATCGTGGCAAGACATTGTGATATTAACGTAATTGGAATGTCTTGTATAACAAATATGGCAGCTGGTATATTAGACCAACCATTAAGCCATGATGAAGTGATGGAAACAGCTGATAAAGTGAGAGAAACTTTTACTCGTTTAGTTAAAGCAGTAGTCCGTGAAGTAAGACAAGCGAATAAATGAGGGAGTGAGAGATAATGGTAGATGTACATTTGATTGAAGAAGCAATAAAAGCACGAGAAAAAGCGTATGTACCTTATTCTAATTTTAAAGTCGGAGCAGCAGTAAAAACAAAGTCAGGACAAATTTTCCATGGATGTAATATTGAAAATGCAGCTTATCCAATGTGCAATTGTGCTGAACGAACAGCATTATTCAGTGCCTATGCCCATGGTGAAACAGAGTTTGAAACGCTTGTTGTTGTTGCCGATACCGAAGGACCAGTTTCTCCATGTGGTGCATGCCGTCAAGTCATCTCAGAACTTTGTCCACCTTCAATGAAAGTCATTTTAACGAATATTCATGGTGATATCGAAGAAACAACCCCTGTGTTGTTATTGCCAGGAGCGTTTACGCCAAAAGATTTACAAAAAGAGGAGAGATGAATATGAATAATACAATAGCAAACATGATTGACCATACGCTGTTAAAAGCAGAAGCGACAAAGATAGAAATTACTAAATTATGCGAAGAAGCAAAAGAATATCACTTTTTTTCTGTTTGTGTGAACCCAACATGGATAGAGGAAGCAAAAAAACAACTGCAAAATTCTGATGTGAAAGTATGTACAGTTATTGGTTTTCCGTTAGGAGCGACAACAACAGAAACGAAAATGTTTGAAACAAAAGATGCGATACAAAAAGGCGCAGATGAAGTCGATATGGTTATCAATATTGGAAAATTAAAAGATAAAGAATATGAAGCTGTTCAAGCTGACATTCAAGCAGTCGTTACAGCTGCAAATGGTCAAGCACTTGTGAAAGTCATTATTGAAACGAGCTTACTTACAGCTGAAGAAAAAAGGAAGGCTTGCGAACTTGCAGTAAAAGCAGGTGCTGACTTTGTCAAAACATCTACAGGATTTTCAACAGGTGGAGCGACGGCCGAAGACATTCGATTAATGCGTAACACAGTCGGACCTGATATTGGCGTGAAAGCTTCTGGTGGTGTACGTGACCAACAAACGGCAAAAGCGGTGATAGATGCTGGTGCAACTCGTATTGGTGCTAGTTCAAGTATAGCGATTGTAAAAGGGCAAGTTGGAAAAGAAGGATATTAAATGATAGATAAGGCCTTGAATCAAAAAGATTCAAGGCCTTTGACATCTGTTTTTTTGTTCAAATATACAAGTGAAGCAGCGCCCTGAACAAACCATTTGCTTTAAAAGAGGACTATGGCAACGTGGACATCTTGCTGAAGAAAAAGGGACTGTTAATTTACAAGTAGAACATGAAATCAAATTAAGCTGCTTTTTCCCAGTCATTTTCGTGCCTCTTTCTTTTGTTTATTACTAAGCGTACTATGATTTTACTAATACCTACCACAAACATAAAAAAGAAAAGAATAAATCCCACTTGGAAAGGCTTTGAAAAATGTTGGACTGCTTGAAGGAGGTGCTGTACGATCCCACCTACAAGAAAACTAACGAAAAAGGTACTGCCCCACATGAGCAAGGCTTCTTTCTTAGGACGCTCTTTAAAAATAATGAGGACTGAGGCGATGCATGGCACAAATAAGGTTATCGTCAATAGGGAGACAATGGTCTGACTAGGGGATAGAGTAAGCTCATGCAAACCTGCAGCTCCAAAATCTCGACGAATGATTCCCATAATAAAAGCGTTAGAAGTTTCTTCTGGTAAACCAAGCCAATAAACCGTTAAAGGCCGGAGCATGGATGAGATTTTTTCAGAAAAACCTGTTACTTGTAACGTTGTGACGATAATAGCTCCGAACGCAAACAGTGGTGTAGCCTCTTTTAGAAAATGAATGGTTTTTATCGATGTTTTCTTCAAAACATTTACTAGATGTGGAATTCTCATAGGTGGGATATCAAGTAATAATGAAGTAGAATGGCCATTTAAGATTTCAGCTAAAAATTGTCCAACGATAGTCAAAATCAAGATAAGGACACCGAAGTATAAAATGATATAACTAAAGCCAACACCAGAGAGTAAGGTGAGTATAACAGCTAGCTGGGCAGAACAAGGTATAGAAAGAGCTAATAAAAAAGTAACGATGCGTTTTTCTCTTTCACTTCCTAACATTCTTGTTGTTAAGGTGGCCATCGTAATGCAACCTAACCCTAAAATCATTGGAATGATCGCACGGCCGTTTAGTCCGATACTTTGCAGTAAGCGGTCAACTAATGCAGCTAATCTAGGCAAGTACCCACTGTCTTCAAAAAGAGATAAAAAGAAATAAAAGCTAAATACAAGTGGAAAAATCAATCCTAGAACATAAATGACCGTCATCGTTAGTAAACCAAATTCTCCAACAATATATTCTCCAAGAAGACTTTGCTCTTTTACACCGATTGTGTCGGTTATAAATGATACGATAAAAGGTTCATAGTATTCACCCATAATCGTATCTTCGGTAAAACCAACAACACTTTCTGCTACGAATACCCCTATAGCTTGATACATGATAAACAATATGAAAACAAGAAAAGGAATTCCGTAAAGAGGGCGAATAAGGGATCGCCCAAGTATTATTCCAATATTAGTAGTTGTACCATCTGTTATTACAGATTGCTGAATAATGCTGTTTATATATTCTCTCCGTGCTGAGTATATCTCTTCTAAATAAGAATTCATACTTGGATTTAGTTTTTCAGTAATGTCAGGATCTCCTTCCAATAAAAGGAGTTTTTCAGCTTGAGTTACGTTTATCTCTTTTAGCTCGGGTAATAGTTCACTTATAATAGGCGTAACATTTCCTGGTTTGGATTGTTTGATTTCCTTTTTGACTTCATTAACCCCTATTCTGCTAGTAGCTATCATTGGTATAACAGGAACTCCTAATACATTAGATAGCCTTGTAATGTCAATTGATATTCCACTTTTCTTCGCTTCATCCATCATATTAATTACAACAAGGATAGGTTTATTAGTATCAATTAATTGTTGAGTTAAAAACAAGTCACGTTCTAAATGAGTAGCGTTAATTACATTGATGATACGGTCAGCCTGTAGGATTAAATCACGTGTGATTTTTTCTTCTTCATTGAAAGAAGAGAAACCGTAAACTCCTGGAGTATCAAAGATAATATCATCGTTGAATTTACCATGGTATACATCTAATGTTGTTCCTGGGAAGTTTGAAACATCAACGTAAATATTGGTTAATGCATGGAAAATAACAGACTTTCCTACATTCGGATTTCCAACTAATGCAATCCATTCAGAGGAGGAGTCTTTTTTTATAGGGAGCGGAGTATAATGGCAACTCATATAAAAGCCCCCTTTTATAAACTAGACACTTCAATCGCATTAGCTAGTTTTCTGCCAACCGCAATTTCAATGTTTTGTTTTTTTATAATTATTGGTCCTGCTGGGATGACCTCATAACATTCAATCCACTGTCCGACATGAATGCCGAAGCGAACGGCCTCCATCCGTAAAATGGGGTGATTGATTTTTACTATCTTTGCTTTTTGACCACGTTTTAAAAATGATAACACCATTTGAAACATCCTCCTTACTTATTATATTGATTATCATTATCAATTATAATTAAAAATAAGGAAGTGAAATTGGAAAAATTTGTGACGACATAATGTGTTAACAATATGGACTGTTAAAATTAGACACAATATGTTTGAAAAAATAAAAAATGTGAACGAAATAATCTCGTTCACATGTCATTACGTATTAAAATGATAATTTATAACCTAGTTAACTATAGCTTTGTAGAGATAGCCGCGATTATTCATAACGTCTTCTAACCTAAACAATGTAAGCCCTACCTCTCTTACATCCTAATGGCTCCGAAGCCAATCCAGTGTGAATAAGTATATATAAAATCCATTTATTGAATACCAAAATCTTTACGAAAAAAAACATAGTGAAAGGAACTTATAAAGTGTATCAAATAACGTATTTTAATATTATAACACATCTGTAAAAAGATTACAAACCCTGCTTAAAAACAAGCGAACGACCAAATAGGGAAATCCAAAAACAATGTCGAATTATATACTATCCACTTTACTATTAAAAAAGCGACCTAGTGTAGAGAAGGCAAAAAGGAGGTTCACCAAGTTGACATCATTAAATCGACATATGGAATATTTAATTGAAGAAGGCATTCATATTTTGCAAAAAAATGAAATGATGATTCTTCAAGAGTGGAAGAAGTTTTCAGAACAACAATTGTTCATGAATGATGAATATATGACCTCAAAAGAAGATGAGTTCAAAGAGCAGTTATGGCTTGTCATTGAACTGTTACAAAAATATGTGTTTCATTGGCAATATACTAACTATCATCAGTGGATGGATGAACTTCAAGACGATTGGACAAATTATCACTCTCATATCGATAGTCATCATTTAGTGTTGATTTTTTCTTTATTGGAAAAAGGTGCTCATAAGGTGAGTCAACAAAAATCGAACGTAAACTATTATAAATATCAATCGATTCAGTATTTCTTCGATCATGTTTTTCAGAGGCTATTAAATTATTCTTCCAATAAAGTCGTGGACCTTAGCTCCTACGTGAGACATTTATTTTCGCTAGAGCCGCTCCCTATACACTGGGTTGTGAGGGTTAAACAAGAAGAACAAATATATGCGATTAAAGATATAATACAAAATAAAGAACAAGAAAATGATGGTTCTTGGTTGAATATGTTGAAAACGCTTAAATCGGAGTCGTTAAATTTATTAACATCGGCAGTTACTAGTTTAGTACAGACGAAAGAAAGAGAAGAAACACTTTATGTTTTTTCAATTCAAGTGAAACATGAAGTTTTATTGTTTTTTACACCTGAACATGAGTGGCAACCTGTAAAGGACACGCTTCAGTTATCAATTAAAATGTATGAAAGAAATTTTGAATCATATACACGATTAACGAAGCAAAACCAATGGAAAGATAGTTTGCTTTTTTTTCAGCAATGGATGATTCAATCAAAAGGGGTGCATGAGTTAATTGAACGAATTGCATCTGGATATGTTCGCTATTTTCCATTTGAACGATGCGCTTTTTTTTCTTATAAGGATACAGAAAAAATGAGCATAGGTTTAACTGGTTATCAACTTAATACAGATGTTATTAAAACGATTAAAGAAAATATAACAACAGTCCAACTAATAAATAAAAATGTAAAAGATTTAAGTTTTTACCGGCCGCTTTATTATGCTTCTGCTATAACCTGTTTACCCGAACATTATATAAAGCAGTTTAAATTAAAGTCGATTGTCATAGCACCGATTTATACCTTAACAGAAAATAAATTGCTAGGATCTGTTATTTTAGACCAAGGGGAACATCAGCATTTTGAAGTGAGCAATGAAACAATGATCGCTTTACAAAAGGTAGGTCATCTCGTTGGTGAAGTGTTAATGAAGTACCAAGATTATAAAGAATTGTATTTACAACACGCTCTTTCCTCTAGATTATCTCGACGAGAAATAGAGGTATTGCAAATGATTAAAAATGGTGATTCGATAGAAGAAATAGCAGAATATTTAAACCTTAGTAAATATACAGTGAGGGATTATATTTCAAGTTCAATTAAAAGAATGAATGCCAAAAACCGGATTCATGCTGTAGCTATGGCAATTCAGCAAGGACTTATTTCATAAACGTCTTTTTATCTTGAGAGGAGAAGCTACTCCTTTCAAGATTTTTTTTTGATAAAAAATTGATAGTTTTGAATTGGACAGAAAAGTTTTGTTTAAAAGATAAGTAAGCATAAAAATTTTGGTGTAGCAGTGAAGCTTTGAATACTTATTCAAGAAGAGCGAAGGCTACGCACCTGCGCGTTTCACCCCAAGAAGAGCACTTGGGGTTCACTGTCAAAAGCGGGCAGGGCTCCGCACTTCGCTTGGAACGTAAAGACGATCCCGCGTTTTTCTTATTGTACATCCCTACAAATGTCGGGTATTAAGAATTATGAAAAATTGTACGATATTTTGTGGGATTGTTCATTATGTGGAACTTACATATTATGAGAGAATAAATTCAAAATTTTCAAATAGTTTTGTACTTGCCTAGAAAAAGGTTAGAAACAAAATTCTGCAAACATTAGTTGTTTTCAAACGGAGGAATAGTTATTGAAAGGGGGGAATTTACCGCATCGTATTCCGTATGTAAACCATTTGAGTTTGTCTGTACATGAATCTTTTTTCAAAACCTTAAAGAGAAGGGGGCAAGAAAATGAAAGCGTTATCATTATTAGTTGCTGATTTTGCTACGATTACGAAACGAAAAGCGGTACTGTTTTCGGTACTAGGTGTACTATTCATTCCTGTCATATATACTATCTTGCAACTTTCTGCAACATGGAGCCCATATGACAATATATCAAATTTACCGGTGGCTATTGTGAACAATGATAAAGGGACAATGGTTGATGATGAACCACTGAATGTAGGTGCTGATTTGATTGCAGACTTGCAAGAAAACCCGGCACTAGATTGGAGCGTTGTTTCTTCAGAAGAAGCAGAAAAAGGCTTGAAAAATCTTGATTATTTTTTAGTAATTGAAATCCCTGAAGATTTTTCAGCCAATTTATCGACGTTATTAGATGATGAACCGAAAAAGATGGAGTTAAAATACACACAAAATGAAGGACTTAGTTTCTTTGCATCACAAGTAACAAGGTCAGCTACAGAAAGAATAAAAGATGGTCTTTCTAATTCCATTACTCAAAAATATGCAACTAATGTCTTTAATACACTTGGCGACGTTGCACAAGGATTTGAAGCTGCTTCTGATGGCTCAAAACAAATTCATGATGGCACGATTCAAGTGTATGACGGGACAGAAGAGATGTTATCTTCATTAGAAGAAAAGGCACCTGATATTTCTAAATTAGCAGACGGAGCGGTTACTCTTAATGATGGGACAAATCAAGTGTTATCTTCATTAAATGAAAAGTCTCCAGACATTTCAAGATTGGCTGACGGTGCTTCGGCTGTGCACGGAGGAACTAGTAAACTTTTAAGTTCCTTACAAGATGGTGCACCAAATATCGCAAAGCTAGCAGATGGAGCATCAGCAGTAGATAGTGGAACAAGCCAAGTGCTTTCTTCACTAAAGGATGGTACACCAAATATCGCAAAGTTAGCCGATGGTGCTACTGCTGTCGACAATGGAACTAGTCAAGTGTTGTCGTCATTAAAGGCTGGGGCGCCCAATATTTCGCTATTAGCCGATGGAGCCACACAAGTGAATAGCGGTGCAAATCAAGTGTTACAATCGTTAAAAAGTGGTGCACCTAATATCTCCACACTAGCTAACGGTGCTTCACAACTAGACGGGGGAACAGCCCAATTGTTAACGACGTTACAAGCTAAAGAAGATGATGTAGCCACGTTAGCACAGGGGGCTCAGTCTTTAGTAGTTGGAAGTCAAGGAGTCCATGATGGTGTTACTCAAGTATTAGCTGGTTTAGAAGAATCTAAAGCAGGAGCTACCCAACTGAAACAAGGGACTTCGAGCTTAGTAACAGGAAGTCAAAATTTATCTCAAGGTGTTCAAGATTGGCAAAATGCTTCGGCCCAAGTTGCCGGTGGAGCAAGTCAATTAGCTACAGCCATTGAGCAATATATGAACAATCATAATCTTCAAAATGATCCTGAATTCCAACAGCTTTTAGGGATTAGTCAGGCTGTTGCCTCAGGTACAAATGATTTATCCTCATCAACGACAACGATTAAAGCAGGTGTTGATTCATTAGCAAGTGGACTTCAAACCGCTGATGCAGGAGCAGCTCAATTGACGAATGGTTTAACGCAATTAGTTGCTGGCCAAACACAAGTCCAAACAGGAACAACTCAATTGGTGGGTGGTGCTCAGCTCGTTGCAGGAGGAACCGCTACAGTAAATACAGGCTGGGGTGAATTAATTGTAGGTGTAACCGAGCTAAAAGGCGGAACAACTCAGTTAAAAGGAGGAACGGCATCACTTCAAACCGGTTGGACGGATTTAACTACTGGAGTCACTACCCTTCAAGCAGGAACGAACCAACTTCAAGTAGGGACTTCAAGTGTAAATAACGGTTGGGGTAGTTTAACGAATGGTGTTAGTGACCTCCAAGCGGGAACATGGCAATTAAAGGCTGGAACACAAAGCGTCCATACAGGCTGGGGTGCTTTAACAAGTGGGGTTGGTGAACTTCAAGCGGGGACAGCACAGTTAAAAGTTGGAACATCCAGTGTTAAAGATGGCTGGGGAACACTAACTAGAGGTGTGACTGATCTGCATGCAGGTACACAACAAATTGAGAGCGGAACGTCAAGTGTAAAAACGGGCTGGGGCACGTTAACGACAGGTGTCAGTCAATTACATGATGGGACAGGTCAAATTAAAGATGGTACGGCAACTGTGGAAACAGGCTGGGGTACATTAACAGATGGAGTTAAGCTTTTACATGATGGAGCTGACAGATTAAAAGATGGTAGTGAAGAACTGTATACAAAACTGGCGGATGGAGCGGCACAAACAGGTGGTATCCAAGTTTCTGATTCAAATTACGAAATGTTTGCGGCCCCTGTCAATACTGTAGAAGAGAAAGTGAATCCATTTCCACAGTATCGTAATTCAACAGCACCATATCATGTGTCTCTTGCTTTATTTATGGGCATTTTAATTATGTCGTTGTTTGTTAATCTAGCAAAACCTGAAGGAACACCTAGCTCTGGACTTTCATGGTTTACAAGTAAATTCATGCTTACAGCTATTTTAGCGATAGTTCAAGCGTTATTAGTTTCTTTTGTAACATTAGTTGTTTTAGGGTTAGATGTTGCGAATGGCTTCCAATTTGTCATGTTCACCATAATAGCAAGTTTAAGTTTTGCAGCTATTGTGCTTTTCTTTGTCACATTAGCTGGCAATGTTGGTAGAATCATTGTCTTTGCTTTTATCGCTTTACAGCTTGGAACAACAGGCGGACAATTACCGATTTATCTCTTGCCTGATGGATTACAAAACATTAGTGTTATTGCACCATTGACATACTCTATTGCAGGCTTAAAGTCAGCGATTTCACTTAATAATTTTGGTTATTTATTTGAAAATGCAATGGTGTTAATTGGATTCTTCGTTTTATTCAGCGCTCTCACTTTTGTTACGATTGTAATAAAGAACAAAAGAACAGGGATGACCGATACTGCAATGAATCGAGAAGTTTTAGAAGGATAACGTATAAGAAAAAACTATACAAATGCGTAGCTTTGCTTGTTGACAAAAATTTCGTGAAAGCGAAACAGTCGACAGGCTTTTTTTTGTTTTATAAACCTCTAGTTTTTACCGTATTTTCTCTCTAATTCCTAGTGTACTTCTCTTTTACCTATTATGTTAGATTTTATATGTAAACGCTTAAGTTTCGGAAAACTATGATCAAGGAGGGGAATGGATGTCAAGGTTACTTTATCGAAAAATATGTGTGATCTTAATTATGATTCTCATTGTTACCTTATTTTTTTCAATAACTAGCATGGCAAATGAAAGGCAAGCGTCATTGGAAATTAATGAATATGTAAAACAAATGCAGCCGGGCTGGAATTTAGGAAATACGTTTGATGCGGTTGGTACAGATGAAACCGCGTGGGGCAACCCAAGAGTGACAAAGGAGCTAATCGAACAAATCGCTGCTCAAGGATTTAACAGCATCAGAATTCCAATCACGTTTGACCAAAGAATGTCAGGTGCACCAGATTATACGATTGATCCGGCCTTTATTCAAAGAGTGGAACAAGCTGTGCAATGGTCATTAGATGAGGATTTATATGTCATGATTAACATTCATCATGATTCTTGGATTTGGTTAGAGGAAGGAATGTATAACGATTATGATGCTTCCCTTGATAGGTTTGATGCTATTTGGGAACAGCTTGCAGAGCGGTTTAAAGATTATCCGGTTGAAGTCATGTTTGAAAGTATTAATGAACCAAGATTCTGGGGTTCTGAGGAAGAGAAGTTTCAGTTTTTATATGATTTAAATACATCGTTTTACGATATTGTCCGTAACTCTGGTGGAAATAACGGTATTCGTCCCCTAGTTCTACCGACGATGGATACGGGTTCTGACCAAAGAAAATTAGATGAGCTTTACGATACGATCGTACAGTTAGATGATCCGTATATCATTTCAACAATTCATTTTTATGGGTTTTGGCCATTTAGTGTTAATGTTGCTGGGTTTACACGGTTTGATGATGCAACAAAACAAGATATTATTGAAACATTTGATCGTGTTCATGCTAGGTTTACGGCTAATGGCATACCGGTAGTTATCGGAGAATTTGGGTTACTCGGTTTTGACACACATACGGGTGTCATTCAACAAGGAGAGAAGCTTAAATTTTTTGAATATATGATTCACTATGCCCAGCAAAAAGAGTTTACTCATATGTTATGGGATAATGGTCAGCATTTTGGACGAACATCGTATACATGGTCGGATCAACAATTATATGAAATGATGAAAGCAAGTTGGGAAACAAGGTCGGCAACGGCTGAGTCGAATTTTATTTATATAACACAAGGGGAAGCGATTGCTGATACGGACTTACTATTTGAGTTAAATGGAAATGAATGTGTTGCTTTAAAGCTTGGGAACGACACTTTAATAGAAGGGCAAGATTATGTCCTACATGAAAATGTAATGACAATTAAACAAGCAGTATTAGCTGACATCGTCTCTTCAGGAGAGCTAGGTGTTCAGGCAACATTAACCGCTCAATTTAATCATGGAGCAAATTGGTATATTGATGTTATCTTAGTTGATACACCACTGCTTGAAAACACGAGTGGGACGACTGAGCATTTTGCGATTCCAACACAGTTCAATGGAGATAGCTTAGCGACAATGGAAGCTGTTTATGCGGATGGAAGTTATGCTGGTCCACATAATTGGACGGCTTTTAAAGAATTTGGTCAAGCGTTTTCACCGGATTATGAAGCAAATGAAATTAAACTCCCACAACGTTTTTTCCATGAAGTTTTGGATGGAGAAGTGTTCCTTACGTTTCATTTCTGGAGTGGGACACAGCTATCTTATCAGCTAACAAAAGCAGGAAATCAAGTTGTCGGGGAAGCCATTCTAGACCAAACTCCACCACATGATGATAAAGAAGAAGAACAACCAACCGACGATGAGAAAGAACAGGATGAGACTACTCCACCACCGAAACAGAAGGAAAAGAAACCGAAAAAAGAAAAAAATAACGAGAAAGAGCCGAAAACAACGAAAAAAGAAAAGCAGCTATCTTCAGGTGCAAAAATAGAAGGGGAACTTCCAACAAGTTCAAATCAAGGGGGAAAGGCACTACCGAAAACAGCTACGGTTTATTATCAGTTGTTAGTAGCTGGACTACTTACTTTATTAGCAGGCGGGACGTTTCTTTTTAAAAGATAAGAAAGCATAAAAATTTTGATAAAGCAGTGAAGCTATGAAAGTTATTTCAAGAAGAGCACTTGGGGCTCACTGTCAAAGGCGGGCAGGGCTACGCACTTCGCTTGAAACGAAAAAAGCTAGTGTAAGTAATAGATAAAGCTTCCGAAGCAAAAGGCTTAGGGAGCTCATTTTTTAACATATAAGTAAAAAAATTTTGGTATAGCAGTGAAGCTTTGAAGGCTTATTCAAGAAGATTCGTTTTAGGAGGTTCATATGATTTCAAACAAATTACCGAAAATTTGGTTTGGTGGCGACTATAATCCTGAGCAATGGGATGAAGAAACATGGAAAGAAGATATTCGCATGTTTACACTAGCAGGAATAAACATCGCTACATTAAATGTGTTTTCATGGGCACTACGTCAGCCAGATGAGACAACGTATAATTTTTCTGACCTTGATAACCATATTGACCGATTATATCAACACGGCATTTACACTTGTTTAGCAACAAGTACGGCTGCACATCCGGCTTGGATGGCCAAAAAATATCCGGATGTCCTTCGTGTTGATTTTTACGGGAGAAAACGTATTTTCGGTGGAAGACATAACTCGTGTCCAAATAGCCCGACGTACCGGAAGTTTGCAGAAAAAATGGCGGATAAATTAGGAGAACGGTATAAAAACCACCCGGCAGTGCTCATCTGGCATGTGTCGAATGAATATGGGGGCTATTGTTATTGTGAAAATTGTGCTAGGCAATTTCGAACGTGGTTGAAACAAAAATATGAGACTTTAGAGACAGTAAATCAAGTATGGAATACACGGTTTTGGGGACATACATTTTATGATTGGGAAGAGATTGTCGTCCCAAATGGGTTAAGTGAAGAAGGGGAAGGCAATGTTAGTGCCTTTCAAGGGATCTCTCTCGATTATCGTCGGTTCCAATCTGATAGTTTATTAGAGTGCTATAAGTTAGAGCATCACGCGTTAAAAAAACATACACCTCATATTCCGGTTACGACAAATTTAATGGGGACGTATCCCGAGCTTGATTATTTTAAATGGGGAAAAGCAATGGATATTGTGTCGTGGGATAACTACCCTGGCATCGATACCCCTGTGAGTTTAACGGCGATGACCCATGATTTAATGCGGGGACTCAAAAGCGGAAAGCCCTTTATGTTAATGGAGCAAACGCCAAGTCAACAAAACTGGCAACCTTATAACGCATTAAAACGACCAGGGGTAATGCGGTTATGGAGTTACCAAGCCGTCGCTCACGGTGCGGATACAGTGATGTTTTTTCAATTGCGGCGTTCGATTGGGGCTTGTGAAAAATTCCATGGAGCAGTGATTGAGCATGTCGGTCATGAACATACGAGAGTATTCCGCGAAACGGCAGCCCTTGGAAAAGAACTTAACCTACTTGAAGATGCATTAATCGGGGCACGAACAAATGCAAAAGTGGCGATTGTGTTTGATTGGGAAAATCGTTGGGCAATCGACCTATCGAGTGGCCCTTCCGTTTCTTTAAATTATGTTAACGAAGTTCATCGATATTATGAAGCTTTATTTGAGTTAGGGATCCCTTTAGATATGATAAGTGTAGAACAATCACTCTCTAACTATGATGTTGTCATTGCCCCAGTCCTTTATATGGTGAAATCAGGTTTCAAACAAAAAGTGGAAACGTTTGTAAAAGGAGGAGGGGCATTTATAACGACATTTTTTAGTGGGATTGTGAATGAACATGACCTTGTTACTGTTGGCGGTTATCCAGGTGAGCTACGGGACGTATTAGGAATTTGGGTAGAAGAAATTGATGCACTTGAACCATCAAGAACAAATGCAATGGTTATGAATTCCGATTGGGGTTATGTAACAGGAGAGTATTCATGTAGCTTGTTATTTGACATTGTTCATGTAGAAGGTGCAAAGGTACTCGCTGAATATGGTTCAGAGTTTTATAAAGGAACACCGGTTGTCACTTCTAATGATTACGGGAGAGGAAAAGCGATTTACATCGGTTCGAGTGCCGAATCTTCATTTTTATATGACTTACTAAAAACGATTTGCGAGGAACAACAAATCCAACCTGTCATGACGACGCCAAAAGGTGTTGAAGTAACATCGCGTGTGAAAGAAGGCAAAACGTTTCTATTTTTGTTAAATCATAATGAAACTGAAGTGGCGTTTAAGCTGAGTCATACGGGCACTGACTTATTAACAAAAGAAATAAAAAGTGGAGTGATTACGATGGAGCCCTATGGTGTCATGATTATAGAGCAACATAATTGATAGGAGGGAGTTTGTTGGCAAACAATGAGACAGTAGAAACGCGACTATTTCGAGGGATGAAAAGTATGATGCCCGCAACTGCTTGGGAAGAAGCCCTTATTACGGGGAATGGAACGATGGGAGCGCTTGTGTTCGGGCAACCATTACAAGAAACAGTGATTTTTAATCATGAACGATTATATGAACCGTTGCAGGATGAAATTGTTCAAAATAACAACCTAGCACAATCATTACCAGACGTTCGGACACTAATGAAAAATGGTAGGTTTCAAGATGCGGCAAGGCTGTTTTCACAACGCTCAGGCCATCCGCTTTTATTTACGGATGCGTATCACCCTGCATATGCGCTGAAACTGGACATAGAAGAAGATGGTCCTATCAACAACTATGAGCGCTCTGTTCATTATGAAACAGGAGAAGTAAAGGTTCAATGGGAGGATAACAGAGGCAAGGTTGAGAAAAACCACTTTGTTTCAAGGGATGACAATGTCATTGTCATCCAAATAAAAGCGGATCAGCCGTTTGATGGAGTGTTGTTTATCGATCCGCTAGTGCGTGAGGAAAGTGTGGACGGATATGAGGTTGTCGTTGAGGGAAAAACAATGTCTTTTATTTGTAACTATAAAAAAATAAAAAAAGGCTATGTTGGTTCTTCAGTTGTTGATGTAAAGGATGGTGGGAAAGTTATTTCTGGTGGCAACCAAATCTTATTCCTTGATACGAAAGAAGTGATGATTGTAACGAGGATCATACCTGTTCAACAGATGGCTAATGAAGCATTGACCTCACTTGAAAAAATGAAAAAGGAAATCGTTTGTTATGACCAACCGTATGATACATTGCTTCATGCCCATGAAAAGATCCACGGGGAATGGTTTCGGCGTGTGTCATTGTCATTATGTGACCCGAAGCAACTTGATGTTCCAACTGAACAGCTATTATCAGGGGGGCAGGAATCTTTTTTGCCGTTACTTCAACTGATGTTTGATATGGGGCGTTATCTTTTTATTTCGTCATCGGGACAATTCCCTCCAAATTTAGTTGGGATATGGACAGGAGAATGGCGGCCCGCATGGAGTGGTGATTTTACGACAGATGCGAATATTAATCTCGCCGTGTCGGCTGGCGGTATTGGTCATATGCCTGAAGCATTAGAAGGATATTTTCATTTAATCGAAAAAATAGCACCAGACTGGAAAGTAAATGCAAAAACATTATATGGGTGCCGAGGATTTTTGGCGGGCTCACGAACAGATGGCAATCATAATATTCACACTCATTTTAATGAAGAGTGGCCTCTAGGATTTTGGACCGCGGGAGCGCACTGGCTTATTTTACCTTTTTTTGAGTGGTATCAAATTAGTGGCGATGAACAATTTTTCCTTACTCGCACATTGCCGTTGTTAAAAGAGGTCGCATTGTTTTATGAAGATTTTTTAACGGAATATGATGAAAATGGAAAATATATGTTTGTTCCGTCGTATTCTCCTGAAAATACACCGATGCTTCACGAGGACAAAAAAGCAGAAGGCTGGCAAGCAAGCCAAGCTTCGATAAATGCAACAATGGATATCGCTGTTGCAAAGGAATTGTTTACGATATTAATTGAAACATGTGAGCAATTACAAATTGAACAAGAACATATTGAGAAATGGAAAGAGATGCGAAGTCAGTTGCCTGATTATGCTATCAATGAAGAGGGAGCATTAAAAGAATGGGCGCATCCACATTTACATGATAACTATGACCATCGCCATATTTCTCACCTTTATCCTGTCTGGCCGGGCCATGAAATTACACCGGAGACGAATTCCAATTTATTTCATGCTGCAGAAATCGCGCTACAAAAACGAAAGCGAGGAAATTATTCTGCTCATGGCGTGATGCATTGTGGAATTGTTGCAGCTAGACAAAAAAATGCAAATCTCGTTTATGAAAATTTACAATTTCTTTTACAAGAAGGAGATTATATTCATTCGAGTTTAGTGACTTCGCATAATCCCGGTAAGCAAATTTATAATGTAGATGCAAATTGCAGTCTCCCCACCCTTGTGATGGAAATGCTATTGTATACAAGACCAGGCTGGATAGAGCTGTTGCCGGCTTTACCTGAAATGATAGCTAAAGGATCTATCAAAGGAATATTAGGCCGCGGCCAAATTATGATTGATTGTTTACAATGGGATTTAGAGAAAAAAGAAATCGACTTGTCGCTCCGCTCAAGAAAAACACAAGACGTTGTCATTATGGTGAGAAGAGGGATAGAAACTGTAAAAGTTGAACAGCAACAACCGTTTGATAGGATTAAAAATGATAGACTCTCTATTAGTTTGTTAGAAAATGAAGTAGTGAATTTAAAGATAAAAATAAAATGATATCGGTGGAGCTTCAATTAGACAAAGCTGTGGGAAATGACATCAAAATTCTCATAATCTCTAATTTGTATATGATTTTCTTTTAAATAATAGATGTACTTTTTTATCTCCATTCAGATAAAATGGAAAAAAAGTATATCTTTTTTTAAAAGATAAGAAAGCATGAAAATTTTGGTGTAGCAGTGTAGCTTTGAAAGCTTATTCAAGGAAACTATAAAATAGTCGACTTGGGTATAACATTGCTCTAATACATTCTTAGAATGAAATAGGGATTTGGAGTACTATGAGACAGCAAGAAAAGACCCAAGTGAATCATTCAACACGTGGGTCGGGTTTATCCGTTATCGATTTTGTAGTTTATGGTTAGTAAGCGGCCATGAAAACCGTTATCTGTGAACATTGCTAGCGTTTTGGAACGTTGGAGGACACAGGAGCAGTTAATCATAATAGATCGCTAGGAATAGAGTTGTTTTTGCGTGAATAAGCGCTCCTGTGGCCGCTAAAAAACGGAAACCCGTATCATGTTCACAAATAAGGGCTGCTCTGACCGCAAAATGAGTGAACATAAAAATTTTGGTAAGCAGTGAAGCTTAGAAAGCTTATTTTAGAAGAGAGCAGGCTTCGCACCTGCGCGTTTCATCCCAAGAAGAGCACTTTGGGTTCACTCTAAAAGCAGGCAGGGCTCCGCACTTCGCTTGAAAGAAAAGACGCTCCGCGTTTTTCTTTATTAAATTGAAAGCGCTTTCTAAAAACTACTATTTATATAGGAGCAAAACGATGAAGACAGTTTTAATGAGTAAGCTCAAAAACATGCGTTTAAGAAATAAGCTGATCCTTTCATTTACCGTTGTTGTTTTCATCCCTGTTTTATTTGTCGGTGTATTCTTAACAGAAGAGTTACGAAAAATTGCTGTAACGCAAGCGATTGAGCAAACGTCAGCCGATATGAACCGGATTATGACAAGAATAACTGAAACTGTCATTCCTGCTGTATACGTTTCGAACTCAGCGCTAGTCGATTCCAGGTTAAAAGAAGTTGTGAATAAAGAGTATGAGTCTGTTTATGAAGTCGTTGAAGCCTACCGCAATTATCCATCCTTTGAAAATCATATCCGTTATTATAATGAAATTTCCAATATGCGTTTTTACGTAAATAATGAGACGATGCTAAATAACTGGCGTTTTATTCCTGTTACAGAGGAGATTAGACAATCCCATTGGTATGAAGAAACATTACAAAACAAAGGATTTATGACGTGGAATTTTATCGAGGATGAAACGAGAGGATTACAAAAAAGTTTAAATATAACAAGGGTCATTCATTTTGTTGAGTATGGCACGTTTGGTGTATTAGTCATTGATGTAAATACGAATTATATGAATTGGATTCTCTCGCAAGAAATGTTTCCTACAATGCTTGTTGATGATCGAAATCAAATTGTCGCTTCAAACAAAAGAGAGCTTGTTGGTGGAAACTTACAGGAAAGTACGATTTCATCGAAACTGATGAATGGAAATACAGGTATTTTCCAAGATGTTGCTTTTGATGAACCTTCTCACATCTTTGTTGATCGCATTGAAATTGAGAATTTTCACAATGATCTTCGCATTGTTTCGATTATATCAGATGCTGAAATTACGAAGGATGCAAGACGCCTTAGTCGGCTTGGCCTTTTAATTATTTCATGTAGCTTTATAATCGCGATTGTTTTAATATACAGTTTCTCCCACTTGATTTCCAAACGAATTCTAATGTTAAACAAAGAAATGAGAAAAGTCGCTAAAGGTGACTTAGCGACGTATGCAAATGTGGAAGGGAAAGATGAAATCGGTGAATTAGCAGAGCAGTTTAATAAGATGACAAATAGTATTCAACAATTATTAAAGGAAGTCGAACAAAAAAACCAGGAAAAGCGAACATTACAAAGACGACAAAGTGATATAAAACTTAAAATGTTAGCAAGCCAAATTAATCCGCATTTCCTTTTTAATACGTTAGAAACGATTCGAATGAAAGCGTTAATGAAAGAGGAACGGGAAATTGCTCATATCGTCAAGCGACTTGGCAAACTATTACGCAGTAGTCTTGATGTTGGTGGAGCACTCATACCGTTAAAACAAGAAATCGAAATGGTGAAAACGTATTTAGAAATTCAAAGTTACCGATTTGAAGATAGACTCGATTACGAGTTATTAATCGATCCAGAAATAGAACACATTAAAATTCCGCCATTACTTATACAGCCATTAGTTGAAAATGCCGTCATTCATGGGTTAGAAAACAAAATGGAGGGGGGCAAGGTCATCGTTCAAGCGTCTATTGTAAATGGGTCTGTTTTAGTGCAAGTCATTGATAATGGGATTGGGATTGCAGATGAGAAAAAAGAAGAAATTCATCATACGTTAACCGAAAAAGATGGAGAGACAGATGGTCGAATTGGTTTAAAAAATGTTCATGAGCGCATCATTCTTTCGTTTAAAACAAGCAAAGGGATTGTGATTCAAAGCGAATATGAAAAGGGAACCCGAATTTATTTTTACGTTCCTATGTAACATAAAGAAAGAGAGAAAATACTGACAAAAATGATTAAGGGGGATAATCATGTATAAAGTGTTACTCGTTGATGATGAGCCAACAGTGAGAGAGGGGTTACGAAAAATTATTGCTTGGACATCATACGGTTTTGAAATTGCGGGTGTGGCAAAAGATGGACAATCTGCACTACAGCTTTGTCAGGAAGTTTCTTTTGATTTAATCATCTCAGATATACGGATGGCTGGGATGGATGGTTTACAGTTTTTAAAAAAAGTACGAGAATTTGATACACGTGTTCAATGTATTGTGTTAAGTGGTTATGCTGATTTTGAGTATGCAAAGCAAGCGATAAAGTGTAACGTAGCGGGGTATTTACTCAAACCAATCGATGAAGATGAACTGATTCTTCATGTAACAAATGTCAAAAAAGAACTAGACATGCAATTAACCGAAACAGAAGGAACAATGGGAGCGATTGAAAGAAAAATAGAACAACTTATCTTATCATTAATTGAAGAGAAGTTTGAAGAGAAACAAAGCAAGTTGTTACCGGAGTTAGCAAAACAATATGAATTAGATTGGGAAAAATATGAGTTGCTTCTTATGGAAATAAAAGGTGTAAAGCATGAGACTTTACTCGAGATAAAACAAGAGGTGGAGTCTGTGCTTCCTCATCGTGAAAACAGGTTTCTCTTTTTGAGAGAAAATCAAGTCGGGATTTTATGGGACGGAGCAATATTTACAAGAAGAGCGATAACAAATTATGGTAAACAGCTTCAAAAGATAGGAGAGCAGTTTAACCTACAGTGTACCCTTGCCATCGGAACACGTGTGAAAAACTTACAACACCTTTCACAATCTTATCAAACAGCTTTAGCGTTACTTGAACATCAATTTTTTTATCCGAAGAATACAGTACTAATGGAAGGGAAGGAAGTCATTCAAGGTTGTGGGAACTTAGAGGTTCCTATAGATGAAGCGATTGAAACAGTGTATTTAGCGCTTGAAATTGGGCAGTTTGACTGTGTGAAAACGATTATTCAACAACTTGCCTCTCTTCATTTTTCTGAACAACGATTAAAGAAGAACATTGTTTGTGTGTTATTAGCTGTGCTTCACAAATTAATCCGGACAAAACCTGAAAAGCATAGCTATTTAACGAAGATGTCGGAGAGACTATTAGAAATCTATGAAGTGGACACATATTTTGATCTTTTGTATTTCGTTGAAGCATTCTTAACTGAAATCCATGAACAATTAAAATATGAAGTCGAATCAAAAGACCAATTAAAAAAGCTTCTCGTATTAATTGATACAAAATACAATGAAAACTTAAAGTTAGAAAGACTTGCGGAGGTATTTAATTATAATAGTGCATACTTAGGAAAACTATTTAAAAGTTATACTGGGGAGTATTTTAATACGTATTTAGATAAAGTAAGAATTGAAAATGCAAAAAAGTTATTATTACAAAATTATAAGGTGTATAAAGTTGCTGAAATTGTAGGGTATAGCAACGTTGATTATTTTCATAGTAAGTTTAAAAAGTATGTCGGCATCTCTCCTTCAGCTTATCGCAGGAAAGAAAAAGTATAGGTTTATTTTCATGGGCTTATTGAGATGTGGTTCTCAGTAGCCATTTTCTTTTTACTCGCTAATTATTATATGAATTTAAGCATAATCCTTTAGGTATTTCCCCTCTCCCAGATTCGATATGATAGATATATGAAAGGAGGGGAAGTATTGAGTACACAGCTAAAGAAAGCGCATTCAAAAGAAACCGTCACTGTACAAAAAAGAAGTTTTTGGAAGACAATGAAAAACCAAAAGATTTTGTATCTAATGTCGATTCCAGTTGTTATTTATGTATTTATTTTTAATTATCTTCCGTTGTGGGGCTGGACAATGGCCTTTCAAAATTATCGACCTGGAAGAGCGTTTTCTGAGCAAGAATGGGTAGGGTTGACCCATTTTATTGAATTATTCCAAGATGATCACTTTTATCTAGTATTAAGAAACACCGTCGTCATGAGTGTGTTGCTATTAATTGTTGGTTTTACAATTCCGATTATATTTGCTGTTTTACTAAACGAGTTACGAGATTCTTTATTTAAACGGTCTGTCCAAACGATTTCTTATTTACCGCATTTTGTATCTTGGGTTGTTGTGGCAGGCATTGTTACGAAAATGCTGTCAACAGATGGTGGAGTTGTGAATGAAATTTTAGTAAAAGCAAGACTGATAGAATCGCCGATACAATTTATGGCGCAAGGAGAATTGTTTTGGTTTATATTAACTGCCGCTGATTTATGGAAAGAGATGGGCTGGAACTCGATAATTTTTTTAGCCGCGATGGCAGCAATCGACCCACAGCTATATGAGGCTGCGCGAGTCGACGGGGCAAGCCGGTGGCGAAGAATATGGCATATTACGTTGCCAGGAATTCGTCCAACAATTTTCGTTATTTTAATTTTATCGATAGGAAATATGATGGCGATAGGGTTTGAACGACAACTTCTGCTAGGGAACTCACTTGTCCGGGAGTATTCAGAAGTATTGGAATTATATGCTCTAAATTATGGGATTGGTATGGGGCGTTATTCTTACGGAACAGCTTTAGGTATTTTTAATTCATTAGTAAGCATTACGTTACTATTAATTGCAAATGGCTTCTTTAAACGATATTCGAATACAAGTGTGATGTAGGGAGGGAGGAACGTGATAAAAAAATATAAACTAGAACGAATGACAGCTGGTGAAAAAATATTTACCGTCTTTAATTATTTGTTCATGTGCCTTGTCATTATTGTCATGCTTTACCCATTTTTAAATGTGTTGGCGATTTCATTAAATGAATCGACAGACACGGTCCGTGGAGGAATTCATATTTGGCCACGAGCATTTACGCTAGATAATTATGCCGTTATTCTCCGCTATGACAGTTTAGTAACAGGGTTTATCAATTCTGTATTGCGTACGGTCATAGGAACAGTATTAGGACTTTTTGTTTGTTCGATGGTCGCTTATACGTTAAGTCGTCGTGATTTTCAAGCTAGAAAATTTGTCTCGACCGTCATTGTCTTAACGATGTTTTTCAGTGGAGGATTAATTCCAACCTATATGCTCATGCGTGATTTAGGGTTAATTAACACATTTGCGGTTTACATTCTTCCACTTCTCGCAAGTGCTTGGAACATTATTATCATTCGTTCATTTATGGATGGGTTGCCATTTGCTTTGCAAGAATCAGCAAAAATGGATGGAGCAAATGACTTCACGATCTATTGGAAAATTATCCTGCCGATATGTAAGCCAGTCTTAGCTACAATTGCTTTGTTTATTGCGGTTATGCAATGGAATATGTGGTTTGATACGTATATTTACAATAGTGCAAACGCATCGTTAACGACATTGCAATATGAATTAATGAAAATACTGCAAAACACTGCAACAAGTGCAGGTATTGACTCTGTACGAGGAGGACAAGGAGCAGATTTAGTGAACCGGGTTTCACCTGAATCTGTAAAAATGGCCATTTCTATTGTGACGATTGTTCCGATTTTGCTCGTGTATCCTTTCTTACAAAAATATTTTGTGAAAGGGATGACATTAGGGGCAGTGAAATAAGTGCTAGACGATGAAAACTAAAGGAGGGTTAACAATGAAAGGAAAAGGAAAGAAGCTCGTATTATTCTTACTCATGTGTAGTGTTGTATGGATGTTTGCTGCTTGCAGTAATAGTGAGGAAACAACGAAGGAAGAAGAAACGGATAAAGACCCCGAAACGGTTGTTGAACAAAACGGTGATTTGGAACCGATTACATTCTCGTTGTTTGCTGCGGATAATAATCCGAGCTGGAATGGGATGGACAGTCCAGTGGGACAAAAGATTCTAGAAGCAACAGGAGTAACACTCGAAGCAGATTTTGCTCTTGGTGACCCAGCAGAACGAATTTCGTTATTTGCTGCAAGTGGGAACTATCCTGATTTCATTTTACCAAAAGGAGATGCGAACCTTCTTGTAGATGCGGGAGCAATGATTGATTTACGTCCTTTAATCGAAGAGCATGGTCCTAATATAAAAAAGGTGTATGGCGATTATTTAGAACGAATGGTGTGGAGTGAAGATGATGATTCGATTTACTTTATTGGAACGAATCCAGTTGACCAAGAATATCGCACACCTGGTAATGGCTTTTGGCTACAACATGCCGTTGTCAAAGAGCTAGGATATCCTGAAATTCGCACAGTTGAAGACTTTGAAAATGCGATTCGTACGTATTATGAAAAATATCCAGAAATAGATGGACAGCCTACGATTCCGTTAACATTGCTTGCAGATGACTGGAGACTATTAATCTCTGTTACAAACCCAGCGTTCTTTGCAACAGGAGCACCTGATGACGGCGAATGGTATGTTGACCAAGACACTTATGAAGCAATTCTTCATTACCGTAGACCAGAGGAACGGGAGTATTTCCGTTGGTTAAACCATATGAATGCAGAAGGACTTCTAGATCCAGAAAGCTTTGTCCAACAAGAAGACCAATATAAAGCGAAAATTTCTTCTGGCCGTGTATTAGGAATGATTGATGCAGAATGGTCAGTAGGTGATACACAAACAGCACTTAGAGAAGATGGGAAATATGAAAGAATGCATGGCGTGTACCCAGTTACATTAGATGAAACGTACTTGCATGCCAATTTTCAACCTACAGGATATTTATCAACATGGGGAATAGGAATTTCAGTTGATAATCCAGACCCTGTTCGAGCAATTCAGTTTTTAGATTGGTTGGCATCAGAGGAAGCTCAAATTTTAAATAACTGGGGTATTGAAGGCGAGCATTATCAAGTAGATGAAAATGGAAATCGTTATTTAACAGAGGAACAACGACAGCAACGTAATTCTGATAGTGCTTTCGATGAAAGAACAGGAATTAATGTTTTCCGAGCATATGGACCACATTATGGGGACGGTGTGCTAGATTCAACAGGGCAACCGTTCACGATTAATACACCAGAAACATTAATTTCAGATTATACCGAAGTGGAAAAAGAAGTACTGGCAGCATACGGAGTTGAGACGTGGAAAGAGTTATTCCCACAAGAAGATGAATTTCCTGTAAGGCCTTATGGGGCAGCATGGGAAATCAATTATAGCTCGGATTCACCGATTGCAGTACCATTCCAGCGTGCTCAAGATACGATGTTTTCGAGAATTCCACAAGCGATTTTAGCCGACCCAAAAGATTTTGATTCGATCTACGACAGCTTTATGGATGAGCTAGAGCGACATGGAGTAGAAGAAATGGAACAAGAATTCACAAAACTTTTGCAAAAGCGAATCGAATTATGGAATAACTAAGCTCTATGAAAAAGGTTAACTCATCAATCCTTTGAGTTAACCTTTTCTTACAAGATAAGAAAAGGTAAAAATTTTAGTGTAGCAGTGGGGTTTTGAAAGTTATTTCAAGAAAGAGCGAAGGATCAGCACTTCGCTTGAAAGAAAAGACGCTCCGCGTTTTTCTTAAAAATGCTATTTACCAAGGAGGATAAAAATGAAGTTTACAGATGGAAATTGGTTAATAAGAGAAGGGTATGACTTAATTACACCAGTACAATTATTTCAAGCTACGTCCGATACTGATTCATTAACGATGTATGTTGCTCCAAAAGACGTCACACATCGAACGGCCCAGCTTGATTTACCATTATTGACTGTTCGCTATTCATCACCGTTAAAAGATGTAATTCGTGTAGAAATATACCGACATAAAGGTACGAAAAAACAACAACCTGAGTTTGATATTAAAGCGGTTCAACGACCAGCTATTGAAATTGAAGAATCAGAAACTAGCTTTTCATTTACATCCGGTAAATTAGCGGTGAATGTGAATAAAGGCGAGTGGGGAACAACATATTGTTATGAGTCAACCGAAATCACATCAAGTGGTTTTAAAGGGATGGCTCATATTACAGATGCACATAAACAAACATATATGCGTGAGGAATTGAATGTAAGTGTAGGAGAACAAATATACGGGTTAGGTGAAAGATTCACTCCTTTTGTAAAAAACGGGCAAGTCGTAAATACATGGAATAAAGACGGAGGAACAAGTTCAGAGCAATCGTATAAAAATGTGCCATTTTATGTGTCAAACAAAGGCTACGGAGTGTTTGTTAATCATCCTGAAAATGTTTCATTTGAAGTCGCGTCAGAAAAAGTCTCAAAAGTACAATTTAGTGTAAAAGGAGAAAAGCTAGAGTACTTCATCATTGGCGGAGGAACAGTTAAAAAAGTACTGGAAAACTTTACTACATTAACAGGGAAACCGGCGTTGCCACCAGCTTGGTCGTTTGGATTATGGTTAACGACATCCTTTACAACAAATTATGATGAAGCAACAGTGAATGAGTTTGTTGATGGCATGTTGGAACGCGATATTCCGTTACGGGTGTTTCATTTTGATTGCTTTTGGATGGAAGCGATGAAATGGTGCAATTTTGAATGGGATAAACAAGTGTTTCCAGATCCTAAAGGGATGATTCAAAGGTTAAAAGCAAAAGGACTTTCGATTTGTGTGTGGATCAATCCTTATATCGCCCAGCAATCTCATTTGTTTGATGAAGCCGTTGAAAAAGGTTATTTACTACAAAAACCAAATGGTGATGTATGGCAATGGGATAAATGGCAACCAGGCATGGGCATTGTCGATTTCACGAACCCAGAAGCATGCTCTTGGTATACGGGCCATTTACAACGATTAATTGATATGGGAGTAGATAGCTTTAAAACCGACTTTGGGGAAAGAATTCCAACTGATGTTGTGTATTATGACAAATCAAACCCAGAAAAAATGCACAATTATTATTCATATCTTTACAACAAAATCGTATTTGACTTACTAGAAGAAAAACTCGGAAAAGGCAAGGCAGCTTTATTTGCTCGTTCTTCAACAGCAGGTGGTCAACAATTTCCAGTCCATTGGGGAGGCGATTGCTATGCAACATATGAATCGATGGCGGAAAGCTTGCGAGGAGGGCTTTCATTAGGATTATCAGGCTTTGGATTTTGGAGTCATGATATTGGTGGGTTTGAAAGTACAGCACCAGCTGATTTATATAAGCGCTGGGCAGCATTCGGATTATTATCTAGTCATAGCCGTCTGCATGGAAGTAGTTCATACCGGGTGCCATGGCTATATGATGAAGAATCTGTGGACGTCGTGACATTTTTTACAAAATTAAAATGCCGTCTTATGCCTTATTTGTATGATGCCGCTTTTGAAGCGAGTGAGAAGGGAATACCGCTTATGCGAGCGATGATACTTGAATTTGAAGATGATCCAACTTGTGACTTCTTGGACCGTCAATACATGCTAGGTGATTCATTGCTTGTCGCCCCGATTTTTAATAAAGAAGGAAGCTCAACATTTTATTTGCCAAAAGGAGTTTGGACAGACTTTTTATCAAATGAGCAAATCAATGGAGGAACTTGGCTAAAGCGTTCCTATGATTATATGAGTCTACCACTTTATGTCCGACCGAATTCGATTCTCTCACTTGGTGCGTTTGAGGATAAACCAGACTATGATTACGCCGAACATGTTGAATTTCATGTGTTTGGGTTATCAACAAAAGCAATGGCAACGATTCGAAATGAAAACGGTGAGAAACAATATGACGTGTCTATTGAAAAAAACGAGACAACAATAGAAGTAAAACTGATCGGCACACCAAAAAAACGCTGGACTTTAGTGATGAGAGGGGGAGAACAGATCGACACGGTCGATGGTGCAACGGCAACACCTGTTGGAAATGGAGTGTTATTTACACCTAATGACGTGTCAAAAGGCTTTGTCTTTACAGTAAAACAGTAACAAATGAAAGGGTGTTAAAGGATGACGATTTATCAATTTCCAACTGATTTCAAATGGGGAACGGCGACGGCAGCTTATCAAGTTGAAGGAGCGGCAAATATAGACGGTAGAGGACCATCAATATGGGATACATTTTCAAAAACACCGGGAAAAGTATACGGCGGAGATACCGGTGATGTTGCTTGCGATAGCTACCATCGTTATAAAGAAGATATTCAGCTTATGAAAGAGTTAGGGGTAACAACGTATCGCTTTTCTGTTTCTTGGCCACGAGTTTTCCCACTAGGTCAAGAAGAAGTGAACCAACTTGGATTAGATTATTATCATCAGGTTGTTGATGAACTTCTTCATGCAGGAATTGAACCGATGTGTACCCTCTATCATTGGGACTTACCACAGGCATTAGAAGATAAAGGAGGATGGTGGAATCGCGAAACGATAGATGCATATGAGAAGTATGCGGAGCTTATGTTTCGCGAATTCTCAGGAAAAATCAAACAGTGGATTACCTTTAATGAACCGTGGTGCGCTTCGTATTTATCCAATTATCTTGGCATTCATGCACCTGGACATCAAGATTTACAATTGGCGACAACAATTGCTCACCATATGCTTGTTGCACACGGAAAGACAGTTCAAATGTTTCGTGAACTGCAAGTGGAAGGTCAGATCGGAATCGCCCCTAACCTTACATGGGCTGTTCCATATACAAACAAACAAGAAGATAAAGACGCGTGCTTACGGGAAGTTATGTGGACAGGCGATTGGTTTTTAGATCCGATTTATTTTAAGACATATCCGAAAGAGTTGCTAGAATGGTTTGAAAAAGAAGGGGTTAGCCCTCCAATCATTGACGGTGATATGAACATTATTGCCGAACCGATTGACTTTATTGGTGTCAATTATTATTCGGCTGGAGTCAGTCGGTTTAATGAAAATGCCGGAATGTTACAAAGTGAAGCGATGGATATGGGATTGGAACGTACAGATATCGGTTGGCCAATTGATGCGAGAGGACTTTATGAGGCCCTTCACTATGTGGCTGATAAATATGGAAATCCATCGATTTATATTACCGAAAATGGGGCTTGCATCAATGATGAACCAAATCTTGAGGGGGAAGTCGATGACAAACGAAGAGTGAATTATTTAAAGCAGCATATTATTCAGCTTCATCGCAGTATTGAGGACGGAATAAACGTTAAAGGATATATGGCTTGGTCGTTGCTAGATAATTTTGAATGGGCAGAAGGCTATGGCAAGCGTTTTGGTATCGTTTATGTTAATTTCCGAACGCTAGAGCGAGTGAAAAAAGAAAGCTATTATTGGTATGGAAAACTTGTAAAACATAATTGGTTTGAATCGACTCAATAATTATGTAATAAAGGAGAGAAGGTTTTGACAAAACAGCTCGTCTATCCATTTCAAAATCATATGTTACCTCTTGATGAAAGAGTCAAAGATTTAGTGTCGAGGTTTACCACCGAAGAAAAAATTTCGTTAATGATGCAATATCAACCAGAAATTACGAGGTTAGGAATTTCTGCTTATAAACAAGGAACAGAAGCTGCACACGGTGTTGCTTGGTTAGGCGAAGCGACCGTGTTCCCACAAACAATCGGTTTGTCACAAACATGGAACCGAGAATTACTGAAAAAGATTGGCAATGTCATTAGTGATGAAGCCCGTGTGTACCATCAAAAAAATCCAGCATCACATGGATTAACGCTTTGGGCTCCTACTGTTGATATGGAACGTGATCCAAGATGGGGAAGGACAGAAGAAGCTTATGGGGAAGACCCTTATTTAACAGGGGAGTTATCAAAAGAACTTGTTAAAGGAATGCAAGGAGAGGATCCCTGTTATTTAAAAACGGTTGCGACATTAAAACATTTCATTGGAAATAATAATGAGGAACAAAGAACAAGTTGCTCAGCAAGCATTGACCCAAGAAATATGTATGAATATTATTTACAGGCGTTTAAACCAGCGATTGTAGAAGGAAAAGCTAAATCAATCATGACCGCCTATAATTCGATTAATGGTACGCCAGCCCCACTACATCCTTTTGTAAAACAAATCGTGAAAGAAGAATGGCAAATGGATGGTTTTATCGTTAGTGATGCTGGAGATGTAGTCGGGATTGTCGATGACCATCATTATTATGACAATTATCCAGAAGCGTTAGCTGATGCGATAAAAAGTGGCATTGACAGCATTACAGATGATGAAGCCATCGCGACAAGTGCGATTCGCGAGGCTTTAGCAAAAGGATTATTGGATGAAAAACATATCGATGAAGCTCTATTTCATACATTTCAAATTCGGTTTCGATTGGGAGAATTTGATCCGGAATTGGATCCGTATGCGAATATTCCTCCATCGAAATTGCTTGCAAAAGAACACGCTGAATTATCAAAACAAGCGGCACTTGAACAAATCGTGTTGTTAAAAAATGATAATGTACTTCCACTTCAAAAAGAAATAATACAAAAAATTGCAGTGATCGGACCGTTAGCTAATGAAGTTCATGTTGATTGGTATAGTGGAACCCCAGCATATCAAGTTACACCATTTCTTGGAATAAAGGAGAAGCTATCCGACTCTGATGTTCAGTTTGCGAACGGTTATAACACGGTTCACATCCGTTCTACTGCTACCGGTTATTATGTCGGACTAGACGGAGAGACAAATCAACTCGTAGCGACAAAGGAAAAAGAAGAAGCAGAAATGTTTGAGTTCGTTGATTGGGGATTTGAGAATCAAACGTTACGATCAATGACAAATGGAAGATTTGTCACCGTATCAGAAAAGAACAAACTTGAAGCTTCAGCGGAAGAAGCGAGAGGCTGGTTTGTGAAGGAATGTATGTGTTTTACAGAAAACGAGGATGGTCATTGTACTTGGCAAACTTGGGAGGGACAGTTTGTATCGGTAGAAGCGAACTCTACGTTTCAACTAACTAAGGAAGAAAAACTGAGTTTATTTGAAATCGAAGTAGTTGAAAATGGGTTGGAAACAGCAACAGAATTAGCCAAACAAGCCGATGTCGCCATCGTTTTTGTAGGAAACAACCCGTTTATTAACGGGAAGGAATGTATCGACCGAAAAGATATTTGTTTAGCACCTGAGCAAACGAAGCTCATTCAAGCTGTAAAAAAGGTCAATAAAAAGACAGTTGTTGTAACGGTAAGTAGTTATCCATATGCTTTAAATTGGGAGCAACAGTATATTCCAGCAATACTAGCTACTTCGCATGCTGGACCAGAATTAGGAAATGCCATTGCAGATGTACTTTTTGGGGATTATAATCCAGCAGGCCGCTTAAGTTTGACATGGTACCGTTCAAGTGAGCAATTACCATCTATCATGGACTACGATATTATAAAAGGAAAACGAACATACCAATATTTTGACGGAGATGTATTATATCCATTTGGTTATGGTTTAAGTTATACGACATTTGCCTACAAAAATATGAAAATACGGAAAGGGAAAGTGGAGAATGAGGACTATATTTTTGCCAGTGTGACAATCAAAAATATAGGTGCGTTTTCAGGTGATGAAGTCGTTCAGCTTTATGTAAAAGCAAACAAATCCAGGGTGAAACGACCGTTAAAAACATTATGTGGCTTTCAACGTTTGACACTCAATCTTCATGAGGAGAAAGAAGTAGTGTTTGCTGTTCCTGTTTCGTCATTAGCGATATGGGATGTAACGAGAGAGCGGTATTGTGTAGAAAAAGGGGAGTATACCTTTATCGTTGGTCCTTCATCAAACGAAATCAGGTGTTCATTAGTTTCAGATATAAACGGAGAAGTGATCCCACCACGAGACGGATTAGAAACTATTTCAGCAATAAATTACGATGACTATGACAATATAATGATTGTTGAAGTCAAAAACAAAACGTATTGTATCAAACCAACAGAACGAAATGGCTGGCTTGCCTTTTTTAATATTGATTTTCGTAATGTTTCAGGTTTATTTGAAGCAATTATTGAAAATGAGTTGGATGACGCTTCACTTGAATTGCGAGTTGGTAGTCGAGACGGTGAATGGCTTGGTACGTGTACTGCTTATCAATCGAAGGGATGGAAACAGATATCAATGCCTGTTCAAGTAAACGACCATTTTGGCGATGTATATTTATTTATTGATGGACCATTAAAGCTTCGTTCCATTCGCTTTTCTTAGGCAGATAGGGGGAGAATATGCAAAGAAATCTCGCAGATACAAGATTATACCAAATAACAGAGTGGATTATGAAACTAGCTTATGTAAACTTATTATGGATTGGGTTTACCTTTCTAGGGCTCATTATATTTGGATTTTGGCCAGCAACGGTTGCAATGTTTACGGTTGTTCGTTCATTTATAGTAAAAGAAGAAGAACCGATTTTTAAACAGTTTATTACAACCTATAAACGAGAATGGTTAAAGACAAATGGAATTGGAATCGTGTTGTTTTGTATTGGGTATATTCTTTATTTAGATTTTTTGTTAATAGGGTATGCAAGTGGAGGAATTGCCGTCATATTTACACTGCTTCTAATTCTCCTCACGATTCTATATGTGGCAATGTTTCTTGTAATCTTACCGATTTACGTGCACTACGATCTACCGTTCATTCAATATTTTAAGTATGCGTTGTTCCTTGCTGTTATTAATCCCCATATCATTATTTTTATCGCAACTGGACTTGTAGCTGGTTATTTCATCTTTAGCTTTATTCCGGGATTAACGTTATTTTTCTTTGGAAGTGTTTTAAGCACTTTTATGATGTGGTCGACATTGCTAGCTTGCCAACGGATTGAGCGGAAAAAACAAGAAGTTGAAGCAGTATAAAGGAGAAAAAGCTGGACTAAAGAATGTGACTCAACACTTCTTTATGTTCCAGCTTTTTTGTTAACTTAACTTTTTATGCTTTATGATGACTTGTGGTGTGGAAACTGTTTCTTTTTCTTTAGTCAATGATAAATATAACACCATCGCTAAAATAAACACAGTTCCGATTACTTGGTAGAAGCCAAATGAAATGTTAAGCCACAATACAGAAGTGATGATAGCGGCAAGTGGTTCGACACTTCCTAGTAAACTCGTTTCTTGTGGTTTAAGATATTTCAGACTTTCGAGATAAAACCAAAACGCGAGCATTGTTCCAAAAACGATGACAAACCCTAAATAAATGATGGTGTCACCCCCCCAATGTGTCGCTTCAATTTTCCAAGGGGGATGAAGAATGGCTAAACTAGCTCCACCAATTATCATGGCCCAGCCAATAATGTTTAAAGACCCCCACTTTGATAAAAGATTTCCAGCATAAAGAGTATAAAAGGCTAAGGCGACACCAGATAATATCCCCCAAATGACAGAAGCCAAAGGGACGGACAATGTATGGAACACCCCGTTTGTTAATAATAATAATGACCCACTTAAGGCTAAACAAACAGCAACAATATCTTTTCCTCGCAACTTACTTACTTTTGTAAGAACTAGATAGAATATAATAAAAAGAGGAGCTTGATACTGTAATAATGTTGCAACAGCAGCATTTCCTAAATTAATCGAAGCCATGTAAGTATATTGAACAGCTAACATACCAAATATTCCAAAAATAAAAAGTTGGAAAACTGCTTGTTTGTCTTTCCAAATTTGAAATACTTTTTCGCGGGTTTTAAAAAGGAGTGCCAGAATAATCATAACGATTCCTGCTAATAATAATCGTACAGAGACAAGCCACTCCACTGGAACATGACTTTCTTGGAAAAGGCGCTGAGCTACAGTTCCTCCAATACCCCAAAATGAAGCCCCTAATAAAACAAGAACAAATCCAATCCATCGATTTTGTTTATTCATATTCATCCCACTCTTATCGTTTATTTTGTTGTTTCATTTTCATTAAGCTATATTTCCAATTGTTCATAAGCGCCTCTTTTGCTTTTTCCCAATCTTTTTGTTCAAGATGTTTAATGACTAAACGATGTTCTTTATATGATGATTGAACAGACTCTTCCTTTTGAAAATAGTAGAATTCTGCTCTTCGAATCTTCGCTTTTAAATGATGAAGTATTTTTTGAAGTTCATCGTTTTTCGATAAAGTTATAATGACATCGTGAAACGCATTATCAAGTTGCACCACGTCTAACTGTTGTAAGGTTGGACTTTCCACTACTATTTTTTCGTTGATGTTTGTTAATTCAACTATTGTTTGCGATGTGAAATGAGGAGAAGCTTCTTCTAAAGCAAGAGCTTCTAATGTCCAAACAATCGAATAAGTAGAGGTCAGTTGTTCTAAGTCAATGGGGGCAATCGTAGTTGAACGATTTGGTTTCGTCACAACAAACCCTTCTTCTTCTAAGCGTAATAAAGCTTCACGAATTGGAGTTCTACTAATCCCTAATTCCTCAGATAATTCCACATCTCTTACTTTATCTCCGGCAGATAGCTTACCAACGATAATCCATTCCAACAAAATATTATAAGCTTCTTCTCTTAAAAAGGTACGTTTTATGAGCATCTTGATCCCCTCCATATGACAATCAACTAATATGTAATATATCACATATTAGTTGATTGTCAATTCTATCCATATTTTTCAGTAGAAATAAAACAGGTTGTATACGGGACACTTATACATTTTCATCACTGAATAAGGTGAGCGGAATATATTGTATTGTACTACGGTAACGATTCAAGGAAAGGAAGGATTGACTATGACAAAAGATGAAAGTTTGACAGTATTCAAGTTGTTAAAAAAACTAGGATTAAAATCGGAAAAACATTTACAACAATATGTTCAATCTATACTTGCAGATGAAGATTTCATGAAACTTATGAATCAATTACTAAATAAACATGTTACGTCAATAAAGGATTTGCATCGATATACAGAAACAATTGCGGTTCAATTAAATGTCCCGACAAAACGAGATGTTGCTCAACTTGCAAAACTTGCACAGCAAATTGAAGAGAAAATAGACGATTTAGAAGAGCAAGTCATGGAACTCACTGTTCAAGAAGATGAAGGAGAAACAATGAATCAGCATGGCAAAAAAGAGTCACAAACGATTCTTGGTGAACTACTAGATGTAAAAGCTCAAAAACGTCGCGCAAAGCTAAAAGCGATTATGGATTTATGGGCAAATGTACCAGCCTCTCCTATTAGAACAAACGGAATGGAACGTGAAAGAAAACATGACTGATTATTGGCAAGATAAGGTGTACTCCGAAGAAAAAAATGCATCAATAGTAGGACAAACACCTAGAGTAGCGGTGTGGAAAAAAAATAAAACGACGTTATGGTATTACCCAACGCCAAAAAAGAAATGTAAAACACCACTCTTTTTGATTTATTCGTTAGTAAGTAAGCCATATTTACTAGATTTAGCTCCTGGTAGCAGTATGATAGAAGCGTTTCATCAAAAAGGATTTGATGTGTATTTATTAGACTTTGGTGTTCCTGGATATGAAGATTATGATATCAGTTTGGACACTTATATTTATGGCCATATCCAAAAAGCAGTGAAGCGTACTTTACATCATTCCCAGTCTAGTGATGTTTCTATCGTCGGATATTGTCTTGGTGGAACATTATCCATCATCTATGCTGCGATTGCGACAGAACCGATAAAAAACCTTATTTTATTTGCACCGCCTGTTGATTTTAGTCAGATTCCGCTTTTAGAGAAGTGGCGGGAATTTTTAAGGGAAAATGAAATGAAAATAGACGACCTGTTATCTTTATACGGGGTTGTTCCTCCTTCAATTGTTAATCTCGGTATGAGAACAATAACCTCACCTATTTCGATTACGCCACATATTGGTTTAATCGAACGCGGTCACGATAAAAATTACGTGGAGAAATGGAAGAAATTTAATAGATGGGCAAAAGATCATATCCCATTTGTAGGAAAAACATTATACGAGCTTTTATACGATGTAGTCTTAGAAAACAAACTCATTCAAAACCAACTCAAAATTAACGAACAACAAGTTCTTTTAAGCAATATAAAAGCAAACCTGTTAGTCGTTTCAACATCTGGTGATCAAATTGTGAAAGAGGAATATGTTATTTCCTTATTAGATAAAGTTTCAAGTGAAGATATTACCTATAAACGAGTAAAAGGCGGACATGCAAGTTTAGCGATAAAAGGAGAACTACCATTGTTTCTAGAGGAATGGTTAGTACAACGCTCAACATAGAGCTTTACAAGGAGGGATACCTTGAAAAAAAGAAAGAAAAATGTTCCAGATGGTCCAAAAGGAAAGTGGTTCAGTGGCCACTTATCTCAATTTCAAGCGGACCCTTTAGCCTTTCTAGTAAACTTACAACAACAGTATGGAGATATTGCGAAGTTTCGGTTTGGTCCTTTTCAACAAGTGTATTTACTTTCGAAGCCGGAGTATATAAAAGAGGTTCTTGTAACGAAACAACGGTCGTTTGTAAAATCACAAGATTTAACGGTGCTTAAACCTTTAATAGGAGATGGCCTCCTAACAAGTGAAAAAGAGTTGCATTTACAGCAACGCCGAGCCATTCAACCGTCTTTTCGACAATCATATTTGGCTCATTATGCTAGAGAGATGATAGAGACTACAAATAACTATATATATTCGTGGTTAGATGAGGATGTACGTGACATTACTGAAGATATGATGAATATAACACTTGGTATTATTTGCAAAACGATGTTTAGCCTTTCATTTGAAGAAGGGGCCAACATGATTGGAGAACCTATCGATGATGTAATGAAATTAAGTATAAAGAGAATGCGTTCTATCTTACCAGTTCCTCTATTCATTCCAACAAAAACTAATCGTCACTATACAAAAGCAATAGCGGAGTTAGATGAAATCATCTACTCTTTTATTGAGCAGAGAAGAGAATTTAAAGAAACACATCACGATTTGCTTGGAGTATTAATGGATGCTAAAGATGAACAAGGTATGGGCATGACTGATCAACAGCTTCGTGACGAGGTTATGACGATATTTTTAGCGGGGCATGAAACGACCGCTAATGCTCTTTCATGGACGTTTTATTTACTTTCTCAGCATCCAGAAATCGAACAGAAAGTCCATCAGGAGATTGACGATAATATTGGGAAAGAAAGTATTTCAGTAGAACATTATAACAAACTCTCCTATACGCAAAATGTTATATGGGAATCGCTTCGTCTTTATCCACCTGCGTATGTGATTGGAAGAAAAGTAGATGAGAATGTGTCAATCGGACCGTATGAATTTAAAAAAGGTGATATGATTTTGATGAGTCAATATGTAAACCATCGAAATCCTGAGTTTTTTGAAAATCCAAATGAATTCATGCCAGAACGATTTGAAAACAATCTTATTAAAGAACTTCCTCCTTTTGCGTTTTTCCCATTTGGTGGTGGGCCAAGGGTGTGTATAGGTAATCACTTTGCCATGATGGAAGCAGTATTTGTGTTAACCGCGATTGCACGACAATTTCAGTTCGTTTTACCGAAAGACCATCATCCAGTAAAGCCACAACCGTTAATTACATTAAGACCGAAACGCGGATTACGAATGATTGTGAAACGAAGATAACCAAAAGGAATTTCCCTTTTGGTTTCTTCTTTTACATAAAAGAAAGAGTTGCGAGTATAGTTGTAATTATATTGATTTTGGTTAATCTCTTGGTACAATATCTCTATAGGATATGAATGGAGTGGTAAAGATGAGTTTATTAGGTCGAGTTTTTGAAATTTACGATATCCATGAAATGGCAGATTATATTAGCAATGTCCTAAATAAATCCGTAATTATTGAAAATAAAAACTTTGAATTAATTGCCTATAGTTCGTCGGGGGATTATGAATATGATACAACACAGCAAAAAACAATTCTCTCGAAAAAGTGCCCAAGCTTTATCATTGAAAGATTAGAAAAAGAAGGGGTTGTGCAACAATTAGAAAGTAAAAATGATCCAATTCGTGTTCAGCCAATGGAAGAAGTAGGGTTTTACCAGCGTGTTGTCATCCGTGTTAAATACAATGAACGGACAGTAGGTTACATATGGGTTCTTGAATCAAATATATTATTAAAAGAAGAAGAGCTAGAGTTCCTCACTTCCATTACTTCACATGTCGGAACATTGATTTACGACTTTACCACTAGAAACTTACGGAAAGAATCAAGAGAGCACCGTTTATTTTGGCAATTAATTAACCATGAATATGTAAATGAAAAACAAATACGTCAAGAAGCTAATTTAGCGTCGATTCGACTGCCGGAAAGATTTACTATTTTTGTTGTCTCCATTACAAATCAAGCCCATGTTGAAGTGTTGGAGAAAGTCAAAAAAGTGATTGATAATGTTAAAGCAATTCCATCGTCATCATATCTTGAAAAAGATTCGAAAGTTATTTTTATCGTAAGTGGAGCAAGCCATATAAAAGACGATGCCATTTCACAGGCGAAACAACTCGTTCAATTATTAGATGACAAAATGACAGAAGAAGAGAGAAAGCAACTTTTACTTGGAATCGGACATGAGTATTTGCATTTAGCAGAAATGAGAAAAAGCTTTCTTCAAGCACTTGAAGTGATTGAAACAGTAAGTGCAATTAATGATACGACAACTCTACCTGTTGAATATGGGAAGCTAGGCATGTACCGGTATTTATTAACCTTGTATGAAAAAAATAGCTCTGAAGGATTCATTAACCAAGATTTATTAAAACTGATGAAAAAAGACGATGAAAACAAAACGAAATTATTAGAAACATTGAAAGTGTACTTAACGAACCATTTAAAGCTTAAAAACACGGCACAAGAGCTGTATATTCATCCGAATACATTAAATTACCGCATTAAACAAATTTTAGAAGCAACGGATATTGATTTAGAAGACTTTAATATGAATAGCCACCTGTATACAGAATTGCTTCTTCTTTATAATGTTCCTGAATACTATTATCGCTATCGGGAAGCGTTGCAGTATTATTTTAAATAAACAGACTTTAATTGTGACTTGTTCACAAAATAAAGTCTGTTTTTTTGAGTCGTACATACATTGTAGAAAAATTGGAAAAAAGATATTATAAATGTTAATAATGGAAGGAGTTTTTTTATTTTATTTAATTTTCTGAATTTTGAAAAAGGAGGAGTTCGATGAATTTTGAAATCTTTTTTGCATTAATCGGTATTCCGGGTTTTATTCTCATTACAGCTATAGTTTGTTATGTTCACACAGGAGTGAAAGAAGAGATTTCTACATTAAAAAAGGAAATTAGAGATCAGACAGAACAGCATGAAACACAAAGGAAAGGTGGGATATCGTCTTGAATACTGTTGAACCGATAGCCATCATTATCCTTGTTTTATATTTAGTTGGACTTTTACTTATTGGTTTTATCAGCTCAAGAAAAAGCTCAGAAGGGGTAACAGATTTCTTTTTAGCAGGACGAAATTTAAGCAAATGGACAGTAGCATTATCTGCAGTAAGCTCTGGTCGAAGTGCATGGCTTGTTCTCGGTGTAACAGGAACTGCTTATGCTACTGGATTAAACGCCGTATGGTCAGTAGCTGGTTATATTATGGTAGAAGTATTTATGTTTTTCTATGTGGCAAGAAGATTTAGAACGTATAGTGAAAAAACTGGAAGCATTACAATCCCAGACATTTTAGAGACAAGATTTAATGACAAAAAACATTTGCTTCGGTCGGTGTCTGCTTGTATCATAATTTTCTTTATGATTGCTTATGTCGGAAGCCAGCTTGTTGCTGGAGGTGGCGCTTTTGCATCGAGTATGGGAGTGTCTACTTCAACTGGAATGTGGTTGACAGCAGCTATCTTGTTAGCGTATACAATGCTTGGAGGGTTTCATGCTGTTAGTAAAACTGATGTGATTCAAGCGGGATTTATGTTCGTCTCTTTAGTTCTTCTTCCTACTATTGCTGTCATTGGTCTAGGCGGATTTGGGCCGATTTTAGAGGCAATGCACAATGAAGGTGGTGGATTTGTAAGTCCGTTTGCTTTTGCTTTTGGTGCCGTAATCGGGTTATTAGGAATAGGTTTTGGTAGTCCGGGTAATCCTCATATCCTTGTTCGGTATATGTCATTAAAGAATGTTAAGGAAATGCGACAAGCGGCTTTAATCAGTTCGTTTTGGAATGTGTTAATGGGTTGGGGTGCGGTTATGATTGGGCTGGCGGGTCGAGCTTATTTTCCAGACATTTCGATGTTGCCAAATGAAGATCGGGAACAAATTTTTCTTACTCTTGGTTCTGAATTGTTGCATCCATTGTTTTTCGGTTTCTTACTAGTAGCTGTACTTGCAGCGATTATGTCGAGTGCAGATAGTCAATTACTAGTTGGGGCTAGTGCGTTTGTTCGTGATATTTATCAAAAGATACTAGGAAAAGATAAGGAAATTCCGCAAAAAAAATTGGTATTTTTGAGTCGGATAACAACTGTCGTTTTTATGGGATTGGCGTTAATATTAGCTTTTACTGCACAAGAATTTGTGTTTTGGATGGTGCTCTTTGCTTTTGGTGGATTAGGAGCATGTTTTGGTCCGGCTCTTTTACTTTCGTTTTATTGGAAAGGTGTTTCAAAACAAGGGGTTCTTTGGGGCATGATTACGGGTCTAATTACGGTTATTCTTGTAAAACAACAACCGCAATGGACATACGTGTTTCTCCCAGATGTGAAAGAACTATTAAACACGTATTTTTTCGGAATCACATATGAAGCAGTACCAGGATTTATCGTTGCTAGTGTCGTTACGGTAATAATTAGTCTAGCAACTAAAAAACCTGTAAATGCTAAGGAAACCGTTGATAGTTTGAATGAAACTGCATAAAGGTTTTAAATAAACAGGCCGTCTGAAGTCAAGTGTAATAATTTTGACTTCAGACGGTTTTTCTTTCCGTAACGGACATTTATTCCGCTATTTTACGTAAAACACCCTCTTTTCAATCCGTTCGGACACCTGTTCCGTTATTCCATGAATCGAGCGACAAAATGAGTCCAAAATTAAAGATATAACGGAACATATGTCAGATAGCTTCTGGCAAACTGGTGTTTTTGAAGAAATAGCGGAATAGATGTCCGTTAGAAAAGCTCATTGTGTGTTTCACACAATAAGAAGGATAAAAAATTGAATTATCGCTACATTGTAAAGCGAGTAAGCGCATTATATACTTTGAGCAACAGGCAATGGTAGGGTTTAGTGTTAAAGACACAATAGCATCTATCATAATAAGAAACTATGAAAAATGGAGGCGACCTTTTATGTTAACAACGTATAAACATGAACCATTTACAGACTTTTCAGTAGAAAAAAATCGAGTAGAATTTGAAGAAGCATTACAAAAAGTAGAAAGTGAACTTGGAAAAGAATATCCGCTTATCGTTGGCGGGGAGCGTGTAACAACAGAGAAAAAAATCATTTCAACAAATCCATCAAATAAAGAGCAAGTGATTGGAATTGTATCAAAAGCGAATAAAGAAATTGCAGAAAAGGCGATTCAAGCAGCTGATGACGCATTTCAAACGTGGAGAAAGGTAAATCCAGAAGAACGAGCGAATATCTTAGTCCGAGCAGCTGCAATGATTCGTCGCAGAAAACATGAGTTTTCCGCTTGGCTCGTAAAAGAAGCTGGAAAGCCTTGGAAAGAAGCGGATGCCGATACAGCAGAGGCGATTGATTTTTTAGAATATTATGCGCGTCAAATGATTGTATTAAAAGATGGCAAATCAATTAATAGCCGTGAAGGTGAACATAATCGTTATTATTATACAGCAACAGGTGTTTGTGTGACGATTTCTCCGTGGAATTTTGCCTTTGCCATTATGGCCGGAACAACAGTAGCACCTATCGTTACGGGGAATACAGTATTATTAAAGCCAGCAAGCACAACACCAGTAGTTGCTGCTAAGTTTGTAGAAGTGTTAGAGGAAGCGGGTTTACCAAAGGGTGTTGTAAACTTTATTCCAGGTAGTGGTGCTGAAGTAGGAGATTATCTCGTCGACCATCCAAAAACAAGTTTGATTACATTTACAGGTTCGCGTGATGTTGGGGTACGACTATATGAAAGAGCCGCGGTTGTTCATCCAGGTCAAACCCATTTAAAACGTGTCATCGTAGAAATGGGTGGAAAAGATACCGTTGTTGTTGATAAAGAAGCGGATTTAGACTTAGCGGCACAATCGATTGTCACGTCTGCCTTTGGTTTCTCTGGTCAAAAATGCTCAGCTGGTTCAAGAGCTGTAATTCATGAAGATGTGTATGATATTGTCCTTGAAAAAGCAGTCGTATTGACAAAAGAACTAACAGTAGGGGAACCAACAACGGCAGATATGTACATGGGCCCCGTTGTTGATGAAGCAGCATTTAATAAAATTATGGATTATGTTGCAATTGGTCATAATGAAGGACGTCTTGTTGCAGGTGGAGAAGGAGATAAATCTAAAGGATATTTCATTCAACCAACGATTTTTGCAGATGTCGAACCTAACGCTAGACTTATGCAAGAAGAAATATTCGGTCCTGTTGTTGCCTTTTGTAAGGCGAAAGACTTTAACCATGCGATTGAAATCGCAAACAACACAGAATATGGCTTAACAGGAGCAGTTATTACGAATAATCGTAGTCATATTGAAAAAGCAAAAGAAGATTTTCATGTCGGTAACTTATACTTTAACCGAAATTGTACAGGAGCTATCGTAGGGTACCATCCATTTGGTGGGTTTAAAATGTCGGGTACAGATTCAAAAGCTGGCGGCCCTGATTATTTAGCTCTTCATATGCAAGCAAAAACTGTTTCTGAAATGTATTAACACTCTAGGTGATATTAACTGATGATGAGGAGAGTCGGCGATGGTGCTTGAAAAGATTTCAAAAAATTTCTTTTTGTCATTATCCAAAAATAAACTTTTGAATTCAGGTGCAAAAAGATGGGGCTTGCGTCTGGGCGCATCCCAAGTTGTAGCAGGTGTAACGATCGAAAGTGTTATCGACGTTGTACGACAACTAAATGACAAAGGCTTGGTTTGTACTGTCGACCATTTAGGGGAATTTGTGTTAATAAAAGAAGAAGCGGAACAATCAACAGCTATTTGTATTGAAACACTAGAGGCGATAGCAGAGTCTGGAGTTCAATGTAATCTTTCCGTCAAACTTACACAGCTTGGATTAGATATTGATAAGCAATTTTGTTTAGACAATATGCAAAAAATCATGAGTGTCGCAAATCGACTAGGGATATTTGTACGAATTGATATGGAAGATTACGCGAGAAAGCAACTGACTTTAGACATTTTAGAAGAGTTGCGTAACAGTTACGACAATGTTGGAACAGTAATTCAGGCTTATTTATACTGTTCCAATGATGATGTAAAAGCACTAAAAGGAATTCCTTTACGACTTGTCAAAGGTGCATATAAAGAATCAGAAAAAGTGGCGTATCAGGAAAAAGAAAAAGTAGATGAAAACTATTTTGAAATTATTAAGACGCACTTGTTAAGTGGAAGCTATACAGCAATTGCCTCACACGACCATCATATCATTGAGAAGGTCAAACGGTTTACAGAAGAAAATAATATTTCCAAAGAACAGTTTGAGTTTCAAATGTTATATGGTTTCCGCACAAACCTACAAGAAGAACTAGCAAAAGAAGGCTATACGATGCGGGTATATGTACCATACGGCAAAGACTGGTATGGGTATTTTATGAGACGATTAGCAGAGCGACCACAAAATGTATCATTTGCGTTAAAAGGGTTAGTTTCAAAATAAGAGTATGTATACTAATGGAAGAGAGACTTCATGGGATGAAGTCTCTTTTTTCTGTTTATGAATGTTGGTAGCTTTAGTTAGATAGTTCTATCGGACATAGGTTTCGCAATTTAAAGAAAAAGTACGTTTTGCCGATGCTTACGGACACTACTTCCGTTAAACTAGAAAAACGAAGTGTTTTTGCTAGTCAATTGGTAAAGTAACGGAACAGATGTCCGTTAGGGGAGGAGCTTATGCTAAAGAATATAGCTTTTCTATTAATTTTTATTTTTCTATCTCTAATGTTAATACCTAAACAAAGCTATGCATTAGAATGTCCAGAACATTCTCCACTAGATAGGGCCTTTGATGAATATGACGCTGTTATCATTGGTAAAGTCATAAGAATAGATGAAAAGAGCGCTAATAAAACTTTAACATTAGAGGTTGAAAAAAGTTATAAAGGTGTTGATCATGATTTAGTCATTGTAGAGGAAGATTTAATTTGGGGAACTAGTCAACTTAACTCAGAATATATATATTTCTTAAACAAAAAAGGACAGGAGTGGGTTCATCCCCTATGCTCTCCTACAACAAAGAGATCGGATACAGCGGGAAAATTTCTAACTGACAAAGAAGAAATTGAATTACAAAATGTTGTGATTTACAAATATAGTAATAAAGTATTCTTTCTCATTATATTTTGCATAGTAGTAGCCCTATTCTTTAGACAAAAAAAACAAAAGGTAACAAGTGATGTAATTTGACAAACTTTAAAGGGAGAATGAAAAAAGCTCAGAGAAAATCTGAGCTTTTTGTTTGGTCATTATAATTTTGACAACGTGTCTACATTTGTAAATTGAACCGAAATAGTCATTTTAAAGTAAGGAAAAATACATATATTGTTTTCTAGTCGATGTCATTGGTGGAAATATTATCAAACTATCAAGTCATTCATTGTATAAGAATAGAACTAAACGAACGTAAATATTCCATTTTATTGAATATTACTAGTAAAAATGAAATGTCATCTAGAGATACAGGTATATTAGTATAAATTACCCATTTTTCAACTTTCTAATTTAATAGAAAAGTATTGGTTAGATAATTCTTTTTAAAGAACAATATAGAAGTAATTACCAATGGTCTATTTTTTCGACAAAACTCGATTTAATTCCTGTTCTATCTAAAATATCCCGTATTTTTTGACGGTATATCCTAAATCCTATTTTTAAATTTACTAGTTTCTTACAATGAAAAATTATGGTAATCTTATTTCGGTTCGGAGTAACGAACAATATTTAGATTAACTAAATAAATCGTTAATATCTACCGACTAAAAATTCGAGAAAAGGAGAGAGGAATTTTTGATTAAAGGAAAATTTAGTAGAATTTTTACTAGTTTTTTAATCATTACGGTTGTATTTTCATTATTTCAACCAATCTTTGCATCGGCAGAGACAAATTCTAGTAAACAATTAAAAGATGACGCGCATGTAAAAGTGTTGGAAGACCTTTTGGAACAGCAAATGTCCATATTAAGTGCTGAACCTTCCATGGATTCCACATTAGAGAAAGTTGGAGATAATGAAAGTGTTTCTGTTATTGTTCAACTTTCTGAAGAGCCAGTAGCTCTTGAAAAAGGAAAGAGAGCTGTAAGAGGAAGTTCATTAAGCGTAGCAGAAGAACGTTCTGTAGCGAACAAAGTAAGTTCTCAACAAAAATCTTTTGAGCAACAGTTAAAAACGAACAATGTTAATTACTCAAAAGGATTTACATACAACTATGCGATTAATGCTGTTACGATTAATGTTAAAGGATCTGATTTAGAAAAAATCCTTGAACTTCCAGGAGTTGTGAGTGTTACAGCGGATAAAAAAGTTTATTCGCTTGAAACTTCTAATAAGTCAAATACTATTCAGCCTACTATGGATCAAAGTGTGGACTTATTAAAGATTCCAGAGTTATGGAACATGGGATATGAAGGAAAAGGGATTAAAGTAGCTGTAATCGATTCAGGGATTGATTATTACCACCCAGACTTTGATGGCATTTATAAAGGTGGTTACAACTTTGTCCCTCATGATCCAACATTATACAAAACGCCAAGGGACTTTAATGATCCGTTTGAAACGAGTCCAGAGGAACGTGTTGATGGAGCACCACCTAGTCAATCATTCCGACCGTTTGAAACTGACCACGGAACACATGTCGCTGGGACAATTGCAGCTGTCGGTAATAACAACAAAAATGTAAAAGGAATTGCCCCAAAGGTTGACTTATATGCATATCGAGTTTTAGGTGCATATGGCACGGGATATATCTCTAGTATTATTGCCGGAATTGATAAAGCCGTCGAAGAAGAAATGGACATTATTAACCTTTCATTAGGTGGGGGAGACGCTAATCAAAATGCACCAGAATCAATTGCTGTTAATAATGCTACATTAGCAGGAATCGTTGCAGTTGTTGCAACTGGAAACAGTGGTCCAAATCGCGAATCAATCGGTAGTCCTGCAACTTCTGCATTAGCAATCTCGGTTGGAAACTCAACATTAGCAGATACTATTAACGAGTCAAGTTCTCGTGGACCAGCAAATCCATTTTTTGATATTAAACCAGATGTAGTTGCACCAGGAACAGCGATCCTTTCAACAATTGCTAAATATAGTTCTGATGCAGACTATACAGATGCATATGCGAGATATACTGGAACAAGTATGGCAACACCACATGTAGCGGGTGTAGCAGCATTACTTCTTTCTGCTAATCCAAATTGGTCGCCATATGATGTGAAAGTTGCGTTATCAAATACAGCTAAAGTATTAGATACGAAGCAGTTTGATGTTTTTGACCAAGGTTCTGGACGTATCCAACCGGTAGAAGCTGTTAAAGCAGGAGCATTAGCTTATGCGTTAGATACTACTGAGTTTAACGGAAAAGTTCATCAATATGAAAAAGGGACAGTAACATTTGGTCATGTATCTCCGAATCCTAATGGAGAAACAACAGTAACAAAACAAATCAAAGTAAAAGACTTAGGAAGTCAATCTAAGAATTTCACTGTTAGTGTTGATGTTACTAAACAAGCAACAGGAAGTTTGTCTGGAGCTACTGTAAATGTAAATAAATCATCATTTACATTAAATGGTGAAGAAGTGTTAGATGTGACTCTAACTGTTCCAAAAGGTGAAGATTCACCAGGCAATGAAATTCAAGGATATATTAAGATTTCAAATGGAACGACTAATCTATCTTTACCGTTCGCAGCTGAATTTGCTAAAGGTGAAGGTCCATCAGGGTTAAATTATTTTAATGCTGATGACATTGCGATTTCTCCAAATGGAGATGGAAAGAAAGATTCAACAAATGTTAATCTAGGGTTATTTAACAATCACATTAATACTTATGTTGAACTATGGGACCCTGCAAATCCGACTGCTGGTGAATATGAAGATGGCTATTTAGGATTTTTGACAGATGACTTTTTCATGTCGGCAGGTAAATATAATATCACATTTGATGGCACTTATACAGAATGGGGAACCGGTGAAGTGGAAAAAGCTCCTGAGGGAGTTTATGCAATCACATTTAATGGTAGCCATAATGGTAAGCAATCAAGTGCGTATGTAGCACCTTTCTTTATCAAAACAACACCATCTGAAGTAGTACTAAATCCAGTAAGTGATGAAATTGTAGAAAAAGAATATAGTCTAACTGGTAAAGTGAACGACAAGTTTGTTGATTTTAAAACTTTGGTTCAAGAAGCATTTTCCCAAAGTTACGATGTTAACGAGTATCTATCAGTGAAGTATTCAGTCGAAGATGAATCCGGTAACGTCGTTGATAATAACAAAGTTACATTAAAACAAGATGGTTCATTTACTCTTGCTTTATCTAACTTAGCAAACGGTAAAAATACAGTAACATTGACGGTTGATGACATTGCTGGAAATACAGCATCAGAGAAAGTTGAATTAACTGTCAATGTTGAGGAAGAAGAGCCACCTCAAACTGAAATTAACGTTACATTATCTCCTTCAACAACTGAAGAAACAGAAGGACCAGTAACAATTTCTGTGTCAACAGATAGCGATGCTGACCTTGAAGCTCTTAAATGGTTAGAAGGAGAAAAATCAGTTGAAGACTTTGTAAATGCTGGTAATAACATTGACCTTTCTTCTAAAGCATTCGATGTAGAAGAAAATGGAACATATACAGTTTATGCAAAAAATGTAGATGGTGTGGAGGCAGTTAAATCTATTACAATTCAAAATATTGTAATACCACAACCTGTACTAACACTTGAACTTACACCTTCAACAACAGAACCAACAACAGGTCCTGTGACAATTACTGCTGATGTTACAACTAGCGATGAAATTGAAGCGCTAAAATGGTTAAAAGGTGACAAGGCAGTATCTGATTTTGCAGATGCAGGAACTTCAATTGATTTAGATTCAAAGAAATTTGAAGTGAATGAAAATGGTACGTATACTGTTTATGCGAAAAACAGTGCTGGACTAGAAGTGGTAGCAACAATTGCAGTAGTCAACATTGTTGATGAAGAAGCTCCATTTATAATTTCGTTAAAGCCTTCTACAACTGAACCAACAGAAGGACCTGTAACGATTACAGTTGAATTAGACAACCGAGAAGAAATTGCAGAATTAAAGTGGTTAGCTGGTGAAAAAGCAGTTACTGACTTTGCAGAAGCTGGGGAAGTAATTGACCTAGAAGCTGAAGCTCTATCTTTTGAAGTTAGCGAAAACGGTATTTATACTGTATATGCAAAAGATAGTGAAGAAAACGAAGTCGTTCAACAGATTTCAATTACTAATATTGGTGCAGTTGAACCAGACCCAGGAGATGGTGAGCAACCGCCAGGAGACGGTGAGCAACCACCAGGAGACGGTGAGCAACC
>NZ_KK211279.1:57202-119481 GCF_000621445.1 Alkalihalobacillus bogoriensis ATCC BAA-922 | reverse complement strand
GGTGAGCAACCGCCAGGAGATGGTGAGCAACCGCCAGGAGATGGTGAGCAACCACCAGGAGGCGGTGAGCAACCACCAGGAGATGGCGACCAACCAGGCGACACTGACAAAGAAGAAGATCCAAAAACTGAAGATGAAGAAGAAAAAACTGAAGATGATGACAGTGATAAGTTACCGAAAACTTCAACTTCACTGTATAACTTCATTGCCATTGGTGTTGGATTGTTATTATTAGGAGCTTTAGCGATTTACATTCAATACCGAAGAAGAAACGAAATGGCTTAATAGCCGCAAAATAAACTGGTTCAAGGTGGATTTCACTTTGAACCAGTTTTTTACATGATGACATCACTTACATTCATTTCTACTTTTAATTTCAAGATGTTAGCGGTATGATAGTATACGGTATTATAAAATAATAGTTAAGGAGAGATGGTTGTGGAAAATCAACAACTAGAAACAAATGCTCAGCATCCAAGAACAAACGTTGAGCAAAACTCAGTCGTTAGTTTATCTGATTGGATGATTACAATTTTACTAATGGCTATTCCCATTGTGAATATTGTTATGTTATTTGTATGGGGCTTTGGAGGCGGAACAAATCCAAGTAAAGCCAATTATGCAAAAGCGACATTAATATGGATTGGAATCGGAATTGTTCTTTACTTATTTATTATCATACTTACCGTAATATTTGCTTTTTCGTCATATTAATAAAAGGGTAGGTTCAAGCAGTGCTTCTTCCCTACTCTTTTTTTGATGATGTAATGGAAAAATGATAACTCCTGCCTACATAAGTGAAACATCAAACATGGTAAAATATATAATGATTTGTGCCAATTTACGGCAATAAAACCAAAAAAAGAAAGTGGTGGTGTTGGAAGGATGGAACAACAAGTACCAAGTAAAAAGATGTATGGGCTTGCTATTGGAATATTTTTAGTAGGAACGATTTTACTGTTTTTCTTCTTTATCAATTCGGGTGTGTTTAAACAGGGAGAAAGATTGATTGTACCTGGAGAATCACAATTCACATTAGATTCAAAAGGGAAGTATACGATTTTTAATGAGTATCAAAGTGTTTTTGATGGGAAAGTATATTCAAACGAGCAAAGTATCCCAGGACTGCACGTTGCTCTAACAGACCCATCTGGCCAAACAGTAGAATTGGAGCCAATCAACATAAATTCCACGTATACTCTTAATGGAAGAGAAGGGGTAGGTGTTTTAACTTTTAGCGTTGATGAAGTGGGTACATATACGATGGCAGGCTGGTATGACAATGACACTCAGGCTACAGAGGTCGTTGTTTTAATTAAGAAGACGTTTTTAAGTGAGGTTTTTATCGGTATTGGAATATTTATAGGTGGATTTATCTTTGCTTTAATTGTATTTCTATGGACGTTTATTAAGCGAAGAAAAGCTACAAAAACAATACCAAGTGCTCAAGGGTAAGGGTAGTATAGATAACTCTTCATTTTAAAGAATATAATAGTATGATAGACTAAAATTACCAAATTAAATTGAAGCTGAGGGTATACGCATGAAAAAGTGGGTAAAAGCAGTCATTATACTATTATGTGTGAGTGTCGTTTTTCAACTTTATCAAGTTATGAAAATAAGTCAGTTGTCATATCACAATAAAATGTTAACCGAACAACTAGATTCTAATAGGGAATGGGTAGATAATCGTTTAACTTATATTGAGGAAAAACTCCATGAAGTTAACCAAGCAAATCAATGGATTCCTTATGTCGACTTTCAGCCTAATCAAGATCAATCATCAGCAAGCAATATTGTTCTAGATATGGAATGGTCATTTAACGAAATTAATGTAAATGATAGTGTAACGGTTTTTTACAAAGATGTGGAGGAAAAAGATTGGAGTGAAACAGAGGCCACCTTTACTTCTGGAACAACGTATACTAGTACGGTGAATTTAAATCCTACAAAAACCTACATATACAAAATCGTATCGGATGGAGACATAAAAAAAGGTACTGACCAAGCTTATATTCCAGAGCATTTATACCGAGCATCTAATGTAAGTATTAGCTATTCTACTTCTAAAGGAAGAGAGAATGACCCAGTTTTATTTGAAGCAACGATTGAACAGTACGATGTGAATTTTGAATTTCAAAAAGTAGAAAGTGCAACAGCAACACTTAATTTTAAAGATGGTACAACAAAAACAGTTCCATTTACAAAAGGAGCATATGAAGAAGAATACTATAATGACGAATGGGATCGTGATGGTGAATATTGGTCGGTTCGAGCGGAAGAAAAAGACATCTTATCGGTAGATGTTGAATGGACTTTTCAAGATGGAAATACACAACACGAAACATATTATATTGAACATTATTATTTAGATGAATAAGGTATAGAGTTAAAAACCTATTTCATATGTAGACCTAATAAAGAAACCTCCTATTCATTCGAATAGGAGGTTTTCTTTATTATTTTTTTTGTTTTGTCATTTTAAGCTTGTACGGGGAAATACTAGAGTTGCCGTTTACTTCATGGATTTTAACGTAATATGTTCCTTTTTTTAGTGTGACAAAGAATTTTTCTGCGTCGCCTTCACCATAAACATTTTTCGTGGTGACTTTTTTACCTTTTGAGTTGTAAATTGTAACTACTCCATCTAAATCAGTAGGGACGTTTAGCTCAACTTTATATTTGCTCTTTTTGTCTACAACAATGCGGTAATAATCAGTGTCGCCTTTGTTCGTCGTTGGATTAATATAGCCTGTTGCAGAGAATGTCCCAGCTTTACTCGCTTTTAGTTTTACTGGTTTAGTTGGTTTACTATTTTTAATTTTATTTCCTTTGTCTTCATCGATTCGTTTCGATGCATTGGAAATGGTAAAGTCATACCCGAAGTAAGAAGCATCCATTTCATAATTGTACAATACGATGAAGTATTTTGCGTTTTTCTTAGCATAAAAAGAACCGCGCTCTTCCTCACCAGCCCATCCTTCAAAGAAAGTCATAGCACTGCCTTCTTCTTCTGGGTCGAGAATACCGTTTTTGTTTTTGTCTTCAACAATAATGACATCAGGGTCAATTTGTTTTAACCCTTGTTCTGGTACATTTTTAAGTGTTGTTTTTGATCTTGGCTTCACATTAAATCCGTAAATCCCCGCTGTTTTTGCCGAGAAGTAATAAATATCATTATCTGAAGATGTTTCAAAATAACCTCGATATTTACCCTCTCCAATACGTGTAGCTTCCTCAAACGTATCATTATTTTCATGGATATCTTTTGGGGTAGAACGAACAAATTTTGTTGAAAATTGATATTCATCAAATGTCGGACGTTGGTTTACATCTGTTACAAAGATATAGTACGTTTGATTCGCTTTTAACCCAGCATGTATAATTGGCTCTCCGTAAAATCTATCATTTGCATAATCATAGTTCACATTTGAGGCAACAGGGTAAAGTTGACCCGCAAACTCATCATATGTGTAAATTTCTAACACAGGGATATTGCCTTGGCTAGATAAATCAATTTGGTAGAACCCTTTTTTCTTTGGTGTTAAAGCATACCAATCTTCATCACCCGAATACTGAATATAGCCACGATTCACTTGGCCGGTCTTCGTTGGAATCGCGATATCAGGGATTTGTGAGTAATAGTCGTCTTCTTCATAATTAGAAGTCATTTCGTCTAAACGCACGGCCTGAAGTGATTTATTCTCCCTTTTTGCTATATCATACATATGGTCAGGGAATTCTTGGTCTTCTTCATATTGCCCATTTGGAAAGTTATCTTCATCATCAGGTAAAAACTTCGAATCAATTGTAAGTTCATATGGGATGGTAGAAGAGTAGGATTTTGTTATGTCAACTTCTTCTCCCCACCACCAGAAATCAGGATCTAAATTAGGATCACTTGTGACTTCAATAATATAGGTTTGACCTGGATACCCATTAAACGAAAAGCTTTCAGCCTGACCAGTTCCACCATTATTAATGGAGTCTATTAACCATCTATCCTCGTAATACTCGTCTTCATCCTCAGAATAATAGTTTTCTAGCTCATAAATATTCACAATGATGTCGATACCAGGTACACTAGAAAGTTTTACTTTTAACGTCTCCGGTTTGTTATTTGCATTTTCAGGAATCGTGAACATAAAATGATCAGTATCCCATGATGGACCATCTTCTTCTGGGTATTCATCCCAAGGTTCTTCCTCAATCGGTTCTTCTTCGCTTGGAGAATCCTCAATTGGTTGTTCGTCTAAAACGTTAGCTGCACTTGTCTCTTCAACCTTTTGCATCGAGTCACTAGTTGTTTCGTTTTCTTCTTTACTTGTTGTTTCACTTGCTTTTTCACTTTGTTCTTGTACAGCAACATCTTCACTAGACTCAATGCTAGTTTCTTCATTTGTTGTTTCTACTGTTTGTTCTTCTGTTCCTTCTTGTTCTGATTGATTTTCATCAGTGTCTGTTTCTTCTATTATTTCTTCTTCAACCGTTTCTTCAATCGGCTCATCTACGGCAGGCTCATCAGTAGGTTCCTCAGTTTGTTCTTCATTGACAGATTGCTGTCCAGTTGGTTCTATCTCAGTTCCAGGTTCCTGTTCAACTGGGTTTTCTTCAACCGGTTCTTCTTCAACTGGAGGCTCTACATATGCTGTTGGTGTGAAATAAAGGTTTCCAAAATCTCGTTTTGATTGAAATGGAAAACTAGTGATTTCAAGTGGGTTCCATTCGGCGATACCATCGTTTGGAAGCTCGGTAGTTTTTGAAATCGATAGAGTATAAGAATTACTTGCTTTTTCATTGTATTTTTTTGTAGCATCTTTTACACCGATGACAATCGTACCATTAGTTGGGGCTTGAAAAAGTGAACCTTCTTTACCACCGTGAGCGATGTCATCTACTTTTGTATGAACAAGAGGCTCTTTTTCTCCTTCAGGGAAAAAGTATAATTCATACATATAATCATATTTAGATTTAGGTGCTAATGTCAGTTGAGTGTACTCACCTTCTGTTACATTTAAACGATACCAATCAGTTTGATACAGTTTTGTAATTTGGCCTTTTACACTAGTATTTGGACTAGCTGTGACCTTTTTTGATTTCGAAAGTAATTGGCTTTCAGTTAAGAATGTTGTTTTTGGAACTTTTTTCTTATCATATTTTAGCGCAGATACAGGGTTAACAAGACCAAAACCATACTTCGTATCATAGCCTTTCGCACCTAAATCCTTGGCAGTTTTGTTTAAAATATATTGAATTTCATGTGGTTTTAATTTGGGATCTTTCGATAAAAGTAAAGAGACAGTTCCTGTTACGACTGGAGTTGCCATGGAAGTTCCGTCAAGATACATATAGGTTGATTTGTTTGTGTAAGCAGCGTTATAAATGCCTTGTCCAGGAGCAACAATATCAACAGAGCCGCCATAAGTAGAAAAGTCAGCTAGTTCATTTTTATCATTTGTAGCACCGACACTAATAACCCCTTGGAAAGCAGCAGGATAAAATTTCATATCCATTCCTGAGTTACCGGCAGCTGCAACAACGGTAATATTAGCAGCTAATGCTTGGTTAATCGCATCTTCAATAATTGGTGATGGATATGAAGATCCAAGACTTAAGTTAATGACTTGGGCTTTTTGTTTAACCGCTTGTAAAATCCCTTCAGCTACTGTGTAGTCAGAAGAAGAAAAAGAACTTCCAAAAACATCAATTGATATAATGCTAACGTTTGGATTGACTCCATATCCTCCAACACCGTTATTTTTTTCAGAAGCAATTATTCCAGCCACATGAGTTCCGTGTAAATCTGGAATTCCTTTTTTAATTGGGTTAATCACATTATAATTTGAAACAATTTTATTTTTTAACTCAGGATGTTTTACGTCAATACCTGAATCAACAACAGCGACTCGAACTTTATTTTTTCCAGCAAGCTTTTGAGCACTGTCAATTTTTAACGTATCAAGATAATACATTTGGTCACGCTTTTGGTCTGGCACGGAAAGTTTTTGGATACGTGCACTTCGTGAAACAGAAATGACATCGGAACGTTCCGCATACTTTTCAGCAACGGCTTCTAAAGAGTTTCCTTTGTTTACTTTCACAATGTCATAGTTTAAACTACTGACTTTTTTTACTAAAGTCGTACCCATTTTTTTATGAGTCGACTTTGAAATTTGAGAACTGTATTTTACAACTAAGACATTGTCCTCAAATTCTGGGTTAAGTCCTTCTTTGTCTTTCGACATTGAATGAGCTTTAACTTGATTTTTTTCCAGTCCAAGTCGTTTAAAGACTTCTTGCTGGACGAGGTCCTTCTCCATTTCTTTACTCACTGCTGCGGAAACCGTGGATGGCAACACTAAACTAGCAATAAGCAACAAGCTAAATAAGACATTCAATCCCTTTTTCACTCGGTCATCTCCTCTAGGAATATGAATTCCTGTTAATATGTTCCAAGTTAAAATACGACTTGTTTTAAAAAAAAACCTCTAATTTCGATTTTTTTCTTTCGACAAAACCCACATAAATTTCGACAAAAAACAAGGGTGGATTAGAGGGGGGAAACTGTTCTGTTAGGAGAGAAATAGCAGAATGTATGTCCATCAATAAGAAAAGTTTTGGTCTAGCATCGAAAAGACGACCGCGTTTTTCTTAATGTTAGGAAACTATAAAATAGTCGTGTGTATAACATTGCTCTAATAAATTCTTAGAATGAATTAGGGACTTGGAGTATTATGAGATAAGCAAGAAAAGAGCGAAGTGAATCATTCAACACTTTGGTCGAGTTTAGCGAGTTAGCGATTTTGTAGTTTATCGTAAGTAAGCGGCCATGAAAACCGTTATCTGTGAACATTGCTAGCGTTTTGGAACGGTGGAGGACACAGGTGCAGTTATTCATAATATATCGCTAGGAAGAGAGTTACTTTTGCGTGAATAAGCGCTCCTGTGGCCGCGTAAAAACGGAAACCCCTATCATGTTCACAAATAACGGCTGTTCTGACCGCAAAATGAGATATGGGATGTGTTGGTTGTTCATCATACAGTTATTGCTTATGGAGCGGGAGGAGATTGGATCTATAAGATGCTGATGAGTCTGAACTGACAATCTCGATGATTGTATTAACGATTTTCACAGCAGTAAATCAGTCATTTTTTATATAGATAAGCGAAGTTTTGAAAGCTTATTCAAGAAGAGCACTTGTGGTTCACTGCCAAAAGCGGGCAGGCATCCGCACTTCGCTTGAAACGAAAAGGCGCTCCCGCGTTTTTCTTATCTTTCGCCGATAATGCCATAAAAAAATATTTTAGTGATATCTTCAGTGAGTGGCAGAACTTTTGGATAAATGTCTTCTCGTTGTAGATAATCCTTTAACATATGGATATAAAATAAGATAGCCTCATTTGATAAAGTAGGGTCAACATATCCTTGTTCCATCCCTTCTTTAAATAAATAAGTAAAATACGGAATCGATTTTTCTTCATAGATTTTTTCAATATAACTGCCACCAAGACTGTATTCCTTCATCATGAATTGGTAAAATTCTTCATGAATTTGTTGAGAAACTTCCTTTTTATTAAAAATAATTTTTTTGATTTTTTCTGGGAAAGGAAGGTCGCTATAAACAACTTGTTCAAATTCAAGAGAAGCTTTATCAATGTAATAAATAAAGACATCTTTTGTTAATTGGTGTTTGTTTTCGAAATAGTTATATATCGTAACTTGAGAAACATTGGCTTCCTTTGCAATTTCGGCAATCGATACTTTTTGAATTCCATAGGTTAAATATAATTGTAATGTTGCTTCTAATATATCTTTTTTCTTTTGTTCTCTTCGTCGTTGAAACCCATCCATTTATGTTCACCTCAATGTCATTTTAATTAAAAATATGAAATAAAACAAACGATTCATTTCAAAACCCTCTTGTTAAATTAGAAAGTTTTATATATTATGAAATATATGAGTTTAAATATTTCATAATTTAAAGAGGGAAAAGGGGAGTTATGGTTATGACCATTGTAAAAACAACGAACCTAACAAAAAAGTTTGGTGCATTTACGGCATTGCAAAGCGTTAATTTAGAGGTGAATCGTGGAGAAGTGTTTGGATTTATCGGTCCTAATGGAGCAGGAAAGTCTACAACGATTCGAATTTTGCTCGGAATAATAAAAGCATCAACAGGAGAGGCCACGGTGTTTGGTCAAGATGTTTGGAAAGATGCTGTTGATATTCATAAACGGATTGCTTATGTGCCAGGTGATGTTAATCTTTGGCCGAATTTAACAGGTGGAGAAGTGATTGATTTATTTATTTCATTACGAGGGAATGGAGAAAAAAAGCGTCGAGAAGAGTTTATTGAGAAATTTAATTTAGACCCTTCGAAAAAATGTCGAACCTATTCAAAAGGAAATCGTCAAAAGGTGGCACTTGTTTCTGCTTTTGCTTCTGATGCTGATTTATTTATCCTCGATGAGCCAACTTCAGGACTTGACCCTTTAATGGAAAAAGTCTTTCAAGAATGTGTTATGGATGCAAAACGAGAGGGGAAAAGTGTGTTGTTGTCTAGTCACATATTATCAGAAGTAGAAAAGCTTTGTGATCGTGTAGGAATTATTAGACAAGGTGAAATTATTGAGTCTGGTACATTACAAGAATTACGTCATTTAACGAGGGTCAATTTATTTGTTGAAACAATAAAACCAATGATTAACCTAGCGAAACTGCAAGGGATTCATGAACTCGAGCAAAGAGAAAATGGCTGGTCTTTTCAAGTGGATAATGATGACCTTGATGCAGTGATAAAATATGTGAGTGAATTTGGAGTAAAGCGCTTGGAAAGTACACCGCCAAAGTTAGAAGATTTATTTATGAGGCATTATGAAGGAGAACAGAATACAGGAGGTGAGTAAAAAATGTTGAAATCATTGTTTAATCAAACAAGCAGGCTCATAACGTTTATCGTTCGTCGCGACCGGTTTCGTTTTTTAATTTGGACTTTCTCCCTTGCGTTTCTTACTGTTGTAACCGCGTCATCATTTTCAGGGCTATATTCAACAGAACATGAAAGACAGGCGATTGCGGAAACAATGAGAAATCCTGCAATGACCGCGATGTTAGGACCAGGATATGGATTGGAAAACTACACGGAGGGTCCAATGATGGCTCACCAAATGCTATTATTTACAGCTGTATTTGTTGGAATCATGAACATATTGCTTACAACTCGTCATACACGGCAAGATGAAGAAGATGGTCGTATTGAACTCATTCGTTCTTTACCGGTAGGGCGTCTTTCCAACAGTAGTGCTACAGTAGTAGTACAATTTCTCATCAATATCCTCCTTGGATTTGTAACGAGTATTGGGTTAGTCGCCTTACGAATTGAAAGTATCGATATGGCAGGTTCATTACTATATGGAGCTAGTTTAGCTACGATAGGTATGCTCTTTACAGCTATCACTGTTTTCTGTGCCCAATTGTCGGATAGTTCAAGAGGAACGATTGGCTTAGCCTTTAGTTCACTTGGTATTTTTTATATGATAAGAGCGATAGGAGATGTGAATCATGAATGGTTATCATGGTTTTCACCCCTTGGCTGGGTAATAAGAACCGAAGTCTTTGTGAACAATGAATGGTTTCCTATCGTGTTAATTATGTTTTCAGCTTTTGTAATTGTAGCTTTGGCGTTGTTGTTAAATGGAATTCGTGATTTAGAGTCTGGGTTTTTAAGAACACGCCCAGGTAAAAGACAGGCGTCTATGTGGTTACAATCTCCATTTGGCTTAGCATGTCGATTGCAACGTACAAGTATAATTGCATGGGCAATTGGAGTATTTGTTCTAGGTGTGTCATATGGTTCAGTGTTCGGTGATTTAGAAAATTTCTTCCTAAGTAATGAGATGTTAAGTGAAATGTTAACACCAGTAGAAGGGGTAACGTTAACCGAACAATTTTTAACGATGCTTATGTCAGTCATATCTATGATTTGTACGATTCCAGCTCTTCTTATGGTCCTAAAGCTAAAGGCAGAGGAAAACAAAAATCGGATAGAGCATCTAGCTGTTCGTGCGGTCTCACGTCAAAAAATAATGGGTAGTTATCTACTATTAGCTATTGTCATTAGTATGATGATGCAAATTCTAGCCGTCTTAGGCTTATGGATGGCCGCCGATGCAGTGATGGAGCATCCGATTTCATTTGTCATAATGTTGAAAGCTGCAATGGCTTATTTACCAGCTTTATGGATTATGGTCGGAATGATTGTTTTCTTAATTGGATACTTACCTAAATTAACAACAATAACATGGTTATATCTAGGTTATTCATTTACCGTTGTATATTTAGGAGGATTGCTTCAGTTTCCAGAGTGGATGTCATTCCTTTCCCCTTTTGGGCACATTCCTCAGTTGCCTGTTGAGGAATTTAAATTATGGATATTCCTATTACTGATAAGTGTTTCTGTTGTATTAATTGTCACAGGATTTATTGGCTATCGAAAACGGGATTTAGTTGGATAATGCATAAGGGGTTCAATCTGTCGGGGTTGACGGATAGAACCCTATTATTGTTTGTTATTTGTCTTCTTCTTTTTTGTTAAACCATAATGCTTCGTTATTGTCGACCTCTCCATTATAGTTAATAAAAATTTCTTCGCCAGCCTTAATATCTTTATACGCATAATAATCAAATGTATGATTATCGAAATTTATATCATACGTTGCGTTAGGAGTATAAGAATGATTAAATAACATCCCATAGCCTAGTACAATGGCTGTATGATTAATCCCATATTCAAAAGCATAATCAGCTAAAATGGTTTTTTCAATATGTTCATGTTCTTCATTCGGATACGGTATGACAGGTGCTTCATGAAATAATTGCCCTTTTTTTATGTCTACTTTTGCAAACACGCCTCGATTAAATTCCTCTTCGTCACAAATTGTTGATTTTTTAACTTCAATCATTGTTGTCACCTTCTATATTTTTTCGTCTATTTGACTGTATCATGGCATACAAAAATAAACAATGGCACTAGAGAAAAAAACACTTTTGATTTGTCGTTCATTCAGAGTATGATAAAGGTAATAAAGTCGGTGCAGGAAAAAGGAGAAGAGAAATGGCTCGAGATCAAAATCTAACAATCATCGAAAAAGAAAAAATGTACCAGCAAATCGTCGAGTATTCTTTTGAAACAACGATTATTCATTGTAATGAAAAAGTCATTTACATTAATCAATCAGGTGCAAATTTTCTAGGAGCAACGAAAGAAGAAATAATCGGAAAGAATATAGTTGAGGTGTTTCTAGAAGATTCAAAAAGGATGATAAGAGAACGAATTCGAAAAGCGACCGAAGAAAATGTGATTGGTGATTTAATTGAAACGACAATCCAAAAGTTTGATGGGTCTTTGGTCGAAGTTGAACTTTACTGTCATCCCGTAAAGTTTGGTGAGTCGAATGCAATTCAATCTATCATTCGCGACATCACAAGTCGAAAAGAAGCGGAAAAGAAACTGCGAGAAATGGTCCGTGAAATTGCGACGCCAATTGTCCCTGTATTTGAAGGGATTGCAGTGATTCCGTTAGTTGGAAATGTTGATTTAGACCGGACAAATCAGCTCGTTACGATTATTCCACAAAAAATGCAAGGGCATAACCTTGAACATTTAATTATTGATGTGTCAGGAATTTATAACATTGATGAAACAGTCATCGATTTTATATATGAAATAAATTCAATAATGAAATTACTCGGCATTTCACTTATTTTTACAGGGTTACGACCTGAACTTGCTCATAAGGCAGTAGAAGCACGTATGAATATTACTTCGATTAAAACGAAGTCAACGGTGAAACAAGCATTAGAACAATTGATACAACTATAACCAAAAAAAAGTGTTATCAGTCTTTGACTGTAACACTTTTTTTGGTTTTTACTTTTCTAAATCCTATTTATGAGAGATTGATTGTAAACTAGATTGACATATAAGGTTAACGATCATAAAATTTAATTGTTAACTAAATTAATAATCAAGTTAACATTTGATACTGTGAAGAAAGTAGGTGATAACAATGAAGGAAACTCCGTTATATAGTGTAAGAATGCGAGCAGCTGAAGGTGGTTCTCATGAAGAAGGTGGAAAACATATTTCTGGCGGAGAAGTGATTTCATCTTTGGATGAGTTGCGGTCGTCTGTTGATTTACTTTTAAAAAAAGCGCTTACCCACTCTAGAGGCGTTCCGGATTTTTTGCAAATTCAATGCGATGCGATTACAGAACCGATTCAGTTTGTTCCGCCTTTGAAAGTTTATACAAACAATGTTGAAACGATAAAAGAGGGACAGTGTGTCGCAAAAGAACTGTTGCAACAAAACGGGATTTCGGCTGCTGTCATTGAAAAAGCCTATGAGCAATTGCCGCAGTTCTCGCATAGTGGAGCATTGCTTATTGATGCTAAAACCGGAACACGTATCATTGGGGAGCGATCTGTTCGAGTTTCAAAAATGGATTGGAACGAAACAAACTTTTTATCATGGGTTAAAAAGAATGAATTCCTGCCTAATGAAAGACTAAAAGAAGCGCTCGTACTTGCGACAAAAGTAAGTTATCATCCTGCAACGGTAGCTGAATTATGTTGGTCTGACGATCCTGATTATGTGACAGGGTATGTCGCGAGTAAAGCAATAGGATATCAGCGTATTACGAGAATGAAGGAATGGGGTGACGACCAAGGTTGTCGAATATTTTTCGTGAATACGGCTTATGACATGGATACATATATTGCATATTTAAAAACAGAACCACTATTTGTTTTTTGGGAGGAGAACGATGGAACGAAATTTAGAAGAAAAAAGTAAAAAATATTTATGGTTGCCATTTACTCAAATGAAAGATTATGATGAGCATCCTTTAATTATAGAAAGTGGCAATGGTATAAAAGTGAAAGATATTCATGGAAAAGAATATTATGATGGATTTTCTTCTGTATGGCTAAATGTACACGGTCATCGTAAGAAAGAACTAGATGAGGCCATTATAGCTCAGTTAAGTAAAATTGCTCACTCTACGTTATTAGGGATGACAAATGTACCAGCAACTGAATTAGCCGAAAAATTAGTGAACATTAGCCCGGAAAACTTAACGCGCGTGTTTTATTCAGATAGTGGTGCAGAGGCAATGGAAATTGCATTAAAGATGGCATTTCAATATTGGAAAAATAAAGGGAATGAAAAGAAACAGAAATTTATCTCAATGCAAAATGGTTATCATGGGGACACGATAGGTGCAGTCAGTGTTGGCTCTATCGAATTATTTCATCAAATGTATGGGCCACTTATGTTTGAAAGTTATAAAGCGCCGTATCCAAACGTTTACCGTTTTGAAGAGGGCGATGCCAATCAGTGCAAAGAAGAATGTTTAGAGATGTTAGAACAATTGTTACAAGAGCAACATGAAACGATTGCAGCTTTATCCATTGAGTCGATGGTTCAAGGGGCAGCAGGAATGGTCGTTATGCCTGAAGGTTTTTTAGCTGGTGTAAGAAGATTATGTACTAAATATAATGTTCTTATGATTGTTGATGAGGTTGCGACTGGATTTGGTCGGACAGGAAAAATGTTTGCCTGTGAACATGAACAAGTTCAACCTGATTTAATGGCCGCAGGAAAAGGGATTACAGGAGGATATTTGCCGATAGCGGTCACGTTTACAACCGAAGAGATTTATCGGGCATTTTATGATGATTTTCAAAACCAAAAAACATTCTTTCATGGACATTCGTATACAGGAAATCAACTTGGCTGTGCAGTGGCCATAGCGAACCTTGAACTGTTTGAAAAAGATAAAATCGTCGAGCAAGTTCAGGAAAAATCAAAGCAACTTCAAACTCTATTACGAGAGTTGACACAATTACCTCATGTAGGAGATATTCGGCAATTAGGATTTATGTGTGGGATAGAGCTTGTTAAGAATAAGGATACAAAAGAAAGTTATCCAAAGGAAGCGAGAATGGGTTATGCTGTTTCTTTAAAAATGAGAGAGTTGGGCATGTTAACCAGACCGATGGGGGATGTCTTAGTGTTGATGCCACCACTCGTAAGCACGTTAGAGGAGTTGCGGGACATGGTCAACATTATGAAACAAGCAATTATTGAGGTTACTGATGAATGAACTAGACGCCGTACTTAAACAAAAAATGAACAAAACGAAAGAAGCGGGATTATATCGTCATTTACAAAAAAAAATGAATACCGCACCAAAGCCTAAGATGATAGTAAATCAAAAAGAACTTCTAGTTTTTTCTTCAAATGACTATTTAGGGCTAGCCAATGACAAGCGATTAATCGAAGCGGCTCACAACGCGATGAACCACTTTGGAGTAGGTAGTAGTGGTTCAAGATTAACAACAGGAAATACAGAATGGCATGAAAAACTAGAACAGAAGATTGCGAGTTTTAAACAAACAGAAGCAGCTTTACTTTTTTCAAGTGGATATTTAGCGAATGTCGGAGTTTTAACAACGTTACCGCAAAAGGGAGATATTATTTTTAGTGATGAGCTCAACCATGCGAGTATTATTGATGGTTGTCGCCTTTCAAAAGCAGAGACTGTCATTTATCTGCATATTGACATGAACGACCTAGAGGAGAAATTACGACAGACGGAACCGGGTAGGCAGAAATTTATTGTCACTGATGGAGTATTTAGTATGGATGGCACGATGGCTCCCCTACCACGATTACTAGCCTTAGCAGAGACGTATGGCGCTTTTCTCATCGTTGATGACGCTCACGCTACAGGAGTGCTAGGAGCGAATGGGGGAGGAACGAGTGAATATTTTGGAGTCGAACCACATGTCGTGATTGGAACATTAAGTAAAGCGGTTGGGGGAGAAGGAGGATTTGTAGCTGGATCTGCAATTCTTATTGACTATTTGGTCAATCATGCGAGAACGTTCATTTTTCAAACAGCACTCCCTCCTGCTAGTTGCGCGGCTGCGTGTTGTGCAATCGAAATCATTGAAAGTACAAAGGAAAAGCGTGACCGATTATTTGCGAACATAAGGACAGTAAAAGAAGGTTTATCTGCTCTTGGTTTTGATGTGAAAGGAGTAGATACACCTATCATTCCCGTCATCATTGGCAAGGAAACAAAAGCATTAGTATTTGCAGAAAAGCTCATGCATCACGGAATTTATGCACCAGCCATTCGTCCTCCTACGGTAAGAAAAGGAGAAAGTCGAATTCGGTTGACAGTAACAAGTGAACATACACGAGAAGATATTACGAAACTACTTGATGTTTTTCAATCTATCGGAAGAGAGTTGAATCTAGGTACATGACAGGAATTTTTATTACAGGGACAGATACAGATGTAGGAAAAACGATTATATCTGCAGGTATTAGTGGTGTGCTACAAAAACGACAATATGATGTTGGGGTATTTAAACCGATGTTAAGTGGAATCCAAAGGGACCATCCTAGCAGTGATACAAGGATGTTAAAAGAATATTCGGGAACGCAGCTAACGTATGAAGAGATTACACCATACTCATTCCAAGAACCGTTAGCGCCTTTTGTTGCAGCCAAGCTTGAAAACAGGGTTGTTGAACTGTCAGACATCATCCGTCACTGGGAAAACATAAAACAAAAGCATAAGCATTTTATAGTCGAGGGTGCTGGGGGAATTGCGGTGCCAATGGGGAAGCAGTATTTAGTGAGTGACGTAATACAAGCATTACAACTCCCGATTGTCATTGTAGCAAGGCCAAATCTCGGTACATTGAACCATACGTTTTTGACGGTTCAGTATGCGAAAAGTCTAGGCCTACAAATTCTAGGGATTATCATTAATGGAAAAAGCGAGACGGGCGATGTAGCTGAAAAAACGAACCCTGAGTTGATGGAAGCTTTGTGTGGTGTGCCGTTGCTTGGAGTGACGCCAAAACTAAAACAAGTTTCAAAGGAAGCTGTTATTTCAATGGTAGAAGCAAATGTTAGGATGTCAAAACTAGAAAACTATTTGGAGGGGAAAAGATGAATAGATGGAATGAATATGCGACGAAAGTTTTGCAAGGAGAGCAATTAACAAATGAAGAGGCTTTAACTGTATTAGACTGTCCAGATGATGATGTGATGTTGTTAATGCATGCAGCCTTTCAAGTGAGAAAAAAATATTTTGGGAAGAAAGTAAAACTTAACATGATTATGAATGCCAAATCAGGTCTTTGTCCTGAAAACTGTGGGTACTGTTCACAGTCTTCGTTATCAAAAGCACCAATTGAAACGTATCGAATGGTAAATAAAGAAACATTAGTGAAAGGCGCAAAACAAGCGTACGAACTAAATGTCGGCACATATTGTATTGTTGCTAGCGGACGTGGTCCATCCAATAAAGAAGTAGACCACGTTGTTGAGGCAGTAAAGGAAATTAAAGAGCTATATGGGTTAAAAGTATGTGCTTGCTTAGGGTTACTAAAACCAGAACAAGCGTTGCGATTAAAAGAAGCAGGAGTGGACCGCTATAACCATAATTTAAATACGTCTGAACGGAATCACTCAAATATTACAACATCTCATACATATGACGACCGCGTAAATACGGTTGAAGTTGTTAAGCAATCCGGGATGTCACCTTGTTCAGGTGTTATTGTCGGAATGAAAGAAACGAAACAAGATGTCATTGATATTGCCAATAGTTTACGTGTATTAGATGCTGATTCAATTCCGGTTAATTTTCTTCATGCGATTGATGGGACACCACTAGAAGGAGTACATGAGTTAAACCCGTTATATTGTTTAAAAGTGTTAGCGTTATTTCGATTCGTTAATCCAACAAAAGAAATCCGGATTTCAGGAGGAAGAGAAGTGAATTTACGCTCACTCCAACCACTTGGTTTATTTGCGGCGAACTCTATTTTCGTGGGAAATTATTTAACAACGAGGGGACAAGAGGAATCTGAAGACTACAAGATGTTACAAGATTTAGGATTTGAAATTGAGAGTGTCGAAGAAATGAGAGAAAGTTTAGCGACGAACTAGGGAGAGGGTAGTTTTGGAACAAACGCTTGCAATGTTGAAAAATGATGATTTGATAAACCCGTATGATTCCTATGAGAAAATGCGTGAACAATCTCCTATTTTGAAAAAACGGTTATGTAAGCAATCGGGATGGTTTGTTACGGGATATAAGGAGGCGAAAGCGATATTAACGGATTCTCGCTTTCAAACACGGATCCCTTTACCGACAACAACAAAGAAATACGAAACAACAGCAACGGTCCAAAAAAATATGGTGTTGTACCAAAACCCACCAGACCATAAAAAGCTACGTGAGATTATGAGTGAGTATTTTACAACAAAAGCACTAGCGAACATAAACGAAATGATGGAAAAAACGACGGAAGAACTGGTAAGAGAAGCGAAAAAAAAGAAAACGTTGGATGTCGTTTCAGAGTATGCTTTTCCGTTGGCAAGTTCTGTTATTGCTTCGATTATTGGTGTTCCTGAAAAAGATAAAGAGCTTTTTCGAAAATGGGCCTATTCGTTAGTACAAACGATTGATTTAAATCGCAACCGTAAAGCTTTACTCGAAGGAAACGATACGGTTGATGCGATGGTCACTTATTTTCATGAGCGAATGAAAATACGGGATATGTCTGACCATAGTTTGTTACATGGCTTGATGCAAGCGAAACAACAAGGGAAAGTGACAGAAGATGAAATTGTCTCGACCTGCATTTTACTTTTAATTGCTGGTCATGAAACAACGGTTAATTTAATTAGCAATCTTGTTTACTGTTTCGCACAATTTCCGGATCAATACGCCGCTTTGCAAGAGCGTCCTACTCTTGTGAAAGGCGCAGTAGAAGAATGTTTACGCTTTGAGAGTCCGACTCAATTGACAGCACGAGTTGTGTCGGATGATTGTGTATTACATGGAGTAGAAATGAAAAAAGGGGAACAAGTCTACATTATGCTAGGAGCGGCAAATCGAGATCCAGCACAGTTTAAAGACCCGAATCTTTTCATAATTACACGTACACCAAACGCACACCTCACCTTTGGAGCAGGTCAACATTTCTGTATCGGTTCGATGCTTGCTAGACTTGAAGCCGAAGTTGCCATTGAAACGTTACGAAATCATCTTTCTACCATTAAACTTGATAAAGCAGAAATCCAATGGCGTAAACTTGCTGGCTTTCGAGCATTAGAAAAGTTAACATTACAATTACAACAATAACAACAATCCCAAAAGGTGTAGTTTCATCTTTTGGGATTGCTTTATTACACAAGTCGACAAATTTATATTAAAATAGAGGGGGAGAAAAGATGAATGCGATAAGATAATTTTACATATAAGATTGGAGCTTTTGAAACAATGTATCGTAATTTACAAGAATGTATTATCGATTTAGAAAAGAACGGGCATTTAGTTCGGATAAAAGAAGAGGTAGACCCGAACTTAGAAATGGCGGCCATTCATTTAAAAGTATATGATGCAAACGGTCCCGCTTTGTTGTTTGAAAATGTAAAAGGTTCTAAGTATCCAGCAGTGTCGAATTTGTTCGGTTCTGTAGAACGGAGTAAGTTTATTTTTCGAAAAACATGGGACTCTGTTCAAAGTGTTATTGCATTACGAAATGACCCGATGAAAGCATTAAAAAGTCCACACAAACAAGTGCGAAATGCTTTGTCGGCTCTAGCAGCATTACCGTTAAAGAAAAATGGACTTCCTGCGACACACCGTGAAATTCAAATTTCAGACTTGCCCTTAATCCATCATTGGCCAATGGATGGTGGGGCGTTTGTTACGTTACCTCAAGTGTATACAGAAGACCCGGAAAATCCTGGCATTATGAATTCGAATTTAGGAATGTATCGTGTGCAGTTAAGTGGAAATGAGTATGAACTGAATAAAGAAGTCGGTATTCATTACCAAATCCATCGAGGGATTGGGATTCACCAAGAAAAAGCAAGACGAAAAGGTGAACCATTAAAGGTGAGTATTTTCATAGGAGGTCCACCTTCCCATACACTATCCGCTGTTATGCCATTACCTGAAGGGTTAAGTGAAATGACATTTGCTGGTTTACTTGCTGGACGAAGATTTCGATACAGCTATGTTGATGGATATTGTGTTAGTCATGATGCAGATTTTGTTATTACCGGTGACATTCATCCAGGAGAAACAAAACCTGAGGGACCATTTGGGGATCATTTAGGTTATTATAGTTTAACGCATGAATTTCCGCTTATGAAGATTCATAAAGTGTATGCGAAAGAAAATGCAATCTGGCCATTTACGGTTGTAGGACGACCACCTCAAGAAGATACGTCCTTTGGTGATTTGATACATGAATTAACAGGGGATGCGGTGAAATCCGAAGTTCCTGGGGTAAAAGAAGTACATGCTGTTGACGCAGCAGGCGTGCACCCACTTCTTTTTGCAATTGGAAGTGAGCGATATACACCGTATCAACAAGTAAAACAACCTGCAGAGCTGTTAACGATTGCAAATCGGATTTTAGGAACAGGTCAATTAAGTTTAGCGAAATATTTGTTTATTACCGCTGAAGATGAAATTCCGTTAGATACGCATAAAGAAAAGGAATTTCTAATGTATATTTTAGAAAGAATGGATTTCCATCGTGATATACATTTTCAAACAAATACAACGATTGACACTCTTGATTATTCAGGTACAGGTTTAAATACAGGGAGCAAAGTTGTATTTGCTGCTTATGGTGAGAAGAAAAGAGAGTTATGCGAACAAGTTCCAAAAGAGCTTGCGCAATTAGATGGATTTCATAACGCCAAATTAATTATGCCTGGTGTTGTGGCAGTCGAAAGTGGACCATTTGTTGATGAGAAAAAGACAGCAGAAGAAATGAAGAAACTTAGTGTATCGATTCAAGCAAAAGGGGCTATTGAACAGTGTCCATTACTTATCGTATGTGATGATAGTGACTTTTTTACTGCGTCAATGAGCAATTTCCTTTGGGCGACATTTACAAGAAGTAATCCTTCTCATGACATCCATGGGGTGAATAGTCGGTATGAGCATAAACATTGGGGTTGCGACAATGTCATTATTGATGCGAGAATTAAACCACATCATGCCCCTCCACTTGTTCCAGATAAAGAAGTTGAAGCGAACATAGAACGCTTTTTTACAAAAGATGCCGTTTTGCATGGAGTTGTAAAATAACGACAAAATTTGGAGTGCCTTGAGAAATCAAGGTACTCCTTTTTTTGAAAGATAAGAAGTATAAAAATTTGGGTATAGCAGTGGAGCTTTGAAAGCTATTTCAAGAAGAGCGAAGGCTCCGCACTTCGCTTGAAAGAAAAGACGCTCCGCGTTTTTCTTTAATGAGTAGGCTGTCTGGACATTTGTTCCGTTATTTTATATGAAATACCCTTTTTTTAAAACTGTATTGGACACTGGTTCCGCTATTCACGTAAGAACGGACGGGAAATAACGAGGAACTAGTGGAATTGCGGAACGGATGTCCGTTAGAATGTTAAAAAAGCGTAGTTTTCATAGAAATAACGGCTCAGATGTCCGAAACTTCAGGAGAGAGTACTTTATGTAACTTCGATACGCCCTCTTTAATTTTCGATTCTGTTAAATGACCAAAGCCGATAATTAGTTTTTGGTGATGTTGTCCTTTATTAATAGAATGAGTCTCAACCGGATAAATGCGAACACCAGCAGAATGGATGGCTTTAACGAAGGAAGGGGAAAAATTCACATTATTAAAATAGGCAATGACATGTAAGCCTGTCAGCGAACCAGAGACAGTGACTTTTCCAGAAAAATGTTTCTCTAGTTCATCTAGTAAGCAGTCTCGTCTTTTTTTATAAATTTTCTTCATTTTGTAAATATGTCGTTCTAAATAGCCTTCTTCAATAAAATGAGCTAAAACAAGTTGTTCTAAACATGGAGTATGAAGGTCGGTAAACCATTTAATTGTTTTGCATTGTTCAATGAACTGTGGAGGCAAAACGAGATAACCAAGCCTAAGTCCTGGTGACAAAATTTTACTAAATGAACCAACATAAATGACACGGTTTGGATCAAGGCCTTGGAGTGATGGAACGGGTGTCCCTTCATATCGAAATTCACTGTCATAGTCATCTTCAATAATATAACATGCTTTCATTTTGGCATAGGCTAGCAGTTCGATTCGACGTTGAATCGGTAATGTACTTCCTAGAGGAAATTGGTGTGATGGTGTAACAAAGATACATGCTGGCTTCTCGTTATGAGGAAGGAGATGTGTTTGCATCCCTTCTTTATCAACAGGAATAGGGTATAACGTAGCTCCTGTTGAAGAAAAAATCGTTTGAATATCTTTTGTAATCGGATCTTCAATGAGCATTTTGTCACCTTGAGTGAGTAATAGTTTGGCAAGCATAGACAATGCTTGGGTCGCACCAGAAGTCACAACGATTTGGTTTGGATGGCAGCAGACACCGCGTGTTTTTTTTAGGTAACGGGATAAAACTTGTCTAAAAACAGGGTGGCCTTCTGGGTTTCCGTAGTTAAAAATGTAATCCTCGCTAGTTAAACAAATGGTTTGCAGTAATTTACTCCATGTGTTTCGAGGGAAAAAAGATAAATCTGGTATTCCTGAGCGGAAATCAATAGTAGCACTTTTCTCTACTTTTTCTTCTGTAAAAAAGTTTTCGGTCTCTTCTTTTTTTTCAACAGGGAAGTAAGCCCCCTCTGCTACAAATGTGCCCGCTCCCTGTTTTGTAACTAAAAATCCTTCGGCAATCAACTGGTCATAAGCTTCTAATACTACATTTCTTGATATGTGTAACTGATTTGAAAGTAACCGAGTCGAAGGTAAACGTTCGCCTTCAAGCAACTCTCCTTTTAATATCTTTTCGCGGAGCTTTGAATACAGTTGTTTCATTAATGGAATGTTTGTGTTTTTCTCAATATGTATCCACATTCTCTTTCTCTTTCCTCTCTTTTTAAATTGGTACCTTGAAATTTTAAATTAAGTGGTTCTTTTTTCTACCAGTTTACCATGATAGCTTTATAGATGTTAGGAAAGGGAGGAGAAATATGGGAGTTATAAATGAGAAGTTATGTTTTGAAAGGAAGGACATATGAGCCGCTTATATCAAAGTTATTTGTACATTATCATCGCTATGGTAATTGTAGGTAGTTCTGTAGTTGTTGGGAAAGTGCTAGTGAGTCGAATTCCAGTATTTTTAGCATCAGAGTTTCGCTTTCTTATCGCTTCACTTATTCTTATTCCGATTTGGGTAATAAAGGAAGGGAGGCCTACGATAGACAAGCGGGAAGGAGTTTCTTTGTTTTTTCAAGCTTTTTGCGGTGTTTTTTTGTTTAGTATTTTTATGCTCTACGGTTTAAAGGAAACAACCGCTTTAGAAGCAGGGATGTTAACGAGCACACTTCCGGCAATTGTTGCTTGTATTGCTGTGCTTATATTAAAGGAAAAAATATCAAAAATAACGGCGCTTGGTATCCTGTTTGCTGTGGCAGGAACGATTCTTGTAAATATGAGTGGTCATGTATCAGAAGTAGGGAGCGGAAATAATCATGTTGTAGGAAATAGCCTTGTTTTAGGAGCTGTGATTAGTGAAGCGCTTTTTATAATTTTAGGAAAGGCTAGTTCAAAACGCGTTAGCCCATTAACGATAACAACTGTCATGAGTATATGGGGGGTCCTTTTCTTTCTACCGTTTTCACTTTATGAGTTGCGGAAATTTAACTTAGCCGATGTATCGTTGTTTGACTGGGGGTTACTTTTGTATTACGGAATTTTTGTGACGGTGCTTGCTTTTTTATTCATGTACAAAGGGATAAGTGAAGTTCCAGCAAGTCATGCTGGTGTCGCAACATCAGTTCTTCCGTTAGCAGCTGTTGTTTTGTCGGTTATTTTTTTACATGAACCATTTTCTATCCTTCATGGAGTTGGCCTTTTATGTGTATTGCTTGCCATCTTTATCATTTCCACAAAAGAAAAACAGAAAAAGGAGAAAGTCCGGGAAGTAGAATCATAATCTCCCCGGACCTTCTCGTCATTATTGAAAATGTTCGTCATGATATTTTTGTAAAGTATCAACGGGGTGTAACCAGTCTTGTTTAATCGATTCAACGAGCTTTAGTTGCTCGGCTTCATTATAATCGTAGGTGTTCTCTGGATCGGGAGAACCATTTTCGAGGAGCCAAGAATCATGTAAAGTAAAATGATGATTAATTTTCCATTGGTCTTTATATTTTTGTAAAATAGCTAATGACGAATTATTTTTATTCCAATTATTTGAAGAGTCAAATTCTTGTTCTTGTCGAAATTCATATGTAACATGAACAATGGCAGTAGCACCATTTGAATATAAAGGTTCAATAAAGGTAGTGTCTCGTTTTACATTTACTTGTTCTCTTTCCTCCATAAAGTCATGATCCACAGGTGTTAAACTAGGATGTCTAGTCGAATTCCACCCGTTCACATCACGATTGTTAAAAGCCTCATCTGCTTGTTCAAATAATTGTTTCATGTCTGCTTTTTCTGCCTCAGTTACCGCTTTTTCTGAATGAAAGTCATAATAGGTTTGTAGAGGGTCAAGGTTTTCGTTTTTTATTTTTTCGATTAATTCTAGTTGTTCTGTTTCTTTATAGTTATTAGTGGAAAGAGGGTCCTCAGTACCATCTTCAAGTAGCCATGCCTCTCGTAATGTCCAACTATCATACATTTTCCACTCATGATTATATTCTTTAAAAATAAGCATCGTTGTAAAATTTGAATTCCAATTGTCATTCATGTTATATTCCTTGTCCTGACGAAACTCATACTTGCATAAGACAATGGCAATGTCATCTTTCACAAGTAATATATCAACAAAAACGGTCCGTCTTTGTACTTTGGCTTGTTTGATCCTCTCGATAAATTGTTCATCATAAGACCGATAACCGTCAGGGTGATTAACGGAATTCCACCCTGCTAAGTCATAATTGTTGTAATAGTCATCCAGGTCATATTGGATTGCTTCGAGTGAACGTTCATCTTCAAGTAAAATGACGTGGTCGTTTATTTCATTGCTTCCTTTAGATGTAGCTTGTTTCATAGCGTTTTCAACTCGATCTGATGGAGATTGCGAGCACCCTATTATCAATAATGATGAGGTTATAGCTAAGAGTGTTTTGTTTCTCATGATAGGCTCCTTTCTAACAGAAATGCATTTATCTTTTCAAATGTAAGACCTTTTGCACGCATGTAAATAGAAAATAACCAATGCAAAATCCTAAGACGTTCAAAATTAAGTCGTCTATATCTAAGCTGCCACGTTTTGTAGCATATTGTAAAATCTCAACGATACTTATGGATAAAATCGAAATACAAAGCAATAGAATCAACCTAGGTGTATTTGAGATAAAACGATAATATAATCCAAATGGGATGAATAAGCCAATGTTAGCACTTAAGTTATAAAAGGCAATCAACGGTGAGACGTGGCCCGTGAAGTAAAATCGGATCGTTTCAAACGGAATGAGATTAATTGTTCCGTATTGTTGATTTTCAGGCCGAAAAAATAACAAGATAAAAAGTGATATCGTGTAAAGACTCATCACTACATGGAGCCATGTTGAAGAGAGCGTGACCGTTTGTTTTGTGATAAGAAATGCAATGAAACAAAAAGTAACGGTAAAAACAATCCAAACGACAACAATTACGACAGGATGTAAATAAGAAATGAGTTTCATCCAAATCGGTAAAAGTAAAAAGAATCCAAGTTGTGAAGCGAAGATAGAATATTGTTTTTTCATTAAAGTTCTCATCTACTTTCTTGTATAAATAGCAGTTTTTGCTACTATTCTATAATGAAAGGTTCAATTAGAATTGTAAAGTATTTTTGGTTGTCCCCTTCTAATATCGCTAAATAGTAATATGGGATATTATGAAGTAAATAGAATAATGACTAGGAGGCTACAATGAAAAAATATTTAGACGGAAGAAGAGTGTATTTACGCCCATTTGAGGAGGGAGATGCTATTCATATATACGAAGCATTACTTAATTCTGAATTTAGAAAATTAACAGGCACACAAACTTTTTTTACGATTGACGACATTAAAGCGGCCTATGAGAAATTTAAAGCAGACCGTACCCGTCTTGATTTTACGATTGTGTTAAAAGAAACGGGAGTCGTTATCGGAGACGTAGCATTAAATGAAATGGATTATTTAAATAATAATGGGAATGTTAGAATTGGAATTTACAACAAAGAAAACTATGGAAGAGGGTATGGTCCTGAAGCATTGCGGTTATTGTTAGAGTATGGATTTGAAGTATGTAACTTATACCGGGTTAGTTTAAATGTATTTGAATATAATAAACGCGCGATTAAAGCTTATGAAAAGCTAGGATTTGTGAAAGAGGGCGTGTTACGAGACGAACTCCTTTACGATGGAACCTATTACGATAATATTCTAATGAGTATTCTACGTACTGAGTTTAAAACAGAAAACTAATACAAGAAAAGGCCTAAAGAGTGAGGGATTCTTTAGGTCTTTTCTTTTACCAAGAAATAGTGATTACACGGTATACTTATAGATTTTTTTCCTAGATTCATTCACAAGAGAATAATAGTAAGTTGAATTTTTATATTTAAAATCATTCGCATAATATTCAGCAAGCATTTCAGCATAACGAGCCACATAGTACCATATTTGTTTTTCTTCAAAATATGGAATAACCTCTTCTTTTAGCATCGCCTCGAATAACAGAGGGTTATCTTTTTGAACTTGATGTTTCATCACTTGAAAATGATGGACAAACTCAATTTTTTTAAGTTTTTCAGCGAGGTGATGTCCGTCCTCAATCCATTTCAACGTTTTAGGATAATCTCCGCTCATAAAGCAAGTTCGTGCAAGCCTGTAATACGTTCGGACGTTTTGGATAGCATCTTCCTCATGATAATAATTCATGCTTGTTGTATAATATTGCATTGCTTTTTGATAATCACCTTGACTGTAAAATAAATAACCAAGATTATGATACGTTACGCCGATTTGGATATTATCATGAATGAGATTTGCGACACGGAGACCATCATAAAGGTGTTTTTCAGCTTGCGTATAGTTCTGGACTCGTGTTTCATTGACACCAAGGAGATTTTGGCAGTCAATGCTTCTTGCATAGTTGCATTCTTGTATAAAACTTGATAAAGCCAGTTGTGCATATTTAACAGAATAATAAGTGCGGTGCAAGTGCATGTTTACTAATGATAAATGATAATAGACTTCTGGGTCTTGTATTCGAAGGTCGTTATGGATTTTTTCTGCTTGTTGGTAATCTTGTAGTGCAGCTAAGTAGTCTGCTTTTTTAAACGAAAATAAACCAGAAAACAAATAATAATAGTACTGTAAATGTGGCTCTAATTTTCCTTTTACTTTTGTTAAGTTACAAAGCAGTGTACTAGCTTCATCTAAATCTTGCATTAAAAGTTTGTATCGAAAAGTAAAGAGCGTGTGTTTAACGAGAATCGTTGGATTTTGAAATTGTCCTACTTGTTTTTCTAACACCCGATATAGTCTAGTAGCTTCTTGTTTATCCCTGTCACAAAGGCGGTTATACCATAAATCTAGTTGTTCATTAAAACAACTTTCATTTTCAGTTGAATCGATATCAGACAATGATACACCGAGTCGCTTGCATAAATGTTCTAACATATGATGACTAGGAGCTTCATGTCCATTTTCAATTTTACTTAAGTGTGAAATCGAACAAATTCCTTGTGCAAGTTGTTCTTGTGTTAAGCCTTTTAATTTTCTAAAATAATAAATTTTTTGTCCAAACATAAGAACCTCCATCAAATAGATTTTCGAAATGTTTTTCAGACAAATCTACAGATCAAAAAGATAGTTTAATCATAAGGATCTCATTATAAACAGTCAACATTTTAGGGAATATTGTGAAAAATCGATAAATTTTACCTAGTATCTCTTAAAATTTGTTCTATATTTCCCAATAACAAAAAAGCTGTTCTACTGATAGAATAAAAGTAGAAACAAGGATGGTAGATTTTGAAAGATATAGAAAAAGTGTATGAGCGATTTGGAAATGGTCTTTACACAAATAAAGAGTTTGTCATTCGTTTTTTGAAAAGTTATTTCCAGTTTTCCAATGCGATTTTCATTGGAAAAGAAACTATACAAAATAAAAATGAGAGGAGGAAAAGGAGGTCAGTCAAAAAAAGTGGACTAGGTTGAATAGTCTATGAATAATGTCGGACATCAATGTATTTGCATAAATCAGAATATTAGAAAAATGGGAGGAATGAAAATGAAAAAATGGTTGGGGATGTCTGCAGTCGCGGTGCTCATGGTTTTCTCTTTGTTCACAGGGTCCGGATTTGCCAATGAATCAAAAGGTAAAAATAATGGTGATTATATTGAGGGGCAACTTGTCATTTCAATCGAAGATCAAGCTCAAATGTCCATTCAATCAACGAATAATATCATTAATAAAGACCAGGTGTTAGAAAATAAAGGATTTGAAATTGTTGACTCGTTATTAGGACAAAGTGACCCAAATGAAATCCAAGCTTTTAATCATGACTTTACTGCAACTGTTGTAAATGAAATGGGCATGGTCTATTTAGTTGAATACGATGTGAAAAAGTACAAGTCAATTGATAAAGCGAAAAAAGAACTTGAGAAAACAATGAAAGATCTTGGCTTAGAAGTTCGCTATGTTTCTGAAAACTTTGTAATGCATGCAATGGAAGAAGTAACAGCTGAAGAAGTTTCAATTGCTATGCATAATAACCAAAGATGGCATTATGAAATGATTAATGCTCCACAAGCATGGAATATAACAACAGGTTCAAGAAATGTCCGAATTGCCGTACTTGATACTGGTATTGATGCGAACCATCCAAATCTTCGTAATCTAGTAAATACAAGCTTAGGGCGTAGCTTTGTTGGTGGTGGAACAGGAGATGTTCAAGGCCACGGAACACATGTAGCTGGAACAATCGCAAGTTATGGTTCGGTTTCCGGTGTAATGCAAAACGCGACATTAATTCCGGTAAAAGTATTAGGAGATAATGGTAGTGGTTCAATGTATGGTATTCAACAAGGTATTTTATATGCAGCAAGTGTTAATTCAGATGTAATTAATATGTCTTTAGGTGGCGGCGGCTATAGTCAAGGTATGGATGATGCGATTCGTACAGCAGTATCATCAGGAACAATCGTTGTTGCTGCAACTGGGAATGATTCACGTGGAAGTATTTCTTATCCCGCTGCTTACAGTGGTGCAATCGCCGTAGGTTCAGTTACTTCAAACCGTACAAGATCAAGCTTTTCTAATTATGGTCAAGGCTTAGAGTTAATGGCACCAGGTTCTAACATTTATAGCACATATCCAAATGGCCAGTTCCGCACTTTATCTGGAACATCAATGGCAACGCCACATGTTGCAGGTGTAGCGGGATTAATGCGAGCAGCAAACCCTAATATTTCAGTAGCAGAAGCAAGATCGATTTTACAAAACACAGCACAATATGCTGGAAGTTTCAACCAGTATGGACACGGAATTGTCGATGCTAATGCTGCAGTTCGAGCAGCTAGTGGTCAATCTCAACAACCAAGTTATGAAACGAACACAACGGTTTCAACAAATGCATCAAGCTATACGAGAGGTCAATCTGTTACTGTGAGAGCTAATGTTGTGGACCAAGATGGGCAAGCACTATCGAATGCAACCGTTCAATTTACAATTACACGTCCAAATGGAACAACAGTAACAAATACAGCAACAACGAATAACTCTGGTGTAGCTACATGGACGATTGCGACATCTTCATCTACAGCAAGAGGCACATATGGTGTACAAGCGGCAACGTCTCTTTCAGGATATGAAGGAAGTACAGCAACAACAAGATTTAGTGTCAACTAATGGAACAATAGGTGAAAAAGCTGCCGATACTTGAACGGCAGCTTTTTCATGTTGAGTTTGAATTTTGCATACGGACATGGATTCTGGTAATTTGCTATATTAGATGATTTCGCATATGCTATCGGACACATGTTCCGTTATAGTAGTAAAAATAGACTGTTCTAGCAGAGAGCATAATGAAATAGCGGAACGTATGTCCGATGAAGATGAAGAAAGACGCGCATTTACTAAAATAGTGGAATCAATGTCCGATACAGGTAGCATGGCGTTCCTCACATGTCTACTTTCTCCTAAACGAAAACCTAAATCTCGTAAGCTTTAATCAAAAATGGTCAAACTACCGTTTCGAAACTTGTCGATCGTCATATATTGGTATTGTAAGCTAAAAATAATAAAAGAGGTGACGTTCATGACAAAGATTTTTATAGATCCAGGTCATGGTGGAGACGATGCCGGAGCGGAAGCGAATGGCCTTCAAGAAAAGGAAATTGTGCTAGACATTTCTCTTCACATTCGGGACATGCTCCTAAATGAATATGAAGATGTTGAAGTTGAAATGAGTCGTGATAGTGATGTGTTTGTTGAATTATCAGAAAGAGCACAAATGGCGAATGATTGGGGAGCCGATTATTTTATTTCAGTTCATAGCAATGCCGGTGGTGGCACAGGGTTTGAATCGTATATTCATACGAGCCAAGCAGAAAGAACGGTTGAATTACAAAATATCGTTCATGATGCGATTGTTGAAGAAATTGATGTGAATGACCGCGGAAAAATGACTGCGAACTTTGTAGTGTTGCGTGAAACAGCCATGCCTGCGATTTTAACTGAAAATCTATTTGTAGATAATGAAAACGATGCTGAATTATTATCAGATCCAGCTTTTCTAGAAACAATTGCACGAGGTCATGTAAATGGAATAGCAGAAGCTTTTCAACTAGAACAATCAAATGACACACCTCCACAAGAAACAATGTATAAAGTACAAGTAGGAGCATTTCAAGAAGAAGCTAATGCAAGAAGGCTGGCTACACAATTGGAAGATAATGGATATACACCGTATGTGTATAGAAATGGTGACCTTTGGAAGGTGCAAGTAGGGGCATTTAGAAATCGGGAGAACGCTGAGAGATTAAAAGAAGAATTAGAAGATAAAGGCTATGATGTTTTCATTGTCGTACAAAATTAAATGACAATGATACTTTCATAAAACTGGGGCTACCTAATCATTATTTCGGTAGCCTTGATGATTGTTCTTTCCTTTAAAAGCAGTTCCTCTTTCTCTGTGAGAGCGCTATCAGGACTGTTATACTAGTAGAGTTATAGGCATATACTTATCAAAATAAGAAAAAGGAGGGCGTCAATGGAAGTGAATACAGAGGTGAGACAGGCGTTATTTCAAAGTGTATCTCAATTGTCAGATGAGGAAATTAACAAAGTCGTTGAAGGAGGAAAGTGGACAATAGCACAAGTGTTAGAGCATTTGTATTTAATGGAGACGGTTGTGACAAAAACGATTGTAGCCGAACTTGAAAACGAACAAAGTCAACCTGCATCAACAAAACCAATTCACCGGGTTCCCGACCGTTCTTTTAAAGTAGAAGCACCGTCCTATGTTGTCCCTTCGAATCAGTTTATTGGGTTACAAGAGAGCTTAGAAAAGCTCGAAAAATCCCGTGAGGCGCTAGAAAATATCGTTGGTGATGTGGAAGAAGCTGTTCTTGAACAAAAGTCATACCGACATCCTGTTTTAGGATCTTTAAATTTAAAGCAGTGGGTTTCTTTTGTAGGTCTTCATGAAAAGCGTCATTTATATCAAATTGAAGAGATTAAAGAACAGCTATAACGAATAAAAAAGAGAGAGCCCTGTTTCCTATGGACTCTCTTTTTTAACAAGAAAAATTTTGGTCTAGCAGTGAAGTTTTGAAAACTTATTCATAGAACGAAAAGACGCTCCGCGTTTTTCTTAAGCTGTCATGTAACTTAAGGAAGTGTAGCGATGGATGGCAATTCCATGACTTTATATGTTCCGTCAATGGCTTTAACATGAAAAGCTAACGGTTGAGAGTCTTCAAGAGGAACATATGGAGAACCATCTGCTTGCAGAAGACTCACTATAAACTGGTATGTGTTATCTTTTTCAATAAAAATAGGTTCACTTACGTTCGATAAGTACGTTACTTCGCCACCTAAGTTTTCAATGAAAGCTTGTAAAATACCAGTTTTGTCATCGGACGCTATGTCGATAACTCCTTTTGTCTTTTCATGGATCCATTCATATTCACCACCATAGAAATGAGCAGCGAGTTCGTAATTCTCACTTTGAAAAGCATGGAAAAATAAATCTAATGCGACCATAGGACTGCCGCTCACTTCTTCTCCTGACAGTGAAAATGTACTCATTGCAATATGAGCTTCTTCCACCATCTTGCTATACTCTTTTTGTTTTTCTTCTGTTTCAAATGGGTTATCAAGAGGAAGAACAAAAAAGTAAACAAATCCATCTTTTTCTGTCAAATAATGAAGCTGACCTAACTTATCTTGTTCCCATTGTTGTTGTGGGACCGTAAAAATTGTAACAAGGTCGGCATTTTCACCTGTTTCAGATTGATAATACAATCTTGCTTCCTTTTGATTTTCGTCTACACCATATTTTTCAATCCAGTGACCAGGTAATGATAGAGTATAGGCATGATACTGATTTTCATAAGTGAGCGGCTCTGTATGAGTAAGATCCAACACTTCCTGAGGATTTTTTTGTCTTTCGTTTGCTTGTGTAGTATTTTGGAGTGTCTCGTTTGGAATGCTATTGGTTGTAACAGACGCTGTTTCGTTTACTCCGCATCCAAAAAGGAATAAACTAAGAGCAAGTGAGAATAATAGAACTTTTTTCATCTAGGAAAACTCCTTTAATCATTTTTCATTTCGCTTGAATAGACGCTTTTAAAAAAAGGAAGGTTACAAGGAGGAATAGAAAAGTGAGCAAACCAAAATTTGTTTTAATCGGTGATAACAAAGATGCTCTTTACCACCCATTACATCATGTGAAGGATAGTATTACTTCGATCCTTACGCATGTTGAGCTAGATATTTATGAGCGAAATGAATTTGATGATTCGTTTCAAGCATATCAAGGTCTTCTCATGTATGTAGATGCTTGGGAGAAAACGCTCCAACCAAAAAGTATGGCAGCGCTGTTAACTTATATCGCTAACGGTGGGGCAATGATTTGTTTACATAATGGTATTTCTTTTCAAGCTAATGATGAATATGCGCAATTAGTTGGGGCTGTGTTTACAGGACATCCCCCGTACCAAACAGTAAACTATAAAATGGTAAAAGAACATCCAATTACAAACGGGCTTCTTGATTTTCAGATGGAAGAAGAATTATATGAGTTTGAGTTTGACCCGTTTGTGCAGTTAGATATATTAGTTGAGTGTTCAAATGGAGAAAAAACAATGCCTGCGGTTTGGTGGCGGAAATACGGATTAGGTAAGATCATTTATATTGCCCCTGGCCATGACGATCAATCCTTTCAAAATCCTACATTACAACGATTAATTGTGAATAGTGTAAATTGGTGTTTAAGGAAAGAGGATGGACAATAACGATCGAATGAGAAAAGCAAAAGTGAGCCTTCACAGTGCATTAGCACAACGAGGGCTCACTAGCCGTCTACGGAAAGAGAAGGCTTTTTTTCTTCAATTCATCGTTATTCCCCTCTCCTTACCAAGGATACACATTTCCATTTGTTTCAAAATAAATCGGTTCATTTAGTTTTCCCTCATACTGTTCTGCTAATTTTATTATTCGTAAAGCTGCTGTGTTTGGACTGTCTGTAGCTTCAGAACCTCCCATATCTGTTTGAAGCCATCCTGGATGAATGGAGAGGACTTTTATTCCTTTTGGTTTTACAGCGTTTTGCAGTAATTTGCTTTGCATATTTAATGCTGCCTTTGACATGCAATAATCGAACTCGGCATCTCTCCAAGCATTTGTAATGCTTCCCGCTTCTGAAGAAATATTAATGAGAACTTTTTTCTTTCCTAGCTCAAGTAAAGGTAATACATGTTTAGTCACACGTAACGGACCAAGTGAATTAATGTTAAACGTTTCTAGGGCAATGTCAAAATTGACTTGGTCAAGCTTGTTCATGGATTCATCAAAATGAACTCCAGCATTGTTTATGACAACATCGATTGCTGAACAAGTTCCATTGATTTGTTGGATGGCGTTTTGGACAGATTGCTCGCTTGCTACATCCATTTTGATTTCAGTTATATTCTCGTATTGGTTGACTAACGATGATAAATCTTCACTTTGACTGCGGGCACAGGCAAATACGTTCCAGCCTTTTTCTCCATATACTTTCACGAATTCCAAACCTAATCCCCGGTTTGCTCCGGTGATTATAACTGCATTCTCCATTTATCTTCCCTCCATTTTCTTCATAATTTTCCTTTTTCTTATTATGTTTTATTCATTATACCTTTCCTTCTCATAAGTTGAAAGGTTTAGAGGCTCTCCGACTCGAGGAGGAGATCAGATTCGTACCGAAACACGATTAAAGTTTTCTTGGAACATTATATAATTTGATTGCACTAGAAGAAATTGTCATCAATTTATAAATTGTGGAGGGAACGAAATGTCAGTATTAAAGTTTTTATTAAAAAGAAAATTAATTGTCGGGTTGCTTGTTGTGTTTGTCTTGATTATTGGATTGTACGCTTCAACAAAGCTAGATAAGGAGTTATTTCCTCCTATAACGATGGACGGGGCTTCAGTTTACGTAAGTGCTGGTGATTTAGCAGCTCTTGATGTAGAAGAAAGGATAACGAAACCAATTGAACAAACATTGCAAGGGATAGATGGAGTTGATTATGTAGAATCGACATCATCGATTGGTAATAGTTCACTTATGATTGGGATAGAAGAAGGAAGAGGAGATGAAGTTTATAAAGAAATTGATTCTTCATTACAAAGTCTTCGTTCTCAATTACTTGATGTAGAAGATTTGTCGACGTTTCAGTTTTCAACTAATTCAACATATGAGTTTTATATGGATATCTCAGCTGGTGATAAGGAAACAATGACCAATTTTGCATTAGATGTAGTAGAACCTAGGCTTGAAGCATTACGAGAAGTACGTGATGTTAATTTGGTTGGCTTAGATACAAAAGAAGTTATTATTGAACTGAAAGAAGATAAGTTAGAAGAATATGGGCTTGATATCCACCAAGTTGTTGGTTTTATCCAACAATCCAATCAAAATGTCGCGGTAGGAGAACTATCAGGAGAAACAAATGAACCAACACTTCGTTGGGATACATCCTATCAATCAGTAGATGATCTTAAATCCATTAGTATTCCAACGATGGAGGGTATGAAAAAAATAAGTGATATTGCCACAGTCAAAGAACAATCAAGTGAACAGACCCATGGACTTTGGAAAAATGGAAGCTCAAACTTTATTTTTGTTCAAATAGGACGTGTAGCCGATGTTACACAAATTGAATTAGCAGAGGCCATTCGAGCAGAAGTAGAGAAAATTGAAAAGGAAGGGCTTGTTCAAGGATTTGAGTTTAATGAAATTGTAGCCCAAGCCGATTATGTAAGTGATGCAATTGACGGTGTGACACAAAACGTATTGATAGGAGGAGTAATTGCATTACTAGTTCTGCTTCTCTTCTTACGTAACATTCGTGCAACGATTATTATCGGATTATCGATTCCGTTATCAATTTTATTAACCTTTTCAGCAATGTGGTATTTTGACTATAGCTTTAATATGTTAAGCTTAGTTGCTTTAGGACTCGGAATTGGAATGATGGTTGATGCCTCAATCGTTATATTAGAATCTATATTTAAAAAGAAAGAACAAGGGTTGCAAAGCTTGGATGCGGTTCTTCAAGGAACAAAAGAAGTGGCAACCGCAGTGTTTGCTTCAATGTTAACAACAATTGTAGTTTTCTTACCTATTGGAATACTAGGTGGTGACGCAGGAAAATTTGTCATTATTTTATCTGTAGTCGTATGTATTACATTAGTAAGCTCAGTTATCGTTTCGTTTACATTAATTCCATCATTAGCTGAAAATTTCTTAAAGGTTAGTGATAAGGCAAACAAACGTCAAGAAGGTTCCGTGACAAAAAAATACGGTCAGCTCATAAGCTGGATGGGAAAAAAGAAACGATACCGTTATAGTGTTATATTTGCATTTTTCCTTGTTTTTGCAAGTTCGTTATTGGTCGTCACAAAAGTTCCAATGACGATTATGCCAGATGTATTTAATCGTTATTCAGAATTAATGATACAACTTGAATCTGGACTTACTCCGAAGGAACGAGAAGAGATTGCCATTGAAGTTAGTAAAAAGATGGATTCAATTACAGATGTGACAAATACGATTGTAATGGACGAAGTAAGTGTAATGTACGCCATTATTAATATGAGCCCGGAAGAAGAGGCGACACTGTCTCAAAAAGAAGTGAATGAACAAATTTTATCCTCTGTTCGTTCATTAGAAGATGACTTTCCGGTTGTGAGTGTACAATCTGCGACAAGTGTTGGTGGAGGTGGTTACCCTGTTGCCATTGAAATCCAAGGGGAAAGCTTTGATGTTTTATCCACAATAACCTCTGACTTACAACAAGAACTAAGCGAGATTGACGGAATTGTGGGGATTACGAGTACAACAGAAAAATTGTCAGAAGAGCAGCAAATTAAGTTGAAAGAGAAAAAGCTAGAAGATGAAAATATCTCGCCGCTCGAAATTCAGTCGAAGTTAGATTCACTTTTTGCCTCCCAACAAATTGGTGAGTTACATGACGGTAACCGTACAAAAACAGTTTTTATAAAAAGTGATGAAGGGATTGAAAAGAAAGCAGATGTGTTAAACGTTGAACTTCTTTCACCAGTTACTGGGGAAAAAGAAAAATTATCAACTTTTCTTTCATTAGAACCTATTTTGGCCCCAACGCAAATCGACCGAAAAGATGGCACTCGGTATGTGAGAGTGTTAGCAGATATCGAAGGGGTTGACTTAGGCACAGTAAACCGAGAAATATCAAAACTTGTGGCTGATTTTAAAACACCAGCAGGCTATAGTGTTTCGATTAGTGGGGATTTAGAAACACAGCAAGAGGCGATGATGGATTTGTTACTCGTCTTAGTCATTTCATTGTTTTTAGTGTACGTTGTCATGGCGGTTCAATTTAATAGCTTCAAACATCCGATTATTGTTATGTCGATTATTCCTTTAACAATTACAGGTGTCATTTTCGGACTACTTCTCACCCAGCGTGAATTGAGTATTATGTCTGGTATTGGTGTCATTATGTTGATTGGAATTGTGTTGAATAATGCCATTCTACTCATAGACCGCACAAATCAACTTCGAGAGGAAAAGATGGACATTTCAGAGGCGGTGTCAGAAGCAGGAAAAAACCGCTTAAGACCGATTTTTATGACAACATTAACAACCGTTGGTGGAATGATTCCTTTAGCCATTGCCACTGGAACCGCAAGTAATTATCAAGCTCCGATGGCCACCGTTGTTATCTCTGGATTGTTGTTTGCTACGATGATTACATTAGTGCTTATTCCAGCAGTCTATTTATTATTTGAAGATATGACAAGAGGACTTCGGGCGTTTGCTTCACTTTTCTCTCGTAAGAAAACAAAAGTAAAACGAGAAGAAAGAGCATTAGCGATTCAAGCACAAAAGGTTCCAATTAAATAACGAGAAAAAAGCAAAGTCAACTGACTTTGCTTTTTTCTCATATAGAAAGTGTGAAAATTTTGGTCTAGAAGCGAAGCTTTTACAGCAAATTCTAGAAGAGCGAATGCTCCGCACTTTTCTTATTGTGTAGGAAACTATAAAATAGTCGACTAGTGTATAACAATGATCTAATAAATGAGTACTATGAGACAGCAAGAAAAGACCCTAGTGAATCATTCAACACTTGGGCGGGTTTATCGCGTTAGCAATTTTGTTGTTTATGGTAAGTAAGCGGCCATGAAAACCGTTATCTGTGAACATGGCTAGCGTTTTGGAACTTTGGAGGACACAGGAGCCGTTATTCATAATATATCGCTAGAAATAGAGTGGCTTTTGCGTGAATAAGCGCTCCTGTGGCCGCTAAAAAACGGACTCCGTATCATGTTCACAAATAACGGCTGCTCTGACCGCAAAAATGGGACATGGGATGTGTTTGTTGTTTCATCATACACTTCGCTTGAAAGAAAAGGCGCTCCGCGTTTTTCTTATTTAAGAAATGAACGCAGCATCCAGTTATGTTTTTCTAATGATTGATGAATCGCTAAAAGCATATCTGCTGTTGTTTCATCTCCTAATGAGTCAGCTGCTTCCATACCTTCTTTTAATTCTTCGATTAATGTATCAAAATCGTTTACGATGTTCTTCACCATATCATCAGCCGTTTCATTTTGCTGTGCTTCTTGCACGGAAGATATTTCAAGAAATTCTTTCATTGTTGCAACCGGTGAACCTTTAAGCGCAAGAAGACGTTCCGCTAATTCATCGATATGAGCAGCGGCTTCAGTATAAAGCTCCTCAAATTTATCATGAAGGGTAAAAAACTGAGGACCTTTTACAAACCAATGATAATTATGGAGTTTAATAAAAAGAACACTCCAGTTTGCGATTTGTTTGTTCAATATTGTAGAGACTTTTTCTTGTGACATTGATTTCATCCTTTCTATCAAGTTGCTCACAGTTATTTATTCCCTACAAACAAAAAACTAAACAGAAAGAAAAAGGAAGGAACGACTACTAGTCAAATGTGTAAAAATATTATATGATTTTTATTTCAGCTGTTCCTCCGTGAATGTCTGTAAATAATTTTGCAACAGACCCTAACAGATCTTCAGCTGAATCGAACATTGGTGTTAAATATACGACTTGTATTGCATTTTCAGTTTGTTCAGTAACAATGGAACGATTGGAATCGACAATAGGGCTTCCAAAAGGCCCTTTTGAATCAGAAATGACAATTTTATTGTGACAATTATTCTCTCGACCGTTAATTCCAATATAACTTTCATTTTCTGTGCCAAGTCGAATTTGAAAAGGTTGTTCGAGTTGCTGAGTATCATAAATGCCAAAAGGTAATCGATATTGAACAGAAAGTAAATTATTCACATCAACGGCAGAGTTAATGGGATTGAAAAATTGTCCTTTTTTTATTCGTCGTAATAAAGCTTCAGATGAAACACGATATTTCGAACGGTCGATCCCTAATGTCTTTAAGATGTTGCGCCATTCACTTATAGTCTTTATTATAGAGATGTCTTCGTTTGTAAGGGAGATTTCAAGCTCTTCTTGATAAAAACGAAGTCGACCTTTTAACATTTGTGGAGATTCACTTACCGTTATTCCTTTATATTGGATGAGTCCAACTTGAAAAGAAGGCAGGATGTTTTTTAATATAGGACAGATAGATATATCGTTCATATTTCACCTCGAGGTTGACAAGATTAGCCTCATTTTACCAAATAACTGAAAAAAAAAGAAGGAAAGGAGGGAAATGATGTCATTTGCCCAGTTAAAAGAAGAAGTGATTGCATATAGTGAAAGTATCGGTATTGACAAAATTGGTTTTGCGAGTGCGGACCCGTTTTTGACATTAAAAGAGCGATTGATCACACAACAACAATTAGGATATCAATCCGGGTTTGAGGAGCCTGACATTGATAAAAGGGTTAATCCAGATAAAGTTTTGCCTGAAGCCAAATCTATTATTGCCATAGCGCTTGCTTATCCTTCAAAGATGCGCAATGCCCCTAAAAGCACGCCAGGTGAAAGACGCGGAATCTTTTGTAGAGCATCGTGGGGGAAAGATTATCATAGTATCTTAAAGGAAAAATTACAGCTACTTGAGACGTTTATTATACAAAAGATGCCAGAAGCACAATGTAAATCTATGGTTGATACCGGTGAATTATCGGATAGGGCTGTAGCAGAGCGAGCTGGAATCGGATGGAGTGGTAAAAACTGCGCAATCCTTACAAAAGAGTTTGGAAGCTATGTGTATTTAGGGGAAATGATATCCAACATTCCTTTTCCTCCTGATACACCAGTTACAGAGCAATGTGGAACGTGTAATCGCTGTGTAGAGGCATGTCCAACCGGGGCTTTAGTCCAAGGAGGACAATTAAATTCAAGTGCGTGTATTGCATTTTTAACACAAACAAAAGGCTTTTTGCCTGTGCCTTATCGGGAAAAGTTGGGAAACCGGTTATATGGCTGTGATACTTGTCAGCAAGTATGCCCAGAAAATAAGGGAAAGGATTTTCATCATCATCCGGAAATGGAGCCTGATCCTGAGATTGCAAAGCCGAAATTGATTCCATTACTAACAATGAGTAATCGAGAATTTAAAGAACGCTTTGGTCATATATCTGGTTCATGGCGAGGAAAAAAACCAATTCAACGAAATGCAATTATTGCACTAGCTCACTATAAAGACAAAACGGCATTACCTGTTTTATTAAATATATTAGAGGAAGATCCTCGCCCTGTCATTCGTGGAACTGCAGCTTGGGCCATCGGAAAGATTGGTGGAGAAAAAGAAAGAGCAAGTTTAGAAACGGCTAAAGAGAGAGAAAAAGATAGAGATGTGCTAAATGAAATCGAAATGGGACTAAATTTCCTAGAAGAATAGGTCATTTGTTCATGGAAAAGACGATAGAAATTGGGTAAGATGGAAACAAGACTTGAGTTGGAAGGAAGGGATAATATGACGACTCGGTCATGTGTATACTTTGATGAGATGGAAAGCATTCTTGGTCCGATGACGATTTTAGTAACAGAAAAAGGGGTTTGCAACATTCATTTTGGTACGATGGAGTCAAGTGGACCAACAATGAAAGTTTGGCTAAAAAAACACGGATTAAAAGGAGAGCTAATTCGCGACGAAAAACGGGTATTTCCTACTATCGAACAATTACAGCAGTATTTAAGTGGAGAAAGAATTACGTTTGATGTACCGCTAGATTTATATGGTACACCGTTTCAAAAATGTGTATGGAAAGCTTTGCAACAAATCGGTTATGGGCAAACACGTTCATATAAACAAATTGCACAAGACATCGGGGCTCCAAAAGCAGTAAGAGCCGTAGGTGGAGCAAATAATCAAAATCCTGTCCCAATTATTATTCCTTGTCATCGAGTAATTGGTAGCAATGGAGCAATGGTGGGATATGGTGGAGGCTTAAAGAAAAAAGAAACACTTCTTCAACTCGAAGGAGTAATCGAAAAAATATCATAGTGGATATAAAAAGATAATCCATAACTCGGTGTAAACCGAGTTTTTTTGTGTTAGATTAAACTCTAAAAAGTTCTATTGAGGATTATATCTTCATATTGTTAAGAAGTGAAGATATAAGGACGGAGATAAAGGGGTGTCTCACTTGAACGCGTTTAGCGAGCAAATAAGAGAGCTAGCGGAAAAGCGAAATCAATGTTTTATAGATGGGAAAGAGCTGGAGACCGTTTTTTTAGATGCGAAGGAACAGGAATGTATGACAAGAAAGCAAGATAGTTTACAAAAGCGAAAAGGGGTAATTGTTAAGTCTACAGTAGATGGTATGTTCTTAGGTCAAAGAAAATTTGAGACAGAACATGTAGTAGATTATGTTTTGCATTTTCAACACCTCATCAAACAAAAAGACGCTTTTTTCTTAGAGGAAAACCGGCAAGAACGGAGAGCGACATTTATTGATGGGAAATTAGAAAGAGATATAGAACGGATTCCGCCACCACTTGAAAAGGTAGAAACCGCAGTAGACCGAGTTTGGACCAATGACAGGGAAGCACAGCGGTTTACGTATGATCGGCAAGCAGCAGTTAAATATGCAGAACGTTGGTGGAACGATTATAACCCACAATATAAAAAGTTTAATGATAACTGTACGAACTTCATCTCGCAATGTTTGCGGGCCGGGGGTGTTCCGATGACTGGTTACCCGAATCGCTCCAAGGGCTGGTGGTACCGTAGTGATAATTGGAGCTTTAGTTGGAGTGTTGCCCACTCGTTTCGCTGGCAATTAAGTGGGGCAACAACCGGGTTACGTGGCCAGGAAATGTCAGCACCCGAACAGTTAATTCCTGGAGATGTCATTTGTTATGACTTTGACGGAGATGGAAGATGGCAGCATACGACAATCGTCGTTGCCAAAGATAAGGACGGCATGCCGTTAGTCAATGCACAAACGACGAATAGTCGAATGCGCTATTGGGCGTATGAAGATTCAACGGCATGGACCCCTAACATTAAATATCGGTTTTTTAAAATTATCGATTAATGAATAAACGAAAAAACTTGCAAGATGTCCCAAAGGCAAAATCGTCAACAGGACATCTTTTTCTTGTTTTCCTAACCATTTATTTATGGAATATGTACTTCTCGAATGAGGCAATTTTGTCTGTTGAAAATGTCGTAGCAAAAAGCAACGATAATGAAATTTTGTATGAGTTAACAAATGAAAATAGAGAAATAAAGAAATGTGCGAAAACTACATTCCACATGTTCTTTCTGCTATAATGTTTCTTGATAAACATAGAAGAGGTGCAAATCGTGGGATTACATATTGTATTATACCAACCTGAAATACCAGCAAATACAGGAAATATTGCAAGAACATGTGCAGGAACAAATACGTCCTTACATTTAATTAGACCACTCGGGTTTTCAACGGAAGATAAAATGTTAAAGCGAGCGGGGTGCGATTACTGGCCGAATGTAAAAATTCATTATTATGATTCTGTAAACGAATTATTTGAAACATTCCCTGAAGGACAATTTTATTTTATTGAAACCGTTGGAACGAAAAACTACAGTGAATTTGATTATAGCGATAAAACAAAGGATATCTTTTTTGTCTTTGGAAGAGAAACAACAGGGCTACCCAAGGAATTACTAGAGGATAAAAAAGATGCGTGTTTACGTATACCGCAAACAGATAAAGTTCGCTCGTTAAATGTCTCAAATACAGCGGCGATTGTCATTTATGAGGCAATTCGTCAACAACAATTTGAAGGATTATCCTAAAAAAAAGAATGGCCATCCCCATTGGTGGCCATTCTTTTTTACTCATTAGTTTTTATGAGGTTTGTCTTCATAGCCTGCTGTAAAAATTGAAACAAGAAATACAGCACAGACACCTAAAATTAGAAGTGTTCCCATGTTATGTCCTCCTTAAAAAGCGATAAAGGCCATGCTCTTTTATTATAGTGCATTCATTGGGCGTTGTGAATGTATGAGAAGAGAAATTTGTGAGGAATTTTTCTATTGTGTATAATGAAGATATATTAATGATTAGGAAATGAGGGAAGAAAATGTATGTCGTAATGAATGAATTACATGTTCCAAAAGAAGCAAAGGACCATTTATCAAAACGTTTTGGAGCAAGTGCCCAAAATATGAAAGAAGTACCAGGGTGCTTGGAATTTATGTTTTTAAACAATGAACAAGAAGATGGCAAGCAAATTGTGTTTACGAAATGGGAATCAAAAGCGGATTATGAAGCTTGGTTACATAGTGATGCTTTTAAAAATGCGCATAAAGAAAAACGCGAGTCTAAAGAAAAAGGACCTACAACAAGCAATGAATTAAATGCATACGAAGTCCTGTATCATACGTAATAAAGAAAGTGTATGAAAAGGAGATTTCTCCTTCTCGTGCACTTTTTATTTGTTGGAGAAAGAGGATGGATATAGGATTGCTTTTTTTGTCATTCGTATGTATGATCAGTTTGCAATGAATATATGTTCGTGTAGGAGTTTATGATGAAAAACACTTATTTAACGAGTCACTTTCCTTTATTTTCAATCTTTTTATTTAGTACATCCTTTTCGTTATATGCTGAAAGTTGGATTGTTAGTCAGCTCATTTATTTTGGGTTATACGAAGGGATGATGGACTTTTTCTCAGAAGGCGGGATTAAGTTAACATTACTCTTTCTCTTGCTTTTGCTATTTTTTATGATTTTTTCAGCGTTAAAACTAATATCTGATACGAATATTCAGTTGTCGTTATTATTTTTCTCAAAAGATGTTGAAGGCAACGATTTACAACGGATTCGATCAGGATCTTGGATTTTTTTAATTGCAAGTGCACTTTCCTTATTAGTGACAAATCACCTTCTCCTTATTGTCGGTCTATTCATCGGCGCTGTGTTTATATATTTTGTCTTTTTCTTGTACAAAGTTAGTGAATCGATGACGATTATGGGCATGATCGGGATGGTGTTTTTTCATATGTTATTCTGGTTTACTTTTATCCTAACCGTCGCCTATGCGTTAATGAAGCTTTATAATAGTTTTATTGCAAGCTTACCTTTTTAGATAACGTATCGGACATGTGTTCCGCTATTTCAAGAAAAACGTCGCTTTTTTGATTTCAAACGGACATGTGTTCCGTTACTTGACTAAAAACTACAGCGAAACTTACTGTTTATGTGGGTTTAACGGAATAAATGTCCGCTAGCATTTTATAAACGGTGCTTTTTGCTAAAGTAGCGGAACGTATGTCCGTAGTATTACCGTTTCAACAAAAAAAGCTGTCGAGAACATCGACAGCTTTATTTCATAATATCTCGCCATATTGATAAATGTGGTTTGCTTTGGCGGACATTTGCCATGCTTTCTTGTTTATCTTTTCCTACCCATACTCCAGTCGTATATTCATTCCTAATACCAACAAACCAAAAGTCATGATAACCATTCGTTGTTCCCGTTTTCCCACCAATATAGGAGCTTGAAAGATGAGCTTGTTTCCCTGTTCCTTCTGTAACGACACGGTTTAACAATGTTTTCATTTTGTCATTTGTTTGAGAAGACCATACACGAGTAGAAGAAGAAGGCCATTCATATAATGAATTTCCATTTAAATCTGTGACTTGTCGAATACCATACGCTTTTTCAAACTCACCATCATTAGCAAATGTAGTGTATGCATTGGTTAATTCATATGTTGACATCCCATGTGAAAAACCGCCGAGGGCAGATGGGAGTCCTTTGTCTTTCTCAATGACTTTTTCAAATTGAAACGGTTCTAAGTAGGAAAAAGCTGTTTCAATTCCAACTCGGTCTAAAATCCGAACAGCAGGCGTATTATAAGAGTGCATAAGTGCGGTTGAAATTGAAACATCGCCATATTCTCCACCACCGTAATTTTGCGGACAGTAGTTATTCTTACAATAATTGTTAGCGTTAATTTTGCTTTGAAGAGGGACTTCATACTCATTTAAATATGGCGCGTAAATCAATAAAGGCTTAATGGCAGAGCCTGGTTGACGGTAAGATTGATAGCCACGATGGAAACCAAATTTTTCAAACCCTTTCCCACCAGTAATCGCCACAACTTCATGTGTTGGGTGATGAATGACAGTAGCTGCCCCTTGAATGCTGTTTGGCAAATGTCGATTAAATGCATCGACAGCCTTTTTTTGTAGTAAAGGATCTAAGGCTGTTTCAATAATAATACCTTGCTCGAACAGCGTATTGATCCGTTCTTGTAACTGAAGTTCAATAGCTGCTTTTTCTTCATCTGATGCGGATTTCATTCTTTGTGTATAGCCCTCATTTTTAGCAATAAGCTGTTTGAATTCATGATGAATATACGTCACATAATCGGGGTATTGATCAATTCGCTTACTTTGATTTAGTGTAATCTTCTCATTTACGGCTTCGTCAAATTCTTCCTCTGAAATAACGTTAACCTCTAGCATCTTTTGTAGTATCCATTCTTGTCGTAAAACAGTGTTATCGAAGTTTGTTAATGGATTATAATGGGACGGATTATTCGGAACAGCACTTAAAAAAGCAATTTCAGCTAAAGTTAATTCAGAACTCGGCTTACTAAAGTAAAAGCGACTTGCAGCTTCAAAGCCATAAATATTATTTTGAAAAAAGATAGTGTTAATATATAGCTCAATAATTTGTTCTTTAGTAAATGTTTCTTCTAGCTTAAAAGCATATAAAAGTTCACTAATCTTTCGGTCATATGTTTGATTATGGCCTAAATACAAATTTCTTACGAGCTGTTGAGTAACAGTGCTTGCGCCTTGTTCGATGGAGTTAGATTGCATATTGACCATAAAAGCACGCGCAATCGCAGAAGGGTCGTACCCTTTATGCTCAAAAAAACGTCGGTCTTCTGTTGCCAAAAATGCTTCAATCACAAGTGGTGGAATTTCATCATATGGTAGATAAATTCGGTTTTCTGAATATACCTCTGATATGACCTCTTGATTTCGATCGACAATATAACTATTTGTTGATAATGAAATCGTATCGATTTGGATATTTTCATCTAGTACTTCATCGATGGATTGCACATAAGCAGCTTCTTCAGTTACAAGCACAAATATATAAGCAAAGGAAAAGAAAAATAACAGTGTAATAAGTAAACCCGTAGCAATTCGCATATTTAATCATCCTTATTTTTTATCATTATTATTGTATCTTACTCTGAAACAGAAGACTAGATTGAAAGATTGGAAATTAAAACTTAGGCGCAAGTAAACTTGTCGAAGCAGAGGAAAAAGGGACACCGAATTTTGAAAAAGCGCGAGCATGTTCATGAGTGTTTGTGCATAGGATGAAATAAACCAGCTAGGTGAGAATAAGGAGGAGGAGCCACATACATGGATATTTTAAATAAGATCAGAGAATATCGTGAAGAAGAACAGAAATTGACGTGGCGTGGAACTTTTGCGGAGTATTTGGAGATGGTAAAGGAACGGCCGCATATCGCTCAGACAGCACATTCTCGTGTTTACAATATGATTAAGGATGCTGGTGTAGAAGAAGTTGATGACAAAAAGGAATTTAAGTTTTTTAGTGATCAAATGTATGGAATTGAAGATTCCATTGAAAAATTAGTTGAAGAATACTTTCACTCGGCCGCAAAACGACTGGATGTGCGGAAACGGATATTATTGTTAATGGGGCCTGTTAGTGGAGGAAAATCAACGTTAGTGGCCATGTTAAAACGTGGGTTAGAACAATACTCCCGAACTGATAATGGTGCTGTTTATGCCATAGCTGGGTGCCCGATGCATGAAGATCCCCTTCATCTCATTCCTCATCATTTAAGAGATAGTTTTTATGAAGAATACGGAATTAAAATAGAAGGAAATCTATCTCCATTAAATATGATGCGAGTGGAGAAAGAATATGGTGGAAGAATTGAAGATGTAATGGTAGAACGAGTGTTTTTCTCTGAAGATAAACGTGTTGGCATAGGGACATTTAGCCCGTCAGATCCAAAGTCACAAGATATTGCCGATTTAACAGGCAGTATTGACTTCTCGACGATAGCTGAATATGGATCGGAATCAGACCCACGTGCGTATCGGTTTGATGGAGAGTTGAATAAAGCAAATAGGGGATTAATGGAGTTTCAAGAAATGCTTAAGTGTGATGAAAAGTTTTTATGGCACTTATTATCACTGACACAAGAAGGGAATTTTAAAGCAGGACGGTTTGCGTTAATTTCGGCTGATGAATTGATTGTCGCTCACACAAATGAATCTGAATACAAAGCTTTTATCTCAAACAAAAAGAACGAGGCGCTTCATTCACGAATTATTGTTATGAAAGTTCCTTACAACTTAAAGGTTTCGGAGGAAGAACGAATTTATAAAAAAATGATTAAAGAAAGTGATTTATCTCATGTTCATATCGCACCACATGCATTAAAAATTGCTGCAATTTTCACAATATTAACACGGCTAAGTGTACCGAAAAAAGCGGGTGTTGATTTAATTAAGAAAATGAAATTATATAATGGGGAAATGATTGAAGGATACAACGCTCAAGATGTTGAAGAGCTTAAAAAGGAAGATCCAGACGAAGGAATGACAGGAATCGATCCACGTTACGTTATTAATCGAATTTCCTCGGCAATAATTCGTAAACAATTAACATCGATTAGTGCGCTAGATGTCCTTCGTTCCATAAAAGAAGGTTTAGAATCACACGCATCGATTTCAAAAGAAGATAAAGAAAGATATATGGACTTTATTTCAATTGCTCGCAGAGAATATGATGACATCGCGAAAAAAGAAGTACAAAAAGCGTTTGTTTACTCTTATGATGAGTCTGCTAAAACATTAATGGATAACTATCTTGATAATGTGGAGGCGTATTGTAATAAAAATAAACTTCAAGACCCATTAACAGGAGAAGAAATGTCTCCAGATGAAAAATTAATGCGGTCGATTGAAGAACAAATTGGTATATCAGAAAATGCGAAAAAAGCGTTCAGAGAAGAAATTCTTATTCGAATTTCCGCATATGCGAGGAAAGGGAAGAAGTTTGATTATAATTCACATGAAAGATTACGTGAAGCCATACAGAAGAAACTATTTGCTGACTTAAAAGACATCGTTAAAATTACAACGTCAACGAAAACGCCAGATGAATCACAATTGAAGAAAGTAAATGAAGTCATTGCAAGATTAATAGATGAGCACGGATACAATTCCGTTTCAGCAAATGAATTGCTTCGCTATGTTGGAAGTTTATTAAATAGATAATCAGAAAACCCGACTCTTAGAGTCGGGTTTTCTGATTAAAATAACCAAAATGATTTAATCTTTTTAAATAATGGATTTTCATCAATCCGATTTGGGCTTATTTTCTCTACAGGGTGGTAATCAGTATCGACAATCCTCCAAGGAACGGTTCGTTGATTAGGAGTCAGAAGAAGAGGACGTTGTGTAATGTCTTCCTTGATTTGAGTATCTTCAATATCTCTAATTTCGCTAGCTGACCAATCTGAAAAATCAATATTCCACCCTTTTATCTCACTTAAAGGGATCGTGGATATATCAATTTCAATGGGGTCTTCATCCATTGATTTTTGTATGGTTTTGTCAGTGTCTTCAACAGTAAAGGTTAGTTGATAGCCTTTCTTTAAAGGGACGTTTTCGGTTGAGACGATCCCTTCTGTTAAATAAATGCTATATGTTTCTCCAGGTGTGTAGTTTCCTTTAGGAGGTAAAATGGTGATGGTTTGACTTCCATCATGAATAATAAACGAGTCCATTTTCTTTCCGTTTGAATCAAGTAAATATAAATTATTATCTGTAATGGAATGGTTGGCAATAGGTGAACTGAATGAAATAGACCAAGATTTATCTGGTTGTACGATATGATTTTCTGCGAGTTGTTCAAAAGCAACTTCTTCATTTACTAATGTAATTGATTCAGGTTCTGCGACATCTTTAGGTAAAAGTTTTAAAGCTTTTGGATATGTGTCTGTTGTATACGTAACATGATGTTCGTTTGATTGTGTTTGTAACAATCGATAATAAACAAGGATTCCATCATCGCCATGACGGATCGTACGAATTTGGATGTCTTCACCGTTTTCTCGTTTCTCCTGTAACATGAGCTGAAGCATTCCATTATCAATCGAATATGAAACGCCATCTTCGTTAGGTGGTGATTCATTTGTTTGGGCATAAGCCGCTGTAAAACTAAAGAAAAGGAAAACAACGAAACTTATGGAGAGGGTTAATACCGTTTTCATCTCATCACCTTACTTTAAATTTTTGCGTTCCTAATATATATAGCCATATTTTAAAAATTCATGCTTAATAATCGAACTTCTTATTGTATTAGACGAACATTGCACAAAAAAAGTTTCATGTTTTTTTCTTTTTATTAATAAAGTAGTAAGAACTCCATGATTTCTCAATTTACCAAGAGCCTCGAAACAAGTCAATGAAGGGATTTTGACAAGAAAATACATGACAAGACTAGTCTAGTCTTACAATGACAAAGGATGACAACTTGTCCTTTAAAAACAATGCAATTTGTCAGAATTTATTAGCAACTCTCTTGTCTCGTTGCATAGGATAGAGTAAGCACAAACTTACAATGAACAGTGACGATGTCAGATAATGCGTCAACAACATTATATGTTTACAGTGAATTGTGGTGACAGAAAGTTAATAAAAAAACGAGTATACAACTTGATAAGCTGAAGAGAAAAAGAATTGTCAAGGAGGGGATTCGTATGAAGAAGAAAAATGATAATTATAATTTTGTGGTTTCTAAAGAAAATTGGTCCCTTCATCGTAAAGGTCAACAAGATCAAAGAAGGCACCAAGAGAAAGTGCAGGAAGCTATTCAAAAAAACTTACCGGATTTAGTGAGTGAAGAAAACATTGTCATGTCCAATGGAAGGGAAGTTATAAAAATCCCAATTCGTTCACTTGATGAATACAAAATTCGCTATAATTATGACAAAACAAAGCATGTTGGCCAAGGAAAAGGCGATAGCAAAGTCGGTGATGTTGTTGCAAGAGACCCAAATGCAGCTAGACAACAAGGAGCAGGTAAAGGTGAAGGAGCGGGGGATCAAGCAGGAGAGGATTATTTCGAAGCTGAAGTATCCATTATGGAACTACAAGATATGTTATTTCGTGAGTTAGAGTTACCCAATTTACAACGAAAAGATCAAGATGAAATCATTGTTGAGAATATTGAATTTAATGATATTCGAAAAAAAGGGCTGATGGGGAATATTGATAAGCGCCGAACGATTTTAACAGCAATCAAGCGAAATGCCCTTGAAGGACGCCCAGGAATTTCTCCGATTTATAATGATGATTTACGCTTTAAAACATGGAATGAAACCGTAAGACCTGAATCAAAAGCAGTTGTATTAGCAATGATGGATACAAGTGGTTCAATGGGGCGATGGGAAAAATATATGACGAGAAGCTTTTTCTTTTGGATGACTCGATTTCTCCGAACAAAATATGAGACTGTAGAGATTGAATTTATCGCTCATCATACAGAAGCAAAAGTTGTAACAGAAGATGATTTCTTTTCCAAAGGAGAAAGTGGAGGAACAATTTGCTCTTCCGCTTATCGAAAAGCATTAGAACTTATTGAAAGCAAATATGACCCGAAAAGCTACAATATATACCCATTTCATTTCTCAGATGGAGATAACTTAACGTCAGACAATGCCCGGTGTTTAAAACTCGTGAACGAGCTCATGGACGTCTCAAGTATGTTTGGGTATGGGGAAGTCAATCAATACAGCCGCCATTCCACATTAATGAGTGCGTATAAAAACATTAAAGATGAACGATTCCGCCATTATATTTTAAAGGAAAAAGCAGATGTGTATCATGCAATGAAGACGTTTTTTAAAAAGGATGAAGTTCCGGTCTGAAAAATTAAATTTGATTTGTAACAAGCTGTCGAGAAATGTATCGACAGCTTTTTTTTGTTGTGGTTGGAGATTGTGCATATGCTAATCAAGGAATAAAATAGATTAGAAGGAGTTAACATCCAGAAACAACAGATTCTAAGAAAGAAGGGACTACATGAATAGTAGAAAAGAAACATGGCAATTCATGAAAGCAAAAGGTAAGGCCTATAATCTTATCATTCAACCTCTTTTCTTTTCTGGAATAACAACAATAACAATGATAATTATCAATTTCTTGTTTTTATGGTATGACTTTGGACTAAGTAAGGCAAACGACCTTTTTGTAAATGGGATTTTATCTGGCTGGTTTCTTTTATTATTCTTATTTTTAGGAATGTACATTATACTAGCATTATTGAATGGGATTAGATGGATATATTATAAAAATAAAATGTAATAAAGATGTTTTTTCTGAAAATTATGTTGGTTACTGTCAAGCTGTCGAGAAATGTATCGACAGCTTTTTTGTTGGTGATTGGAGTTGTTTTTGCAATTCCTACGGACACCTGTTCCACTATTCTAAGAAATAATAGCGTTTGGTTGATGCTATCGGACATCTTTACCGATACATTAGCAAAAATGAGGTTTTTCCTTATTGATTCCGCTAAATAGCGGAATATTTGTCCGAACCGAGATTATTGAACTTGAAGCTGCATTCTAAGCAAATAATATTCTTGAATTTACATTCAGGTAATGGAAACTATATATAATGTTAGGAATAATTTAACGAAAGATTTATACAATTAAAACTTCTTCATTATTCCTCGTTTAGACTAAAGAGGAATCTTATATAGGGGAGGAAAAATTGTGAAAAGAAACGGGAAAAAATCATTAAGTGTGTTTTTGGTTTTAGCCATTGTAATGAATTTCTTTAGTGCAGGTATTAGTGCAGCACAGCCTGTTAGTACAATGTTTACAGAAACGTTTGACGGTTCAAATGCAACGAACTCTTATTCAGATGGTTCATTTATAGGTGAACATGGTGTGGAATGGACATATACACATTCCCGTAATGAAGGAGATTTCGCGATTGATGGAAATGGCCTAATGTTACGAGACAAAAACTATAATAGTAAAATTACTTCTTCTCCAATGAAAGAAGGAGTATCGACTGTTTCTATTCAATATCGAAAAGCATTCACAGGTTCATCGCCTAGAACAATTGAAGTGTACATAAATGGTGAGCATAAGAAAACAAGTGATGTGTTCGGAAATTTCAGTGGTGCTGATGCAACGGTTCATACTCTTGAGCTTTCTGATTTACAAGTATCAAACGATGCCGTTATTGAAATCAGAGCTGGTGGGGCACAAGTTGTAATTGATAACATCACATGGACAAGCTTCAGTGGTGACATTTCTAAAGTAGCTAATGTTCAAGCTTCTCCGTCAACTGGACAAGTTGAAGAGAATACAGAAGTTACATTATCTACTACAACAAAAGATGCCACAATTCACTATACTATCGATGGACAAACACCGACAATTCACAGTCCTGTATATACGTCTCCTATTTTAATAACTAGTGATACAACGGTTAAAGCAATGGCAACGAAAGAGGGTCTCCAACAAAGTGATGTTTCTACTTTTATGTATACAGTAAAACAATCGTTAGAAATTATGAGCATTGCAGATGCCCGCGTGTTAGCTGATGGTACAGAAGCAAAAATTGAAGGAATCGTTACACATTCAATTGTGGCTGGTGGAAAAACGAATTATTTTATCCAAGATGATACAGCTGGAATCATTGTGCGTGTTGCAGGATTTACAGCTAAGCCAGGCGATAAAATCCAAGCAAAAGGAAAGTTGCTTGATTATTATGGGATGGCACAATTAGATTTATCTTCTGGAAATGACGCGCAAATCGTGGAAGCCAATGTAGGTGTTCCTGAACCGAAAAAAATTATCTCAACAGATTTACTTGCCCAAAACGGTGAAGTATATGAAGGACAATTAGTTGAAGTTCATAATGTAACCGTGACAAGTGTCGCTTCTAGTAACTACAAAGCAACAGATGGAAAAGGAGAATTCGTTGTTCAATCAGTGGAAGGGTATCCGTCTGTTGGAAAAACATATGATGTTATCATTGGTGTTGTCAACTATGATTGGAATGAATATAAAGTGACTCCTCGTTCCTCAGAAGATGTTATTGAAGAAGTATTTTCTGTTATTGCTAACCCTTCATCAGGAGGAGTTATGAAAGGGTCGGCTGTCACCTTGACTACCCCAACTAAAGGAGGAACAATTTATTACACCGTTGACGGAACAACACCAACTACAAAAAGTCTACTTTATACAGAGCCTATAGTTATTGATAAAGACGTAACAATTAAAGCGATTGTTCAAGATAAACAAGGAGAAGAAAGTGCTGTTTATACGTTTCGTTATCAAGTGCTTCTTCCATTAAATTCGTTACGTATTCATGATATTCAAGGGGAAGCACATCGCTCACCTTATGAAAATCAAAATGTACAAAATGTTGAAGGAATTGTCACATTTACGGTAAGTAGTGGATTTTATATGGAAGATCCATCACCAGATGATAATCCACATACATCAGAAGGAATTTATGTTTACAAGCCTTCTCATGGTATGAAAGTCGGAGATGAAGTGGAAGTTTCCGGGGTTGTCTCAGAGTTTTATGGGACAACAAGTGAAGGATATGATGATAGAAGTGAAACGCATTTACCTGTGACACAAATAAATGCAGCGAGCGGAACTGTCCAAGTTGTTGCTCAAAATCAATTAGATAAACTATCTGCTCCAGTGATATTAGGAGTAGATGGAAGAGTGATCCCAACAGATTCTATCGATAGTGATGGCTTAGAAACATTTAATCCAGAAGTGGATGCGATTGATTTTTATGAGAGTGTAGAAGGAATGCGGGTTCAATTCCATGATGCTTGCGTTGTTGCTCCACAAAAATATGGAGAAGTTGTTGTTACCGTTGATAATGGAGTAGAAAAGGTCCGAACGGAAAACGGCGGTGTTCTTTTATCTGAATCACATCAAAATCCAGACCGCTTGTTTGTCTCAGTAAATGATACGAACTTTAAAGCCAAAACAGGAGATTGTTTTGATGGAACGATAACAGGTGTTGTTGGATATACGTACAATAATTATAAAATTTTTACAAATAAAACAGACTTACCGCCATTAGTTGAAGGCGATGCAAAGCCTGTTGTTACAACGATTCGTCCACATGAAGATAAAGTAACAATTGCCAATTACAATGTTGAAAATTTATCTCCTAACACATCGGATGAAAAATTTGCGAAAATCGCACAATCACTTATTACAAATTTAAAGTCTCCTGACATTGTCGGTCTTGTTGAAATTCAAGACAATAATGGGAATACCGATAACGGAGTAACAGAGGCAAATGAAACTTATGAAAAATTAATTCATCATATTCAAAAATTAGGCGGACCAATATATAAGTATACCGATATTGCACCAGAAAATAATCAAGACGGTGGGGAACCTGGTGGAAATATTCGGGTAGGTTATATTTATAATTCAGAGCGTGTTCAACTAGCTCCGGGAGAAAAGGGTTCAGCCACAGAAGCAGTCGGATATGAAGGTGAAGCATTAACGTTAAATCCTGGTCGAATTGAACCACAAAATGAAGCGTTTAAAAGTAGTCGAAAGCCATTAGCGGCAGAATTTATATTTAATGGAGAAAAAATAATTGTCATCAATAATCACTTTAATTCAAAACGTGGAGACCAACCATTATTTGGTCGAAATCAACCACCGGTATTCGGTAGTGAAGTTCAACGCCATCAAATTGCTGAAATTATCAATGACTTTGTGACTGATGTGAAGGAAAAAAACAACAATGCAAATGTAGTTGTGTTAGGTGATTTAAATGACTACCAATTCAGTCAAACATTGAACATTTTAAAAGGTGAAGAGCTATCAAATATGATCGATGCTCTTCCAAAAGAAGAACAGTATACGTATGTTTATGAAGGAAACTCTCAAGTTCTCGATCATATTTTAGTGAGCAATCACCTTGTTGAACAAACAGAAGTCGACATTGTTAATATTAATGCTGATTTTATGGAAGTTCATGGTAGAGCAAGTGACCATGACCCTGTTCTAGTCCAAATTGATGTAACCCCTAGAGATTATTCGGGGACAGGTGAACTTGAGCTTAATTTAATCGGTAGATATGATAGTGGTGCAGGGTTTAACAAAAGTGGTGCTGAAATTGTTGTTTTTGACAAGAAAACAAAACGAGCGTTTATCGCAAACGGGGCTGATAGTGCGATTGATATTGTTGACTTATCCAATCCAACAAACTTAAATCTTCCGTTGAAAAAACGAATTGATGTCACTGAGCTTGATTTAGGTGAAGGATTTGTCATTGGAGATATTACAAGTATTGCAGTTCATCCTAATGGAAACTTTATCGCCTTTGCTGTTCCAGCAGAACCGAGAACAGACAATGGTCGAGTAGTACTAGCCGATATAAATGGAAAAGTAATTTCGAATGTCGAAGTTGGATCACTTCCAGATATGGTTACTTTTACACATGATGGACAATATATCCTTGTTGCGAACGAAGGAGAGCCAAATGATAGTTATACGATAGATCCAGAAGGAACCGTTTCTATCATTGATGTTTCTAAAGGAGCGCGTGTTAATCAAGATGATGTGACAACAGTAGGTTTCGGAAATTTATCACCAAATCAAATTGATGAAACTGTCCGAGTTTTTGGACCAAATGCCAGTCCAGCACAAGACTTTGAGCCAGAATATATTGTAGTTGCAGAAGATAATAAAACAGCATACGTAGCATTGCAAGAAAATAACGCAATTGCCACACTAGATTTAACAACAAAAGAATTTAAACATGTTCATGGACTTGGTTTTAAAGATCATTCTTTGTTTGAAAATGCAATGGACGTTTCAGATAAAGATGACAAAGTAAATATTCAACCATGGCCGGTATTAGGGATGTTTCAACCAGATGGAATAGACTACTTCAAAGCCAATGGAAAAAGTTATATTGTAACTGCTAATGAAGGAGATGCACGAGATTACAAAGGATTTTCAGAGGAAACACGTGCAGGTAGCAACAAAATTAAGAACAATGTTCAATTAAATGCTGATTTTTATGAGGGATATACGCAACAAGAACTTGACGTGCTAGTTGAAAATGGCCTGTTTAATGAAGAACAATTAGGAAGATTACGTGTCACATCTGAAATGGGCAAAAACGATGATGGAACATATGAAGCATTGTATAGCTTTGGTGGTCGTTCCTTCTCGATTTGGGATGCCAACAGTATGGAGCTAGTATTTGATAGTGGAAGTGATTTTGAACATATTACTCTTCACCACTTAGGAGAAGAACACTTTAACGCAAACCATACAGAAAATACAGGTGAAACAAGAAGTGATGATAAAGGTCCTGAACCAGAGGATGTAAAAATTGGTCAAGTTAATGGACAAACCTATGCGTTTATTGGACTTGAGCGTGTTGGTGGAATTATGGTGTACAACATTACAAATCCAAGTGAACCTGTTATTGTAACGTATTACAATAGTCGTGATTTTTCTAAAGACCCGGCTAGTGGTGAAGCTGGTGATCTTGGAACCGAAGGATTAATGTTTATTCCAAAAGAAGACAGCCCTACAGGAAAAACAATGTTACTTGCTGCCAACGAAGTGTCAGGTACATTATCTGTATATGAAGTGACATCCCCTGGAGAAGACCCGGTTGAGACATCAAATGATTTTGAGCTAACTGTGATGCATACAAACGATACTCATGCTCATTTAGATAGTGTGGCTCGTCGTATTACAGCGATTCGTTCCATTCGAGATGAAGTAACTCAATCATTGTTATTAGATGCAGGGGACGTGTTCTCAGGTACGCTGTTCTTTAATCAATATTTAGGGCAAGCAGACTTAGAATTTATGAACATGGCTGAATATGATGCAATGGTTCCTGGTAACCATGAATTTGATAAAGGACCAAAAGTATTTGCTGATTTCATTAAGAACGCCGAGTTTCCATTTGTAAGTTCTAACATCGATTACAGCAATGAACCAGAACTAAGTCTGTTATTTAAAGATGAAGTTGGAAGCCCAGGAGAAAATGGATATTTATACCCTGCTATCATTAAAGAAATTAATGGAGAACAAGTAGGGATTTTCGGACTAACAACAGAAGACACTGCGTTTATAGCCAATCCTGGTGAAAATATCGTATTTGAAGATTATCTTGAAAAGGCCCAGTTAACTGTGGATATGTTAAAAGAAGAAGGCATAAACAAAATTATAGCTGTAACACATCTTGGTTATCGGTATGATGTAATATTAGCTGAAACGGTGGAAGGAATTGATATCGTTGTTGGTGGACACAGTCATACGTTTGTTGAAGAACCGGTAGTGATTGAGCAATTTGAAGACCCAACATTAGTTGTTCAGGCAAAAGAATACGGAGAATATTTAGGGCGTCTTGATGTTGTCTTTGATGAAGAAGGTGTTCTCCAATCTTGGAATGGTCAACTCATTGAAGTGGACAGTAAAGATGAACAAGGGAATTTTATCTATGAAGAGGATCAAGTGGCGGCAGAGCGATTAAAAGAACTGCAAGGCCCGATAGACGAATTGAAGAAAATGGTCGTTGGGAAAACAACCGTTCATTTAGATGGAGAAAGAAGTAATATTCGTTCAAAAGAAACGAATTTAGGAAATTTAATTGCAGATGGAATGTTAGCAAAAGCAAAAGAAAGTGTGAATGCTGAAATTGCCATTCAAAATGCTGGAGGGATTCGTGCTTCCATTCCTGCTGGGGACATTACATTAGGTGATGTGCTGACAGTTATGCCATTTGCGAACAATTTAGTAACAATGGAGTTAACGGGTACTGAGATTGTAGAGGCCCTAGAAAATGGAGTAAGTAAAGTAGAAGAAGGAAATGGTCGTTTCTTACAAGTAGCAGGTGTTCGCTTTAGTTATGATGTTACACAACCTGCATTGAATCGAGTATTCAATGTTCAAGTGGAAACAAAAGCTGGTTATGTTGATATTGACGAATCCAAGTCTTATATTGTTGCAACAAATGCATTTTTAGCTGACGGTGGAGACGGATTCACAGTATTAAAACAAGCGAAAGATGAAGGAAGAATGACTGAGTTATTTATTCCGGACTATGATGTATTCACTGATTACCTCCACCGGATTGGAACAGTTGGAGATGAATATGCTCAACCAGAAGGAAGAATCATCACTGCGTCAAAGCCTAATGAAGATGACCCAGGTGAAGAAAATCCAGGGACAGACCCTATAGAGGAAAATCCGGGAACAGACCCAGAAAAACCAGGTGATGACAAAGACAAAGATAAAGACAAAGATAAAGACAAAGATAAAGACAAAGACAAAGACAAAGACAAAGACAAGGACAAAGATAAAGATAAAGACAAAAATAAAGTAGTAAAAGCAAAACCAACGATTTCAAATGGTGTTGCAACGGTAACACGTAAAGATATGGATAAACTTGTCGATAATGGAGTATTACTCATCGATATTAGTAACCAAAATGAAACAGAAATGAATATCGTGTTTGATAAAGGCCAAGTAGAGCAATTAAAGAAGAAAAATGTTATCATTATCATTCAAAAAGATGATGTACAACTGGATATTCCATCTTCTGTATTTAAGAATGGGAATGAAGCAGTTACCGTTACGATTACAAAAATGAAGGATATGAAACGAGCATTAAGTTCTGTATATGATTTTAAAATAACTCAAGGAAAGATAGTCATTTCTACATTTGATGAAGCGATTACGTTAACATTTGCAATCGATAAGAAGAAAGTGAAAGATGAAAAAAAGGTGAATGTTTTTTACTGGAATGAAACAAAAAAGCATTGGGAGAGCCTAGGTGGTAGTTATCACAATGGGAAAGTAAGTGCACTAACGAATCATTTTAGTACATTTACAGTTTTCGATGAAAATGAAGAAGAACTTAAGAATAAAGAGGACGTGCTCCCTACACCGGGTGATACAAAGAAAGGAAAGAATAATCCTCTTCCGAAAACAGCAACAAATGTATACAATTGGATTTTAATCGGAATGGGTTTTCTTCTATTGGGAGTGAGTTCATTCTGGCTTCAAAGAAAGAAAAGAGTAATACTTAAATAATGACTAAACCCTATTGTCCTATTGAAGGACAGTAGGGTTTTTGTCGAAAAAGGTAAAAATAACTATATTTATGCAAACGATACATTTTTATATTGACATTATAATTTAAACCATAATAGTATTGAAAGTGAAAACGGTTGCACTAATTATTCAAATAGGAGGTGAGATAAGGAAAAATAATTTGAATTTAGTGTTTTTTTTAGTAAAGGAAAGAAAGCGTTTACAATGCACTTGTTTTCATTTTACGTGAAACAGATGGTTAACAATTAAGGAGGAGTATGTTTGAAAAAGAATTTATGGCATCGTTCACTTTTATTTATTATCATCAGTCTTTTAGTATTTTCCCCTAGTTCTTTATCTTTTAGTTTCACTTCAGCAGTCGTACAAGCTGAAGATAACAATCCTAATACACTCAGAATCCATTATCAGAAGCAAGATGGGAATTATGAAAATTGGGGATTATGGACATGGGGAGACGTAAAATCTCCGACAGATGGATGGCCAACCGGAGCTCTTTCATTTGAAGAAGCTGAAGATGGAAATGCGTATGTGGATGTTGAATTAACAGAAGGAGCAACACAAATCGGATTCCTTGTAGTCAACAAACAAACAGAAGAAAAAGATGGAGGAGATAAGACATTTCTCATTTCCTCACAAAATATAAATGAAATCTGGATTCAAGAAGGCTCAGATCAAGTGTATACATATGAACCAGTTTCTTTAGATGAAAACCAAGTTAGAATTCATTATGTTAATGAAAGTGGAAACTATGAAAATCTAGGTTTGTGGCTTTGGGATGATGTCGTGAATCCTTCAGAAAACTGGCCATCAGGAGCAAAAGCGTTTGATGGAGTTGGACGATATGGGGCCTATGTCGATGTTGATGTTAAGGATAACGCAAGTAAAATTGGTTTCCTTGTTGTAAATAGAGTGAATGGACAACAAAGTGGGGATATGTCGTTTTCCTTATTAGAAGATTATAATCAGCTTTGGATAAGAGAGGGAGATTCGACGGTTTATATTTCCCCCTATTGGGAAACGCCAGTTGCTCTTATTTCAGGAGAAGTTTTATCTACTAATAAAATTGTTTTACAGTTTACGAGTGTAAAAGGAATGACAGAAGCTGACTTACTTGAACTACTTTCCATCTCTGATAAGGAAGGTAATCCAATTTCTATTACAGGTCTCACGATTAAAAATGATAGAACTGTAGAAGTATTTGTCGAGCTTGATTTAGAACAATCTCCTTTTTCTGTTACATTTGATGAAAAAACGATAACGGTCGGGACAGGATGGAGAATGATAGATGAATTATATGCTTATGATGGTGAGTTAGGTGCGACATTACATTCAAATGGGACAGCTACGTTAAAATTATGGTCACCTTCAGCAGATTCTGTTAGTGTTGTTCTTTACGATAAAAACAATCAAAACAATATCGTCCATGAAAACATCGAAATGACGTTAGGTGACAGAGGTGTCTGGCATGTTACATTACAACCTGAAAATACGGGCATTAATAATGTAAAAGGCTATTACTATCATTATAAAATTACAAGAGGAGAAGACACAGTTCTTGCTTTAGATCCTTATGCAAAATCTATGGCGACATGGAATAATTTTGGGGATGACCCGATTGGGAAAGCTGCTATTGTGAATCCAGCTAATATTGGTCCAAACCTTCAATATGCGAATATTGATGGATATGAGAAAAGAGAAGACGCAATCATTTACGAAGTGCATGTCCGTGATTTCACATCTGATCCGAGTATAGAAGGAGATCTACAATCTCAGTTCGGTACATTTACCGCTTTTATTGATAAGCTTGATTATATTGAACAATTAGGTGTAACACATGTACAGCTTTTACCTGTCATGAGCTATTTTTGGGCAAATGAATTTGAAAATAATGAAAGAATGCTAGAATATTCTTCGTCCGGTAATAACTATAATTGGGGGTATGACCCACATAGTTATTTTGCACCAACTGGAATGTATTCAGAAAATCCGGATGACCCAGAACTTCGAATCCAAGAACTCAAAATGTTAATTGATGAAATCCATAAACGAGGAATGGGTGTCATTCTCGATGTCGTGTATAACCATACGGCTCAAGTAGAAATTTTTGAAGATTTAGAACCGAATTACTATCATTTCATGGACGCTGATGGTACTCCACGGACTAGCTTTGGTGGTGGCCGTTTAGGTACAACACATGAAATGGCAAGAAGAATTTTAGTGGATTCTATTTTATATTGGACAGATGTATATAAGGTTGATGGTTTCCGTTTTGACATGATGGGTGACCATGATGCTGAGACGATTCAAATCGCTTATGACAAAGCCAAGCAATTAAACCCGAATATTCTGATGATCGGGGAAGGTTGGCGAACATATGTAGGAGATGAAGGTGAAACAGATGTTATGCCTGCAGACCAAGATTGGATGCAGTATACAGATAGTGTTGGTGTATTTTCAGATGAATTTCGTAATGAGTTAAAATCTGGGTTCGGAAGTGAAGGCCAACCCCGTTTCATTACAGGCGGTGCTAGAAATGTGCAACAAATTTTTGATAATATTAAAGCACAGCCACATAATTTTGTTGCGGATGACCCTGGAGATGTCGTTCCTTATATTGAAGCACATGACAATTTAACACTCCATGATGTGATTGCCCAGTCGATAAAAAAAGACCCGGATTATCACCAAGAAGAAATCCAACAACGAATTCGAATTGGAAATGCGATGGTATTGACTTCGCAAGGTACAGCATTTATTCATGCCGGTCAAGAGTTTGGTAGAACAAAACAATATAGAGAACAAACAACAGAAGCTCCATATAAATCGACATATATGGTAGATGAAAATGGCCAACCATTTGATTATCCATATTTTATTCATGATTCATATGACTCTTCAGATGCGATTAATATGTTTAATTGGGAACAAGCAACAAATGCGTCTGAATACCCTCTTCATAATGAAACGAGAGAATACACAACAGGATTAATTGAGTTGAGACGATCGACTGATGCCTTTCGTTTAGGTTCGAAAGCATTGGTAGATGAGAATGTTACGATAATCGAAGCTCCGGAAATGAAAGAGCGAGATTTAGTTATTGCGTATCGCAATGAGGCGACAAGCGGAGATGCGTATTATGTATTTGTGAACGCAGATTCTACTTCTCGCTCGTTAACAATTAGTGAAGATTTAACAAGAGGAGTTGTGTTAGTAGATAGTGATGAAGCGGGTACAGTGGAAGTATCTGAACAATCAGGCTTTCAATTAACATCTGAATCAATTGAATTAGAGCCATTAACAACGGTTATTATAAAATTGTCTAATGGTGAAGAAGAACCACCAACAACACCAGAGGAGCCAGTAGAAGAAGAACCTAAAGAAGAAGAGCCAAAAGAGGAAGAGCCATCGACTGAGGTTCCAGATGATTCGAAACAACCATTACAACCTACTCCGGATGAAGAAGGAGAAGGAACTGATGACGATAAGGTAGAAGAAAGTGAAGGAAAAGACAGTGATGACCAAGAAAACAGGTTGCCAAAAACAGCAACCCCATTATATACGTTTATGTTAATAGGGTTCATCGTAATAGTTGTTGGAGCCATTGTTTATATGTATCAACGAAAACAAAAAGGTACAATAGTAGATTAATTATTGTGACACAAAAGTCTTGTGTTTTTTGAGACTTTTGTGTCTTTTTCTGTTAGATAAGAAAATATAAAAATTTTGCTATAACAATGAAGCTTTGAGAGCTTATTCTTTCAAGCTTTTTATATTTATTACGAAACGAACACGTCAAACTTCGTTAAATGCAAATATAGCCGTTGTTATTAATACAGTGGTGAAGGACAAAATAAGGAGAAAGTGTCCTTCATAAAGGCGATGAAGGACAAAA
>NZ_KK211279.1:0-56727 GCF_000621445.1 Alkalihalobacillus bogoriensis ATCC BAA-922 | reverse complement strand
CCTGGAGAGAAGTGTCCAATAGAAGGCTTCTATCAGCTATGTTTGTTTAGTGTGTCATGAAAAGGAAAAGATACCTTTTGATGTGGTAAGAGATTTTGATTTAATGGATGGTGGCGATCCGATGACACAACCAATGTTTTCCTGTGAAACTTGTGGAGGAGAAATGGATCCTGGGTATTATAAAGGGGTACATGAAGTAGAGTACAGTACAGTACAGGCTTTCAGATTTGCAGGAAACAAAAAAGGACTGAGTGAGGTGGGCTTCCTCACTCAGTTTTTCTGTTTTTAAGCTCATTCTTTGCTTCCGAATAGGAAAAGAGTAAAATTAGATTCATGAAAAATCGCTAAAAAAAAGGGTTATTTTTCTTTTAGCGAGGCTAGAAATAGTATTGAGGTGAACTCATTGGTTTTAAACAATCAGTTACTAAGTGAAGCTAGTCAATTTATAGAATTATGTTATGAAGAGCTTCAGCTAGAAAAAAAAATTCCTGCTCGACTTGATGAAATAAAATGGGAAATAAATAAGAAGGGATTTTATACCCATACATTAGAAGAATTACATTATGGAGCAAAGCTGGCGTGGAGAAATAGTAATAAATGTATTGGTCGTTTATTTTGGAATTCCTTGCATGTCATTGATGCAAGAGATGCAAATACTACTGAAGAAGTGTATAAGGCATTATGTGAACATATTGAATATGCGTCAAATGGAGGCAGGCTCATTCCAACGATTACAATTTTTGCGCCTAAGCAAAATGGAAAGGAAAAGGTTCGAATATGGAATCATCAGTTAATTCGATATGCTGGATATGAAACAAGTGCAGGCATTATAGGAGATCCTGCTTCGATTGAATTCACGACAGTTTGTCATGAGCTAGGTTGGAGAGGGGGACAGACACCTTTTGATATTTTACCGCTCGTTATTCAACTAGAGGACAAGCCACCGGTATGGTTTGATGTTCCAAAAGCCCTCGTATTGGAAGTAGGGATAGAGCATCCAGAATACGAAGAGTTTCGAAAGTTAAACTTGAAGTGGTACGCGGTGCCCATGATTTCAGATATGAAACTAGAGATAGGCGGTATTATGTATACAGCTGCCCCTTTTAATGGATGGTATATGGGAACTGAAATTGGAGCCAGAAATTTGGCCGATGAAGATCGTTATAATAAATTAGCTGAAGTTGCAAAAATTATTGGTGTAGAAACAACGAAAAATTCAACGCTATGGAAAGATAAAGCATTAGTTGAATTAAATGTAGCTGTCCTATATTCATTTAAAAAAGCTGGTGTTAGCATTGTTGACCACCATACGGCAGCGGATCAGTTTAAACGATTTCAGGAAGCAGAAACGGCAAAAGGAAGAAATGTCACGGGGGATTGGACATGGTTAATTCCGCCAGTGTCACCGGCAACAACACATATTTTTCATCAGGAATATAAAAACGATCTTGTCACACCAAACTTTTTTTATCAAGAAAATAAATATCATAAATCATAGTAGGGAGAGAGGTGAACGTAATGGAACGGTTCACATTTGGCATGGGATGATTTTGGGGTGTTGATGCTCGGTTCGGGCATTTTCAAGGCATACAAAAAACAGCTGTAGGGTATGCAGGCGGGACATCATTAAATCCTACGTATCGCATGATGGGAGACCATACAGAAACGGTTCAAGTACATTTTAATGAGGAAGAGATTTCGTTAGCCTCTCTTCTTGACCCGTTTTGGGCCAATCATAATCCGAATCGTGAGGGATATAAAGGAAGACAGTATATTTCTTTATTGCTGTATGAGAATGAACAACAAAAACAGACAATGCTAGAAAAGAAAAAAGAGTGGGAAGCAAAAAAGAACATGCTTATAGAAACAGAAATTGCGCCGCTCACTTTTTTTACTTTTGCTGAAACGAAACATCAAAAATATCATTTAAAAAAATATAAAAAAGCAACAGAACAATTAGCAGCATTGTATCCAACAGAAGAGTACTTTCGAGATGCGACTGTTGTCGCCCGTTTAAATGGATTTGTTAAAGGATTCGGAACACTGGCTTCGATTAAAAATGAAATTGAGCGGTGGCCAATCGGACAAAAAGAAAAAACGAACATCATTGAAATAATACACAAGTTAAAATGGTAACAATGAAAATAGAATCCGAATGAAATATTATGTAAATCAACTTCGACAGAAAGGTGAGTCTCCTCGTGTTTAGGCACTTAGAGTCTCACTTTTTCTTTGAAAGATAAGAAAGTCTAAAAATTTTACTACTATAAGAAAAGACGCTCCGCGTTTTTCTTATAGTAGTAAGTTTAAAATAACGTTGGAAAGGTTTTCATATGATATAATAGCTATCTTGCCAAGGAGAATATTTCCAGTGACATATTCTTCTTAGAAAGAACATAACTAATAGATTAAGGCTAGTAGAAAAAAAGAAAAAAGGGGGACAAAACATGGATTATACGTTAACAGGAGCAACGTTGTTTTGGCTTTTTGTTCCAATGACACTCATTGTTTTGTTTAGTTTTATTTCAATGATTCGACATAAGGGGGAATAGTTTTGGAACAAACTACGTTAATTACATTTATCGTCTATCTTGTTGGGATGCTAGTCATTGGTTTAGTCTTTTATAATTTAACTAATAACTTATCAGATTATATTCTCGGGGGAAGGAAATTAAACGGTAGTGTTGCGGCATTAAGTGCTGGTGCATCAGATATGAGTAGTTGGTTATTACTTGGATTACCTGGTTATGCTTATGTCGCTGGGATGGAGGCGGTTTGGATTTCAGTTGGTTTAGCCGTCGGTGCTTATATTAACTGGCAATTTGTTGCAAAACGATTGCGAACATACACAGAAGTGGCAGGGAATTCTATTACGATTCCAAGTTATTTAGAAAATCGGTTTAAAGACCGTTCGAAAATGTTAAGAGTGATTTCAGCTATTGTTATTTTAGTATTTTTTGCTTTTTATACTTCTGCAGGTTTAGTTGGCGGTGCGTTATTATTTGAAGCATCATTTGGACTTTCTTATACGAATGCGTTATGGATAGGCGCCATTGTTATTATCTCGTATACATTTTTAGGCGGATTTTTAGCTGTTAGTTGGACTGATTTTTTCCAAGGTATTTTAATGTTTTTAGCTTTAATTATTGTTCCGATCGTTGCTATCTCCCACCTAGGTGGCTTTAGTGAGACAATAAATGCTGTCGGAAACATTAATCCTAATTTTCTTGATGTATATTCAGGGGTTACGTTAATTGGGGTTATTTCTTTAGTTGCTTGGGGGTTAGGATATTTTGGTCAACCTCATATTCTGACAAGGTTTATGGCTGTTAAATCAGTCCATGAAATCCCGAAAGCACGTTTTATTGGGATGACATGGATGGTACTTACCTTATTAGGGGCTTTATTTGTAGGTTTTGCCGGAATTGCATTTTTTGCTAGTGCTCCTTTAGCAGAAGGGGCTGAAGAAACAGTCTTTATCGCATTTACACAAATATTGTTTGACCCTTGGGTAGCTGGATTTTTGCTAGCGGCGATATTATCGGCTATTATGAGTACGATAGATTCTCAGTTACTCGTATCTTCAAGTGCGTTAGCGGAAGATTTTTATAAATCAATTTTTAGAAAGTCAGCGAGTGAAAATGAACTAGTGAAAGTTGGAAGAATTGGAGTCCTTGTTATTGCGCTTATTGCTGTCATCATGGCGTATAACCCAGAAAATACGGTATTAGACTTGGTCGGGTATGCATGGGCAGGATTTGGTGCAGCATTTGGTCCAGTGATTATTTTATCGTTATTTTGGAGAGGGATGACAAGAAACGGAGCATTGGCAGGGATGATAACAGGCGGGTTGACCGTCATCATTTGGGCAAATATTGACGGTGGTTTGTTTGAAATGTATGAAATTGTTCCAGGATTCATTCTTTCTACGCTCGCTGTCTCGTTGTTTAGTATATTAGGGACAAAACCATCAGAAGAAATTCAGCAAGAGTTTGACGAAGTCATTACCCAAATAAGCAAATAACATATGAATGTATGAGGCGTCCAAAAGGAAACTTTTGTGACGTCTTTTTTTAAAAGATAAGGAAGTATAAAAAATTTGGATTAGCAGTGAAGCTTTGAAAGCTTATTCTAGAATAGCGAAGGCTCCGCACTTCGCTTGAAACGAAATGACGCTCCCGCATTTTTGTTGTTTATCTTAAGTAAGCGGTCATGAAAACCTTTATCTGTGAACATGGCTACCGTTTTGAAAAGTTCGTGGACATAGGAGCAGTTAATCATAATATATCGCTTGGAATAGAGTGGCTTTTGCGTGAATAAGCACTCCTGTAGCCGCAAAAATAGAGTTGCCTCGTAAGTATCAAAGCGTGTATATACATTATTCGAAAACCATTATTGTTTGTACATACTATTTATTCGCGTGTCCAAACCTTGAATTTGTTCTTTCTCACTTTTGTATGAGAGATTATCTTTCTAACTTTCTAATAAGTAAGTAAAATTCCGATAAAATTTGAGGAAAGAGAATGAAGAAGTAGGAAGGGTGCTATTATGTTAAAACAAAAAAGCCAGATTAATAGCCAACGTATTTCTGAACGAATTATGGAGCTATCCAATATTGGGAAACATAAAAATGGTGGGGTGACAAGAAAAGCATTAACGAAAGAAGATCGACTAGCTCAATTATTAATTATTAAATGGATGAAGCAAGCTGGGTTACACGTAAGAATTGATAACTATGGAAACGTGATTGGACGAAAGGAATCGATTTACAATGACAGACCAGCAGTTGCAATCGGTTCTCACCTTGATACGATTCCAAATGGAGGTTTTTTTGATGGAACAATTGGTGTGATTGGTGGAATCGAAGTAGCCCAAGTCATTCATGATGAGGGAATTGAAATAAGTCACCCTTTGGAGGTTATTGTGTTTTCAGATGAGGAGGGGGCAAGGTTTAAGGGGGCTTTATTTGGAAGTCGAGGGATGGTTGGGAAGGTGAAGAAAGAAGAGTTATATACTAAAGATACGCATGGTACAAATCGATATTCAGCATTAGAAGCATTTGGTTTACAGCCTAATTTCATTCATCATGATATTCGCAAAAAAGGTGAGTTGAAAGTGTTTTTAGAAATGCATATTGAACAAGGTCCCTATTTAGAATCACAAAATAAGCCTGTTGGAATTGTAGTAGGCTTGGCAGGACCAGTATGGTTAACAGTCGAAGTTCATGGTGATTCTGGGCATGCCGGAACTGTGCCCATGTCCCTTCGAAGAGACCCAATGGCTGGGGCGGCAGAAATGATTTTGAATATCGAGACCATTTGTTTTGGAGAGGATACCCCAATAGTCGGAACTGTTGGATCCATAAAAGCAAAACCTGGGGTCGCCAATGTTATACCAGAGTCTGTTGAATTTACGGTAGATATACGTGATATTGATTCTGATTCCCGCACCGAAAAGATTGAGGAAATCAAAGAGATGGTTATGAAAGTTTGTAATAAAAGGGGCTTAACTACTGAAATAAAAGAGCATTTGCATGAAGACCCGATTGATTGTGCTGAGCATGTGATCGATACGATGGAAAAGGCGGGAGCGAAATTGAAGCTATCACCGCCTTTGATGATAAGCGGGGCAGCGCATGATGCTATGGTCATGAGTGAAATAACAGATGTCGGGTTACTCTTTGTTCGGTGTTATGATGGAGGGAGTCATAATGAACATGAATGGGCTGAGATTACAGATATTACAAAAGGGGTAGCCTTATTGTTAGAGACAACATTAGCGTATGTAAAAAATAGATTTTAGATGCATAAAAAGCTCGTACATGATATTCTTTATACAATTGTCGTTTTATGTTCAAGTAGAAAGAAGGGTTATAACATGAATGCTAGTGTCATAAAAAGTTTGCCTAAAGTTGATCTTCATCTACATTTAGATGGAAGTGTTAAACCAAATACACTAATCGAATTGGCGAAACAAAAGGGAGTCATCTTACCGGCAGAAACTGAAACAGAATTACTGCCTTATATGCAAGTCACAAAAACAGGGCAGTTAAAAGACTATTTAAAAACGTTTGATTTAGTCCTACCGATGATGCAAACAGAAGAAGCGTTAGAACGAATAGCGTTTGAAGTGGTGGAACAAGCTTCTTTAGACAATTGTATTTATATTGAGGTTCGGTTTGGACCAATACTTCATACGAGAGAGGGCTTACGCTTAGAACAAGTCATTTCTGCGGTCATCAAAGGTTTACAACGTGGAGAATCAACATTTGGTGTGAAAGCGAGGGTGATTGCTTCATGTTTGCGACATCATAGTGTCGCTGAGAATATTGCCGTGATTCATGCAGCTTCTTCTTTTTTACATAAAGGGTTAGTGGCTGTAGATTTAGCTGGAGATGAAGGGAATTTTCCAACACATCTTCATCAAGAAGTATTTGCCGTAGCGAACGAGAAAGAGATTCCAGTTACGATACATGCTGGAGAAGCGGCAGGCCCTGATAGCATTTATGATGCGATTACACAACTAGGTGCTGTTCGAATTGGACACGGTGTTCGTGCAAGGGAGGATAAGGACATTGTGGACTTACTTATTGATAAAAAGATTCCACTAGAGATGTGCCCGATTAGTAATATTCAAACGAAAGCATGTGATAGTTGGGAAAGCTATCCTTTTAAGGAGTATTATGATATGGGATTTACACTTACAATTAATACTGATAATTTAACAGTTTCAAATACAACATTGACAAAAGAGTTTTTGACATTAATTGAATACTTTCAGTTAAGTTTGGACGATGTGCTTTCCTTATTACGAAATGGGATAGAGGCCGCATTTTTACCTGAAGTAGAAAAACAAAAGCTACGAGAAAGATTTGAGTCTAAACTAAAAAATGAACAGACATAAAAAAGTGAAGTATGAAAAGGAATCATTCCTTTTATACTTCACTTTTTACCTTCTACCAAATGACTTTCCAGTTTCCGTTGGAACAAGCACGTATCGTTTTATGTGAGAGAAAATAACTTGCGAGTAATTCAGACATATCAATCGGTATATCCTTTATGACAGGTTTATTTTGAAACATTGTATAGTCGCCGCCACCACTTGCACGGTAGTTATTCATGACAACATCAAAGGACTCTGTTAAATCCAACTCATTATTGTTGTATTGTAATAAAGTTACTCGCTCTCCTATAGGTCTTGAAATATCTAACACGTATTCAATTCCTTCCCACATATCATAATTATAATGTTGTGGTTTTGGCGTTGTAAAAGCAGGGTTAACTTCTATTTCCCCATTATGATTTAATTGAAAATAAGAGGCAGAACGCTCAAGGGCATCTTTAATATCTTGACCTGTGAGTCGGAGTACTTTTAATGTATTCGGATAAATGTAGTTTGAAACAATATCACGCATCGTAACATGAGACTGAAATCCGGTTGCATTGTTATTAAAAAGAGCTGTATTGGAAATGTCGACACCAGCAGCGTCCATTTGAACTTTATTTATAAACTCAACGAATGGATGGTCTTGTAATCGTGCTTCAAATACATCTGTTATCGTCATATCTCCTTGAATCGTTCCAATGGCTTGATCGAGCCATGTTTGTGTTTTCGATTCATACTCATGAATAATGTCAAGTACTTCTTCATTTGGTGAGACATGTTCAACGGGAAGAAGATCCGCTTTTTTATTTTGAATTTTCCATGCGTCTTGTTCTTGAATTAATTCGATCGTGACTTTCCCGACGACTTCGCCATTTACACTCGGCTGGATTACGGTAACATCGTTAATCGTTTTTGCGATCCTTCGATGTTGATGACCAGTAAGTAATACATCAATACCATCAATTTGTTTACAAATAGCATACCCTTGATTTTCTCCTGTTAAATTTTCTGTAGGTTCGCCTGTTTCTAAATCCCGTTCGAATCCACCGTGATAAGAAACAACCATCACATCTGGTTTTTCATGCTCATGAATATAGTTCACCCACTGTTTCGTCGTTTCAAATGCATCTGCAAATTTGAGCCCTTGAATATGTTGGGGGTCTTCCCAATTCGGGATATAGTGAGTGGTTATCCCTAACACAGCCACTTTAATCGACCCGATATCTTTAATGAAATATGGATTGCCGAATGTTGGTTTATTGTTGTTCTCATTAATAATATTTGCACTTAGCCATGGAAATGTCGATGTTTCAAAGGCTTTTTCAAGGGGAGATAATCCGTAATTAAATTCATGATTACCAATGATAAATCCATCATATTGAAGATGATTTAATAATTTTACCATGGGGTTTTCCAGCTCATTTAAAAATTTCACATAATGATATGTAAGAGGGGTTCCTTGAATTAAGTCGCCATTATCAATAACAATAACATGTTCATTTTTCTTACGTTCAGTTTGGATGACGGTAGCTACTTTGGCTAACCCTAGCTCCGCTTTTTCATTTGTCCCATAGTTAATCGGAAGCACATTCCCATGAATATCACTCGTTTCTAATAGAACAATGTTTACTTTTTTTTCCGTTGGCATCGCTTTTACCACCTTTGTTAATAGTGAATCTCTTGTATAGTATACCAAAACTAGTAGGAAAAGCGTTTAATAATCAGTAAATTTGGAGGATGAGTTCTCTTTCGATATAATAAATAGTAACTTTTAGTGAGAGAGGAAGAAAAGACATGTATGATTTATTAAAAGATTTAACTTCTTTACATGGGCCATGCGGTTATGAGCAGCCTGTGTCAAAGTGGATTAAAGATAAAGTGAAAGATAAAGTTGACCAGCTTCAAGTCGATAGTTTAGGCAATGTTATCGCCAAGAAAAAAGGGCATAAGCCTGGTCCTACAATAATGGTTACGGCACATATGGATGAAATCGGCTTTATCGTAAAAAAAATCGAAGATAATGGTCTTCTCCGTTTTGAGAAATTAGGAGGGCATGACGATAGAATACTATTGGCTCAAAAAGTTCAAATTCGTACGTCATCTGAGTTACTTACAGGCGTAATCGGTACAATGTCAGCACATTATGCTAAATTTGATGATGCGAGTAAAGTTCGAAATCACCGCCAATTATATATTGATATCGGCGCTAAAACGAAAGAACATGCGCTTGAGTTAGGAGTCGAAATAGGTAACCCAATTACATGGGCGCCATCCATTGATTATCTAGGAAACTCTTCAACAGGACGTTTTGTAGGAAAAGGGTTTGATGACCGAGCAGGATGTGCCATCATTTTGAGCTTGTTAGAAAACTTACAAGATGGTGAGTTCTGCGGTGAGCTGATTGCTATTTTTACTGTTCAAGAAGAAGTAGGATTACGAGGAGCGCAAGTGGCGACAAATGGAATAGAGGCGGATGTGGCGATTGCCATTGACACGACAGCAGTGAGTGATACGCCTGAAGAAACAATGGATCAAACATTAGCTTTAGGAAATGGGACAGGGATTAAAGTGATTGACTTTAGTTTAATCGCTCATCCAACAGTTAAAGAAAAGCTCGTAAATTTAGCAAAACTACATAAGGTTCCATATCAACAAGAAGTGTTTCCTGGTATCGGGACAGATGGTGGAGCTGTAAGTTTAGCAAATAAAGGAATTGCAACAGGCGTTCTCTCGATTCCATCACGTTATGCCCACTCACCAGTAGAAGTGATAGATAAAAATGATTTGGACTCCACATTACAATTGCTTGAAACGTTCATTCGTGTGTTAGACGAGAATAGTTCATTTTCATTTATCTAAAAACAGTAACCAGCCATGTAGAGAGACATTCTGACATGGCTGGTTTGTATATTACTGTAGAAATGAAGGGAGCTTATCTTTAGGGAAAGTCCCATAAAATTCTGCACCGTTTTTTGTGAAAAAACGGACGTGATATAGCCCATGTTCTGTATCTTCATAGGAAGTTAACGCTTCTTCAATTTCTTGCATGTTTTGACTTGATAAAAGAATTTTATAATCATATTCACCCGATAACAATTGGTGGGTGTAATATGTTTCTTCTGTTATTTCTGTTGGTGTAATAATCTCCATTAATTCAATATCAGAAGGTACAATACGAATGTCCTCTAAAACTCCTTTTTCTGCTAACCATAAATCAATATATTGGAAAGCTTTATTCCATTCAAGGTCAATATAGTCGTTATTATCCATTTCAATAGAAATATACCCCCAGCTATTCCATGACATCATGTCTTCATACGTAAGAGCATTTATATCCTGCTTTATAACCGAAAGAAATTCAGAGATTTCTTCTTCAGATGTAAATACTTTTCCTTGCTTTGAAATGGGATGGTAAGAATAGATCCGAATTTTACTTAATTGTGATGTTTGAAGTTCTGCAAGTGAAAAATAATGTTGCTTATACACATCAGATTCAAGAATTTCTTTTAAGTGTGTGTCAATGTGCTGCACAGGAATTTGATATCGTCTTGACACCTTTTGCCCGTTTATTAATTGATAAGTAAAAGTAATGGGAGTGTTTCGCCAATGGGATTCCGTAATTTCTTCAGGTTTTGTTTCAACGATGTCTTGATGAAGCTTTCTTACCAACTGAATAAGCTCTTTATCATTAATAAATGGCACTTCTCGTGTAGAGTTTCCTTCAAAGTTCACGCTTACTAAATAAGAATTTTGATTAAAATAGACGCTTTCGATTGAATCCAGAGAAGGTACTCGATCTTCAAAACCAATTAAGTCAAATTTCACTACAAGAAGTAATGCTAAAATAATACTCGTATATATACCAAACCCTTTAATAATACCTCGGTCAAACACTCGCCAGCTTTTTTTCAATACCATTGAGGCAATGAGGTACCCAATTATCGATCCTGTACCATATCCAAAAATAACCCATCCTACTTGATTGCTTTGCATACTTGCAAAATGACTGCCGATGACAAGCATCGAACAGAAAGTAACCCCATACTTAAAAATGGGCTTTAATATGGAAAAAGTAATCGGTTCAGACGCTTTTTCAATATGACGGTATTTATAAAGAATATTAGATAAAACAAATAAGGCTATTGTGACAAAAACATAGGTAATGATTTCTATCAAGGTATAAGGCATATAAATATAAGCATATAGACGAGTTAATGGAGATAATTTTTCAATCCACGAAGAAATGTGAAGATTGGAAAATCCATATAATAAAAGTTCTAACTGATAGACAACGAGTTGAAAAAGTCCAATTGGTAAAAATAAAAGAATGTAAGTTAAAATTCCTTGGGCAACAGATAACCCTGTAAACATCCCAACTGTCGTTGTAAAAGCAAATAGAAATAAAGCAAGTAAGGAATACAAGAGAAGCCATTGAAAAAGGTCACCTATTGTCACGAAATGATAAAGTTGATGGGATTGTGTCACAAACCAAGCAATAACACCTGTTATCCAAATTGGTAAGAGTAATAAAATAACCCCTGATAATAGATGATTCGCTAATAACGTAAATCTTGTAATAGGTAAACTATGAATCATATCAGCTGAATCTTTAACATGTATGTATCGAAATAAAAAAATCGCAGCTAAAGCAGGCATTATAAATAAAAAGAGTGATTGCCATTCTGAAGCTTCTAAAAATAAGTTCGTTACATACGTATACGGGTAATATTGATTGGATACAGCCATCAATAGCTGAAGCGGATTAGAGTAAAGCAAGCCAATGAGAAAAACAATCCCGATCCAGCCATGTTGTTTTAAATCTTGTAACAATATTCCTTTATTAAAGAAGGATGTTTTTGAACTCATAACCAACACCTCCCATTTCATAAATGAAGATTTCCTCAAGTGTAAGTGGTAATAAATCAAAAACCGTTGGACCAAATTGTTCGATATACGAGGTAATTTCATCTTCATGACCTTTTACAACGTATAAAATTACACTTCCCCGTTTTTCTTTGTGAAGCACATTCAGCTTGTTTTCAATGAGTTCTTCTTGCTCTTTCGTTTGTAAAACAATTTGAATTTTATGTGTATCTGCTTTTAAATCATCGACGTCTTTTTCAATGAGAAGTTTTCCTTGATGCATAATCCCGACATGGTCACAAATATCTTCAATCTCTCGTAAATTGTGAGAGGAGATGAGGATGGTCATTTCACGTTCTGCTACATCTTGAAAGAGGAGATTTTTAATTTTTTGTCGCATGACAGAATCTAATCCATCAATCGGCTCATCTAAAATGATAAGGTCAGGCATGGTAGATAATGCAAGCCAAAAAGCAACTTGTCGCTTCATTCCTTTAGATAATCGTTGGATTTTTCGTTTAGGATCAATTCCAAACACTTCTTGTAAGCGAATGTATCTTGATTCATTCCAATGGGGGTAAAAATGACGATAATAGTGAGCCATCTGATGAACCGTCGACTGTGGTAAAAAGTAAGGAACATCTGGAATGAAAATGGTCTTTTGTTTTACTTTCATATTTTCAAAGTTTCGTTCACCGTTAATAAATATCGTTCCGTGGTCGGGCTTATATATTCCAGCAATCATTTTTAGTAATGTTGTTTTCCCGGCTCCATTAGAACCTAATAACCCATATATAGAACCTTTTGCTACATGTAAATCCAAATCGTTTACAGCTTTTTCATAATCAAACGTTTTGGATAACTGGTTGATTTCAATCATAAGGATTCGCCTCCTTCAGTTACCTGTTTTGCTTTGGCATAAAGTTGTAGAAGTTCTTCTTTTGTTAAGCCTAGAAAAACTGCTTCTGTTAAAAGCTTCAACAGTTCAGCTTCGACTTCGTTTCGTTTATCTTCATTAGGCATAATATCGAGAGAAACGACAAAATAGCCTTTACCAATAACGGAATATAAATACCCTTGGCGTTCTAGTTCGCGATAAGCTTTTTGTATCGTATTGGGGTTCACTGTAATTTGATTGGAAAGCATTCGAACAGAAGGTAATTTTTCGTCTGGGCGTAATACTTGGTTCATAATTAAGTTTTTAATTTTTTCAATAATTTGTTCGTATATAGGGCTTCGACTTCGGTTATCAAGCTCAAACATGCCCCTCCCCCTTTAGTTCGAACTGTATTAAGCTTATTAATACAGTTCGTATTGTATCAATGCCAATCGTATTTGTCTAGCAATTTTTGTGGCATCAAATGAAGCATAGCGTTTATTTGGTCAGTCACTCAATTTTTGTCATTTAGGAGACTCTACTTCATTAGAAAGAGGCAGGCACCTTTACGTTCGGACATCAGTTCCGCTATTCCCTATTTTTTAGTCTCATTTCTTACTCCAATCGGCAAATAACGGAACACATGTCCGAACCAATAAGAAAATCTCGTCAATTTGTTATAATAACGGAACGTATGTCCGTATAAATTGAAAAACAAAAAACCACTAAAAAAGCGTATTCATTACTTTTTAAGTGGTCATTCTTGAAAAGTTCTTTACTATTTTATAGTGGTAATGTGATTGTAAACGTCGTACCGATGCCTTTCGTAGATTGGACTGTAATAGTTCCTTTGTGATTTTTAATAATCCGATAACAAACGGAAAGCCCTAAGCCAATTCCCTCTTCTTTTGTTGTGAAAAAAGGTGTGAACAATTGCTGAAGTTCTTCATTTGACATACCGGTCCCATTATCTTCAATATTTATATTTATTTCTTTGTTTGTCATGGCTGTACTAAGCGAAATGAGCCCTCCGTTAGTCATAACATCCATCGCATTTTGAAATAAATTAATAAAAACTTGTTTCAATTGACTAGGGTCTACATAAAGTAAAATGTCCTCATTTGGGATTGCAGTTAAATCAAATTGAACATTTTTTAAATTCCCTTCACTTTCCATTAAGTTTACGGTTTGGTGTATTAATTCAACGATGTTAATTTGCCGTTTTGATGGTGCTTCCGATTTTGCAGTAATGACAAAAGTATCGACTAAATGTTTAATCCGATGTAATTCATCATGAATAATATCGTAATACCAGCTTGTTTGAACATCATGATGTTGTTTCTTTAAGATGTCGATAAAACCCATAATTGGTGTAAGAGGGTTTCGAATCTCATGTGCTAAGCCAGCACTTAATTTACCGATAGCAGAAAATTTTTCATTTACGATGACTTGTTGTTCTAAATGATGCCGCTCGGTAAAATCATGAAATTGCCCTAAGGCACCAATTAATTTGTTATTTAAATCAAAAATCGGGGCAATATCCGCTATGAAATAAGACGTTTGCTTGTTTGCTGAAAAGGTGATTTCGATGTTCTCCAATTTCTTTACTTCTTGCAGAACTGTTTGAAAATAGTCACCAATTAACTGGATTGCTGAAATTGGTTGTCCATTTAAGTCATTGTTGGTTAAATTAAATATATTGGTGGCACTATCATTAATAGATGAGATTATTCCGTTTTCATCTGTAATAATAATTCCGTTACGATTTGAATTAATCATATTTTGATTAAATTCTAGTAGCTTTTTATGCTGTGTATATAAGGCAAGCTCTCGTTCAATTGAATCAACAGAAGAAGATAACAGGCCAAGATGAAGGGTGTTACTATGCTCTTTTTTCGTTATCATTGTTATCGTTCCATCTAAATAAGACTCGTTTTGACTCATAATATGAAAAGCGGAAGTAGTGGAGCTATATTCATAGAAATGTGGGTAAAAATGCTCTTCCCCTTTAATTTGAATCGAATGTTTGTGTTTTAGGCAAAGACTAATCGAAGTTGTACCTAAACGTTCTTCTGAGCAGCTAGTCCCTACAACGATGCCGAGGGCTTCTTTCATTTGCTCATCACCATAAAGGTCAATGATTGTACCGTCTTCATTCGATATTAAAATCAAAGTAGGTATTCCATCCATATAACTGATTTGTTTTTTTATAAAGTGCTTCGTAACTATAATTACTTCCTCAAATTGTTGCCGTAATTGTTTAAGCTCGTCTTCAGAGTAAACAGAGGATAATGAAGGAATATGTTCTCGGTTCAGACGATACGTATGTTCACAAGTATGTTTCGAATATGTAATATACCAAGGCTCGTTCTTCATATAAGACAGATTCCCTCCTAACATGTTATTTCGAAGATGTTATATACTATTTTATACTATAGTGTAAGCTATGACTATGGTCTAGTAAATTTAGTTGAATTTGTAAGTTTTCAAGAGTTTATTAAGTTTTTTGAAATCTACTATTTTGAATATACGTTTTATGATACTATTTCAATAATCAATCAACAACTCTTAATAGTAAAAATAATACGAAACGATACATAGATATAGTCTAAAGTTAACATGCGTGTGGAGCAATAGGAGGAATTATGAATCAAATTGATATATTAATCTGGTTTACAAAATGGCAACATCCATTTTTAGATTTTATCGCAAGTATACTCACCTTTTTTGGAAATGAAGAATTTTATTTTTTAATTTTACCTTTGATTTATTGGTGTGTTTCTAAACAGATGGGGTTTCGTCTTTTTTATATTTTCTTACTATCTATGTACAGCAATGCCTTTCTGAAAGTAAATATTGCGGTAACAAGACCGATCGGTTCAGAAGGGATTTCGTCTATATTTGTAGAATCTGCTCAAGTAGGAAGTCATTATCCTCATGATTCATTTCCAAGTGGACATGCTCAAGGTTCGACGACTTTGTGGGGGTATCTAGCGTATATGGTGAAACAGAGAAATTTCACGATATTTGCTTGTATTCTCATCTTTCTTGTTTCATGTTCGCGTTTATATTCTGGTCTCCATTGGCCAATCGATGTTATAAGTGGGGTACTCATCGGTTTAGGGATCATTTTGTTATCTTTTCAACTACAACAATGGATGTCAGCTACAACATCAACGATGAAGTGGGGGATTGTCACGCTCGTTCCGTTAGTTCTAATGTTTGTGTTCCCGCACGATGAAGGGATTAAATACAGTGCATTTTTATTAGGAGCAGGCATCGGCTATTTACTTGAAAAGTCATTCGTTAATATGGAAATTTCTCCAGTTCTTTGGAGGAAAATAGTTGTTTACGCTATAGGGATTATTGGTATTTTTGTATTGCAAGGAGGACTAAAGGTACTTTTTCCGCCCCTTCTAATGTGGGATTTTATTCGTTATGTCATCATAGGACTATGGGGGTTGTTAGGAGCACCTTATTTGTTTATATTGTTTGGACTATATAAAAATTCAACCAAAGAAACAGGGAATCCCCAATAGCTTAGTAGGTTTAATACTAAATATACGTAAGGAGAGCACCTTATGTTAGTAGAATTACATCGTGAGCGCTTTTTTCAAGTCACTTCGTTTTTTGAAGGAAAGATATACTATATACCAGCGATGACAGTATTGAATGGAGAATACCCAGGTCGTGTGTTTGTTGACAATGTTCATAGACCAACAACGGTGGTCGTCATTGCTATTAATCGTTGGGTGTATATTGAAGGGACGATTCCTATGGAGTTAGAAGGAAGACTTCTTTTTAATATGGAAAGGATATTAGCTTTCGTTGGTGAAGATATTGATCGTTTTGAAGTGTATGCCAGTAATAAAAAAGAATGGGAAAAGGAGTTTCTCGTACCACATCGCCGTTATCATGCAAAAAAGCATTATGAGTCAACATATACATTGGATAAACAGGAATTTTATCAAATGAAATCTAAGTTAGCAGCAAAAGACAACCTATCTATTCACATTGAACGTTTTCCTTTGCTACCAAAGAAATATGCCGTTTCCGCTTACTCGCATTATTTACAAAAAACGAAAATTGGAGCGAGAATAAAAAAAGGAAAAAATACGGTTACGATTTGTAAAAATAACGGCTTTGAATACGAGAATTACTTTTTTATTGACGTTGATACATTTCAAGAAGAAGACAGAGGTAAAGGATATGCCTCTATTGCAGCAACACTTGTGATTGAATATGAGTTAGAACGGGGATTAGAACCTTTATGGGAAACGACAAATCATAATGAAGCTTCTCACCGTTTAGCAATGAAACTAGGGTTTAAAAAAGAGGTATCTTATCCTGTCTATACGTTTTATAAAAAAGAATCGAAAGACAAAGAGAACGAGTAAGTCAAAATGTTATGACTTACTCGCTTTTTTAGTAGATAAATTGAAGTTATACTAAATATACTTTTGCCTCATATGGCTTTAATGTTAATTTGGTGCCATTAAGCTGTTCTTCATCATCATTTGTAATAAGAATTTGTCGTTGTTCATTTGCAAAAATGTCGGGGATGGTAATTGTTGTTGTATCACCATAAAAATTACAAGCTACAAACAATGTTTGTTCTTTGAAAGACCGAGTATATGCGAACACTTGCGAATGGTCCTCTTGCCATATATCATAAGAACCATAAATGATGATGTCATTTGATTTTCGCGTGTGAATAAGTTTTTTATAATAATAAAAAACAGAATCTTTATCTTCGAGAGCTTGTTTGACATTAATCTCAGTATAATTTGGGTTAATGTTTATCCACGGTGTTCCTGTTGTAAATCCACTATGTTCACTATCATCCCATTGCATTGGTGTTCTAGCATTGTCGCGTCCTTTTATATAAATACTATTCATGATAACGTCTTTGTCTACACCAGCTTCCAGTTTTTCATTGTACATATTAATGGTTTCAATATCTTTATAAGCGGAGATGTCAGAAAATTTAACATTAGTCATCCCGATTTCTTCACCTTGATAAATATAAGGAGTACCTTTCATCATATGAAGTAGAGTTCCTAGCATTTTAGCCGATTTGTTCCGGTACTCTTTGTCATTTCCAAACCTTGATACAATTCGTGGTTGGTCATGGTTATTCCAATATAAGCTGTTCCAACCTTGATTTTCTAACCCTTTTTGCCAACGTGATAAACTCCATTTTAAGTCTGCTAATTGTAATGGTTTTACATCCCACTTTCCATTACCAGAATCTAAATCCATATGTTCAAATTGAAAGAGCGTATTCACTTCATTTCGGTCTTCTGCTGTATATAGAACAGCATCTTCTGGTGAGACACCAGGTGTTTCTCCGACTGTGAGAATATCGTATTTTGATAATACTTCTTTGTTCATTTCTTGCAAAAATTCATGAATTCGTGGACCGTTCATAAAAAACTCATGGCCAGAGCTATACTGTTCACCAGGGACAGAAGGAGCATCAGGTAACCCTTTTTCTTTTGAAATCATGTTAATGACATCCATGCGGAAGCCGTCAATTCCTTTCTCAAGCCACCATGTCATCATGTCATAAACTTCTTTTCGAAGTTGAGGGTTTTCCCAGTTTAAATCGGGTTGTTTTTTTGAAAACAAGTGGAGAAAATACTGTTCAGTTGCTTCATCGAATTGCCATGCTGAACCACTGAAAAAAGATGACCAATTGTTCGGTTCTTTCCCGTCTTTTCCATCTCGCCAAATATAATAGTCGCGATACTTATTCTCTTTTGATTTTCTAGACTCTACAAACCAAGCATGTTCATCTGAACTATGATTGACGACAAGGTCCATAATTAATTTAATCCCACGGTTATGCATTTCCTCAAGCAAACGCTCCCAATCTTCCATTGTTCCGAATTCATCCATAATGGCTTGGTAATTACTAATGTCGTATCCATTATCATCATTTGGTGATTCATAAACGGGAGATAACCAGACAACGTCTATTCCTAACTCTTGTAAATAATCTAATTTAGATATGATTCCGTTTAAATCTCCAATCCCATCTCCATTACTATCCATAAAACTTCGTGGATAGATTTGATATACAACACTTTCTTTCCACCAATAACGTTTTTCCATTTTCATTCACTCCTACCATTTTCTTATGAATATTTAATACATGTAAAGCTGTAAGGAAGGGCATCAATAACGCCTGATGGCGATACCGTTGCATTGTTCCAAATATCTTCTCCTTGTTTTTCCTGATAATCTAAAGGAACAGGAATCTTTTGTTGGTTAGCGCTAGCATTTAAGAAAAATAGAATGTCTCCTTGTTTAACCTGTTGTCGATACACAATGCTGTTTTCTTCGTCATTTGTATAGAGGAACATTGGAGATTCGGTAAACCGATAAGTTTTTCGTAATGATATAAGCTTTTTGACAAAATGGAACATATCACCATCTTGGCGGTCTTTCTCCCAAATCATACATTCCCGACAACCAGGATCGGTTTCCCCGCTCATCCCAATTTCATCACCATAGTAAATACAAGGTGTTCCTGGTAAGGAAAATTGAACGACTTTTTGTAATTTTACTTTGTTTTTGTTTCCGCCACTTAATGTTAAGATTCTTGCTGTATCATGGCTTCCGAGAAGGTTAAAGGCAACTTCATTCACATTATTCGGGTATTGATTAATAACCTTTGTAATGTGGTGGGAAAATTGTGTTGCTGTTAAATTTTCCTTGGCGATATATTCTGTAATTGCCGTTGTAAAAGGATAGTTCATGACAGCATCAAATTGGTCTCCTTGTAACCATGGCAGTGCATCATGCCAAATCTCTCCTAATATATATAAGTCCGGTTTAATAGCTTTCACGGCTTTTCGAAATTCTCTCCAAAACGCATGGTCAACTTCATTTGCTACATCTAACCGCCAGCCATCAATATTAAATTCTTCAATCCAATACGCTGCAACGCGTAGTAAATATTCTTTTACTTCCGGATGTTCAGTATTCAATTTTGGCATTTGTGGAACAAAAGCAAATGTATCATAGTTTGCCCTTGGTTTTGTTTGAACTGGAAAACTATGAATATGGAACCAATCCCGATATTTAGATTGTTCTCCATGCTCTAAGACATCTTGGAAGGGTTCGAAATAAAAACCACTATGATTAAATACAGCATCTAACATGACTTTTATCCCTTTTTCATGGCAAGCATCTACTAGCTTTTTGAATGTTTCTTTGTCTCCGAACTGAGGGTCAATTTCCATGTAATCAACCGTGTCATATTTGTGATTAGAAGGTGCTAGGAAAATAGGGGTGAAGTAAATTCCGCTAATTCCTAAATCAACTAAATGATCGAGGTGCTCGATAATCCCTTGAAAGTCTCCACCAAAAAAAGAAGAAGAGGTTGGTTTACTGCTTCCCCACTCAAGTGTGTTGTTTGGATTGATGGAAGCATCTCCATTTGCAAAACGTTCCGGGAAAATTTGGTACCAAATGGTATCTTTAACCCAAGAAGGAGCTTGGAAAATATCAATATGGTTGAGGAAAGGAAAAGCAAAATAAAATCCAGAATCTGATGGCGGGTCACTAAAAAATCCTTTTTCAGTAAGGATAAGGGTTTCAGTTGCATCTGTTAATCTAAACCCATAGCGTAAACGCCGAAAAGGAGGGGACACTTCACATAACCAATAGTCATATAGTTCATCTGAACCGTGCTTTTTGATGGGGATTTCAGCTAACTCCCACTTTTGCTTTTCTACATTAAAATCAAACGGATCAGCAAAAAGTAGGTCGACAGTTTTTACATCATGTTTTTTAGTGCGTAAACGAATATGTAATGTTTTTTCATTGTATGCATAGGCATATTCGTTTTTAGGACGGTGATAGATGGCTTCTTTATTCAAGAAACTCACTCCTTTTATAATGTAGTGGATAAGTGACTACTTACAGATACGATAGGAGAACTACATACTTGTTGTCAAGCGTTTGCATAAAATAAAAACCGTAATCTCTGTTAAAATATGTTGATAGGATAAGAGTCTTGTGTTTATAATAAGTAAAAAGAACTACTTCATTTGCGCAAACGATTTCGTATTCATTTTTTGAGGGGGAAACAACATGTGGAAAACGGTAAAAAAGAAAATGGAACAGCAAACGAAAAGGTTTTGGGGGAGGAAAATTTCGATAGATTCGCTTAAAAGTAAACGCTTTCCTTTGGTGTTCAAACTATTAATTGTTGTCATCGGGATTGTATTGATTAGTTCTCTTTCTGGTGTGTTTCTGCTGGCAAGTAATAATACGGTCCAAAAAGAAGTTCAAAATTTAAATCAACTAACTACAACAAAAGATCAGTATACGAATATAAATAACAGTATAAATCAAATTGGATTAATTCAATATGATTTATTGACTGATGGTTATACTGATACAAGAGTTAGAGTTTTAAAAGAAGAAATAGAAAAAGTAGATACCGAGCTTAAAGATATTGAAGAATTTATGACGCAAAGTGATGATATCGCTAGTTATTATCAGCATCTTCAATCCGGGTTTGACCAATTTGTATACATATATGAAAACTTATTGGCGGAACCTTTTGTGGGAGAAAGAGCGAATCGAGTTAGAGTCGATGCTTCACAAAGAATAACAAAAGCCCTCCAAACAACAGAAGGGGCCCATTCAAGGATTCAGCCGTACTTCGATAATGCATTTGATGAAAATGTGGCAGTTGTGAATGAAGCACTCAAAAGAAATCAACAAACGCTATTTGTAACGGTGATTAGTATTGGGTTTGTATCTCTTCTTATCCTAGTTTTATTTGCAAGAAATTTAAACGCAGGAATTTCGCTAATCCTTAAAAGAATTGAAGCCTATCGAAATGGTGATTTTACATTTGATGCTAACATGACAAGACGTGATGAAATTTGGGATATTAATGAAGGTTTAAAAATAATGGCTGACCAATTAACAGATTCATTGCACTCTAATATAAAAGCGAGTGAGGAAATGCTTGTTGTTTCCAATGATGTAACAAATCGAGCAAAACTAAATCAAGAAGCAACTGGAAAAATTGAAGAGTTGGCTGGATTATTCCGTCAAGATGCGCAAAAGCAATTAGACCATGCAACATCAATATCAGCTGTTACTGAGCAATCATCAGTTAGCTCACAAGAAATTGAATATGCGGCTATGTCCATTAATAAGAAAATGGTTGAAATGAACGAAGGAGCAAAAGATGGATCATCTCAAATGATTGAAATGAGTAAAACGATAAAAGCTGCTTCCGAAGAAACGAAAGCACTATCTCAAAATATGAAAGAAGTCGTTTCAAGTATGGATGAGGTTTCTAAATTTATGACCGATATTGAAGGGATAACAGGTCAAACGAATTTGCTTGCTTTAAACGCTTCGATTGAAGCAGCAAGGGCCGGCGAAGCAGGGAAAGGATTTTCTGTAGTCGCAAATGAAATCCGGAATTTATCAAATCAAACAAATTCATTTTCAGAGCAAATTAAAACTATTATTTTACGAACGCAAGGGAATACAGTTCAATTTATGGAACAGTTTGCAACTTTCGAGCAAATCGTGCAATCGGTTGTCTCTACATCTGATGAAGTGCGAGAAATATTTAATGAAATCAGTAAAAAAGGTTCAAACTTATCAGTTGAGAACAAAGAAATAACCGAAGCGATTCAAGCGATTTCCACGGGTTTGCAAGAAGTGGCAGCTTCTACAGAAGATTTAGTAGAATCAGCTTCCGTTCTAGTTGAAAGGTCAGAAGAAATAACAGCTTGTACAACAGAACAAATCACAGTTTCTGGTGATTTAGTTGGGAATATGAACCGTTTGGAAGCTGTTGCAAATAAAGTGAAAGAGAGTACAAAAAAGTTCACAATTAATTAAAAAAAAATTAAAAAAAGCATTGTTATTTATAAATATAGGCGCTATAATGTAAATAAATAGTGCAAGCGATTTCATAGAACATCTATCAAATCGCAATTTTTTTACATGACTGTGCAAGCGGTTGCCTAAGAGTTAGATAGGTAGAGGGCATAGTATTGTAAAAAAACACTTGGGTATGATACTTAGTGATATGCATTATTTAACACAAAAAATTAGGGGGAAAAGAACATGTTTAAGAAATCTTCATTTTTAACATTGTTGGTAATGTTACTCATCTCCATGGTTTTAGTTGCTTGTGGTGGAGATGATGCTGGAGAAGAAACACCTGCACCAACAGAGCCTGGTGATGACCAAGAGCAAGTAGCTGAAGGGGATGCACCTGAAAAGCCTGAATCATTAACAATTTGGGTTAATGACAATGAAGGACAATTAGCAGCTACAAATCAAATCATTGAGAATTATACTGAAGAAACAGGAATTAATATTGAAGTCGTTCCAATGAACTTTGATGACCAAGTTGATAACCTTTCATTAGACGGTCCAGCTGGTCAAGGTCCAGATGTATTTATGAATCCTCATGACAGAACTGGTGGAATTACTTTACAAGGGTTAGCAGCAGAACTAAATATTCCTGAAGAAGTAGCTAATACTTACTTCCAAAATGCTTATGAGTCATTCCAGATTGATGGGGAGCAATATGGAGTACCTATCAAAGTTGAAACATACGCTTTATACTATAATAAAGAACATTTAGAAGAAGTTCCTGAAACAATGACTGAGTTAATGGAGTTTGCGAAAGACTTCACTCAAGGAGATCAATATGGATTCCTTGCAAACCCTGGCGACCTTTACTTCATGAAACCATTCTTAACTGGTCCTGGTGGATATATTTTCGGTGGGGAAGCTGGTGCACTTGATGCTTCAGACATTGGTTTAAACAATGCTGGTGCTGTTGAAGGTGGACAACTAATTCAATCATGGGTTACTGATGGTTTAATGCCTGCAGATATGAACTTAGATAATGCTGCAGCGATTTTTGAAGATGGTAGGGCTGCAACAATTCTTAACGGACCATGGGCACTAAACGGTTTCCGTGATGCTCTTGGAGAGAACTTAGGAGTTGCTCCATTACCGAAGTTTGATAATGGTGAAGTTCCTGATACATTCTCAGGTAACCACGGATGGTTTGTTTCTTCATTCTCTGACAACACTTATTGGGCAACTGATTTCATTATCTATTTAACAAATGAAGCAAGCCAACAAATCTGGTTTGAAGTTGCTGGTGAAATTCCTGCTAACCAATCTGTAGCAGAATCAGACCTAGTAGCAAATGATGAGCATATTGCAGGTTTTGTTGAGCAGTTAGCATTTGCTGAGCCAATGCCAAATATCCCAGAAATGTCTCAAGTTTGGGGACCTATGAACGATTCACTTCAATTAATTTTACAAGGTGAAGATGTTCAAGAAATCTTAGACGAGGCAGTAGATCAAATTCACGAAGAAATTGCGTTACAGCAATAATTGAGAAATGTGGAAGGGAGTCTCTTCCTTCCACATTTTTTATTTATGTAATAAAGAGGAGGGAGCTTACGTGTCAACTACAAGTGCTGATGATAAAAAAGTCAAAAGAAAAAGCGTTCTAATAGCTACCCTATTATCAGTCCTGTTCCCTGGGCTAGGTCAATTTTTTAACCGTAGATTTATAAAAGGTGCAATCTTCTTTTTGTTTGCTGCATCTTTTTTAATTTCATTAAATGGCTTTATTGCTCAAGGATTTTGGGGGATTGTAACATTAGGAACAGATCCAGCAATACATGATTCTCGCTTTTTAATTATTAATGGTATTTTAGCGATTTTCTTAACGATATTTTATCTATTTATATATGGCTGGAATATTAAAGATGCGCATATCGATGCTGAGCGATTAGCAAAAGGTTGGGTTATCCCGTCTATTCGAGAATCTTTCCATAATTCATATGATAAAGCTTTTCCATATTTTTTAGTGTTACCAGGTTTCTTTATGCTACTTCTTACAGTTGTACTCCCGTTATTATTTTTAGTGTTTGTTGGGTTTACAAACTATAGTAGGTATAATGCACCTCCGCGTAATTTATTAGATTGGGTTGGGTTTGAAAACTTTCTTCAATTGGCAACAGTTCCAATTTGGCGTGAAACGTTTATATCCGTATTATCTTGGACGTTAATTTGGACATTTGTTGCTACAACGATTCAAATTGTTTTAGCGTTATTTTTAGCGATAATCGTTAATGATCATCGAGTTCGTTTCAAAAAATTAATTCGTACTGTATTTATACTTCCTTGGGCAGTTCCAGGATTTGTGTCGATTTTGATTTTTTCAGCGTTGTTCCACGAAAGTTTTGGTGCGATTAACCGAGATGTCATTCAACCGATTTTTGGATTGAATATCCCTTGGATGTCGGACCCGAACTGGACGAGAACGGCTATTATTATGATTCAAGTTTGGCTCGGATTCCCTTATGTATTTGCTTTGTTCACAGGTGTATTGCAAAGCGTTTCAAAAGATTGGTACGAAGCAGCTGATATTGATGGCGCTAACGCTTGGCAGAAGTTCCGCCAAATTACGTTGCCGCACGTCTTATTTGCAACAGCACCACTTTTAATCATGCAGTATTCATTTAACTTTAATAACTTTAATATTATTTACTTGTTTAATGAAGGTGGTCCAGCTGTTCGAGGTCAAAACGCCGGTGGTACAGATATCTTGATTTCATGGGTTTATAGTTTAACGTTTGAAAACCAGCAATTCGGAATGGCTGCTGTCGTATCGGTAATTATGGGATTATTCGTTGCAACATTTGCATTCTTCCAATTCAGAAGATCACGTTCGTTTAAAGAGGAGGGACAAATCTAATGAGCAGAAAAACAATATCAATTATGCAACTCACGGGGATATATATCATTATTGCGATTATGTTCGTTGTGATTTTATATCCAATTGCCTGGACATTAGGTGCGTCATTTAACCCTTCTCCAAGCTTAGTTACAGCTTCGTTAATTCCAAACAATGCTTCTTTAGTCCACTATGAGTGGTTGTTTGGTGAAAACAGTCGATACCTAACATGGTATTGGAATACGGTTAAAGTCGCGACTGCGAATTCAATCATCGCAACATTCTTGATTGCTCTTGTAGCATATGCTTTTTCTCGCTACCGATTTGTGGGGAGAAAAAATGGTATGTATATGTTTTTACTTTTGCAAATGTTCCCTGCCATCATGGGGATGGTTGCCCTATATATTATGTTAAGTGTTTTTGGATTATTAAATAGTTTGTTAGGCTTAACGTTAATTTACATTGGTACGGCGATTCCGTTAAATGCCTTCTTAGTAAAAGGATATTTTGATACGATTCCACGCGAGTTAGATGAATCTGCAAAATTAGACGGAGCAGGCCATTTCCGAATTTTCTTTACGATAATGCTTCCACTTGCCAAACCGATCATTGCGGTTGTTGCGTTATTTAATTTTATGGGACCATTCATGGATTTCATTTTGCCAAGGATTTTACTACGAACACCTGAAAATTTCACATTAGCTTTAGGATTATACAACTTAGTTAATGATAGCTACGCTTCTGACTTTAGTCGTTTCGCAGCAGGATCTATTTTAGTTGCTATCCCAATTGCAGCAGTATTCTTATTTTTACAACGTTACCTTATTACAGGTCTTTCTTCTGGAGCGACGAAAGGGTAACAAAATAAGTGAGAGAAATAAATTAGTATGGAATGAAGGATTTCTTTTATAAGAAACGACCAACGCGATAGGAGTATGGGATTCGATATGCCATAAAGTGAGTATGGTGAAGGCAATAAAAAAATAAATGCCTTGTTTCTTATAAATCAATATAGTATGTTCAACTTGAACGGAATCAACTACAGAAACTTTCATTCACATTTTTACCCGAGACAGTGAGTGTTTTTGATAAATATAAGAAAAAGAAAGTCGTACAAACGGCTTTCTTTTTACTACTAGGTAAAAAAGTAACAATTGTTTATAATTAGAAGAAACGCTAAAATATAAGAAGAATGTTTGAGAAGGAGAGATACCGATGGCGATCACAATAAAAGATGTTGCAAAACGAGCCAATGTTGCTCCGTCAACGGTATCACGAGTCATTGCAAATAGTTCCAGAATCAGTGAAAAGACAAAAGAGCGCGTGCGAGAGGCGATGCAGGAGCTTGGATATCATCCGAATTTTAATGCACGAAGTTTGGCTAATAAGTCGACGAGTACATTAGGGATTGTGATGCCAAACTCTGCAAAAATCGCCTTTCAAAATCCGTTTTTCCCAGAAGTTATCCGTGGAATCACAGCAAAAGCACACCAGGAAAACTATGGGTTATATTTATCAACAGGTCAGACTGAGGATGAAATCCTTGATGAAGTAATGGAGATGGTTCATAGTCGCCGTGTTGATGGAATAATGCTTTTGTATTCTAGAGTAGATGACAAAGTGATGCCATTTTTAATAGAACAAAACTTTCCTTTTACATTAATAGGTCGTCCATATCATAATAATGAGTCAGCGGTTACCTTTGTAAATAATGATAATTTCAAGGCGGCCAAAATGGTGACGGAATATTTAATTTTGCTAGGTCATGAAAAGATAGCTTTTGTTGGGGGAAATTTAGACTATGTTGTAACATTAGACCATATGGAAGGCTATAAACAGGCATTAAAAAATGCCAATATCCCTTTAACAACAGAGTATGTAGTTCACCATGATGAAGTTGAAGAGGGTGGACAAGATGCCATTATTGAGTTAATGTCACTCGAACAAAGACCTACAGCCATCGTTGTCGTTGATGATATTATGAGTTTCGGTGTATTACGGATGTTAAATGATATGGGAGTGAATGTGCCAGACGATTTATCTCTCGTTAGCTTCAATAATGTCATGATATCTGAATTGTCATCGCCACCAATGACAACTGTTGATATTCATATTTATGATTTAGGCTACCGAGCGACCGATTTGCTAATTGATAAAATTAAACATCCTGAACAAGAAGCGAAAAAACTAATTATTCCTCATAAATTAGTAAAACGACAAACATGTAAAAAGTATACAAAAAGTTAATATTTAATTTATTAAGTTAGGCTGTCGAAGTATCGGCAGCTTTTTATTTTTTTAGGAAACTACAATATAGTCTACCTGTGTATAACATTGCTCTACTATATTCTTAGATGTAAGTAAGCGGCCATGAAAACCGTTATCTGTGAACATTGCTAGCGTTTTGGAACGTTGGCGGACACAGGAGCAGTTAATCATAATATATTGTTATGAATGAGTTGCTTTTGTGTTAATAAGCGCTCCTGTGGCCGCTAAAAAACGGAAACCCGTATCATGTTCACAAATAGCGGCTGCTCTGACCGCAAAAGTGAGAGATGTGGGATCGATAGAACCTAATTTTGTGTACAAACTATTTTTTCACATGTCCAAACCTTGAATTTGTTCTTTTTGTTCATGAACTGTTTATCATTGACAGGTACCGTCTTTTAATACTTTTGTAAAAAAATAACTTAAAGAATTCTTAACAATTTTCATTGCTACGAAAGCGGTTTTATGATAAATTTGAATTAGCGAAAGCGATTGCATAAATCGTTGTGCAAACTACATTATGCACATTGCTTATTTTTTATCACAATAATGCAATCGTTTGCACTAGTTTTGTTTTTTTATTCTTATAACTGAAAGGGGTTTCAAAATGTTTACAAAACATCGAAAATGGTATTCGTTAGCATTAGCGTTGTTAATGGTTTTTAGTGTTTTTACTAGCTATTTACCTGCAACGGCTTCTGCTCAATCTGATCCAGAATTAAAAAGCCCAGTTGTTGAATCAAATGGGTCAGTGACATTTAATTACAGTAATAATGATGCGCAAAGAGTACGTATTGCTGGAAGCTTTACAGAATGGCAAAGTAATGCGTTAAACATGGAAAAGCAAGATGGGGTGTGGACAAAAACAACCGAGCTCACTCCAGATGTATACGAATATAAGTTTATCGTTGGAGACGATGGGTGGATAAATGACCCTCTTAATCCACAATCGCAAGGTGGTAACAGCAAGTTAGTTGTTCCAGGATTGAAATTAGGACAAGTTTCAACGACAATGCAAGTAGGAAGATCTTATGAATTAAAAGCGGACTTTGTTAATGAAGTAGGTGAAACTTCAGGAGCAGAGGGAGTAACATGGTCGCTAGTATCTGCACCAACTGGTGTTGAATTAACAGGTTCAACGTTAACGATTGGTAGTGATGTGGCAGCAAATAGAGAAGTTAAAGTAAAAGCAGCAAAAGATAACTATGAAACTGTGAAAACAGTAAAAACAGTTGGGGTAATGTATGAATACACGATTAATTACCACAGGTTAGATAATAATTTAGACGGTTGGAATTTATGGATCTATAATAGCGGTTCACAAGATGCTGGCTATACATTTACGAATGTCCATGGTGAAGAAAACTATAAATTTGCTAAAGGAACATTCAGTTTCCCAGAAAATGATATCACAGCTCTTCCTCGTAAGTCAGTAGGAGGAAATGATTGGGCCTCTCAAGATGAACCAGGCAGATTACTTGCCATTCCAAATGGTGAAACTTCATCAGAGTTTTGGATAGTGGAAGGAAAAAGCACTGTTTATACGTCTGAAGCTGCAGCGAAAGCAGCCATTGATGAAATCAATGGCAATGTTCGACCACATATTCGCTTTACGTATGAAAGACCTGACCAAGACTATACGAATTGGGATGTTTGGGTTTGGGGAACAGGTGCCCGAAACGATAACATTGACTTTACTCGTTTTGAAGATGGAAAAGCGATTGCTGAAATTTTTGTCGGACCACAAGCTGAACGAGTAGGCTTTATCGTCCGAACAGCAGGCTGGGATTCTAGAGAGCCAGGTGGAGACCGCACAATTCATGTGAGCAAAAGTGATCCTATCACGAAAGTTCATGTAAAAAGTGGAGAAACAGAATTTTTTACAGTCCCTTCAATTAGTAAGCCAACGATTACAAACGGGAATGCGACATTTCAGTTTAGAGATAAAGATTTATATTTAGCAGATAAAATGGACCAAATTGAAAAAGTTGAATTAGCGTTTGATTTTGATGGAACTGAAGAAAAATTTGAAATGACAAATGAAGTGAAAAATGAGCGCTTTGTGTATACGTTTACTGATTTTCCTTCAGGTGAGTTTGAATATTATTTTTATGTGACAGTAGATGGCGTAACATCGAAAGTGTCTGATCCTTATAATACAGTTAACGGCAAATCAGTTGTCTCGTATTTTAGTTCTGAACTTGATGTTGCTGCCGAAGTAACACCGGCTGCTGTTGATTATAATCAAAATGCAGTTGTGACATTAGATATTACTAGTGAAGAAGAAGTGGAGCTTCGTGAGATTTTTGTTGACCTTCGTGAAGTTGGTGGCAACGAAAAAGTAGCTATTGATACGGAGTTACAAGAGTTAACAATTGCTGTAGACCATAAAACAACAGCAGGTGTAAAAACATTACCAATTACAGTTGTTGATGTTTATGGAAATGAGCATTATGGTGAAGCGGAAGTTACTGTACAAGCACGTCACTCGATTGGTGAAGGGGACTTTGATTGGGATGAAGCCCGTATTTATTTCTTATTAACGGACCGCTTCTTTGATGGTGACTCGTCTAATAATGACCCTTATGGAGTAGGTTATGATACAAGTATGCCTGGTGCATATAAAGGCGGCGACTTCAAAGGGATTACAGAAAGACTTGATTACTTAGATGCACTAGGAATTAATACAATTTGGATTAACCCAATTGTTGAAAATATTGTGTATGATGTTCGTCATGCCGATGACCCACATATTACACCTTATTATGGATATCATGGATATTGGGCAAGTAATTTTGAAGAATTGAATCCACATTTTGGAACGATGGAAGATTTCCATGAATTAATTGATGAAGCCCATGCGCGTGGAATGAAATTAATGATCGATGTCGTTTTAAATCATACAGGTTATGGTTTAAAAGAAGCAGATGCTAGATTAGATGGAACGATTCCTCATTTCCCAACAAATGAAGACCGTGCCCGTTTTGCTGGTATGCTACGTGATGGTGGTTCAGATGAAGTTCGTGGTGAATTAGCGGGACTACCTGATTTTATTACCGAAGATCCAGCTGTACGCGACCAAATTGTCCAATGGCAAGTTGATTGGATTGAAAAGTCCAGAACTCCAAATGGAAATACGATTGACTATTTCCGAGTCGACACAGTAAAACACGTTGAAGATGCAACTTGGATGAAATTTAAAAACGAGCAAACAAAAGTAATGCCTGAATTTAAAATGATCGGTGAGTCATGGGGAGCTCATTACAATGATGACCACGGTTATTTAAATACAGGAATGATGGATTCGTTACTAGACTTTGACTTTAAAAACTATGCCGTGAACTTTGCTAACGGTCAAATCAATAGTGTTGAAAATACGATGAGAGCAAGAAACGAAGTGATTTCTAACGGTGGGACACTTGGTCAATTCTTAGGAAGTCATGATGAAATCGGATTCTTAGACCAACCAAGAATTGCTGGCGATACAGGAAAATTAAAGCTTGGTGCTGCGCTTCAAATTACAGCGAAAGGTCAACCGGTTATTTATTACGGTGAAGAATTAGGATATTCAGGAGAAGCAAATTATCCACATTACACAAATCGTTATGTTATTGATTGGAATATCGTTGAAGGAAATGACATTCATGAGCATTACACAAAGCTTTTAAATGCTCGTAAAGCATATTCCCAAGTGTTCTCAAAGGGTACTCGACAACAGATAGCTGGTTCTGATGCAGAGGGATATACTGCATTTGAAAGAAAATATCAGGATGAATCTGTTGTAGTTGCGATTAATGTTGGAACAGAAGCAAAAGAAGTAACGTTTACAGTACCATTTGCTAGTGGAAATACGGTGACTGATGTTTATGGAAATCATACGTATACAGTAGCAGATGATCAAACAGTTACAGTTACACTACCAGGCCGTGATGCTGGTGGGACAGTGATCTTAGCAAACGGAGTTGTTCAAGACCCTGTTGATGGCACTGACCCAGTAGACCCAACAAATCCAACAAATCCAACAAATCCTAACCCAAGTCCGACACAACCGACTCAGCCAGGGGATAAGGATAGTGACAAAGGTTCCGATAAGGATAAAGATAAAGATAAAAACAAAGGAAAAGACAAAGAAAAGTCACCTGTAGTACCGGTTCCATCTGAAACGACAAAAGGGAAGGTTGATAAGAAAACAGGTACGGTTACTATCGATACAAAGCCTGTTCAAAAGCTTCCAACAAACGGTGTACTTGAAATCGATTTGAAAGATGCAAATAAATTAACAGTCATAACGGTAAAGTTAACTTCTGAACAAGTTAAAGAGTTACGAAGTAAAAACGCAACGATTTCTATAAAGAAAGATGATGTGACAATTGGATTCCCAGCGAACAATCTACCTGGGGACGGTGAAGTTGAGTTTATTATTGAAAAGTATCAAGATTATAAAGGTGCACTTTCTGCAGTGTATGACTTTACTGTAAAACAAGAGGGGAAAAAGATATCTAACTTTGAGTTCCCTGTCACATTAACGTTTAAAGTAGATGCTAGTAAAGTGAAAAATCCGGATAATGTAAAAGTGTATTATTACAATGAAGAAACAGGAAAGTGGGAATTAATCGGTGGTGTTTATAAAGATGGATATGTTACAGCCGAAACAACACACTTTAGTTTATTCACTGTATTTGAAAGAGAGCAAGTAGAATCAGAGTTTAGTGCTCCTGCACCTGAACAAGTAAAAGAGGGAAAAGCATTACCTAAAACAGCAACAAACTTGTTTAATGGGTTAGTACTGGGAACGATTTTACTTCTTGTAGGTATTGGATTCTATATCTATCGTCGTAAAAAACAAATCGTATAATAGAAAAGACTGGTTCATTGAGCCAGTCTTTTTCAACATATAAGAAGGCATAATTTTGGTATAGCAGTGAAGCTTTGAAAGCTTATTCTAGAAATGAAAAGACGCACCGCGTTTTTCTTTAGTTGTTTGTGGTAAGTAAGCGGCCATGAAAACCGTTATCTGTGAACATGGCTAGCGTTTTGGAACGTTGGTGGTCACAGGAGCAGTAAATCATAATAAATCGCTAGGAATAGCGTTGCTTTTGCGTGAATAAGTGCTCCTGTGGCCGCTAAAAAACGGAAACCCGTATTATGTTCACAAATAACGGCTGCTCTGACCGCATAAATGAGATATGGGATGTGTTGGTTGTTATTCTTTCGATGACATATTCTACAAGATGTAGCCGGTGATTTGCAACAAGTACTTCATTTTCATTTCGATCGTGTTTGGAGGCCAATTTTTTAAGCATTACACCTGTTAAGGAGGGCAGGGGTCCGCACTTCGCTTGAAATGAAAAGACACTCCCGCGTTTATTCTGACTGTTACATCAGAATAAAAAGAAAACATATACAAAGACTACTAATAACCATATGGTAAAGGAGGATATATGATGGACACACAACAAAATGAAACATTTGTAGCAGTGAGAAAAAATAGTGAAGGTGACATAATTGAGCTAAAAACGTCGGAAGGAAGAGTTCTTGATTATAAGCAAGCCCAACAAGAAGTAACAAATGGCGTTATTACGGGGGCGAACGTTTTTAAAGGAAGAGACGGGGAGCCTCATCTTCGTAGTAATGCAGATGGAACCCCAGACAATAATTTAGATAACCTGCCTCAATTTTAAATTAAAGACGGTGTCATTTAGACACCGTCTTTACTTATGGAATAATGTGTACAATGTGTCTTTATTATGAAGTAAATCTTCAAGAGTGTAAGCATCCAATACTTTTAAATAAGCTTCAAGTGCTTCACTTAACACATGTTTTAATTGACAAACAGGACTTATAAAACATGTGTTTGAATCGTAATCAAAACATTCAACGATTTGAAGATCCTCTGTTTGTCGAACGACAAAGCCTATATTGATTTGACGCGGTTGATGGGCTAGACGCATCCCGCCGTTTCGTCCTCTAATTGTTTCTATCATTCCTAATTTACTTAATTCATGGACGATTTTACTAAGGTGATTTTCTGATATATTGTACACTTTCGCAATATGTTTAATGTTGCCTAATTGATCCGACTTTAAGGTTCCTAAATAAAGCAATAATCGGAGAGAGTAGTCGGTAAAGGCTGTAAGTTGCATATGTTCACCTTCTTCATTCTATCTCCTACAATAGTAACACATTTTAGGGAGAAAGAAAGTGTGAAGAAAATATGAAAGATGTATTTGAAATATTGCTTTTACCAATGATTGGTGTTTAAATTAAACATGTATTTAAAATATATCTTTTAGGGGGAGACCTATGACAACACTACGTCCAGAAACGATAAAGGTCATAAAGTCTACGGTGCCAGTATTAGAGCAACACGGAGAAGCGATTACAAAGCATTTCTATGAAACTATGTTTGCAAAACATCCAGAATTACTTAATATTTTTAATCACGCCCATCAAAAACAAGGTCGACAGCCGAAAGCGTTAGCCAATTCAATTTATGCTGCTGCAAAACATATTGAAAATTTAGAAGCAATTTTACCAGTAGTAAAGCAAATTGCCCATAAACATAGAAGTTTAGGAGTAAAACGAGAGCATTATCCTATTGTTGGTGAGAACTTATTAATTGCAATCAAAGATGTATTAGGAGATGCAGCAACAGATGAAATTATAAATGCCTGGGCGGAGGCGTATGATGTCATTGCGAATGTGTTCATTTCTGTTGAAGAAGATATGTATGAGGATGTGGGGCGGAAAACAGGGGGCTGGAAAGAATGGCGTACGTTTGTTATTGATCGGATTGAAAAGGAAAGTAAAGTGATTACATCATTTTATTTAAAGCCAGCAGATGGAAGTGAGATTGTTACCCATCAGCCGGGACAATATATATCGGTAAAATGTAAAATCAATGGAGAACAATATACTCATATACGCCAATACAGTTTATCCAATGAACCGGGAGCACTATACTATCGTATTAGTGTGAAACGAGAAGAAGGAACAGGAACGAAACCAAAAGGCGTTGTATCTTCTTTTTTACATGGAGAAGTTAAAGTAGGGGACAAAGTAGAAGTTTCTGCTCCAGCAGGTGATTTTATTTTTAATGGAGAAAAAGCAAATTCATTTCTTTTCATTAGTGGAGGCGTAGGGTTAACTCCTTTTGTTAGTATGCTTCATGAAGTAAAGAAAAAATACCCGCTAAAGAAAGTCACATATATTCATGCGGCTATCGATGGAGAGCACCATGCATTCGACAATGAAATAAAGTCGCTTCTTACTGAAGATGATCAATATTATGTTGGCTATGAAAAACCGACAAATAAGGATAAAGAACAAAAATTATATGAAAAAGAAGGCTTTATTACGGGGGAATGGCTACAGTCCATCATTCAACAACATAAAGGAGATATTTATTTTTGTGGGCCTATTCCTTTTATGAAAGCTATATATAAAGATTTAGTGGACTGTAATGTGGAGTTAAACCGAATTCACTATGAATTTTTCGGTCCGGCAGCAACGTTATAACACAAAAAGCTTGTGGATGATTCCATAAGCTTTTTTCATAATTTCTTTTCTTTCACATCATCCTAATAGAAGGAGGTGGATGATATGAAAAATCAAAATAAAAATGTAAGTAACAATAAAACGACGCTTACGAATACGCCAAAAGATGAGGAAATAACGATTCGATCTGATGTTAGCTCCAAAGATCCATTTCAAACGACTCCATATTATGCGGGAGATTCTGTCCAAGGGCATAAAGAGCTAGAAGAGGCGAATGAAGGAATTGCAAATGAGGAAATAAAGCAACAAAACGAAAATTTGTAAGAATTAAATAAGGAAGGCGAGCTAAACTGTGTATTTTTGCAATAGGATGCTCGCCTTTGCTTTTTCTTCTTCTGCGAATGTGTACCTAAGCTTAAAGTCAGCTATTCTTGTCTATACTTTGTAAAAGAGATTATGAAGATAAGGATGTTCATCATGTTATTTATTTTTGATATTATGAAGACGGTCGTAAAAGTAAAAAACTTAACGATTATCCTCGTCACAATATTGTTTATTACTAGCAGTTCATTCATTGTTTATTGGATAGAACCAGAAACATTTCAAACTCCTTTTCTTGCTTTTTGGTATGTCATGACAACAATAACGACAACAGGGTATGGTGATTATGTCCCAGAAACCATTTTGGGTAAAATGTATGCTCTTATTCTTTATATATTTGGCATTTTATTATTAGGGATCGTTATTGGAAAAATGGTGGAAGCGGTAAGCTTATATCGGCGTTTAAAGGAGGAAGGTAGGTTGAGTTATAAGGGAACGGGACATTATGTCATTATTGGCTGGACACATAAGTCACAACGAACGATAAATGAACTCTTTCTAGCGAAAGAACATGCTACGATTGTCCTGATTGATACGTTAGAAAAGACGCCACTCGAACGAGATAGAGTGGTGTATATTCAAGGAGATGCAACAGAGCGAGAAATGTTACATAAAGCGAATATTTTGCAGTGTGATGCAGTATTAGTGTTTGCCCCTGATACGATCGATGACCCGGTTTCGATTGATGGTCGCTCACTATTAATTGCATCGACAATCGAACGATTAGCAACAGAGAAAAGTAGAGAGATTTATACGATTGTCGAAATTGTTAGGGAAAAACATACATCTAATTTTAAACATGCGAAAGTGGATGAGTTTGTATTATCTAACGAAGCGTTTTCTGATTTAATGGCGAAGTCAGCTTTACATAAAGGTTCAACAAAAATTTTCATGCAATTATTAAGTAGAGAACATGGAGATAATGTTTGGGAGTTGAAAAAAAGTTCTAAATGGAGTACTTATCGAGATGCGTATACAGATTTGCAAAATCGTGGAGCCAATTTGATTTCAAATCGAAAAGACTTTGGGATTATCCGGCGTTTGGATGAAAAAGTACCCGATGATGCTAAGTTATATGTGATTTGTGATGAAGAAACATATGAAAAAATATGTGCAGAGATTTAAATCTCTGCACACAGACTGTAATATCTTTGGGATTTAAGAATGTAATTGAACAACCATTTTCTCCATATCAAATCGTACAATAGGGATTTGATTTTTTACTCGGTTATACAAATCGTCAAGTAACTTTTGTTGTTTTTCATTTAAAGCAGTCACATCCCATTTCTTGTGAAGGACGCCTAATAACTCTAAGTCGCGTAAATGAAAAAAGAGTGGTAGTAAACGAAGGTCCTCTGCTAAGAAAGAATGTTCTTCTCGATATCCAGAAATAAAAGCGGGGATAAATTGATGAATCAAGTTTGTATTTTCCTCGTCCGTGTTATCGTTGAACCAACATGTATAATAAATCGCAATGGCAATATCACTTAATAAATAATGATAGCCACAATCATCGAAATCGAACAAATACATAGTTTCCCCGTCATAAAAGAAATTTCCTAAATGAAGGTCAGTATGGATTAATCCATACGTTACTTCTGTTTTTGGAATGTTATTCAGTTGCGCGATTACGTCTTTTGCTTTTTCTTGAATCACGTGATCAGACGGAAGGTACGGCGCAAATTCAGTATCGAATTCAACTATAAGCTCATGTCTTTTTTGAATATGGTCTGGCACCTTATAATGTTCAGTTAAGCTATGGAGACGCCCAATCGATTTTCCCCATTGGTGAAATAGTTTTTCATTAAACTGCTCATCGGTTACTTTAACAGCAGCACCTTTTGCTTTTTCAAATAAACAGGAGAAAAAAGAACTACCATCTGTTGCTTGAATTTCTTCAACGAAAAAGCGAGAGGATGAGCGTAATGGTCCACAAACAGGTGCATTCTTTTCCTTCAAAAAATTAACCCAATCTAACTCAGACTCAATTTGTGCTTTTGAGCGATGGCTACTATGCGTAAACCGCAATATGTATGAGTTGTCGTCTTTTACACATTCATACACATAGTTCTCAAATGAACCTAGTTTTTTTAATGAGTCTTTCTTTAGCTGAAAGCGATCAACTGCTTCATTTATGATTTTTTCTGTAAATAAAATCTCAATTTCTTTTTCCATAATTATCCCTCATTTCTTTGTAAAGTATATTTCTTCGCAATTATGAAAAAACCTTCAAACTCTTTAATGATTAGTAGTGAAAGAGGAAAATATCATGTACAATGATAGAAAGAGGAATAGAAGAACAAGGGGATAATGGCATGAATCAAAATATGTTTACATCTTTACAAGATGTGGTCGATTACATTAACGACTACTTAAAATGTCCTGTTACAATTGAAGATGGCGGACATCGACTGTTAGCTTACAGCAAACATGATATCAAAACAGACCCCGCAAGAATTGAGACGATTGTAACGCGCCAAGTTCCACAAAAAGTCATTCATCGCCTTTGGGAAAATGGAATCATTCAGCAATTAAACGAAAGTCATGAGCCGATTCGAATTGATTCAATTGATGACGTTGGATTAGGAAACCGAATTGCCATTTCGATTAGACACCAGCAAGAAGTGCTAGGATATATTTGGATTATCGAATTTGAGAATGAGATCCCTCCAGAAGGGTTTGCGTTTATTAGTGAAGTAAGAGAAGCGGTCAAAACATTTCTCTTACAAATACGTGAAAAACAAAAAGAAAAAGTAGAAGGACTACAACAGTTTTTTCACCAATTATTAACTGAGCGTCTTCCAACAGATAAAGAAGTGGAATCTGTTTCTACGATGTTAAATCGAAAATTTCCGACGAAGTGGAATGTTGTTGTGTTTCAGTTTCAAGAGGTAATAGGAAAGCAAATTGAAAAACAATTAATCTATTATTTTCAATCGACACATTCAGTAAATGTCGTTTTTTCTTTTTCACGTCAAGAAGAGCTGATTGTCTTTTTAAATGGCGAAAAATGTGATGATACTACTATCACTGCATTTATTGAAGAAACGATTGCTACCATTTCACAACGGTTTTCAATAAAAGTAGAAGCGGGGGTTGGGCAAACATATCATCGCATTGAACACGTATCAAAAAGTTATGTTGAAGCGGTAGAAGTGATTCGGTTAAAAACAATATTTCAAACGGAATTACAAGAGTGTTATCGTTATCAATCGTTAGGAATATACAAATATTTAGATGTTATTATCGAAAAGAAAAAACACGAAAATTCACCGCCTATGCCACTTGTGCAATTGCTAGAATATGATCAGAAAAACCAAACGGAATTGATTCCTTCACTAGAAGCTTTTTTAACGAAAGACTGTAACGTAAATGAAGCTGCCAAGCTACTTCATATCCATCCAAACACGTTAACATACCGAATAAAGCGGATTGTTGAAATTACAAAAATAGATTTAAGAAACCCGAATGAAAAATTATCCTTATATCTAGAATTAAAGCTTCTTCATTATAGTGGTTGATTTGTTGTTTTCAACAAATACAGCCACTTATTTTTTTGGTTTTACACAAAGTCGATTATTGTTTCAGATCGTATACTAATAATAACAGAAGACTTTTTTCGCATAGTTTGTTGGATGATGTGTCAACGGTGCTGTAAAGCAACAATCTTATGAATGAGTCTAGAAAAAGAAAAATAGTAGGAGGGGTTTTTACATGATTATTGGTGTACCGAAGGAAATAAAAAACAATGAAAACCGTGTTGCAATTACACCTGCAGGAGTGCTCACATTAAAAAAAGCAGGGCACGACGTGTTAGTTGAAAAGGATGCAGGTGTTGGAAGTGGATTTTTTAACGAAGCTTATGTGGAAGCAGGAGCAACGATTATTGAAGATGCAAAAACAACGTGGAATAGGGCCGAAATGGTGATGAAAGTGAAAGAACCTCTTCCTTCTGAATATGGGTTCTTTCGAAAAGGTTTAATATTATTTACGTATTTACATTTAGCGGCTGAGCCATCATTAGCAAAAGCATTAGTTGACCACGAAGTAACGGCAATTGCTTATGAAACGGTTGAGCATAATCGTACATTACCGTTATTAACGCCAATGAGTGAAGTGGCTGGACGTATGGCAGCTCAAATCGGAGCACAATTTTTAGAAAAACCAAAAGGTGGAAAAGGCATTTTACTTGCGGGAGTCCCAGGGGTAAAACGAGGAAAAGTAACGATTATCGGTGGTGGAGTTGTTGGTACAAATGCAGCAAAATTAGCGATTGGTTTAGGCGCGAATGTAACCATTATTGATGTGAATCCAGATCGTCTCCGTCAGTTAGATGATATTTTCGGTAAGCAAGTGACGACTTTAATGTCAAATCCATTAAATATTGCTGAAGCGGTTGCTGAAAGTGATTTAGTCATCGGTGCGGTATTAATTCCTGGAGCTAAAGCACCTCAACTAGTAACAGAAGATATGATTAAAACAATGACGGAAGGCTCTGTTGTTGTCGATGTTGCTATTGACCAAGGTGGCAGTATTGAAACAATTGACCGCATAACAACTCATGACGAACCGACATATGTAAAACACGGTGTTGTTCATTATGCTGTTGCAAATATGCCAGGAGCAGTTCCACGAACATCTACGATTGCTTTAACAAACGTAACGGTTCCATATGCATTGCAAATTGCAAATAAAGGTGTTGTTTCAGCAGTATTAGAAAATGAAGGGTTGAAAAAAGGTGTTAATGTTTGTGCAGGCAAAGTAACCTATGCCGCTGTCGCAAGAGATTTAGGCTATGAGTTTGTTCAAACAGAAGAAGCAGTTCAAACATTAACTGTCCAATCATAAGTATAGAAAGAAGGCTGTCCGTAAAAAGACAGCCTCTTTTGTATGTATAGTAGAATAAGTAGTAGTGCAATGGAACAGACTTATTCTAATAACCCTATTGTATTGTCCTTTACAAATCTATTACATATATTTACGGTAAGTTTATTAATTCTTTACATTCGTTTGGTAAAGTATAATTACCAAAGTTCCCACCTTCTAACACTACATCGAGAATTACTTGTAGAAAAATGAAAAGGGTAGTCGCCCGTTTATGTACTACATTTGGGAAACATTGTTTGGTACTGGAGGGGAAAAGATGAAAGACTACAAATCATTTTTCTTTTTTTTAGAAGGAACATTACTAAAAGATGATCAATTGTTGCCAAATGTAATAGAACTCATTGGAATGCTTCGTAAAAAAAACAAACAAATCTTTTATATTACGCATCATCCTTATCGCTCAAAAGAACTGTTACAATTACATCTGAAACAAATAGGATTAGAGGTGTCTTTGCATCAATTGATTACACCTGTTCAGGCGATTCAAGAATATTTGTTAGAAACAACAGAAAAAATTAGTGTATATATCGCAGGGTCTCAAACGCTAGCTGAAGAGATTGGTAAAATAAACGTCCAACGATTAACCTCTGCTACGGAAAGAACATATGGACAAGTGTATGTTGTATTATGCTTATCAAAACATATAGAAGAACAACAGCTTCAAGATTCTTTTCAATTATTACAAAGAGGAGCGAAACTCATTTTAATTAATCCAGAGTTTATGAGTGATGTGTTTTATCAAAATATTTTTGACACCGGTGCCATCGGTCGAGTGTTAACACACGAAAATACAGCAACAAAAAAAGAGGTAGACCATATCGGAAAACCATCTGTATGGTTACAACAAGTATTAATTAACATTATAAAAAAGCAACATGGTGGTGCGGTTTTATTAGGACATTCAGTGAAAGGACTAATCTCCGTTGGGCAAGCCATCGGTATCGATACGGTGTTAATAAGTAGAAATACATCTTATATAGACGAAATTCAAGTGTTGAGACAATCTCCAACATGGATAGTTGAAACACTTCAAGATTTATATGAAATGTATCAAAAAATTGAACTGGTATAACTTTTTGACAATCAGTCAATATTCTTTTACGATAAGAGACAGTGAAAGAAACTGTATATTCAGGAGGGACGAATTTGACCACAATTTTTGCTCATAGAGGATATTCTAGTGTCTATCCAGAAAATACAATGGCAGCATTTAAAGCAGCTGAAGCGACAGGTGTAGAAGGGATAGAACTCGATGTACAAATAACAAAAGATGGAGTGCCCGTTATTATTCATGATATTACACTAGAACGAACGACAACGGGAAAAGGAATGGTAAGGGAACATACATATGAGGAATTACAAACATTAAGTGCTGGACTATGGTTTGATCCATCATTTGAGGCAGAACGAATCCCTTCACTATCCGAATTTATTGAGTGGTTTCAACAAACTGATTTAATTGTAAACATTGAATTAAAAGGACCTGCATTTGAAAGGGAGCAGTTACTAGAGGCTGTAATGTCTCAAGTTGTGGCAGCAGGGATTTTATCAAGGGTCATTTTATCTTCGTTTGACCATCATATCGTTCTAAAAGCGAAACAAAAATATCCTGAGTTACAAACCGCTATTTTAGTTGTTTCTGGATTGGTAAATCCTGTGCAATATATAAGGTCAATCGGCGTCGACATGGATTTTCACTATTTCTATGCGTTAATGTTGCCAAAAGAAATTGGTGAATTAGTTGCAAGTGGAATTAAGGTAAGACCTTATACCGTAAATGATGAGCAATTTATTGCTTTATCGTTACAAATAGGCTGTGACAGCATTATTACAGATGATCCAGTGTTAGCATTTCAAATTCGTCAATCTTTTGAAAAAGGACCGAACTGATAAAAGAATAACAAACACTTTGGATTTAAGAAATTAATCAACTACAATAAGCAAAAATGCCTTTGAGATAATTCTCAAAGGCATTTCGTTTTCCTTATAACTTTTTACGTTAGGAAATGACAGGTGGTTTTTTAGAAATAAAGAGTGTAAAGCTACCTGAAGAAATGGTCACCTTTACGATACTTGCATCTTGAAATGATTGAATTTTTCCGTTTGCTACTACCTGTTGAGGTTCCATGTCTAATTCAATCCCTTTGTTTGATAAGTTGACCGTAACTAATCCATTGTGTAAATTTAAAAATTCACTTACAGAAGCTTCAGCTAATTCATCAATTGAAGAAAGAGCTTCTTGAGAGTATTTACTTGCGATATCAAGAAAAACCGTTTCTTCTGCGATAATCGCCGTAAACAGTTCGATATCCCCGTGAATTTTTTGATATACAATACGATCTCCTGAAAGTTCATTCACTGTAAGAAGCGTTTCCATATGTAATTGCTCATCTACAAATCGAATGATATTTTTGGCAAATAAAGTAATATAGTCTAAAAGAAGTGGCTTATCTGATGAAGCCTCTAAATGTAACATTTGATTAAGTAGTAGTTCAACATCACCTTTTGTGATCGCTTGAAACTGTTCGTCAGATAAACTATGATCCCGCTTATATGACGATAACGTCTCAGATAATTGTTCTAGTGTTAAAATATTTTCGTCTACTAACACTTGTCCTAAAACAAGGTGACTTTCTTTTTGTGCCGCTAATAGCTGTGATAATTGAGGCTCTGTTAAATATCCCAATTGTAGGGCGATTTCCCCAAAACGCTTGTCCATTTGCATCTGCTTTTGATGAGTTTCTTCGACTTGTGTAGCTGACATGAACCCTTCATTAATTGCCAATACACCAAGCTTTAGATGTGTCGACTTTTGTAGCTCTAATGCCTTCTGCAATTGTTCGGCTGTTACGATATTTTTATTTAATAAATAATGGCCAAAATATTGACTAAACATGAGACTCCTCGCTTTCGGACAATACCTTTTGTAATACGTTGTTAATTGCCTCATTATTTAGTGGTTTTTGTATAAAATCATATGCTCCTAATTGAATCGCTTTTTTTAAATGAGTTTGGGTTCCAGCTGATGACGCCATAACTACTTTCGTACCTGGTGAAAGTTCTTTAATTTCTGTTAATGCAGTAATTCCGTCTTTTTCAGGCATTACGATATCTAAAAATACAAGGTCTGGAGCATGTTCCTTACAACGATGGACAGCGACTTGTCCATCTTCAGCTTCTAAAATCGTTTCACACCCTAAGGTTGTTAACGCTTCTTTCAACTTCTTTCGAATCAATACAGAATCATCACAAATTAATACTTTTAAGTCCTTTAATTCCAAGAGTATACCCTCCTTAGCAACATAGACTGGTTGAAAAATGACCTAAAAGAATGAATTTTAGGTCATCTTACACTTTATTCTACCATTAGATGTTAGTTTTTGGTATAAAATTATGACTTAATTTGTGGAAAAGTAATAATTATTTAATTTTTATAGGTCTAATACCCCATATTCTAGTGGCGTATTCAGAAATCGTTCGGTCACTCGAAAACTTACCAGAGTGTGCGATATTTGTAATACTTTTTTTCAACCATTCAGGTTGGTTACGATAACATTGTTCCACCATTTGTTGTGTTTCGACATAGCTATCAAAATCTTTTAACACGAAAAATTCATCATTATTCGATAAAATCGAGTAATAAATATCTTTAAATTCAATGTCATCTTTAAAGAAGAAACCATCATGTAATTGGTTTAAAATGAGTTGGATTCTTACGTCATTTTGATAGATGTCATGTGCAGAATAATCACCATTTAGATAGTGAGATAATACTTCGTCAGCAGTTAATCCAAAAATGAAAATATTGTCTAGTCCAACCATATCTTTAATTTCAATATTGGCACCATCAAGTGTGCCGAGTGTCAGAGCGCCATTCATCATGAGTTTCATATTTCCTGTTCCTGAAGCTTCTTTACTTGCAGTAGAAATTTGTTCACTAATATCTGAGGCAGGAATTATTTTTTCAGCAAGAGTGACACTGTAATTTTCTAAAAATACAATCTTTATTTTTCCAGCTATGACCGGATCGTTGTTAATGATATTAGCTGTTGTAACAATGAGTTTAATCACTTGCTTGGCGAAATGGTAACTTGGAGCTGCTTTTGCACCAAAGATAAATGTTCTTGGAACAATATCCATTGTCGGATTTTCACGTAATGAATGATACAGATGGATAATGTGAAAAATGTTTAAAAGCTGACGCTTATAGCCATGGAGTCGTTTGATTTGAACATCGAAAATGGAATGTTCATCAACAGTAATGTCTGTATGTTCTTTTATAAATGAAGCGAGCCTCATTTTGTTTTGAATCTTTACCTTTGCTATTTTCTCTTGAAATGTAGAATCTGATGCATACTTTAATAAACTAATTAATTCTTTTGGTTGTGTTATCCAGCGTTTTCCTATTGCGTCGGTAATTAATGCAGCAAGGGAAGGGTTTGCATTACATAGCCACCGGCGGTGAGTAATTCCGTTTGTTTTATTATTAAACTTTGCTGGAAAAACAGAATAAAAATGTGACATCTCTTTTTTCTTTAAAATATCTGTATGAATTTTAGCGACACCATTTACACTATAACTTCCTACAATGGCCAAATGAGCCATACGTACTTGGTCATGCGCAATAACTGCCAAATCAGAGATTAGGTCTCGTTTGTCAGGAAAGTCAAACCAAAGCGATTGACAGAATCGTTCATTAATTTCATTAATAATCATAAATATACGTGGAAGCAATTGCTGGATCATCGTTACCGGCCATTTCTCTAATGCTTCACTTAATGTTGTATGGTTCGTATAAGCGACTGTATTTGTTGTTATTGTCCAAGCTTCCTCCCAACCGAGTCCTTCTTCGTCCATTAAAATCCGCATAAGTTCTGGGATAACTAAAGAAGGATGTGTATCGTTAATTTGAATAGAGATTTTTTCAGGCAGTCGTGAAAGTGGACTCTCATATTTATCCTTATACATCGATAAAATGCTTTGAACTCCTGCTGACACTAAAAAGTATTGTTGTTTGATTCTTAGAAGTTTGCCTTCCCAATGAGAATCATCAGGATATAGAAACTCTGAAATCGATTCGACAGCGCGTTTATATTCTAAATAGTGATGATAATCGTGTGAGGAAGATGGACGTAAATGCTCATCACTTGGAATCGCTTCTGCACTCCATAACCGGAGTGTATTCACTGTTTTATTTTGATATCCTACAATGGGCACGTCATAAGGCACAGCTAGAACGGTTTCATAATCTTTATGATGAAACAGAAGGGAAGAAGCGGTTTCTTCGACTTCTACTGTTCCGCCAAACCGGACTTCAATGGTTTTATCTGAACGTCGAGTTTCCCACACATAATCTTCTTTTAACCAATAGTCTGGTAGTTCGACTTGATTACTATCAATAATCTTTTGCTCAAATAATCCGTATTTATAACGAATCCCGTATCCATGACCAGCATACTGTAGAGAGGCGAGTGAATCTAGAAAACAAGCGGCTAATCGTCCTAATCCACCATTTCCTAAGCCGGCATCGTGCTCTTGTTCAAACACTTCGGTCGGGTCAAGTTCTAATTCTTCTAATCCTTCTTTTACAATGTGGAGAGCCCCCATGTTTAGCAAATTACTTTCTACTAAACGCCCTAATAAAAACTCCATCGAAAAATAATATACTTGTTTTTCTCTGTTCTTAATGTAGGTTTCATTCGTAGAAATCCAATTTTTATTCATTTGCTCTTTTAATAAGTCCCCTAAAGATTGGAATACTTCGGTTGGTGTAGCTGCTTCAAATGCTCTTCCTAGTTTCATTTCAACTTTTTCAATTAATGCTTGTTTAAATGCTTTTTTGCTTTTGAAAACGCTCATGTCGAACTCCACTCCTTTTTATTTGACGGTTCGAGAAAGAATGCCCCAGAGCCTCGTTTTTTCCGAGCCATTTATTAAGAGAAAAACAATGTACTATAGGATACTTTGATATAACATTTGATAGCGTTTTGCAGATTCATCCCAACTAAAGTTAGTGTCATAAATATTAGAAAGAAGTTGTTGCCATTGTTCTTTATCATGATAGAGTGAAACGGCGTGTTGAATTGTATATAACATATCGTGGGCGTTATAGTTTCTAAATGTAAAGCCATAACCAGTCCGAGTGTTCGTGTCAAAATGGATAACGGTGTCAACTAACCCTCCTGTTTCTCGTACAATTGGAACAGTTTCATACCGAAGAGCAAGGAGTTGACCGATTCCACATGGTTCAAAACGAGACGGCATTAGAAAGAAATCTGACCCAGCATAAATTTGTCTTGCGAAAGTTTCATTAAACGTTAGGTGAACCGAAACTTTGTCATTGTAACGGGATTGAGCTTCAAGAAAGAACTGTTCAAATTCTGTATCCCCGGTTCCTAAAACAATAAATTGGATGTCCAATGACATCATCTCGGCAAACACATGTTGAATAAGAGGAAGCCCTTTTTGTTCGACTAGTCGAGTAACAACCGATATAACAGGAATATCTTTACGGACTGCCAAACCGACTTGTTCTTGCAAAACTGCTTTGTTTTTTTCTTTTCCTTGTTGGGAATGCAAATAGTGATAGTGGATGTGGCGGTCTGTTTCTGGATTGTATTCATCTGTATCAATCCCGTTTACAATGCCAACTAAGGAAGTATTACGTTCAGTTAGAAGTTGATGTAAGCCTTCTCCGTAATATTCTGTTTGAATTTCTGCTGCGTACGTTTCACTAACTGTTGTAACAAGATGTGCGTGGACAATCGCTCCTTTCATAAAGTTAATCGCATGATTAAATTCCAAGCTATAGTAATGTTCAGGTGGAAAATGGAGAATATCTTGAAAAATAGTAGGTGAGAATATGCCTTGGTATTTTAAATTATGGATCGTAAATACTGTTTTTGTATGTTTATAAACTGGATGCTCTTGATAGGTCGTCCTTACATAAGCGGGAATAAGAGCTGTTTGCCAGTCATGACAATGAAGAATATGTGGTTTGATACCAAGTAAAGGAAGAGCTTCTAATACTGCATGGCAAAAAAAGGTGAACCGTTCTGCATCGTCGTCGTAGCCGTATAAAAATTCGCGTTTAAAGTAATATTCATTATCGATAAAATAATAAGTAATCCCTTCTTTGGTCAGCGTTTCAATGCCACAATATTGCTTGCGCCAACTAACATGGACTGTGAATGACGTCAAGTGATGCATCTTTTGTTTAAAGGCATTGTCGATTACGCTGTATTTTGGTAATATGACATGAATGTTGGCCCCTTGTCTTCTTAAAGCAGATGGAAGGGAGCCAATAACATCGGCTAACCCTCCTGTTTTACAAAAAGGGGAACATTCAGAAGCAACAAATACAATATTCATAGTTTCACAGCTCCTTATTTCCAAAAAAGATTAAATCACTTTTCGTTTCGCGACAACGTAAGGTTGTTTAGGGGCCCCGATTAACGTGCGTTCAGGCAATAAATGAACGTCTTTATCAATAATAACTCGGTCTAACCTTACGTTTTCTTCAATTTCACAACGTTGCATAATGATAGAGTTTTTGATGCTAGCCCCTTTTTTTATGTGAACACCGCGAAATAATACACAATTTTCCACTTCGCCTTCAATGATACAACCATTGGCTACAAGTGAATTTTTTACTTTTGACCCCGTTAAATATTTTGCTGGTGGCTCATCTTTTACTTTTGTGAAAACAAGTTGGTCTTGGAAAAATAAACTTTGATACACGTCTGGATTTAGCAAAGACATCGAGTGTTTATAATAGCTTTCAATTGAATTAATGACAGCAAGATGACCATGATATGGATTTCCATATACTATGAGAGAAGACAAGTGTTGAATAATTCCATCTTCAAAGAAATTACTCATTCCTCGAGCAATACAATGGTCCACAAGTTCGAGGAGGAGGCTTTTCTTGAGGATAAACATTCCTAAAAAGACATTATGGTTATAATGATCTTTTGTAATTTCCATAACTCTTCCTAATGGGTTCATGTGAAGTTTAAAGCAATGCTGATGTTCGTCTTCAAGTATATCAATTGATTTATAAAGGACAGTGATATCTGCCCCAGATGAAAGATGAGCGTCTAATGCTTCGTTATAATTGATGTTACAAATATGTTGACTTCCAGAAATTAATACATATTGAGAGGAAGAGCGAGAAAAGAAATCTCGATTGTTATGAAAATGTTGAAAATCACCTTTCGATATATCGGTTGGATCGTTCCAATCAGGGGGAAGGATAAACAAGCCCCCATGTTTTCTATCAAGGTCCCAAGATGAGCCTGTTCCGAGATGGTCCATTAAAGAACGATATTTCTTTCTAGTAAAGACAGCGACATCTCGGATATTTGCATTTGTCATATTCGAAAGAACAAAATCAATTAATCGATATCTTCCACCAAAAGGAGTAGCCGCACCACAACGAAAATAAGTTAGCTCATTTAAAAAGTCATGCTCAGAATCTAAATTAATAACACCTAGCATTGTTTCCATTTCGTGTTCCTCCTTTTTGTTATTAGTTAGCAATTGCATAATCTGCAATAATGGAATCTTTGTCTAACACAATAATGTCATTAGGGTCGGTTGGTTTAATGCAGACATTGTTAGGAATGACAGTTCCTTCATTAATGATGGCTCTTTCAATAACAACATTTTTTCCGATGGATACATTTGACATAATAACCGAATGTTTTATTGTTGTTTGTTCTTTTATTTCAACACCATAAAAAAGAATGGAATTTGCTACAGTACCGTGGATAATGCAGCCTTCATTGATTAACGAACAACTTACTTTTGCAGTAGGTGAGATGAACTGTGGTGGCTGATTTGGATTAACAGAAAAGATTCTCCAATGAACATCATTTAATTGCAAGGAAGGAGAGTCTTTTAACAAGTCCATATTTGCTTCCCAATAACTACGGACAGTTCCAACGTCTTTCCAATATCCATTAAACGGAAAGGCAACCAGATTACGTTTGTCATTGAGCATAGCAGGAATAATATCTTTACCAAAGTCATGGCTAGAATTAATATTTTTTGCATCTTCAAGTAAGTACGATTTAAGAATGCTCCAATTAAAAATGTAAATTCCCATCGAAGCCATATTATTTTTCGGGTTTTCAGGTTTTTCCTCAAACTCTGTAATTCGATGATGTTGTCCGGTGTTCATAATGCCAAAACGACTCGCTTCTTCCCAAGGTACTTGGATAACAGAAATGGTAGCCTCAGCATTATGTTTCGTATGAAAATCAATCATGGCAGAATAATTCATTTTATAAATGTGGTCACCAGAAATGACAAGCACAAAGTCAGGATTATATTGTTCGATAAAACTTATATTTTGGTAAATTGCATCAGCAGTTCCTTGATACCAAGACGCTCCTTTTTTTGCCATGAATGGAGGCAAAATAGAGACTCCGCCATCTCGACGGTCTAAATCCCACGGTGAACCAATCCCAAGGTGGGCATTTAATGCTAACGGTTCATATTGGGTTAATACCCCAACCGTATCAATTCCTGAGTTTGTGCAATTGCTTAGGGTGAAATCAATAATTCGGTATTTTCCTCCAAAGGGAACAGCCGGTTTAGCAATTTTTTTCGTGAGTAATCCAAGGCGTTTTCCTTCTCCACCAGCAAGTAGCATTCCTACACATTTTTTTTTCATGTTTTTATCTCCCCTCATTTTAGTTATTTATGTCTAAAGCTTTTAACTTAAACACAACGGTTGATAAAGGTGGAACTTTAATCGTTATTCGGTATGGCTGGTTGTGCCATGCGGTAGGTTCACTGTGTAAATCTGTATGATGTAATTGGTTGGAACCACCAAACTTTTCGTCATCACTATTAAAGACTTCGCTATACGTTCCTTCGACTGGGACGCCTATGTGGTAGTCATAACGAACAATTGGAGTGAAATTACAAACAAAGAGCAAAAAGTCGTTTTGGTCGTTTGCCTTTCGTATAAAAGCAATAATGCTTTGTTCATGATTGTGAGGATCAACCCATTCAAAACCATTAGGATTATGATCAAGCTCCCAAAGAGAAGGTTCTGCTAGATAAAAGTGATGTAATGCTTTTGTATAACAATGCATTTGTTTATGAGAAGGGTAGTCAAGCAGTTGCCAATCCAATTCAGTCATGTCTTTCCACTCGTCAAATTGGCCGAATTCGCCCCCCATAAAAATTAGTTTTTTTCCAGGGTGTGCAATGAGATAAGAAAAAAATAAACGAAGGTTAGCAAACTTTTGCCAATAATCACCGGGCATTTTATTTAGTAACGATTTTTTCCCATGAACAACTTCATCATGAGATAAAGGCAAGATGAAATTTTCTGAAAAGGTGTAAAAAAAGGAGAACGTGATTAAGTGATGATTCCATTTGCGATAAATTGGGTCTAACTCCATGTAACGAAGCATGTCGTTCATCCAACCCATATTCCATTTATAATTAAATCCAAGACCACCAACATAAGTAGGAGAGGTAACTAGTGGCCATGCTGTTGCTTCTTCTGCCATCATAAAGGTTGAGGGAAATGAGGCAAAAATGGTTTTATTCAATTTCTTAATAAACTCTATGGCTTCTAAATTTTCTTCGCCTCCATATTCGTTAACAACTTTTTCTTTTGAGGAATGACCGTAATTTAAGTAAAGCATACTAGAAACAGCATCTACCCGAAGCCCATCAATATGATATTTCTCAAGCCAAAATAGAGCATTTGAAATAAGAAAACTAACAACTTCTGGCTTCCCAAAGTCAAAGGTTAAGGTTCCCCATTCATGTTTTTCAGCTTTTCTTGGATCATCATATTCGTATAATGGTTGGCCATCAAACATTCTAAGCCCATGGTCGTCTTTACAAAAATGACTTGGGACCCAATCGAGAAAAACACCGATATTGTGCTGATGGCATGTATCGATAAAAAACATGAAGTCTTCTGGGGTACCAAAACGACTTGTGACAGAAAAATATCCTGTTGCTTGATAACCCCAAGAACGATCATAAGGATGTTCAGTAATTGGTAACAATTCAATGTGAGTGTATCCCATTTCTACGACGTAGGGGACAAGCTGTTGTGCAAGTTCGCGATAGCTTAAAAATGTTTCGTGGGCATGAATTTTCCATGAACCTAGATGCACTTCATAAATAAGAACTGGCTTTTGGAAATGCTGCTGCTTTTGTTTTTGCTTTTGCCAGCAGTCATCATGCCAAACATAGCTGTTAATATCGTATACTTTTGAAGCTGTGTTTGGTCTAAGTTCTGAATAAAAAGCAAAAGGGTCAGACTTTAGAAGGATAGAGCCAGACACGGTATGAATTTCATATTTATACAAGCTTCCATGCGGTAAATCGGGAATAAAGCAAGCCCATACCCCAGACTCATTTATCATATGCATTGGATAACGCTTACCATTCCAATTATTAAAATCTCCGACAACAAATATTTTTTTGGCATGCGGAGCCCAAATAGAAAAGCGTACTCCTTGTTTCCCATCTAGAGAAAAAGGGTGTGAGCCTAGCATATTGTAGCTTTCAAACAAGTTTCCTTGGTGGAATAAAAACAAATCAAATTCACTAATGAGTGTTGTGGATAATATTATCATCACTCCCTTTCAGAAATATAGTTCTTTAATTTTTAGTTTCTACATCAGCAAATAATCACCTTCATCTTTACAAAATCTATAAAAAATTTACTGTTACAAAACCTTACAAACCTTGATGAACAATCTTCAATTATGGATATGGGTCTTTATGTGAAAAATTCCATATTTATAAACAAAAGAAGAACATTGTCGAAATTTGAAAAAAGGTATATACTAAAGACCTAGATAAAAAGTGAATAAGGAAAACGCAACTGGAACTAGTCATTATAGGTTAAGATTTCTAATTCAAAGTTTTATATCAACAGATAATACAAGTATTACCTAGTTCTTTAGTTGTTGTTTTTTCGTAAAAAAACATAAAAAATAAAGAATTTGTGGTAGTATAGAATTAGATCGTTAAAAGAGATGTAATATTTAGAAAAAACAAAATACTTACAGAGGTGATTTTTCTATGAATGCAAACCATATAAATGCCATATGTAGAGCAACAAAAACAATTTTGCAATCACATTTTGGTGTTGAAGTACAACAACAAAAACCGACAGTGAACATTGGGTCTGTATCATCAAATCAAGTTTCAGTATTATTAGGAGTAAAGGGGCAATTAAGTGGACAAATTATTTGTTCATTTTCAAAAGATACAGCTCAAAAATTAGTCGGAATTATGATGGGTGGCATGGAAATTACAACTTTAGATGAAATGGGTTGGAGTGCTGTTCAAGAATTTGGAAATTGGGTGGCCGGTACAACCGCGACTGAATTATCTAAAGAAGAATGTATCATTGATGTTACTCCTCCTATTGTTAATGATGGAGAATCACAATTTCGTTCAAAACAAACCTTTATTTCGATTCCTCATCAAAGTCCAATTGGGGATATTGAAATTCATATTTCTGTTGTGGAATCCGTAGTTGCTTAAAAAAAAACCTATTAGAAAAAAGAGTTCGTTCTCCTCTTCATTTCTAATAGGTTTTTTTATTTCAGATGAGGGAATAAAAAGATAAGAGTATATCGTTTTGCGTGTCCTAAAAAACAAGTATGATGATAGGGAGAGATAAAAAAGATAGGAGAGAAAAAGGTACGATGACAAATAAAATAGACGTTTCTAAATTTGAAAAGAAAATAGAGATACGAAATATTTTACCGACAGACTTCCAGGCGATTATTGACCTGCAAAAAATATGTTTTCCAAATATGGAACCATGGAAAGTGGAGCATTTAGAAAGTCATTTATCGATGTTTCCAGAAGGACAGCTTTGTGTTGAATATGATGGAAAGATTATCGGTTCTTGTTCTAGTCTTATTGTTAACTTTGATGAATATGATGACCAGCACACATACGATGACATTACAGATGATGGTTATATCACGAATCATGACCCTGAGGGCTTTAATTTATACGGGATAGAAGTTATGGTGCATCCGGACTATCGAAGAATGAAGATTGGTCGACGTTTATATGAAGCAAGAAAAGATTTAGCGAGAAGATTAAATTTGAAAAGTATCATAATCGGTGGACGCATACCGAATTATTATAAATATGCAACAGAATATACTCCAAGGGAATATGTGGAACAAGTGAGCATTCATAATATATACGACCCGGTCCTAACTTTTCAAATTCTGAATGGATTTACATTAAAGCGAATTAACAAAAATTATTTAGAAGATGACCAAGCTTCGATGAAATATGCGACATTAATGGAATGGAACAATATTGATTACCAAGCGACCTCTCGCCGTCAATTCAAAACTTCTTTTCCGGTTCGAATTACTTCGATTCAATATATGATGAAAAAAATCAATTCATTTGAAGATTTTGCCGTTCAATGTGAATATTACACAGATGTCGCTGCGAGTTATGGTTCAGATTTTGCGGTATTTCCTGAAATTTTCACAACACAATTACTTTCGTTTTTACCGGAAAAAAGTCCGAGTCGGGCTATTCGCCGCTTAACGGAATTTACAGAACAATATATTCAAGTGTTTACGGACTTAGCCGTTAAGTACAATATTAATATTATTGGTGGATCACATTTTGTTGAGGAAAATAATAAGATTTACAACATTGCCTACCTATTTCGTCGAGATGGAACAATTGAAAAACAGTATAAACTTCATATTACACCAAATGAACGGAAATATTGGGGGATTAGCCAAGGTGATGAAGTGAAAGTGTTTGATACGGATTGTGGCAAGATTTCCATTCAAATATGTTATGATGTGGAGTTTCCTGAGTTAGCAAGGATTGCAACGGAAAAGGGAGCCAATATTATTTTTACGCCGTTCTGTACAGATGAAAGACAAGGCTATTTACGTGTTAGGTACTGTGCACAAGCACGTGCCATTGAAAACCAAGTGTATACGGTGATTTCGGGAACTGTTGGAAACTTGCCAGATGTTGAAAATATGGATATTCAATATGCCCAGTCTGGGATTTTTACACCGTCTGACTTTTCTTTCCCACGGGATGGCATTGCAGGAGAATGTAACCCGAATATTGATACGGTTGTTGTGGCAGACGTTGACCTTGAAATATTGCGTCGCCACCGGAAATCAGGAACTGTCAATCAATTACGTGACCGAAGAAATGATATTTATCGAATTCAGTATGAATTAGATAAATAAAATACATGGTGTTAGCTGTCGAGATATACTCGACAGCTTTTTTAGTTGTTTATGGTAAGTAAGCGGCCAAGAAAACCGTTATCTGTGAACATGGCTAGCGTTTTGGAACGTTGGTGGACACAGGAGCAGTTAATCATAATATATCGCTAGGAATAGCGTTGTTTTTGCGTGAATAAGCGCTCCTGTGGCCGCTAAAAAACGGAAACCTTTATCATGTACACAAATAACGGCTGCTCTGACCGCAAAAATGAGATATGGGATGTTTAAGCATAGCAATGAAATCTTCGGAAACGCTCCCGTTTTTTTATTTTTGACAAGTTGGGCAATAAAAGCATTTTTTCGAGGATAATTCTGTGCGAACAATAGGTATGGAGCAACGGCGACACGGTTCACCTTCGCGGTCATACACAGTAGCTTGTTTTACAAACGAGCCTGTTAATGTATCGTTTTCATAAAGCGGGTGATCCATATATCCACCAGATTGAACCGCTTTTTGCAAAACGGTTTTAATACTTTGAAATAATGTGAGCTTTTCGGACTTCGTTAACGTGTTGACAGTTCTAGATGGGAGAAGCTTAGCATCAAATAATATTTCATCGGAATAAAAGTTTCCAATGCCAGATAAAAATTGTTGATTCACGAGTAGCGTTTTCGCAATACTCCGTTTTTTTTCGAGTTGTGATTCAAAGTCTGCTTGAGTAAAAGCAGGATGCAACGGTTCAGGCCCTAGCTTACTTATAATCTCTTCACATTCCCTTATCGTTATAAGATGCAAATATCCTAAGCGCAATCCAATAAAATATAACGAAGTTGAATTCTCAAATGTAAGAATGATTTGCTTTGTTCGATTCGGACTTTCACCGTTTTGACTAACGAACATCCAACCTCCAAGCATGAGGTGTAATAACATAACATGTCCAGATTGGAGGTGGAACAATAAATATTTAGCTCTACGCTCAATCGATGTGACAGAGTTCCCCAATACGATTTGCTGAAATTGTGTAGGCGGGACATTCACTGACTTTTCACGATTAATCTCGATTTTTGTGATTGGCGATGATGTGATAAAACGAGTAAGTAATTTTTTGTATGTTTCCATTTCAGGTAATTCAGGCATGGTTTCCCTCCTCTTAGAATAGTTTGCGTCAAAATATGGATGTGTATGTTTATGGATTGATATCTATGGCAAGGATGGTGAGGAGGAAAGGGAGGAGAAAGATGTGAATGTAGAAAAAATAATTTTTAAACATCCAAAAACATCGTTTTTCTTAGCCATTGCTTTCATTCTAGTAACGACATGGGTAAGCTATACATTAATCATGAAAGAAACATTACAAACAAATTGGAAGATGACAGTCGTAGAACAAGCGCGATATCAGACGGGAGAAGCGACGTCGATTCAAATCTTTCTTCATGATCAATGGGACGAGGCGCTTACAAATGCAAAAGTGTCTCTAACTTTTGATATGCCTGAGATGGTTCACCATTTAACAAAACCAATGCACCATGTTGAAGATGGGTTATACGAGGCAGAAGTTATTTTTTCGATGCCAGGAACTTGGATAGGGCAAGTCGAAGTATCTGATAATAGCAATCGGTATGTGAATCAATTTCTTGTAAAGGTAGAGGGTGACGTGATGCCTGAAAGTCGCCGTGACCCGAAAGATGAATTTGACTTTAGTCAGCCGATTCCAAATTGGCTCCTACAAGAAGTGAATCAGTAACAATAAGAAATCTAGAGGCTGGGACATAACTAGCCAGAAATAATTGAAAAAGGTTCCGAACATCCAAAGATGATGTTCGGAACCTTTTTAGTTGGAGCGTTAGATGGATTATTATCATATTAGCCGCTCCTGGCAATGTACTTTCTCAAGTTCACCGCCAGGAAGGCAAACCCTAATTCATTTTTCACCTTCTCTTTGCCTCTCACTGACAGACGAGTGAAATGCAAATTAGCCTTCAAAAATCCGAAAACTGGTTCCACATCGGTTTTACGCCTACCGTAGATTTCACCCGTTTTCTCTTCTGAAAGCTGTTGTCTTACGTATTCTTTTTGTTGTTCCCATTTT